>CAZCAJ010000013.1:0-50904 GCA_964496645.1 uncultured Opitutaceae bacterium
AGCGGGTCGTTCGAGCGAAGCGGCGGGCCGGGGTCCGTGGAGGTGGGCTCGAACTCCACGGCGGCATCCAGGCCGAACTCCGCCGGGTCGCGAAGATCGCCGGCCAAGGACTGCACACCGCAGAGAAAAAGCCCCGGGAAGCCGCGCTTGGCCGCTTCCCTGCGCCACCGGTCGGCGGTCTCGCGCATGTTGGGAAGGTCGGACGGCCGGTAGACCATCAGGAGCGGGCAGCCGTTAATCTTGATATACCGGTCATCCTTGAAAGCCGTGCAGAGCCATTTGATGTGCTCGAGATCATCGGCCGCGGAGTATGGCTGCGGCATCAGCACGTCCCTGCTGTTGCCGTCCCAGTTGCGGCTCCACGCCTCGTTCACCCAGCATAGGCAGAAGGGGAATTCGGGCTTCCCGAGCCTCAGGACGTCGTCGACCGGCCGCTCCAACAGCCGACGCCCGCCAAACCAGTAGTGGAAGAAGACGAAGCCATTGAGGCCAGCCTGCCTGGCGAGCGCCGCCTGCTGCTCGCGCACCTCGGGCAGCCGGAGGTCGTAGAAGCCGAGGCTGGCGGGGACGTGGGGCTGGTAGTGCCCTCGAAACAGCGGGCGTCCCCTTGTGACATTTCGCCATTCGGTGAACCCCTCGCCCCACCACTCGTCGTTCTCCGGAATGGGATGATACTGCGGCAGGTAGAACGCCAGCAGTTGGGTTTGCTTGGAGGGTAACATGGGGAAAGGGAATCGTCTGGCTCCGCTTCCTAGCGCCGAAATCGAGACCCTGGGGAAGACTGTAACGTCATAACGGCCATTTTTCCCGGTGTATCGCCAATGACAGGCGCACAAGCGCGCGGTTTCTCAGGTTACCCAGCCATCGCTGTGCGGCGGTCAGCTGGTCCCGCAATTCTATCAAGGCCTCGCCAGACGCCCGGTTGACCGCTTCCAGTCGCCGGATCTCGTCGTTCTGCGCATGCAAAGACTCCACGTAGGCGCGGTGGCTGGCTGCCAGTTGGTCAGTCTCCCTCAATCGGCTTTGCAGCGCCTCGTGGAAACCCCTCTCGGCGGCGACAAACTCCGATCGCAGCGCAGCGATTTTCGCCTCCAGAACCTCTACGTTGCGCTCGCTTTCCTCAAGCTGCGCGAGCGACTGGCGCAGCTCGGCTACCCGGCTGCCGGCGGCCGCCAATTCGGTCAATACGGCCCCGGTGTCCTTCGGGGTGCTGTCGCGATTTTCGTCCGGGGATTCGGGTCGCCGGCCGGCTCCCGCAGCTTCAGGCGGCGCAAGCAGGGCCGGGAGATCTCCCAGCTTGGGAGTGAAGCGTATGCCGACTTCGACGGCAAACTCCTGGCCGGTCGGCCCCAAATCCATCACGGGCAGCAACAGAGACGGATCCGTGCTCCAGCTCAGCGAGTTGAATTCCGGCGTATCTTTCAGGCGGTGCAGTCCGGAGCAAACGCGCAACCCCTGCCAGCCAGTCTGGCCATTCATGGCGAGCAGCTCTTGTCCGGTCTGCGGCAGGTGAACCCGCAAGGCCGAGATGTGGACAAGGCCGGTCGCGTCGATGGGGTCGAAGCGCAAGTGCAGAGGACCCGACTGCCGTGGCAGCTTGAAGCGCAAAAGGGTCTCCTTCTCGTAAGGTACTTGAAGCCGCGAAGACTGTTCTTCGCTGAAGTTCCCTTCAGTGCTCCAATAAAGCTGAGCCATGCCAATGGGGAATCCGACAGGGCCCGCAGCTGGACGGGCGCTCATCGCGTTGTAGAACAGGCTGGACTGGAAGCCATTATGATACGCCGATACCAGGTTTAGCAAGCGGTCGCGGACATAGGCCGCCGTGCTGCTTATTGCCATTGTGTTGGCGCTTGTCTCCGCGCTGAGCTTCATCTGCCGGAGCAGGAAGTAGGCCTCCAACCACGTGCTTCCCATGTACGAAGTATCGTCAAAGGGCACGATGCCCCGGAACTCCTTCGGCAGCCCTTTGCTGAAGAACGCCCAGCGCAGCGAATCCTCCCCGTGGAAATGAGTGCGGCAGGCAAACTCATAGTCCACAAGGCGGGGGCGCCCCTGCAGGTCGATGCGAACGTTGCACGGGATGAAATCGCCGTTGGTCCAACGCGTCCTGGGAGGCGTCTCGCGCACGCCCTGGCGGATGAGGGGAAACACGAATTCCTGAAGGAAACGCTGATCCAGGCCGCTAAACACCGGAGATTCACCAATCGACGCGAATAAGGCGTCCATCTCCAACTGGGCCGCGGAAACGGTGGATTCCTGGAAGGTGCCATCCAGGCAGGACACGAGGTTCCTGATCAGCGAACTTGCCTTCGGCGCCTTCAGCTGGCCCTGCAGCGCGAGTGTTTCAAAGTCGGTGCCCTCCACGAATTCGACGCCGAGGTAATCGACGCCTTCGGCACGGTGCAGAAAAAGAGGCCGGGCGGCAATTTCCGGGCATGCGGCCGCGAACTCTCCCGAGCGTTTCCAGATATCTTCAAGATTTGCACCCACCGTCAGATGGCAAACGATACGGCTCCCGCTGAGTGCCCGGAATGAAGCGCGGGTCTGAAAGTCGCGCCGCTCCGGATTCCGAGGTATCGGCTCAAGGCTAAAGCTGTCCAGGTCAGAGACGATCCCAGCCTTCATCAGCTCCTGGCCGACTGTCTCCGGGGTTGATGCGCTCCGTAGGGGCCCGATCCGATTTGATGCTGGTTCTTTCAAGGGCCGTTGGCCTTCTTCGTTCAGCTATGCGCTACGGCAAAAAAGCTCGGGACAAATTCATGGGCGATATTGAGCTCGGCGAGCGAGCGGTAGTGTGACCTTAGCTCGTCCTGAAGGTTCAGCTTGTTCCCGTTGGTGCCATCGTGCTCCTCGATGAATTCCCCCCGCTTGAAGAAGGCGTTTACCGCATCGCCCGCCGGCAGGATAACGTCGGGCAGTTTGTAGTCGGGAAAGGCTGCATAGAATTTCACGCTCCCAAAGCCGGCCTGCGCCAGCATCGCTTCAAGTTCGGCCCGTGTGTACGTGTAGCTCCGCAGGGGCTGGCCCGTCTTTTCGCGCCATTTGCGCCCCGCGAGTAGCCGGTCGTAGACGGCAATCAGGGGTGTCCCAATGTGATCGTCCACCGCCCCAAGGATGTATTTCAGCCCGAGGCGGTTCTCGATCCCCAAAACCAGGCTGCCGTCTGGGGTCAGTGCCTCGCGGGCGCTCCGGAGGAACTGGACCTGCAGCTCATAGGGATCTCCCTCCCTGAATTTGGGCACCCACTCCAGCACCCCGATGCAGCAGGCCATGTCGAACTTTGTCTCGAATTCAACATCGAGGAAATCCGCCTGAATGAAGCACATGCTCCCCTCGGCTCCCTCCTGCTTGGCGGCGGCCCGGATGAACGCCAGCCTTTCGGGAGTCGGCTCCAACGCGGTGACATTGGCTGACTTTGCCAGCGGCAGCGCCACCTGCCCCCACCCGGAGCCGATGTCCAGTATGCGGGACTCGGGCGGCGGGGGATGCTGGCGAAAGAACAGGCTCCTCTTGGGCGAGGTCACTATCTGATAGAGCCAGGGGGACCGCGCCTCATATTCCCGGGCGACGGCCTTCCGCCATGGAGTACCCGCCTCGATATGGCGACGCAATGCGGCCATTTCATCCAAGGGAGTGTCGCGGTATCGGTCCCCGGCCTTCTCATCGCACCACGCTGCCCCGGGGGTCAGCGTCACCGCCCTGCCCTTGTGCCGAAACGTGGTCATGAGCGGCCGGCCTCGGCGACGGCCGGGGGCCGAGTTTCTATGACGGCGTCCAGGTTGGCTATTCCGAAGGTCCGGTCCCGGCCGTGAACCTCGATTCCGATCGCGTCGTATCTGCGGTGCAAAACCACGAGTTCGTCCCCGATAAAGTGGGTGAACCCGAAGGACAGAAAGTAGTGCCCCGGCATGAGATTCAGGTTGAAGCGGAACAGGGCCTCACGCCGCTCGCCTTTTGCTATAGGGCCGCTGGGCTGGTTGCTGGCAAAGGTATTGGTGCCGTATATCTCGACTCCGGTCGTGCTCTTGATCGTCAAGGCAAAGATGGGGTCAGGGTAGTCGCCAAACGACTCGACCCGCATTCGAACGACAATCGGCTCCCCGGTCTGAAACCATGTTCGCGGCCGCTCGTCCGCGTCCAGCGCAGCCACCTCGTGGATGCGTCCCAGGTCCCCGCCATAGGCGAACTCTTTCCCTAGGGCATGTGCGGGTCTGGACTCCTCGGACAGCAATGCCCGCATCTTCTCCTCCACTGCGGTCTTTTGCGGGTGCGCGGCGAGGGCAATCTCCAAAGCTTTCAATTTGCGGCGCAGTTGTGCGGATTCGGGCGCGTCCTGGTCCATATCTCCGGGGACAGTCGCTTCTATTGGCCCGGTGGGAGTGTCCGGGAGCATCGGCGCATCCGCGGGTTTCGAGGCGGCACTACTCCTGAGAGCCGCGATATCGGGGGCGATTGATTCGGCCAGGCCCCCGGCCGCAATGAGCTTCGAGTAAAGGTTCACGGCATCGTTGGGCGCGCCCATGTAGAGTTGGCGCCCCTTGTTCAGAAGGATCGCCCGCCGGCACAGGCGCTTCACCATCGAGGCGTCGTGCGAGACGAAGAGCAGGGTCCTGCCCTCCCCGAGGAAACGGTCGATGGCGCGGGCACACTTGAGCTGGAATTGGGCGTCACCGACGGCTAGCGCCTCGTCGATGATCAGGACGTCGGCATCCACATGGGCGCACACCGCGAAGGCCAGGCGCAGCACCATGCCGTTCGAATAGATCTTCACAGGTTCGTCCATGAAATCCCCGATGTCGGCAAACGCGGCGATGCTGGGGAAGCGCTCCCTAACCTGGTCCTCGCTCAAGCCGAGGATCGAGGCGTTGATGAGGACATTCTCGCGCCCCGTGAAATCCGAGTTGAAGCCGGAGCCGAGTTCCAACAGCGCGGCGACGCGCCCGGATACCTCAACCGTTCCCGCCGTCGGCGTCAGCGTCCCCGCGATGATCTGGAGCAGCGTCGATTTGCCGGAGCCGTTGCGCCCGATGATGCCCACCGCCTCGCCGCGGGATATGTCGAGAGAGATGTCGCTGAGCGCATAGAAGTTCCGGTAGCATTTTTCCTGCGCGGCCGTGAAGCGTTCCCGCAGGGGCGGGACAAGACGCTTCGCGGCATGCAGGCCGATCGCCCTCAGCCGAGCCGCCGGGCTATGGCAGATGTGATAGGCCTTGCTGACGCCGCGGACCTTGATGACTGGCTCGGTCATACCACATCGGCAAACGCCGGCTTGGCGGCACAGAAGAACGCGTGGCCAAGAATGCAGGTCGCCACGCTCACTATCCCGAGATAGACGAGGGTCCCGGTGGCGGGCTGGATATGCCAGAGCAGCGCGGCCCTGCCCGTCTCGATCACGATGAGCACGGGGCTGAGCCGCAGGAACGCAAAGGCATGCGGAATCTGGTCTCCCGAGTAGAAGACAGCGCTCGTGAACATCAGCAGGATCGAGAAGAACTGCATCAGCGGCACCAGGTCGCGCACGAATACCCCCACGGCAGCCAGAATCCAGCCCATGCCCAGGGAAAGAAGGCCCAGCATGACCACAATGAATGGCAGCCACCACGCGGTCGGACTCAAGCCAGGCCCCCAGAAGACGCATGCGACCATCACCAGTCCCAGCGAAACGAGGCAGCGGAAGAGGGCGGCCCCGAAGGCGGCAACCGGCAGGATCTCGACCGGGAACACCACCTTCTTGACATAGTTCGGGTTCTGCACGACCGACAGCGGCGAGACCGTCAGCGCTTCCTGAAAGAGCTGGAGCAGCGCCAGTCCGAGAAACAGCCCGATGGCGTAGTCCACCCGCGTCTCCGTCGGCACGACGCCAAAGCGGCCCTTGAAGATCACCACAAAGACAAAGGCGTAGACGGCGAACAGGAGCAGCGGGCTCAACACCGACCAGAGCAGCCCCAGCGTGCTGCCCTTGTGCTGGATTTCGATGTTCCGCCACGTGAACTGCCGCAGGAGGCTGCGCTGGCGGTATAGCTTGCGCACCAGGTTGAGCGGGCTAAGAAGCGACCACCACGATTCCTGTTGATAGAGCAGCATCGGGGAAGAATCGATTGTCGTGGTCAGGGAGCTCGGCTCAACATTCTCAATGCGAGCACGTTCGAGTGGTAGAGCAATTGCCGCAGTGCTTCAAGGCCGGCGATTCCGCCACGCGAAGATTCCGGTCTGCTCGACAGCGCCTTCCCCCAGGACGCGAGTCGCGGCCCAGCAGGCCCTCAGCAGCCGTCCCTCCCGGGCGCCCGCGCGCAGCCGCACCCGGGCGCCCGCTCGAATCATTGCCCAACGCTGAATCGGCTGCGTCCTGTAAAGGACCAGCGGCTCCGTCAGGTTCGCATACTCTATGCCGCCAAGAAAGAAGCCGCGCATCCAAAGGTCATAATCATAGATCAGCGGCAATTCGTCCGCATACCCGCCCGTCGCCTTCAAGAATGTCCTCCGCATCATCACCGTGGAATGAATGAACGGGCTCCGATACCAGCGCCGCCGCTGCAAGGCCGCGTGATCTGGCGGCTGTTTCGCCGTCCACAGATGTTGCCCCCGAGAATCCACAAAATGGGCGGCTGCGCCCAGGGCGCTTATGCCCGGGTGCCGCTCCAGGTACGCCCGCTGCCGCGCCACTCTCTCGGGCAGGGCAACGTCATCGGCGTCGAGGATGGCAACCAATTCGGCCCGGCTGCTGCGCCATCCGACATTTAGCGCCGCCGCCGCGCCGACGTTCTTGCTCAATCGCCTCACAAGGACGCGGGGGTCGCCCTTGGCGGCTGTGCGCGCCACGGCGGCTGTGCCATCGCTTGAGCCGTCATCCACCACGGTGAGCTCCCAGTCCGCCGAGGTCTGGGCGAGCACGCTCGTCACCGCGCGGTCGATCGTGGCGGCGGCCTGATAGGCGGCCATTACTATCGAGACACCGGGTGCCGGCGATTCAACCGGCGCCTGCTCGCGATGGGATTGATGGGTGTCCACCTGGATTCCTGCTTTTGAAGCGGCATGACCTGCCGATTGCGATGAGGCCCGCGCAAAAAGCGCCAGTCAACGTGCATCTGGCACGAACACCAATACCACGCCCTGGCTCGCCAGAAGAGGAGCGTCACAGGATTTCACGGCGTCTCCATACGCCCGGGGCGGATTCCTTGCGGGGACAAGCGCGCGGTGTGGCTCGCCGCAGCGATTCACGATGCGACCGCACTTCCCTCAAATTCGCGCAGCCCGGCTGCCAAGGCGATGCGGGCGACGAACCCCAATGCCTCCTGGGCCCTTGCGGGATTCCCGGCGGACCTTTTGACGTCTCCCGGCCGGCCGGGCTCAAAGACAGGATCCAGGCGCGACAGGAATCGCCTCTGCAGGGCTTCGGCAAGGTCGTTCACCGCGATTTCGCGCCCCGAGCAGATATTGAAGACTCCCGTCAGCGGCTCCGCGGCAGAGGCTGCGAGCACGTTGGCGCGCGCCACGTCGCGGACATGGATGAAATCGCGGGTCTGCCGGCCGTCGCCGAATATCACCAGCGGCTGGCCGGCCCGCAGCCGTTCCAGGAAGCGCGAGACAACGCCGCTGTAAGGCGAGTCTCGGTGCTGGCGCGGGCCATAGGCGTTGAAGTAGCGCAGGCACACCGCCTCGAACCCCAGGGCCCTGCCCCGTTCAAGAACCAGCGCCTCACCCAACATCTTCGCCTCGCCATAGGGGCTTACCGGCCGGGTCGGCGAATCCTCGTCCAGCGGCACCGCGGTCGACTCCCCATACACCGCCGCCGATGAGGCAAAGATGACACGGCGCACACCCGCCATGCGCACGGCGTCAATCATCACCTCGACTGCCCTCACGTTCAGTTCGGAATTGAGCCCCGGGTTCGCGATGCTTTCCGGCACGCTTACGAGCCCTGCGAGATGAAGGACGATATCCGGCGCCGCCTCGCGCACGACCTGATGGAAATTTGCGACATCGAGGAGGTCCTGGCGGAAGAACCGCCAGCCCGGGTGCCCCGCGAGCGAACTCAGGTTCTCCTCGCTGCCGGTGCGCAGGTTATCCACGCAGGTGACTTCATGGCCCGCTTCGAGCAAAGCCTCCACCGTGTGGCTACCCACGAAGCCGGCGCCTCCCGTGACAAGGACTCTGGCCATGGAAGGGTTGCTACCGGCTCACGATGGCCTCAGGCACGCCCGGCCGAGAATCTCCTCGTAGGCCTGGGCCATTCGCTCCAGCGAGAACCCCTCGATGGCCGTCCGCCGCGCCTCGATCCCCATTTTTTCGCTGCCGGGCGGGTCGTCGAGGATCCGCCCGAGCGCAGTCGCAAGCGCGGCCGCATCCCCCGGGGGCACGAGCCAGCCATTCACCCCGTCCTTGATGAGCTCGGTGATTCCATCAACCGCCGTGCCGACCACGGGAAGCCTGGCCGCCATTGCCTCCATGAGGGCGTTGGGCATGCCCTCAAAACGGGACGGTTGGACATAAAGCGTCAGGCCGGGCAGCAAGGCCGGCACGTCGGCGCGCTCGCCTGCGAAGACAACCCGGCCGTTGAGTCCCATCGCCTTCGCCTCGGCAACGAGCCCAGCCGGCGTGCCCGTCCCAATCAGCAACAGCGACACTTCGCGATGCGTGGCGGGGAGCCGGGCGAGCGCGGCGAGCAGGACATCGTAGCCCTTCTGGGACACAAGGCGCCCGACCGAGCCAATGACTCGCCGGCCAACGAGCTGCGGCCAGCCGCAGTTTTTCCAATCGGGTGGAGGGGGCAGCGCAGCAGGCACCTGGATGGCATTTGGCACGTAACAGCAGCGCGCCGGATCGGCGCCTTCGTGCTGGCCCGCGAAGGCGATGGCCGCGCGGCTGTTTGAAATGGTATATGAATTGAAACCCGCGGTCAGCCGCAGCAGCGCCTTGCGCCAGCCCGGAAAGTTGACGTTGCGCGCCTGCAGGCATGCTACCACCGGCAGGCCGGCCAGCCGCCCCGCAAGCCGCCCCACCACGTCGCTGACAAACAGGACCGTGACGACGACGGCCGTCCGTTCGCGCCGCATCGCGGCGGCCAGCTCGACGACCGCGGCTCCGCATGCCACCCGCGCCTTCCCGATCACGCGCACGCGCGCGTCGGCCGCAGCAAGCTCTGCGCGGCGCATGGGGTGCACCTTGTCGTTCAGGCAATAGACCGTCGCCTCGTGACCCCGCGCCCGCATTCCCTGAACCAGCTGCACGAGGTGCTTTTGCGCCCCACTGAGCGCAAGGCTGTCTATCACGTAGCTGATTCTCATGCGCGCCCGGCGTCCATGCTCGCCAGCAACTGGTCCCATGCAAGCATTGCATGCGCGGCGGTCAGCTGCGGCGCCTTGACCCGGGCCGCGGCACCCAGGCGCCCCCGCCTGGGGGCATCGTCGATGAGCTGGATGATCGTGGAGCTGAGCGCGGCCGGGTCGCCCGAAGGCACCAATAAACCGTCCTTTCCGTCCTCTATGATGGCCCCCGGCCCGGTTGGGCAGTCCGACGCGATGATGGCCACCCCGGCGGCCATGGCCTCGCACAGCACCATGGGATAGGCCTCCTGCCTCGATGACAGCACGAAGAGTTCCGCCGACCGCATCCGTTCCGCAACGTCGGACACGTGGCCCAGGAGGCGGACCCTGGACTGAAGGCCCAGCGCCTCGACCTGCTTTGTGAGCGCCCCCCTCTCCGGCCCCTCGCCCGCGATCTCCAGGCGCCACCCCGCCCTCTTCGCGGCGACATCCGAGAATGCGGAGAGCAGGCGGTCATAACCCTTCTCGCGGGCCAAGCGGCCCGCCGAGAAGATCACCGGGGAGCGATCCTCCTGCGCCTCCGGCCCAAGGGCGTGATGCCCGGGATAGGGCATCGTCAGGAAATTCCCGGCATAGTGCGCCCTGAACCAGTCGCTCATTTCGTGGGTCGGGCTGACAACGGCCCTTGCATGCGGATACACGGCCGCGCGCAGACGCTCCCACACGGGGCCAAGCGGATTCATCCACGGGATAACGTGCTCGGTCGCCACAACCGGAATCCCGGTGCGCACCAGCGACAGGAGCACCGCCACGTTGAGCTTGTCGATGAATGACACTACGAGTGTCGGATGAATGCTTCGCAGCTGGCGGCGCAGGCGCCATAGGCGTCCGACATGGCGGAAGTCGATCACGGGGTTGTGCTCCACGATCAACTGGAGGCGGTGAACCCGCACGTTCGGCGGAAAACCGTAGGCCTGCCTGTTCTCATCCGCCCGCAAGGCGATCACGTGAACCTCGTGGCCGGCCTGCGCCCAATAGGCTGCCATCGTGGCCACGATCCGTTCGGCGCCCCCGCCGCCAAGGCACGAGGTGACAAGGGCCAGCCTGCGTGGACTGCCTCCATTCATGCAGGAAATTCCCCGAGCGTGCACGAAAGCCGCCTCGCTGGACTATTTTCGGCTGGATGCCAGGTCACGCAAGTCGGACCATCGTCCATGACAGTCGGTTCCCTGTCGCGAAAAAGCTGCGGCCCCACCCTTGGCACTGCGTTCCGATGCGAGGACGCAGCCTGACAGGCCGGCATGATTGCGTAAGGGATCATGGGAACCGTGAGGACGACATCTACTGAAATGAATGATGCGCCGCACACTGCAAGCTCATGCCCGAGCAATTATCTCTGCATCAGCCCGGAAACCGCCGGTTATATAAGGCCAGCCATTGGCATTCTTGAATTCAGCCAGGCTTGGCGATCTCCACGCCCCGATCAGAGAGGTTTTCTTCGAAAACGCGATGGTAAGATCCTCATTAGCACTGGAAAATGCCAATAGATGGTCAGACCGGACCGGGCTTTCATTAGCAAGGGATGGACAACCAGCGGCAGCCATATCAGCGTGCGTTGATCATCCAGACCGCACTAGGGGCCGGCCCAAGAACGAGGTTCTGATCACGGCCGCCGCGATTCTTTACCCCCGATGTCATTTGCAGAGACCAATGTCTTGGCCCAGCCGATGGCCAAGCGGGACAAGCTGATCTGGACGATCGCCGTTGGCCTCTTTGCCATCCTTCAATGTTTTCTGGCAAGGGAAGCGGCGGATGGCCGTTATTTCACGAAGCTTCAAACGGGATACTACCACTATGCGACCGATGCCGTCTTGTCGGGTCAGCTATCCCTGAAGGTCCTGCCCCAGCCCGAACTGCTGACGCTCGCCGACCCCTACGATCCCGCTCTTAACCAACCCTACCGTCTCCACGACGCGAGCCTGTATCGGGGAAAGTATTACCTCTATTGGGGGTTGTCCCCCGTAGTCCTATTCTTCGCGCCGGTTTATGTGGTTACCGGCTGGTGGCCCAGCGAATCGCTCGCGGCGGCCATCTTTGGCGTCGTTTGCATAGCGGCATTCAGCTGGATCATTCTCGCGATCCGCAGGGTCTGTTTCCCGTTAGCAGGATATTCCACGGCGATCCTCGCCGTACTTTGCCTGGAAACCTGCTCCCTGCTTCCGGCCATAGCCGCGAGCAATCACGTCTACGGCGTCGCCATTTCCTGCGCGGCAGGCTGTTATGGCGTCGCCTGGTGGGCGGCTCTACGCGGTGTGCTCGATCCAAGACGGGCGCTCCGATGGAGTCTCGTGTGCGGATTCGCGCTGGCGTTCGCCGTCGGCGCACGGCCGAACTACTCACTTTGGGCGCCGGTCTTCCTTATCGTATTGCTTGCGGCGATCAAATCTCGGCCCGCCGACGGGTGGAGGATCGCCTCAGCTGCGATCGCCCCCGTTCTATTCGCGGTCGCGTGTATCCTTTGGCTCAACTTCGAGCGCTTCGGCAACGCCCTCGAATTTGGCGTAAAGTATGCGCTGATGGGTTCCGGGGCGGGAAGCGGCTTTTGGGGCCTTAGGAATCTTGCGAGCAACTGGAAGGCTTACGGGTGGAATCCGCTTCCGCTGGATAGATACTTCCCGTTTTCCACGCTGGGCCCGGAGACCCCGTTCGGCATCTTTGCCGCGCTTCCGGTCGCATGGCTCGCATGCGGCCTCGTCTTCGTGCGTGCGGACAAGGAGTTCCGGAGCTGGTTCAGGGGGCTCGCACTCAGCTGCGCGATCAGCTTCATCGCGGCCGGCTTCTTCTCCGTGGCCGTTCTCCGTTACATGGTCGATTTTCTGCCGGGGATCGTCCTCGCCGGAGGGGTGTGCGCCCTAGGGCTCGACCATCGGTGCGGAGGGCGCCTTGCCTGCCGATGGGTCCTTCCGGTGTTGCTTGCCGCAAGCGCGCTCGTCGGCAGCCTGGTCCAGATTCAATCGTGGAGCGTCAGTCGGCCAGCTCGCACTCGCCTGCTAAGGCCGTTCGTGCGCCTCATGAACGCCCCCGTATTCGATTGGGACGCCCTGCGCGCGCCGCCGTCGGGCGGCCGGCGCGTCGCCGTGCGATTCCCCAGGGACCGGATCGGCGCCTATGAACCAATACTAAGCATACCAGCCAAACCCTCCGGTGGCGTGCTGGTTTTTGCGCACTATGTTGACGCTGGGCACGTTCGCCTGGGGTTCTTCCAGACTGGGACCACGCACTGGCTGTCCGAGGCGATTCCAACGGACTATTCCGCAGCCCATGTCATTGACATCCGTCTTGGTGCCCTCGCCCCCCCCGAATCGCACCCCGCTTACGACCGATGGCCTGAAGCCGCCGTGCAGGAAACCTTGGGGCAGGTCGACGTCCACTTCGATGACGAGCCTGTATACCACACAACGCTAGATTTCGGCTCTTCCCACGGGGTCCGCGGCCTGCCCGGTCGAAACACCGTCTCGCCCGGGGTGACCAGTCCAACCTTCTCGGGACAGATCCTTTCAACCCAGAGCCTGCCTCTCCTGCCCCCGGCGCCGCCCCTGAGCGGGAGCTGGATGACAAACCCGATCGACTTCTCCTTCTATGCGATGACTGCGCGTGCCCCCGTGGGCGACGAGGTCTTCTTCTCGGCATCGGACCCGGAGCACCGAAGCACCATGCTGGTCATCAAACACCTCCCGGACTCGAGGATCGCATTCGTCCTCAGGACAAGCGGCCAGTCCGACCGCGAGGGTTCGGCGCTACCCTCCATATCCACAGGTCCGCATCGGCTCCTGCTCAACATCGGGTCCTGGCTGCTGAATGCGCCGCCTGATCAACGGGCGCGCTTCGAGGTCCGCCTGGATGACGCGGTGGTTCTCTCCGGCTCAACCGACGGCCTTGGGAATCCTCCGTCCGTTGCCCTAGCAGGCCGCCCCACTGCCCAGGCTGATCACGCGCTGAGGCCTTTCAACGGATTCATCACCGAGGCGATTCCAATCCCCGCCTCGGCTGCTGCGCTCACTTTGAACGCCCGCAATCGCCTCCATTACGGCCCGTGGCGCCTGAGAGTCCGCTTCCCGGCTGAGGCTCCGCACGGGCACCACGACCCGCTGCTCGTCAGCGGCGCGGCCGGCAGGGGGGACTTCATTTACGCGTTCTATCCCAAACCGGGCGAGGTCGCGTTCTGCCATGATCGCTGGGGCTTCGGCGGCCTAACGTCGCCCGCGGCGCCCATAGATCTCGCGGTCGAGCATCAGATCGAGATTGATCACGGCGGTCTTTATCCGCCGCTGGACGATCCCCTGTGGGCCCAGGTCCCAGAAAGCCGGCGCAGCGGTTATAAGGCGAAGCTACGCATCAAATTGGACGGCGTTATCGTTCTGGAGCATGAATCATACGCCTTCGACGCCTCCCCCACCTCCATTACCGCCGGCATCAACCTGATCGGCGGCTCAAGCACCGGCCCCCGCTTCCTTGGGCAACTTATCTCGGCCGAACGCCTCGAATGGTGACAGCCTTCGTCGCGGCCCAATTCCAAGGGCGCGACTGTCCCGCCCAATACCCGCCAATCAAGGATGCTCGGCATGCGCCGTGGTAAGATGCTCATTAGCACTGGAAAGTAACCCTATCGGGATTTGCTTGCCGCCCCCGGCGTCTTATTCAGTATCAACGGTTTATCCGTGACCAGATGATTTCAGTCGTCATACCCCTGCGCAACGAGGAGTCGAACGTCCCCATCCTCGTCGGCAAGCTCACCGAGGCCCTTGGAGCCCTTGGGACCGATTATGAGGTGCTTTTCATCAACGACGGGAGCACCGACTTGACGGGTGCTCGCCTGCACGAGGCCTGCGGCGCCGACCGCCACCTGAGGGCCATTCATTTCCGTCGCAACTACGGCCAGACGGCAGCCATGCAGGCCGGGTTCACCCATGCCCGGGGAGAAATCATCGTCGCGATGGACGGCGACCTCCAGAACGACCCCGCCGACATCCGGAAGATGGTAGCCAAGCTAGGCGAGGGCTTCGATGTCGTCTCCGGCTGGCGCAAGGACCGCCAGGATCACCCCATCAGGCGCAACTTCCTCAGCCGAGTCGCCAACGGCCTCATCTCACACGCGAGCGGCGTGCACCTGCACGACTACGGCTGCTCGCTCAAGGCCTACCGGCGCGAGATGCTCGAGGGAATCGCGCTCTACGGCGAGATGCACCGCTTCATCCCCGTTTACGCCTACTGGAACGGCGCCCGGATCGCCGAGGTCCCCGTGCTCCACCACCCGCGGGTGCATGGAGTCTCGAATTACGGCCTCGAGCGCGTTGTCAAAGTCATCCTCGACCTGAGCGTCGTCCTCTTCCTCCACCGCTTCGCCCAAAGGCCCATGTATGTCTTCGGCACCTGCGGGCTCTTCAGCTGGCTCATTAGCGGCGTGGCCGGCATCGCCGCGGTCACCTACAAGTTCTTTGGCCACAAGTCGTTCATCGAGACGCCGCTGCCGCTGATCGCCGTCACGATGTTCTTCACCGGCGTCATCTGCTTCCTGCTCGGCCTTCTCGCCGAGCTCAGCATCCGCACGTATCACGAGTCGCAAGGCAAGCCCACCTACCTCATCGCCGCGCGCGACAATGTCGCGGGCCCCGCGCGCCGCGCCACGGACCCCCGCTGACCGCCTTCCGCAGCCGCTCCCTGCCACCCTGCGGCGTCCGGCGCGGGGGGTGTCACTGCCTTCTTCCTACGGCGAGCACGCTCAGCCCGGCAACCTTGGCCGCCAGCGGGTCAGTCAACCGCGAGAGGCCCACGAAGAAGCGGTCGTAGAAGCGGAGCAGCCAATTCGTGGACGGCGAATTGAGTTCGGTCGCCGACCGGCTCGCCCGGCCAAGCCAGCCGGCGGCCAGCCATCCCGGGACGCCCGGCAGGTTGACGTAGCGCGTTGTCACGTCGACCCATCCGGCCGCACCCAACGCCCGCGACAAGGAGGCGCGCGAATAGCGCCGATGGTGGCCGGCCTCGCGGTCCAGGCCGTTGTGAAGCGCCGCGAGCGCAGGCACGATGAGGACGATTCGTCCCCCGGGCGCCGCGATTTCCCGCAGGAACGTGAGCGCCTTCTCGTCGGCCCGGATGTGCTCGAGGACGTTGAGGAGTACTATCGTGTCGGGCGCGAACGCGGCACTTGCCGCCCGCGACGCCTCGGGCTCCTCGAGGTCGAGGAGCTGTGTCTCCAGCAGTGCCGACGGGGCCGAGATTCTGAGCGCCTCAAGGTGCCCGGCGTCGATGTCGCAGCCGAGCACGCGGCGCTGTTCCGCCAGCATGCGCCGGGTGTACTGGCCGAAGCCCACGCCAATCTCCAGGACGCGCTGCCCCAGCCACGGCTGCACGAATGCCCATAGGTATTCGTGATACCGCGTGAGGGAGGCCATCGCCGAGCTCATCGTGAGCGGCAGTTCATTGGCGCCGGCCCGGGGGGTTGGTTCGCTAGCCGTGCTCATCGCCAGAAACTCCCCGCACCACCACGCCCCCACCGGATTTCGACCGAACGGCGTCCGGCTGCTGCGCGCACCGCTGGCGCAGAGCGACTGGCATCGGCGCTGCGGCCGGCGGGGACCAAGCCGCGCCCCCGATGCGCCTCACTTCTTGTTGATGATCTCAGCAATGAGGCCGAAGAAGAACACCTGAAACGCCATGAAGAACAGGACCAAGGTGAGCCCGCCGAAATGGTTGTTCAGCACCAGGTCCCTCAGTCCGCGAGCCACCGCCAGGACCCCGATCATCCCGCTAAGCGGGACGAAGAATCGCAGCGGCCGAAAATACAGCGAAAGCCGCATCAACTGGTAGGCGAACCGGACAGGATCCTTCAGTGGATGGATGCTCGATCGGCCGACCCGCTCGCGATAGTCGATCTTCACGAAACACGTCTCATATCCGCTCGTCAGGCTCACCATCGTCAGCGTGGAACTGAATGAGAAGCGGTCCGGATAGAGGCGCCGGTGGTCGTCGTAGATCTCGCGGTGGAACACCCGCATGCCCGAGTTGAGATCCGGGATCGCGTGGTCAGCCAGGAAGCTCGCGAGCCGCGTCAGGCATCGTTTCGGGATCCGCCGCAGCCAGGGTATGTCGTCCCAGCCGCGCGCACCGATGACCATCTGGTAGTCGTGCGTGAGGCGGAGCATCTCGGCGAATTTCTCGGCTGGATAGGTGCCATCCGCGTCAATGATCCCGATCCACGGGAACCTTGCGTAACGCAGGCCCGTCGACAGCGACGTGCCATACCCGTGGTTCTCCTTGTGCCGGACCAGCCGCGCGCCGCCGAGGGCCGCCTCGTCATAGGAAAAGCGGGTCGAGCCGTCGTCCACGACGATGATTTCGTGGGCCCATTTCGCCGCGGTGGCGGCCTCTCGCAGCCGGCCTGCGGTCCGCGAAAGCACGTCGGGCTCCTCGTTGAAGCACGGCACGATGAACGTGACGCCACTGCTTCCGTCACCGGCATCCCGGCGGTCTGGGTTATTGAGGGCCATGTGCGCGAAAGGCAGTCGTACCCGAATGGAAAACATCCGAACCGTCAACCGCATCCCGCGAAACCCTGGAGGCGATTCCCGCGAAAGCACGAATGCCGAGTCCGCAGTGCCGGGCCTTCTCGCTCAATTTTCTCGCATCGGGGGAGGTGACCGTTTTCATGGCCCAATATTTCCGGACCGCATTCCCCCGTTTGTCGCCACATGCTGGAGCCGTCCGCTTCTCCAGGGTCCGTGAAAAACCGAAATGACTGAAAACTCCCGTAAGCACCCGAGGAGAAAGTTTTCGGCCCTGGTGGCGGTCTCGGCCATCTTTGTTGCATTGTCCTGTTTCGTCTATGCGAGCCGCGTGGGAATGTTTTCGCTCGGCTGGACGACGTCCAGATTGGGACATATCCGCTCCGACGGCGGATTCGCATACATCGCCCCCACGCATCACCCGGAGCTCAGCGGGGAATTGGATCCCTCCCTCGGCGTGGTCCTTGAGAACGGCGCGCCCCTTCAGGGCCCGGCGGGCGCCATGCATGCCGACATCCGCAAGATAGGGAAAGGCCGGACCTCGTTTTGGGGAAGGTACGTCCATTTTTCCGCCTCCGACAACAGCTCCCCAGCCACAAACGGCCGGACCTACGAGATCCGGTATCCCCGGTATGTGACCGACCCCTTTGCGTTCGCGCTCTACGCGGGCACGGTCCTCCTTCTTGGATGGTCCATTCGGCTTGCCATCAGGACGCCTGAAATACGGGAACCGATTGGGCGCGCGCTGGCCACGTCGCCCGGGTCTGTCTTTGCCGTCCTGTCGAGCCTGTCGGTGATCCTTCTAGTGCTCTCCTATGCGGTGCGCTCAAACAGGGAAGGAACGCCCTTGCTCGGCTGGGAGACGGAGCCCCTGACATCGATTTCCCATGAAGCCGGATTCGCATTCAGAGCCTCCACCCGCCATCCGGAGTTAAGCGGGGAGGGAAAGCCCTCCCCCGGTGTCGTCCTGGAGGATGGCCGCCCTCTGCGGGGCGGAGACGCGAGCCACGACGAGATCCGCAACCTGGGCAGCGGCGCCTATTCGTTCTGGGGCCGCCTTGTCTATTTTTCCGCCTCCGACAACAGCGCACCAGGCACCAACGGACGCACCTATGCGATGCGCTATCCAAGGACCGTGCCTGTCGGAGCCGCTTTCGCCATCTATGCGTGCACGATCCTCCTCATCGGAGCATCCATTTGGCTCGCCACCGGAACACCCAGCTTACGGCGGGCAGCCGCCCGTGTCGCCGCGATTCTGATCAGGTCCAGTTTCCACGGCATACCGGCGTTCCCGACCCTGATGCTCTTCCTCGCCTTCGCGGTCTACGCGAACCGCGAGGGGCTTCTTCCCCTCGGATGGAGGACGGACGTTCTGGCAAACATTCACCGGGAAAGCGGGCATGCGTTCAAGGCTCACACGTTTCATCCGGAGATCAGCGTGGCCGAGTACCCGTCGGCCGTCGTCCTTGAGAACGGCGTGGCACTGCACGGCGAGTATGGCTCGAGCCATGAGGACATCCGCAGGCTGGGCGCCGGCCGTTATTCGTTCTGGGCCGACCTCGTCTATTTTTCGGCCTCCGACAACAGCGCACCCGACCGCAACGGCCGAACCTACTCGATTCAATACCCGAGGACGGCCGGGGCAACCGCTGCGTACGCGGTCTACGCGGGCGCCATCCTGCTTCTTGGAGCGTCCATCCGGAGCCGCGGCAGGATCCCGGACCCCCCGTTCTGTCTGCCCGCGGCATTCGTGGTCTTCATATTCCTGATCACGCGCCTCCCCTTTTTTTTATACTACCCCGTGGTTGGCGTCTCGGTGGATTCGGTCTCCTACCTGAGCTTGGTCGCCGCGCTCAAGAACCCCGGCTGGACGCAGTTCGTGATGCGGCCGCCGGGCTATCCTGTCTTCCTCTGGCCATTCACGTTCCTGCCCGATCCCTGGCTAGCCGTCGTCTTCTTCCAGAACATACTGTCCCTCGGCTCCGCCCTGTTTCTCGTTTACGCCGTATACCGGCTGCGGCGCCTCCTCGCGCTTCCCGCCGCCGTTGCGATGGCCGCCTTCGTCGGCGCCTCACAAAACCTGGTTTATGACACGGGCGTAGTGAGCGAGAGCCTCTACACGAACGCCATAGTCCTTGCGGTGGCGTTCCTCTTTCTGGCATTCGCCGGATCCGGGCGGGCGTGCTTCACACTCGCATCGGCATTCATGGCGTTCACGATACTGGTGCGCCCAGCGGGGGTATATTTCGCCGTCATTTATATCGTCGTCTTGGCCTTCCTCCTCTGGAACCGATACTCCGCCGGCGACGTTGTCCGCTTCCTCGCACCCTTCCCGGCGATCCTCCTGCTCTTCTGCTCCTACAATTACGCGACGCTGGGGCATTTTGTCATCAGCCCGTTCGCGGAGGCAAACCTGGCGGGCGCGACCGCCTTGTACTGGGAGCCCGACCCGCGTCTGCCCGACTTTGTGAACAAGGCGCTGAAGGACCTACCGGCCTCATACGAGAAGGAGGGAGTCACGCGCGAGGACCTCGCCACATTGCGGAGCTCCTGGGACCCGTACTCGTTGGCCCCGTTGTTTCAGGAGCAGTACAACAGGCTTGTCTGGGTCTCGGGATGGGGTTCCGGAAGCGCCTTTGGCAGCCGGGGCTACCTTTTCTACCGGCCATACATCAGGGAGGTCTCGCTGCTGGCCATCCGGAAGCATCCAACCTTCTATGCAAAGTTCGTGTGGACGAATTTCGTGTGCTTCTTTTTCCGCAATACCCGTGATCGTTTCGAGTTCTATTCCGAGCTCAAGGAGCGGATCAGGGACCAGTTCATCACGGGAAAGCCCGAATACCTCGAAATACCGCCCGATATCGGGCGTGTCTTCCTTCCCCTTCCGCCGGCGGTTCAAATCGTCGCCGCAGGCGGCGGTCGCGAGGTGGTGCTCGCGCGGCATTACCTGACGCGGCCCCACATCGTCTGGCAGGCGAAGCAATGGAAATACTTCCTGAACAGCTTCTGGGTCTGGGGCTATTTCGTCATACTTACCATGAGCGGGCTGCAGCTGCTTCGTTCGCGCGGGCGCCACCTGGGTGCGTTCCTGCTGTTCGCGCTTTCACTGGTCGCCCTGGGCGCGGGCCTTGTCGTCGCGCTCCTGGAATCAGCCATCGACCGATACACGTGCCCGACGCAGTTCGTGTTCTATCTCGCTGTCGTATTGGCGCCGCTCCTTTGGACCCGCATCAAGACGGGGCCCATTAATGGATAAAGGCCCTCTTCGGATCCGCGACCTGGTGACATCGCTGCTGCTGGCGCCGCAGGTGATCGCGGGCCGGGGTGATGCTCTTCCCAATCTGTCTGGCGACCGGTTCTGCTCGGCCAAGCGCGCGGGACTCCCTTCCGGGCAGCCGCGCCAATCCCCGGGGCGGCCGACTATTGATATTCTCCGGCTGCGAACTCAAATTTGAGCAGGCGATGTCCCTCCGAAAATCAATCCGACAGGCCTGCCTCTTCGAACTCGGCGCCGTCGCGGTGATCATCATAGGATGCGTCGGGATTCTTAGAACGGGAGCCAGGCTGCCCGACGCCTTCAGGCTCCTGTCCCTGCCGGGGCGCAACACCCTGACCGAGGCCGGTGGAACCTTGGTCGGCGGCCTTGCCGGGACCCTTGCGTTCTCCTTGGCCGTCTTCGGGGCGCTCTCCTGCCCGCAGCGGCTCAGGCGTGTCGCAACCCTGGGCGTGCTGCTGCTGGGCTTCTCGCTGGCGCTGGCCGAGCTGTGGGGAAGCGGCGCGTCCACGGTCTCGGCCGTGGGCGGTTTTCTGCCGAATTCCGATTCGCGCGATTTCGTCATCGAGGGGGCGCGCCTGACGGAGGGCAAGGACCTCACCCAGTTGGGCTCCAGCCGGCCGCTGACCGGCGCGTACATGGCCGCAGCGTTGTGGCTTTCCAGCGGCAACCTTCAGGTCGCCGTCTCGCTGCTTGGTCTTTTTTCGGGGGTGTCCTTCGCGCTGCTCTTGATCCAGGCGCGAAGGCAGTTCGGGGCGGCCGCGGCGGCGATAGCGTTCTTCGTGCTGTTCCTGTTCTATCGGCGGTTTCTCGGTACGGCGGCCTGCGAGAGCTGCGGCATCACATTTGGCGCGCTTGGGCTGGCCCTTCTTCTTGATGGCTTCGAGCGGCGCCGAGCGCTCGAGGTCGGCCTGGGTGTCGTCTGCCTGGTGAGCGCGTTCAACGCCCGGCCTGGAGCCTTCTTCGTCCTGCCATGCCTGGCGCTCGCGGCAATCTGGAACTGGCGAGGCGACGGTTGGCGCTCGCTGCGCGTCGCGGCCGTCGCGGTTTTCTGCATGGCGATGGCGGCAGCGGCGAATGTCGGCATGTTCAAGGTCCTTGGCACGAAGGAAGGCGTCCTGTTCTCCAATCTCGGGATCGTCCTCTACGGCACGATCCACGGCGGCAATTGGACTTTGGCCTACCAGGAGCATCCAGAGTTGCTGACGATGCCGGAGGGCAGGAGGGCGGTTGCGGCCTACGGAATAGTCTGGGGAGACCTGAGGAAGGAACCCTCCCTCGCCTTGTCGGGGGCCGTCCGCGCATGGCGGGATTTCTTCATGAACAGCCACGGGCCCTTCAGCTATGTGCCGAACAAGACCCTGGAGAGGGCCTTGCTGTTCCTGGCCGGGCTTGGCCTCGCATTCGCGGTCCTCGAGGTGCGCGGGCGCAGTGATTCCTGCCTCGTCCTCTGCGCCGCAGCAGGCGTGGCCATGTCACTCCCATTCGCCCCGGCGTGGGACTCGGACAACATGCGCGCCTATGCCGTGACCATCCCGTTCTTCGCGATCATCGGCGGCTCCGGGGCGACCGCGCTTTGCGCCGTGTTTGGCCGGTTCTGGCGCCGCCTCAGGCCGCCGGCCGCTGCGATGGGGCTTCCGGCCGCCACCTCATCGAGCCCGCTGTTGGCCACGGCCGGAACAATGCTCGTGTGCCTCTATGTTCTGCCCGTTCTTGTGCGCTTCGCGTTTGCGCGCCAGGAGCCGCCGGTACTGCACCGCTCTGGCGGCCACGCGGAGCTGACCATCACCGTCAGGCCGGGAAACCTGCTACGCATTGTCCCGGACACTGAGGCGCGCAGTTATCTGCCCGATGTCCGCCAGAGCGACTTTCTTCAGAGATTCGGTTACTACGGAATAATGTGGCACGAGCAGGCCGATTACCTGCGCAGGCTTGTGCCGTATAACCCCATGTTCATCATTCCCGGTAGCACGCACCTGGGTTTCATCGTCATCCGCCACAGGGACGTGGGGCCCGGGGAACGGATGCACCTGCGCGGCCAGGTCCACAACGTGGTGGACGGTGATTTTTTCGTTGAAGACGGCCTCCCCTGAATCCAGGCGCCGACAGCCGGCCTTCCGTCGTGCAATTCCCGCCTCCCCTTCCGGATCACGGCGCCCGTAGGCTGCCCGCCCATCCTTCCTTTTTGCTTGGTCTGCTCGCCGAAATGGGCATGTCTTCCGATCGTGAGTAATTGCGTAAACCAGTCCGGATCAATGCCCGGTACGGTATCGTTGCCCGCGAGCTTCGCCGTGGCGACGATGGCGCCGGCCGATTGACCATGTGCGGCATCACGGGCTTCGTCGGCGCGGGAAACGATACCGACCTCAAGCGCATGACCGATGCGCTGGCGCACCGCGGCCCGGACGACACGGGTTATCTGGTTGATCCCGTTCGGGGCGTCCACCTCGGCCACCGCCGCCTCTCCATTCTCGATATCGCCGGAGGCCACCAGCCGATGGTCACCGCCGACGGCAACCTCGCCATCATCTTCAACGGGGAGATCTACAATTTTGCCGAGCTCCGCGCCGAGCTCGTCAGCCGCGGCTATAGGTTCCAGACCGACCATTCCGACACGGAGGTCCTGCTCCACGGCTACCGCGAATGGGATGCCGGACTGCCCGGCCGGTGCAACGGCATGTGGGCCTTTGTCATTTACGACCGCGCCCGCCGCCGTCTCTTCGGAAGCCGCGACCGCTTCGGGAAGAAGCCCCTTTTCTACTCCACGCAGAATGGCGCGTTCGTCTTCGGTTCCGAGCTCACGGCCCTCCGCGCGCACCCCGCCGTCAATTCCGCGCTGTCCCGCCGGGCGCTCAAGAAATATTTCGGCTACGGCTACATCCCCGCCCCGCACACGATCCTTGAGAACGTCTACAAGTTGCCCGGGGGCCACTCGTTCATCCTCGACGTCGAATCCCCGGCCCTTGCGCCGCGCGTCGAGAAGTACTGGGACTTCGTCCTCGAGCCGTTCGCCGGCGGCGAGATCCCCGCGGATCCCGAGGGCGCCTGGGGCGAGGAGCTTCGCGCGCGCCTGGATGAGGCTGTGCGGCGGCGCCTGGTGGCGGACGTGCCGGTCGGCGTGTTCCTCAGCGGGGGCATCGATTCCTCCGCAATCACGGCGTTCGCGTCGCGACACGTCCCTGCGGGCATGCTGAAGACGTTCAGCATCGGCTTCGAGGAGGCGAGTTTCGACGAATCCGCCTATGCGCGCCGGGTCGCGCAGCTGTTCAAGACGGACCACCACCTTGAGACGCTTTCGATATCGAAGGCCCACTCCTTGCTCCCGACGATCGCGGGAAGGCTCGACGAACCGATGGGAGACAGCTCGCTGTTGCCGACCTATCTCCTGAGCCAGTTCACGCGCGCGCAGGTGAAGGTTGCTCTGGGCGGCGATGCGGGCGATGAGCTGTTTGCCGGATACGACCCTTTTGTCGCGCTGCGCAAGGCAGAGCTCTACTCCAAGATGGTCCCCCGGCCTGTCCACCGGGCCGTCTGCATGCTGGCGGCAAGGATGCCCGTCTCGCACCGCTATATGAGCCTTGATTTCAGGCTGAAGCGGACGCTCCGCGGCTTGAGCTATCCGTCCAAGCTCTGGCTTCCGGTTTGGACGGCGTCACTTGACGCCTCCGAGCTCGGTGAACTCTTCGGCGAGCCCGCCGACCTGGAGGACATTTTCTCGGAGGCGATCGCCACCTGGGAGGGCTGCGCCCAGACGGACGTCGTGGACCGGACGCTGCAATTCTTCACCAAGCTCTACCTCCAGGATGATATCCTCGTCAAAGTCGACCGCGCGAGCATGATGCACGGCCTGGAGGCGCGCGCCCCCTTCCTCGACATCGACTTTGTCAACTTTGCGCGCCGCATTCCCTCCGCATGGAAGTACAGGCACGGCCAGACGAAGTACATTTTGAAAAAGGCGCTGGAGGCCGTCCTTCCGGCGGACGTGCTCTATCGGAAAAAGCAGGGCTTCGGCGTACCCATCGGCGCTTGGTTCAAGAACGGACAGCTCGGCCTGGACGATGCCCCTCTGCCATGCCTGAACGGCGCCTTCGTCAAGGCCCGGCTCGCCGACCACCGCGCCAACCGCACCGACCAGCGCGCCTTTCTATGGAACACCTGGCTCTTGGGCCAGTGGTTGCGCGCCTGATCGATGCCCGCCGCAACACCGGTGACCTTTCTGTGCCCTCGCGGCGCCCGTTCCGCACCTTGATCGCCGCGCACACCAAAGTGCGCAAAGAGGCGCCGCCCGCGTCCGCGACCATCTTCGCTTGAGAACCCTCCTCATCAACTACGAATACCCTCCCGTGGGAGCCGGGGCCGCCACCGCCGCCCAGGCGATCGCCCGCTCCCTCGCGGCCGCGGGCCATCCGTCCACGGTGCTCACCGCGGGCCTGGGCGACCTCGTGGGCGCAAGCGATGACGGCGGCGTGCGGCTCGTCAGACTGCCCTCGCGGCGGCGACGGCGCGAATCGGCGACGATCTCCGAGATGGTCTCGTTCATGGTGCACGCAGGGGGCGCCGTCTCCCGAATCGTCCGCTCGGAGCGCATAGAGGGCATAATCGCCTTTTTCTCCTTCCCGTCGGGCCCCGCAGCCTGGTGGGCGCACCGGAACACGGGCGTCCCCTACGTCATTTCGCTCCGGGGGGGCGACGTGCCCGGCGCGGAACCCCGCCTGGCGCTGGTTCATCGCTGCCTTGGCCCATTTCGGCGCCGAATCCTGCGTTCGGCCCGGGCCGTGGTCGCGAACTCGCCGGGCCTTAAGGAGATGTCCGAGAAGGCCGATCCGGTGGCCGTGCACATGATCCCCAATGGCGTCGACACGGCATTCTTCGCGCCAGCCGCTCCGCCGCGCCCCGAGAACCCGCGGCCGCGCCTGCTTTTCGTCGGGCGATTCCAGGCGCAGAAGAACCTGCTCTGGATGCTCGAGCAGCTCGCCGAGATCCGCCGCGGCGCCGGCCTTTCGTTCGCGCTCGACCTGGTCGGCGACGGGCCGCTCCGCCCCGCCCTTTCCGCCCGGGTCCGCGAGCTGAACCTTGCCGGCGTTGTGCAATTCCACGGATGGAAGGACCGCGCCGAGCTCCGGGCCTTCTACCAGGCGGCCGACCTTGTCATCAATCCCTCGCTGTACGAGGGAATGCCAAACGTCGTCCTGGAGGCGATGGCCTGCGGCCGGCCGGTCCTCGCAAGCCGGGTGCCGGGCAATGACTCGGCCGTCGTCGACCGGGTCACTGGGTGGCTCTTCCCGCTGCACGATGCCGCCGGATTCTCCGACTGCGTTCGCACCCTCCTGGGCCGGCCGGACATTGGCGTTGAGCTAGGGATTCGCGCACGGGCGCGGGCGGAACGCGAGTATCCGTGGTCGCGCACCGCCCAAAGTTATCTTGAATTGTTGGCTTCGGCCTCTCCACATTCTCAAATCGCATGATTCTAGTCACCGGCGCCGCCGGCTTCATCGGCTTTCACGTTGCGCAGCGCCTCTTGCGCGATCGCTGGGTCGTGCACGGACTGGACAACCTCAACGACTATTATGACCCGGCACTCAAGGAGGCCCGCCTTCGTCTGCTTTCCGCGCAGCCGGGCTTCACGTTTCACCGGGCAAATGTCGCCGACCAGGACGCCGTAACCCGCGTCTTCGAAAAAGAGCGCCCCGAGTACGTCATCCATCTCGCTGCCCAAGCCGGTGTGCGCCATTCGCTTACGCACCCCCGGCTCTACATAGAAAGCAACGTCCTGGGTTTTCTCAACATACTCGAGGGCTGCCGCCACTGTGGGGTGAAGCACCTGGTCTATGCATCCTCCAGCTCCGTGTACGGATTGAACAGCGCGATGCCGTTCTCCGTCCACCAGAACGTCGATCACCCCGTCAGCCTTTACGGTGCGACCAAGAAGGCTGATGAGCTGATGGCGCACAGTTATAGCCACCTCTACAGGATTCCAACGACAGGCCTGCGTTTCTTCACGGTCTACGGTCCCTGGGGCCGGCCGGACATGGCGTATTTCCTCTTCACCAAGGCAATCCTCGCGGGAAAGCCGATAGACGTCTACAACGAGGGCAAGATGAGGCGCGATTTCACCTACATCGACGACATTGTCGAGGGCGTGGTGCGCGTGACGGCCCGCCCCGCCGGCCCCAATCCGCAGTGGCTAGGCGAGGCTCCCGACTCAGCCACCAGCCCTGCGCCCTACCGCCTTTACAACATCGGCAACCACTCGTCCGTCGAACTCCTCCGTTTTATCGAGGTCATTGAGGACTGCTTGGGCAAGAAGGCCGTGAAGCGCCTTTCGCCCGTCCAGCCCAGCGACGTGGTCGCCACGACCGCCGACGTCTCCGACCTCACCCGGGATGTCGGATTCGAGCCCAATACCCCCATCGAGATCGGCCTCCGCCGTTTCATCGACTGGTACCGCGCCTACTATCGCACATGAATCCTTCGACGACCGTCCCTGGTCGCCCAGTTGAGCCAACGGCCTCTGTCATTGTCGGGATCAGGAGGCCCATTTGTCGCTCACCGATGCCCGTGCGCCGGCACAACGGCATCGGCCCAAGCTGATCCCATCTGCTCCCCGCCCTATGCTCAGCGTTAAACAGAAAATGTTCATTGCCCGGATGATGAACCGCGCCCTGCGCCTGGCGCGCGGCGTCGCCGGCCGACGAATGCGCACCCGTTGCAAGCGCATGGGGGTAGAGTGGGATCTCGACCTCGACGAAGGCATAGACCTCTCCATTTACCTGCTTGGCGCCTACGAACGGAGCATCCTTCGGGCCTATTCCTCGATAATAAGTCCCGGAGACGTGGTTTTCGATATCGGGGCTAACATTGGCGCACATACGCTGCATTTTGCCAGGCTTGCTGGCCCTACGGGGCGCGTCTTTGCCTTTGAACCTACCGACTACGCCTCGGGCAAAATGCGCCTGAACCTGGCGATCAATCCGGAGTTGGCACGCCGGGTTGTTTTTCAGCAGCGCTTCCTCGTGGCGGACAAGACCGAGGCGCTGCCTGCCTTCGTCGCCGCTCGATGGCCGGTAGCAAATGATCACGATGACCTTGATCAGGATCATCTCGGCAAGCCAGAGGCACTCGCCCACGCCATGGCCATTACCGCCGATGACTTCTGTGAGGCCGAGAACCTGGGCAGGCTCGATTTCGTCAAGATCGACGTCGACGGCCACGAATACCCGGTCCTGCGCGGATTTCGCCGCACTCTCGAGCGATTCCGGCCGCGCATCCTGATTGAGCTGGCGCCGTTCCTGTACAAGGAGAACCGCCCCTCGGAATTCGACGACTACGTGCGCTTTATAGCCGACCTTGGATACAACTTCGCCGAGGCCCGGACGGGCCGTTCGCTCCCTCGCGATCCGGCTGCATTGCGCCGCCGTATCAGGGCCGGTTGCGCCATGAACTGCTTCGCCCTTCCCGCGGGCAGGACGTGAAGATGCTCCGGACATCGCTAGCGCGCCTGGCCGAGCACATTAACCGGACCTCCCTCTGGCATGGCGAGCATCGCGTCTGGGGCCAGCGCATGGCCTCGGCCTCATTCGATCGCTGGCTCTACCTGCGCCTGCATCGCGCCGGCTGGATTGGATCCCTGGAGCGGAACGCGCTGCAGCAGGTCGTTCGACCGGGGATGACCGTCCTCGATGTCGGCGCGAATCTCGGCCTCTACACCGTATTGCTTTCCCGGCTAGCTGGACCCACGGGCCGCGTAATAGCCTTTGAGCCCGACAAGCATCACTTCGCCCTGTTGACCAGAAACTGCGCCCTCAACGGATGCGCCAACGTCGAGGCGCACAACGTGGCGCTCGGAGACCGCAGCGGCCGGCTCGCCCTTCGCAAGCGGTTTTTCAACACGGGCGCCAACACCCTCGGTAGACCCGACACCAGATCCTTCCCAAGCGAGGTGGAGGTCGACGTGGTAAGCCTCGACGAGTTCCTGCCCGCGCTTCGGCCCGACCTGGTAAAGATCGATGTCCAGGGCTGGGAAGTGGAGGTGCTAAGCGGGATGCAGCGGATGCTCGCGGACAGCCCGCACATCGCCTTCCATCTCGAGTACTTTCCGGAGGGGCTCCGCCACGCCGGCCACTCGCCGGCCGAGCTCCTTGACCTCCTGACAAAGCAGAATTTCCAGCTCTATCTGATCGAAAACTCCCGCCACACATTGCTCGACCAAGACGGCCTCGCGACCCTGACCAAGCGACTGACGGGCTTCAAGTATGCCGATCTCTATGGCGTCCGCTGACCGCCCGATCTTGCGCGGCTGGCCGCCGCAAACCGCCTGCGTTCCTTGCGGACGCCATTGACCGTGGCCCGGTTAAAGGTGAAGCAAGACCGGTCCCGCGATGGCTGAGAGACGCCTGGATACCCCTACCCCCGCGAACAGACGCGCTCCCGCTTTCTGGCTCGAGCACGTCGCGGGCCTCGCCGTGGCATTGGCGGCAATCAGCTGCATCGGCCTCTTCCCCGATTCCGCATCCCAGTTGGGGAGGGAACTGCACAATGGGGTCCTCCTGCCCCTGGCGTTCTGCGTTCTGGCCGCGGTCGCGCTGAAGCTTCGGGGCGCCGAATTCCCGGCGTGGTCCCTCACCGTTGTCGCGGGGTTCTTCCTGCTTCAGCTCTGGTGGCTCTGGTATTCCGGCGCCTCGGACACGATGCTGGTCGGGGGTCTATTGCCCTTCTCGGACGCCTCCGATTATCTGTTCAACGCCCAGCTGCTTGCCGGCGGGGAACGCTTCCAGGGTCAAAATGGCGCCAACGAGCATGCGCTCGCGACCTCGCTGCTGGCCGTGCTGTGGAAATCCACCCAGGGCGACTATCGCCTGACCCTCGCGCTGGTCACGCTCCTGGGCGCAGCATCCGCTTGGCTTGCCATGGCCGAGGTGTCGCTGCTGCTTGGAGTGGGCGCGGGCGCCGTCTGGCTGCTGGCGGACGTTCTTTTCCTCCGCCGGTTCGTCGGGGTGCCACTGTCCGAGCACCTGGGCGTGGTTCTCGGCAATCTGGGGCTGGCGCTGGGGTGCCGCGCCGCGCGCCTCGGTCGACATCAATGGTGGGTCCTGGCGTCTTTTGCGCTGACGCTGGCTCTTTTTGCCCGGCCGGGCGCGATGCTGACAATACCGGCCCTGATTGGCGCCGCATTCCTGGCCTGGCCGCGGAAGGATCGCCGGCGCTGGGTCCTGCCGAGCGCCATGGCTGGCGCCGCCCTCGCGGCCTTCCTGCTCGACAAGGTGTCGGTGAAGCTTGTCGGCAATCCGAACCCAGAGGCCTCTGTCAGCAACGCCGCCTACGTTCTCCACAGCCTCGTTTATGGAGGCACCTGGACTGATGCCATGAATCGTTACGGCAACGATCGTCTTGCCGTATGGCACGCCGTGGAGGTGCAACTGCGCGCGCACCCATTCTCGCTTCTGATGGGCGGCGAACGCTCCCTGATGGCATTTGCCCGCCAGGGCTATCTGTTCGGCTTCGTCAATGCCAGGTGGCTCAATATCTTCCTTCACCTGGCCTTTGCGACAGGCGCCGTTGCGGTCGTGCTGGCGCTGCGGCGCGACCGGCGCGCATGGTGGCTCTTCTTCGTGCTCGGGGGCCTGCTCGCATCCATGCCCCTGCTGCCTCCGTGGGACACGGACAACATGAGGTCGTATGCCGCCACCATTCCGCTGATCGCGTTCACAGCCGCGGTCGGCGTACACGCCGCGGCGTCGCCCGTGCGAAGGCGGCGCATCGGGGCGGGCTCCACGCGAACCGCTAGCGCCGAAGGCGAATCGAGCCTGCAGCCCGCGGGCGAAGCCCCCGGCCTTGGCTGGACGTCAAAGGGTATGCTGGCCGCCGTGGTCGTCCTGTGCGCGCTCCCGCCTCTGCTGTTTCGCCCTAGGGTATTGCCGCCCACTCGGTCCCTGGAGGACACGTACCGTGAGAACAGGACCGACGGGTCAATTGCCTACCTGCCAGGGATTGCCCTGAAGCTCGTTCCGGACTCCGCGCCGCGAGGCGTGCTGGCGTTGCGATTGGCTGACTTCAGGGCCGGCCTGGGTGGCTTCGGCAGGCTCTATCCCGGGGAGGCCGCATTGCTCGCAAGTCTGCCCGCCGGCTGCATGCTGCTCCCAGGCTCCCACGAATTCCATTTTTATGCAGTCGACGGGAGTCACGTCCCGGACCCGGGCCGCCCGCAAGCGATTGATTTGCGGTTTAGGTTTGTCGCGGACGGGTGGCTGCTTCTGGCCGTTGACGAGGCGCTGCTCGCGCGCAGCCCGGCTCTGGCGGCCTACGACTCAGCTGCGATCGGGGCTTTCTCCTTTGGCATCAACCGGTTCCCCGTGATTCGCGCCGGGGATACGGTGACTCTCGTGGAGAACGTAAGCTCGATTGATTTTCTCCAGCCTCCGCGCAGCGGCGCGAACATCAATTCGATCAAGCCCTTCATAATGGGTTCCCGCCGCTTCCATTGTCCCGTTGCCGGAGAATACTACCTCCGGGTAAACCAACATTACCCCCTCAAACTGTTGGTCATAGACCGCGACGCCACGACTGCCGACGCCAACGCGGCGATAAGGGACTTTGTGGCGTCCAACTGCGTCGTGGATCGCAGCGGCGGCGCCCAGCAGCCGGGGGAAGCAACGGCCGTCGACCCGGTCCGCTTCTTCGAGTCCGAGACACCCGCTCCGCTGAGCCGCAACTCGATGCTCCAACTCGTTGCCCTTTTGGAAACGTGCGCGAATCATTCCGCGGCCAAGTGATCGTCAACAACGGGATTCCGAGATGAGAACCCTCGCCTTCGGCATCAATCATTGCGGCAGCCCCCCCCCGCCAGACCGCGGTCCGCGCAGCCAGGCACGCCGGCCGCCACCCCAGGAGGCCAGGTCCCGCGAAACGTGAAATCCGCCTCTTCCGCCCCCAGGTCATTCGCCGCGAGATGCGCTGCCGCACTCGGTCGCGACACAGCCGCGGTGAACGCCCTGGCGGTTCTTGCCTCAGCTGCGGGGTGCTACTTTCTCTACGCCCGCGGTGTCAGCATGCCCCAGTCCTTCAGTCTGCTGCACGGCCCCTGGGGCGTCGCGGTTGGCGTTGCGGGCGCTTTCCTGGCTCTGGCCGCGGCGGCGCCCTATCGCCAATGCCTCCTCGTCGGTTGGCTATGCATCTGGTTCACGGCCGGCCTGGCCGAATTGCGAGGCAGTTTTCTTACCGACGGGATCGTGGTTGGTGGGATAATCCCGTACTCCGACGCGAACAATTTCCTCCGAGAGGCCTCCCGGCTGGTCGAGGGGCACAATCTGACCTCATGGGCGTCACGCCCGTTGGCCGACACCTATCTTGCGGGACTGCTTTACGTCGCCGGGGATCACGTCGCCCTTGCGCTCGCCCTTGCCGGCTTTTTCAGCGCGGCAGCGATTGGCCTGGCCGCCGTGGAGGTGCGCAAGACCATGGGTCTTCTTGCCGCCACCCTCTGGACCTGGCTGCTGCTGGTCTACTGCCGCCGCTACCTCGGCCAAATGCTGAGCGAGCACGCGGGAGTGGCGTTCGGCGCACTGGCGGTCGCCCTCCTCATGCGCGCGTTTGCGGCAAATGCCGCTCGTTGCCTGTGGCCGGGCCTTTTGCTCTTGAGCCTGGCGCTCAATGCCAGGGCGGGTGCGATGCTGGTGCTGCCCGCGCTGATCGCCGCCGCGGTCTGGCGCTGGCAGCGTTCGGGCCGCATCCGCGTGTCGGTCCTGGCCACCGTGAGTGTGGCCGCGGGGTTCGTCTTGAGCATCGGGTTCATTCGGCTGCTCGGCGCCCCCGGGGCGCGGCTGATGTCAAACTACCATGACGTTGCGTACGGCATCGTATTTGGCGGCAACTGGGAGAAGCCGGCCGCCGACATCCCGAATTACAATCAGATGGACCGGTCCCAGAGGGTCGCCGAAATAGACCGCCGGATCGTCGCCGCGGTAAAGGCGAACCCGTCCGTGATATGGCGCGGCGCCGCGCGCAATTGGTCGGACTTTTTCACCCGGAGCAAGGCGGCGCTGGGCCCGTTTTCGTTCTTCATGCATCCCGACACGGAATACGTGCTTCTTGCGCTCTCGGCGCTTGGTCTTCTGTGGTCACTGGCCCTCGGGCATCGCCTGTCCCCGCTGATCCTCGCCGCGGGCGCCGGCATCGTGCTCTCCGTTCCGTTTGTTCCCACGCCTGATGCCGACAGGATGCGCGCGTACGCTGCGACCATGCCCATCATGTTCCTGATACCGGCCTTCTCCATTGCGGGATGGAGGGCGTGGAGGGCGCGCCCGGCGCCCGGCACGCCCGATTCGGGCCGATCCGGGCCCAGCGTCCCGAATGGCGCCGACGGGGATCCCTCCGCCCTGCCCTACAGCGTCCTCCCCTTCCTCGCCGTCATGCTGCTGGTGCCGCTTTTTGCGCGCTTTGTTGCACCGATGGGCCCCGCCATTATCCTGAGGGACAAGGGCCCGGACACCGAGCTGACGCTTGACGTGAATCGGGCCACTTGGATCGACCTGGTCTCATCCGATGACCCGCGCAGGTCCAACACGCGGTTCGTCTCGGCCGAGCAGTTCAAACGCAACATCTTCGGGTCGTTTCACGCCTTCTATCCCGGGCAGGCGGCGTTTCTTGAATCGCTCTCCCGTCCAGGAATCGCCCTAGTGTGCCCGGGCAGCACCGAGACTGCGTTCCTGGTCGTCGATTCGAGGCACTTGAACGGGCAGGGCCACAAGGTCACGGTCTTGGGACGGCCGCACATCGCCGACCCCAATTACGATCCGACCTTCTTGGAGAACTCACTCAAGAATCCCGTTGTCGTAAAGCAAGGCCAGCCCTGATATTACGCGTTTCAGTTCAAGCCCATAAATGACTTCGCTGCTCTACCTTTTCCAGGCCGCCGTCGTATTCCTATGCCCGGCCTTCTTTGGCTGGGTCGTGCTGCGCCGCGTGGTCCGCGAGCATGACTGGCTGGTGCTGCTGCCGGGCTCCGTTGTCGTCGGGTGCGTCGCCCTGATGGCCGCCATGAACGAGCTCCGGTACTGGCTGGAGATGCCGATCGGGGCCTGGTTCGCCTACAAGTTCCTTTTGGCGGCCGCATTTGCCCTGATAATCTTCACCCGCCGGCCGCGTTTCGGCCTCCAGCTGGCCGGGGGGGCCAGGCGAAAACTGTGGATGGGGCTGGCCCTGGCCGGAACCGCGATGACGGCGCTCTATTTTGGCGTGCCGGCCGCGCGCGGCCTCCTGAACGACTCGTGGTGGTTTCACTACCCCGCCGCCACCCTCGTCGAGGACCTGAAGTATTTCCCGCTCCCCAGTGTCTTCGCGCCCGATGACCCGCTCTATTACCATTTCGGGCCCGATATCCTCGCCGGCACCTGGGCCTTCCTCCTCGATTGCCCGGTGCAGACCGGCTTCGCCGCCGTCGTCTGCATCTTCGCACCCTGCGCGTTCCTGCTTGGCTACGCACTGGTGCTGCGCGGCAGCCGCAGCCATCTGGGCGCGCTGGCCGGCGCGGCGTTCTTGGTGGTCGGCGGAAATCTGCTGTTCGTGCGGCTGGCGACCGCAGGGTCCTTTTCGGGCCTGCACGTCCTGGAGAGGCTGAACAGCGGATCGGTGGACGGCCTGCTCAAGCTGATGTTCACACCGTCCCACGCCTGCGGGATACCCGCAGTATTGGTCGGCATCGTCATCTTCTGGCGTTTCTGCGTCCGCCCGTCGTGGCCGCTCGCCGCCCTGCTTGGGCTCTGGACGGGCGCGCTCACACTGATTGCCGAATGGTACTTCTTCCCGTTCCTCGGCGCTGTCGGACTTATCCTTGTGGCAAAGGCGCTCGTGGAGATCCGCAGGGGGCACCTCACGGCGCGCTCCACGCCCTTGATCTGGCTGCGCGTGGCGCCGCTGGTGATCGCCGTCGGGTGGGGCTTCTTCAACAATACCTACGTCTCAGGGGTCTTTGGGCATTTTTGGATGCACGGCCAGCAGCAGTCTTCGGTGATCGGCGCGCGCATGGAGCAGTCGCGCTTCGACCAGGAGTCCCGGGACGCCCAGACGCGCCACATTTACTACGGCCTGACGCACAAGTTTCCCCTCCACAAGGAGCTGCCGCCCGGAGCCCCCCCTGGAGATTCACTGCTGATAGAATTCCCTTGGACGCCGCCCGGCCTGGTCCCGCTCAAGCTGAACCTCCGCCACTTCGGGCTGATCCCCTCCTGGGAGGGCGCGGGATCAAGTGGCGGGACATTTGTCCCCATGCTGGGCTTTCGTTTCATCGCCGAATGCACGCCGGTGATCCTTCTGGGGCTGCCGTTCGGCCTATGGCTCGCGCTCAGGCGGAAGCAGCCCATCCTTCGGCTGCTGGCGCTGCTTGCCCTGCTTTCGGTTCTGCCGCCCATATTCCTCGATTGGGGATTCCGCTCGACGGATTTCCTGCGGTTCTTCACCGGCGCATTCTCCTTTTCGGCGCTGCTGCTTGGCTGGCTGGTGGGCCATCTTTGGGGGCGCGGCCCGCGACTGGTGCGAGCCGCGGCGCTTCTGATTTGCGGCTGCGTGCTTGTGAACCCATTCATCATCGGCCTGATCGGACTCAACGGCTCGACCTTCGCCGCGGTAAGGGACGTGAATCAGAGCGCGGGCTCGCTGAAGAAGGCCTCCCAGGAGGAAAAGGCGGCCCCAGCCGCAACAGGGACGGCATCCGGCGCCGAAGCGGCGGCCCCTGCCGCCAGCGGGACACGCGCGGCGGCGCCGCCCGCGGCGAACGTGCCCGCCCAGCTCTCTCCCGCCCAGAGGCGGGCTGCCGCCCTCACCAAGCTTGCCGAGCTGGCCAGGCGCTACCTTTACCCCCAGACCCTCGGTCGCGAGCGCGCCATCGTCATCGTGCCCACGGACGCCATTCCGCCCACCGAGGTCTTCCCCGAGTGGCTCAGGCTGGCCACGCTCGCGCACGTGCAGCTGCCGGTTGGATGGTATTGGAGCGATTCGTACTACGCCGCATACTACCGCGAGGCCGTCACCAGCCTCAGTCCCGAGAGCGTCACCGCACTGGACGCGCGCTGGATCATCGTCAGCAATCTTTTCGGTCCCGCGCCCCCAAAGGCGGTCAACCTCGCACTTAGCGACACCCGCCGCTTCATCTTCGCACGCCAGTACATCAGCGGCCCATATTACCTGAACATCTACCGCGCCCTGCCCTTCAGCGCATCCCCTCCCGGCGCTGACGAAGAATGACCCGCAAGCAAAGGTGCTGCCCGGCCCAAGCTCGGATTGCCGGCTGCGCTTATCCTCCTCGCGCAGGCGCCGCCGGGTCGCGGACGGGTGCTGCGGAGCGCAACGCCCTGATGCTAGGCGCCCCCCGCTCACCTTGACTGCACCCGCCGCAGCTTCACGCCGGAAGATTCCGCTGCCGATCTTGATCGGTGCGAAGATCCTGCTGGCCGGCGCCCTGCTCTATGTTGTCCTCTCCAAGATCAACATCTCGGAGGCCGCGCAGCGGCTGACCCACGCGCTGCCGTCCTCCATGTTGACGGCGGCAGCCATCTCCCTCGCGATTCCGGTCGTGCTCGCGTTGCGCTGGTGGGTGCTCGCGCGGCCGGTCGTCGGCTGGCCCGACGCGTTGGCCTTCACGTGGATCGGGTGCTTCTACGCGATCATCCTGCCTGGCGCCGTGTCGGGCGACATCGCCAAGGGTGGCCTCCTGGCCTGGAAGAACGCCGATGCGCGGCAGGCCGCCCTCCCCGCGTCCATACTGGCCGACCGCTTGGTCGGCCTCACGGTCATGCTGCTGTTCTTCTGCCTGAGCAGCCTGCTCGTCCTGGAGACCTCCGCTTCGCCGGAGCTGGCGCGGTTTGCGCTGCCGGCCGCCGGCATCGGGGCCCTCGCCTTCCTCGTCTTGCTGCTCGGATGGACAAGGCCGTGCCAAAGGCTGGTGCTGGCCGTGCTTGCATACCTGCCGCGTGGCGCAGCGAGGGATATCTTCGAAAAATTTGCCGAGGCGACGTTTGCCTACTCAAAGCAGCCCGGGCGCCTGTGGCAGGCCGCCGGGCTCAGCGCGGTCTCGCAGGGACTGAGCGTGGCCATGTATGTCGCCCTCTTGCACGCGCTCGCGATCCACTTCGGCCTGATCCCGGCTTTCGCGCTGTACTCGATAATCGCCGGGCTGGGCCTGGCCCCGGTCACCTTTGCCGGGATCGGCCTGAGGGACTGGTTCGCCGTGGGATTCTTCGCCGCCTACCACCTGCCGGGCGAGGCGGGCGTGGCGTTTGCCTGGCTGTGCCTGGCGATGAGCGTGCTCCAGGCCGTTGTGGGCGGCCTTTGGCAGTTTGTGATCTTCCTTTCCGGCCCACGCACGCCCGCCGCAGGCTCATGATCAGCGCGCCCGATTCCATCGTTAGGCGCGTGGCGGAAACCTATGGGGCAACCTATGAGGCCTTTTCAAGGATTCCGGCCGAGAAATGCGCCCGCGACGTGCTCGATGAAGAGAAGGTCCACGACCAGGTCGCGCTCTTCTGCCGCACGTTCGCCCTCAAACCCGGGGATTTGCGCGGCAAACGGCTGCTCGAGGTCGGAAGCGGATTCGGGGTCTTCCTGGCCGTCCTGCGCCGGGACTACGGCGTGGAAAGCTACGGCATCGAGCCTTCCTCCGGGGGCTTTGATACAAGCCGGGAGCTCGCCCAGGAAATCCTGACGAGCTACGCCATCGACCCGTCCATTGTCACCAATGCCAAGGGCGAGAACCTGCCGTTCCCGGACGGCAGCTTCGACCTGGTATTCTCATCCACCGTCCTGGAACACACCGAGGACCCGGAGCTTGTTCTTGCCGAGGCGATCCGCGTCCTCAAGCCCGGCGGAAGGATGCAATTCGTGTTTCCCAATTACGGCGCCTTTTTTGAGGGCCATTACGCCATTCCGTGGATTCCCTATATGAGCCGAAGCCTCGGCCGGCTTTGGGTCAGGCTCTGGGGGCGCAGCCCGACGTACGTGGACACGCTGCAGCTGACGACGTACTTCAAGGCCCGGCGCTGGCTCCGCGGCCAAGGCGACATCCGCGTGGTCACCTACGGCGAGGAGATCTTCCGCGAACGCATGATGGCGCTTCAGATCAAGACCTGGGCGGGCCTGGGCATGGTGAAGCGCTGGGTTGAGGCCGCCCACCGCCTGCGCGTCATTCGGCCGCTCACTTTCCTCCTCGTCCGGCTGAGGAGCTTTGACCCGATCGTCCTTTCGCTGGTGAAGCTCCTGCCTGACGAGGCGCCCGCGCCACCCGACAACCGTCACATCTACGAGGTCCGCTGGACAGACTGGCTGGACATGAAGGTCTACGGACCAAGCAGCCGCTGGTTGCGGGCACTTGTCGGCGATCACCTGCGGAAGATCCCGGGAACCGCCCAGCCAGCTCGCGTGCTCGACCTCGGCTGCGGCGAGGGCACAACGACCGACTTTCTGGCATCCCAGTTCAAATCCTCCGAGGTCGTGGGCATCGACCGGTCGGAAATGGGCATCAAGTGCGCCAAAGGCCGCTACGGGAGGCCCAACCTCAGCTTCGTCCGCCAGGAGGAGACCGCGGCGTTTCCCGCCAATTCGTTCGACCTTGTCGTGTGCCTCGAGGTGCTGGAGCACGTGGAGGACTGGCGCGCCATGACCGTGGAGCTGGCGCGGGTGAGCTCCCGCCACGTCCTCGTCTCGTTTCCGACGGGCCGAATGCGGCCGTTCGAGCGCAACGTCGGGCATCTTCGCAATTTCCACCGAGGCCAGTTCGAGCGTTACGCAATCTCAATAGGGCTCGAGCCGCTCGCCCTCTATTATGCCGGCTTCCCGTTCTATTCGCCCCTCTTCCGCCAGCTGTGCGACGCTTTCGACAGTGGCGGGCATACGTTGACCATCGGCCGCTACACCTGGGTGCAAAAGCGCCTGAGCGACATGATCTACGTCTCCTTCCGCTGGCTCTCGATGACGAGCCGCGGCGACCAGTTCTGCGGCCTGTTTGTCAAGCAGGCTGCCACCCGACCCACCGCAGGAAGTCGATAAGCCGACGGAATCCGCCGGGAGCCGGAAGAGCTCGGATCATCGGGCCCGCCTCGGCCGCCCGGCGCGAAAAAGGTTCCGTTTTCGACGGCTGCGCTATTCGATCGTCGCCGGAAGATGAACACAACCGGTTCGTTGCAAGGCGCGTGACATTCTGTACGAATCCGCCACCAGTCGTTTCCGGGTGAACTAAGAAATGCCAGACGCCGCCCGTTCTCAAAGCGTCCGTGCAAGCCGAGCGTTGGCGCTCGCGCTTGCCGGCCTCGGTGCGGCCACGGCTGCGGCCCTTGTTTGGGCCCAGTTCCGCAGCTATGACATGCTCGATGGGGCCTTTTACTTTTCGCTCTATCAAGATCCGTCCGATTTCTCCGACACTCAGACGCGGTTTCATCTGCTTGCCCGCCCGATATGGCTGCTGTGCGGCCAGGATATCGTCGCGTTTAGAATCCTTACCCTCGCGATGGCGTCGGGGGCGAGCTGGCTGTTTTGGCGGGCGTGGAGGCGACTGCTGCCGAATCCCGACAACGCAGGCACCTGCTGGTGGCCGCTCTGGCTGGCGACCATGGCCGGCATCACCTGGGTGCCCGTGGCGCTGACCTACAATTCGATTCCGACCCTGTTCGGCCTGACCGGACTCGCAATCTTCCTGCGGTTGATTGATCCGTCGAAGGCCGGGAGGCCGACACGGTCAGTCCAATGGGCAATGGCCCTGTTGCTGGCCGGACTGCTTTATGGCGTTTATCTGGCGAAAGTTCCCGCTGCGGCCGCCTTCGGCATCGGCGGCCTATTCCTCCTCTGCTTCGAGCCGCGGGTCGATGCCCGGCTGCGCCGCGCGCTCGCCTTCGCGGGCATCCTGGTTGCCGTCGTCGGCTTGGGGGCCGTGCTTGTTGTCGTGACCCGGCGCGGATCGGCCCCCAACGAGGCGTTCTTCGTGAATGGCTTGCTCATCACCCCCAACCTGATTCGCAACACCTTCCTGAGGTACTGGACCGAAATCCTCCGCCTGGTTCCGGCTCTGCGGGCGGATCTTAGCTGGACGGTGGGCCCGATGGTTCTGGCGTGCGGGGCGGCGCTTTTCGCTCCTTCGCGCTCCAGGCGCCTGCGGGGCTGGTCGGCGGCCAGCCTGGTCCTCCTCTTATCCGCATTCTCCATCGCGCTGCTTGAGAGGCGACTCTGGGACAGCAGTTTTCGCGCGGCCGTAAGCGGCGAAGGTTCACGCTTCTATCTTCTCCTTTGGGGTTCGCTGCTGCCGGTTTGGATCATCAGCGTCTGGCCCAGAGCCGGCACGGAATCCAAGGTGACCCCCAGGCATGCGGCCTGGGTGATCGTCCTTCTCATGCTGCCCTTGATCAGCTCTTTTGGCACCACGAACACCGTGTATGTGGCGGCGCTCCATGAGACCGTCTTCTGGGTAGCAGGCCTCCTGCTTGTCGCGGATCATATCGCCGGGGCGTTCGCGGCGCCGTGGTTCCGGCCCGGGATGGCCGCCCTTATTTCGCTCGGCGCCGCCGGGCATGTATTCTCAGGCCATTTCCTGAGCCCGTACATGTTGCAGCCAAGCCTTTGGAAACAGAACGAGAGCGTCGAGATCGGCTTCCCCGCGACCAAGCTCAAGGTCGACCCTGCCCTCGCCGCCTTTCTCCGCGACGTGCGCGCGGCGCTCGACGCGAATGGCTACAAGCCGGGTGACGACGTGTTCGGCTTCTTCAACCTTCCCGGCGTGATATACGCCGTCGGCGCAAGGGAGCCGGGAGCCCCGTGGTACTTCGGCACCTGGTACCACCAGGAGAACATCGACGGGTTAAAGCTGGAGAGGGTACCGCTAAGGCGCCGGCAGAACGCATGGATCGTCACCCAGGCGGATGTTCGACAGTTTCGCCCGCAGTTCCTGAGCTGCGGGATCGATTTCCCAAACGGCTACACGAAGATTGGCCAAACCATCAACCCCGTCTCTGGCCTTGAAGTCGGAATCTGGAAGCCCCGCGGCCGGCCCTGATCGCCGCGCCCTTGCCTGCGCCGAGGCGGCACGATGGCTCGTGCTGGCCGCCGCCGCGATTTGGCTCGTCCATCCGTACTTCGCGGCACGCCTCATCGGCACCGGCGACGCGCTCTGGTACCACCACTCGCTGGCCGACGCAGTGACGCAGTTTCGCGCGGGTGTCTTTCCCGTGTTCGTGGGGCAGTCCGACTATTCGTTCAACGGCTCGATCTACCCCCTTCGCGCCGCCCCCTATTTCCAATATCTCGCAGGGCTGCTCGACCTGCTCACCGGCCGATCGATGGGCTTCTTCGCCCTTGAGCACCTGACCGCCATCGTGAGTGTCCTCGCGGGAGCGGCCACCGCCTATTGGGCGCTCGTATGGATCGCGCCGGGCCAGCGCTGGTCGGCAGCCGCCCTCGCCCTCCTCTACGTGATGTGCCCGGGTGTCGCCGGCCTGTTCTACGCCCAGGACCTCTACATGAGCGGCATGGCCCTGCCGTGGGTGCCGCTCGCGTTCGCCGCGCTGGTGCGCTCGTTCGACGATGACGGCCTGGGACCGCAGGCCGTCCTCGCAGCGAGCCTCGCCGCCCTGTGGTGGGCGCACTCCCCGATTGCGCTTTGGGCCACGGCCTTCGCCGCGGTCGGCGTTCTCGTCCGATTGATCGATCGAAGACCCGGCCGCCTGGGCCTCGCCCGCACCGCCATCGCCGCCGGCATCTTTGCCGTGCTTGCAGCCTATCCGTTCGTGTCCGTCTTCCTGCTGCGCACCCCCGGCGAGGCGATCGTCCCCTACGTCATGGACCGCCAGGCGCTGCTGCAGGTGGTGCGCAATTCGTTCCCCTCCTCGCTCCAGCCGATTGATCTCAATGCCCCCATCCTCACCTACATGCAGCTCGGTTACGGCCTGTGGCTCGTCCTGCTCGCGGGCGCCGCCGCGTGGTGCTTCCGCCCCCGCCTCCGGGCGGTCGGCCTGTTGCTCGCATCGGCCGGGCTGCTGGTCCTCCTGCTGTTTCCCTTTCCGTGGATAAACAGGGCCCTCTGGCTCAGTCTTCCCGAAACCGTCGTCGGCATGACGCTCTACTGGCCGATGCAGAGGTTCTACATCCTCATCGCCGCGGCTGCTGTCGTCTGCGGGCAGCGCCTCCTGAGGGAAATTCCGGCAACCAGGGCGATTGGGCGCGACACGGTCCGGCTTGGGCTCTTGCTGGCGACGCTCTGGAGCGCCCGGGAGGCTGGAAAGTTCATCGAGTTGGCCCGCCGTCAGAGCGACACCGTTCTCGACTCGCGCCGCTGGTCCCGTCTGGAGAACGTCGCAGTCCAGCGCCACACCTACGGCCTGTTCCAGAGGCGGCCCGCATATTTCACCCACGGCGTCGTCGAGCCGCGCATGGAGAGCCGCCTGCTCGATCCCGCGACGGGCGGCATCGTCGCCTCGGACTATGGCCAGGGCCGCGCCGAGCCGCAGGAGGACTTCCGGGGAACCATCGATGTCAATCCCGGCATCCTTGACCTCGATCCGCCGCTCACGCTCAGGTCAGGCGAGCAATACCTTCTAACCTTCGGCTTCGCGCGCCCGGACACGACCGGCCTGCTCCAGATAATCGGCCCCAGCCTCTACCGGGAATACAACCTGCCGCGGTCGGGTGAATCGAAGTCGTTCGGCAGCGAACGCGAATCCGAAAAATCCATCACAATCTGGACGAGCGCGCCAGGATCCGAGACCGTCAGGCTGCGCTTCATCCCGACGGCGGAGCATGCCAAGCCGAGCGATTACATTCCGTTTGCCAAGTACCGCCTCCAGAAGATCGACGAGCAGGCTCTGCCGGTGCGCGTGACTTCGCTCATGCCGTATCGAGCCACCGTGCGCAGCCCTGAGGCGGCCCTGCTCGAAAGCCCCCGGATGTTCATCCCGGGTTACGCCGCCACCGTCAACGGCGTCCCCGCTGCGGTGCGCAGGTCCGCCGAAGGACTGGTGGCCTTCCCCGTCCCGCAGGGGCAAAGCCAAGTCGAGCTGCGTTTCGCCGGCCCACTCGCCCTGCACCTGGCATTCTGGCTGAGCGCCGCAGGCTGGATCGCCGCTGCCATTTGGGCGGCGGCGCGGGCGATGGGATCGCGATCCCAGCCTCCCGCACCCGTCCATTCGGAACCCGGCCCCGGTTCGTCCCAGGAGACCCAAAAAGGCCGCGCATAGCGCGCGACTCCTCGCCCGGGGGGGATTCCGAGCGCAGCCGCCGGACTCGGCAGCAGCCTAACCATTCCCCTCACGACAACCCCGCGGCCGTGGATTCTGATGTCGGCGCCATCTTGGCCCGAAGCCGCCGGCGCAACGACATGCGCAAAGCCGCCCTGTGGACGCGCAGAATGCCACAATATCGATTTGCCCTCGCCTGCGCTGTTTGTCGTTGATGCCTGCGTGCCCATGCTCCTTTGGCGTCGACTAAGCCTGCTGGTCGCGGCGGCCCTGGCCGCCCTTTTCTTCTGGGCAAACAGTGGCATCGAGATCAAACGCCCGATAACGGCTGACGGGATTTCGGCGGAGCAGGGATACGCCTACCAGGTTGCGCCCGCCACCCCGATTCTACTGACGCCTCTTTCCGACGATCCCTCGAATCCGGATCGAGCTCCTACCAGATTGTTCGAGGACGGACGCGCCCTCCACCCCGCTCACGCGACTCACGACCATATCCGCAGGGAAGGACGCGGCGCATTCTCTCAATGGCGCTCAGCGATATATTTCTCGACCTCCGACAACAGCGACCCCCGCTCCAACGGCCGGGCCTATGCCGCCCACATGGTTGCCGTCCCATCGTTGAGTGCGCAATGGCTGTTTGCGCTGTGCCTCGTGGCGGCCGTGGCCGCAAATCTGGATCTGGCGGCACGGCCCCTTTGGCGCCGGCTAGGCCTGCTGGCTGCGGCGGCTCTCGCCGTCCTCTTCTATAAGGCAAACGGTGGCATCGAGATCAGGCGCCCGATAGCGGCCGATGACATCTCGGCAGAGGAGGGATACGCCTACCGGGTCGCGCTGGCGACCCCGGATCTGCTGGTGCCCCTGGCTGACGATGTCTGGGATCCGGATGGAGCCCCCACCGAGTTGTTCGAGGATGGACATGCCCTCCACCCCGCTCACGCGCCTCATGATCGAATCCGAAAGGAGGGGCGCGGCGCATTCTCTCAATGGCGTTCAGAGATATATTTCTCCACCTCCGACAATAGTGACCCCCGTTCCAATGGACGGGCCTATGTCGCCCGACTAGTTGCGGTTCCCTCTCTGAGCGCGCAATGGCTGCTTGCGCTGTGCCTCGCTGTCGCCGTCGCCGCAAATCTGGATTTCGCGGCACGGATGACCCGCGGCGCGGCCAGCCGGCTATCGAACGTGCGGGGCGCCCGCTGGCTGGCCCCTAGGCCGAATCGATTCCACGCCTTGGAGTTCTACCTGGCGGCTCTGCTCATGGTGGCGCTGATCCTTTTCCTTTTCCACGTTCACGCCTCGTTCACACGCCTAACCGAGCCGCGTGTCGCCGCTATCGGCTACGGCAATGCCAGCGCACCCTATTCCGACGCGATGGACCCGTGGCTCCGGGGCACAATGAGCTATTATCTCAATGGCACGCCCACGGCCAATCTATACCGGCCAACCATCGGCCTGTTCTTCAGCACTATTCTGACAGTATTCCAGGCGGTCTCGGCAATACCCAAGGTCTTCATCGCAGCCTTTCTCGCAGCAGCCATCTACTTTTTTGTCAGCGGCCCGATCTTCTTGCGAGTCATCATTGTCGGGGCCTTGGTCACGTTGAACCTTAACTACGACGTGTTCGTTTCGCCGCTCTATCCCGAGTGTGTGATGATGGGTTTCTGGACGATGTCATTCTCATTGATCGGTCTCATCCTGATCGGACTAGGCCAAAATGCCGACAGGCTGCGGTGGCTGCCGGCGGTCGCCGGTTTCAGCCTGGTGGGCATCGCGGCCGCGGTACAGGGGCCCCAGCTGCTTGGCGGCGGCCTCGTCCTGGGTTGGTGCGCGACACGCTGGATCCGGCAGGGTGAATGGAAGACCTTGGCGCTATCGGCCGTCGCCCTTCTCGCTCCGACTCTCGGCGACACCTCGATCCGAATGGGCTATGGGATAACCAACAATGCTGTCGCGAATCTCTACTGCGTATATGCCGACCCATCGCACGCCTGGACTCCACAAACGGATCAACTTTATCACCTAAAGGATCCGTCGAATCAGGAGGTCCTTGGGCACTTCCTCGCGTTCATCACCGGCCCGGACGGCCGCGCGTTCTTGCGTTCGGCGATGGCCTATACGCAGAAGCAGGACGCCCTGCAGATCAGGCGTACCGGATTCATCAGTCTCTTGCTTGTTTGTGCCGCGATCGGGTGGTGGACAAATCGCGGAGACCACGAGACTCCCTACAATCCATTTCCCGGACCTATCAGGAAGATCAGATGGCGGGATTGGGGAATCCGGCTCTGCCTGATCGGCGTGTTGGTCCTGATCTACATGATTGTGACGCGCCCCCCGGTCGCCCTTCATTACCCGGTCTTGATCCTAGCCGGGGTGATCGCCGTCGCTGGAATCCTAAAAGGATGCCCCATGGCCGTTTGCTTTGCATTGAGCTACGTCGGGTCGCTTACGCTGCACGCCGTTCTTGGTGTCGTAAGCGGCTATCGCGTCAGCGTGACCTATGAAATCTTTGTGTTCGCGGCCCTCGTCTGCCTGCTTGTGGAGCCATCAGCTTCAGGCGATCGAAATGCCAAGCTCGCCCGCGGGCTGCCGGAATTCTCTGCGATTGTTATCCTAATAATAGCGATCGCCTATGCCGGGAATTTCGTGGGGCGGCGGGGCCAGAAGTCCCACCTGAGGGCCGAGCTTGGCGAGACCGCCAGGAACGTGGTGAAGGTGTCCGGCGATCGCGCGATCGACCGCAGTCTGTATTTCGACGGCAAGCTCTCCTATTTCTATACAAACGACGACGGGCTTCCCTTTGGCTCCGTCCGCACTTATTCCGCGATCAAGGCCCCGGCCGGACTGGGCCTTGCCTCGTTGATCACGCCTTGCGAGGTGACCTGGGAGGCAAAACCCTAACCTCGGGACCCCCGCGCGAATTTGGGGCCGCCCTGAACGGGCAAGCCGGCCCGGCGCCAGTTCGGGTTGACTCCAACCCCTTGTCTGTGCGGTATTTCTAGGTCCATCTATGAACGCCCCCGCGACAGCCTCGCCCTTCTCGGGCATTGCCCGGAAACGCGACCTCTGGTGGCAGTTCACCGTCAGGGCCGTTGAATCGCGGTACCGCGGCAGCTACCTTGGGATCGCTTGGGCCGTGCTCAATCCCGTGCTGATGCTCGGCATCTACTACGTCGTCTTCGGGCTGATCTTCAAGGGGCATTTCCGGGACCCAAGCGTGGAAACCGAGGCGGACTTCGCCATGGCCATGTTCCTGGGCCTGACCCTCTACATGCTGGTCGCCGACACCCTTGGAACCTCCCCGCTCCTCATCGTCGGCAACACCAGCCTCGTGAAGAAGGTCGTCTTCCCGCTCGAGATACTGCCCCTGTCCAATTCCGGGGGCCTCTGGTTCAACCTCGCCATCGGGCTTGCCCTCGCGCTCGGCGGTGCATCGATCTTCGGAAGCGGCCTCAGCATGACGGGTCTCGCATGGCTGCCAGTCATCCTCGTTCCCCTACTCATGCTTTCCGCGGGACTCGCATGGCTCTTTGCGGCACTGGGAGTCTTCTACCGCGATCTCGCCCAGGTGATGCCCTTCTTCGCGCAGATCGTGCTGTATGCGAGCGCGGTCTTTTTCCCGGTAACCCGGATTCCCGCCAGCCTGTGGGCGATCCTCAAATGGAATCCCTTCCTCCAGACCGTGGTGCTGGCCCGCGAGGTGGTGCTCTGGGGCATGCCCGTCAACGCGGCGCACCTGGGTTACACGTACGCCGCCGGACTTGCCGTCCTCCTTGGCGGCCGGTGGGTCTTCCTGAGGCTCCGGCCGGCCTTTGCCGACGTGATCTAAGGGGGCGACGTCCCGGCCATGTCCAGCGAGCCCCTAATCGAGGTCGGCGGCCTCACCAAGGCCTACAGGATCTGGGAAAGCCCGTCCTCGCGGCTGACGGTGCCGTTCCTCGAGGCCGCGTCGGCGCTGCTGCCGAAGAACTCCTCCGCCCGCCGCGCGCTTGCGCGCCATGCCTCCCGGAGGTTCCGGGATTTCTATGCCCTGCGCGACGTCAGCTTCTCCATCCGCAGGGGCGAGGCGACGGGCATCATAGGGCGCAACGGGTCGGGCAAGAGCACGCTCCTCCAGCTGATAGCCGGCACGCTCATGCCCACGGCCGGCTCCGTGAGGACCAGCGGCCGCGTGTCGGCGCTTCTCGAGCTCGGCAGCGGCTTCAACCCGGACTTCACCGGGAGGGAGAACGTGTTCCTGAACGGCGCGATCTACGGCCTCACCCATGCCGAGATGGACACGCGGATGGACGAGGTGACCGCGTTCGCCGACATCGGCCAGTTCATCGACCAGCCGGTCAAGACATACTCCTCGGGCATGATGATGAGGCTCGCCTTCGCGGTCGCCGTGAACGTCCAGCCGGACGTGCTCATCATCGACGAGGCTCTCGCCGTGGGTGACGTGTTCTTCTCCCAGAAGTGCTTCCAGAGGATCCGCGAGATCGTCCACCACGGCGCCACGCTCGTCTTCGTGTCCCACGACATGGGTGCCGTCCAGTCGCTCTGCGACCGGGCGCTGCTGCTCAACCAGGGGAGCCTGATGTTCGACGGGGTCCCCGAGGACTGTGTCAGCAGGTATTTTAACCTGCACAAGGTGTCCATGAAATCGGGACAGTCGGTCGCCGGGAAGCACCCCCCGGTGAATCCGGAGGTGCTGAACGCCATCCGCTCGGGCGACATCCTTTCCACGGCGAAGTCCCGGCACGGGGACAAGGCCCTTGAGATCGCGGCCGCCGTCGTGGTCGACGGCCACGGCGCGGCGACCCTGGACTTCGAGATGATGCACCGGGCGGCCGTGCGGATGCACCTGCGCGCGAATGCGGAGATCAAGAGGCCGTCGGCGGGGATCCAGCTCCACGACCGGATGGGCAACCTTGTGTTTGCGGCCGGGACGCCCCAGCTGCGTTTCCCGCTCCCGGCCCTCTCCAAGGGCCAGGAGATCCTGCTCGAGTTCCGTATCGCGCTCTCCCTCCAGCCCGGCGCCTACACGCTCTCGCTCGACGCCGCCGAATTCGACGAGGAGAATCCCAACGTGGGCGCCTTCTACGACAGGATCGGCGGCCTCGGGCCGCTCAACGTGGCGCACCACGTCCCCGGCACGATGCCCTTCTATGGCATCGCCCAGCTGCCGATGGACATCAGCTATCTTTAGCAATGAGCGACAAACCGGCCGAACGGGCCTGCTGGTGCGGCCATCCGCAGCTCGAACCCTACTCCGACGACTACAAGGTCTGCAGGGCGTGCGGGACATTGGTGAGCCGTGCCCCCCAGGCCGAGGGGCTCTACGGCCACGAGTACTGGACCAAGCGCCAGACCGGCCACCACGGGCTGCCCGACATCCGGGACCGGGCCAGGCTCGACCTGCCCGAGCGCTGCACCCACTGGCTTCGGCGCCTGCTCCCGCTCAGGCCTCCCCCCGCCCGCGTCCTCGAGGTGGGTTGCGCCCACGGGGGCTACGTGGCCCTTCTCGGCTGGGCCGGGTATGACGCCGTCGGGACGGAGCTCAGCGCCGAGGTCGCGCAGTTCGCCCACGACACCTTCGGCGTCAAGGTGCTCGCGGGCCCCGTGGAGACTCAGCCGCTCCAGCCGGGCAGCTTTGACGTAATCGTGCTCAACGACGTCCTGGAGCACCTGCCCGACCCGGTCAGCACGCTGAAGCATTGCGCGGCGCTGCTCAATGCGGACGGGCTCTTCGTCATCCAGACTCCGGAGTACAAGGAACACCTGACCTACAAGGACCTCAGGGCGACGGACGATCTGTTCCTCAAGCACATGGACAGGAACAACGACGAGCACCTGTACCTGTTCAGCCGGCGGTCCGCGGGGGTCTTCTTTGCGCGGCTGGGGCTCCCCTGCCTCGATTTCTCGAGTCCGGTGTACGCCTACGACATGTTCTTTGTCGCGAGCAGGGGCAGCCTTGCACCCGCAGGGGACGCCGCAGTCGAGGCCGCGCTCAGCCGCCGGCCGGTGGGGCGCCTTGTCCAGGCCCTCGTCGACAAGGCCAGCGAATCCGCCGACAGGTGGTGGGCAATCCAGAGGCTCAAGGGGAACCCCTAGAGCGGTACCGCCGGTTCGCGAATCCCGGGAACGCTCACTTGAGCCTCGCCCGGTGGAAGCCGTGGATCCTGCCGGTGAACTGCGCCGCGCAACTTGACGCCCCGATCGAGTTCAACCCCACGGCAACGGTCTCGGAAGGCGCCTCGTAGAACGGCGTCCGGACGTCGAGCACCGGCTTCTTGTCCAGGAAGACGGCGAGCCTTCCGGCGGCATCGGACCATGTGGATGCCGGAACGCCTTCCGGGCGCATCGACGCCGGAAAGAACGAGCCGAACCAAACCTCGACGACCTGCCTCTTGCCGGGCTTCACCTCCACAGGGCCGCTCCTCGGTCCCCCGTACCCCCAGTGGTCCAGCGCAAAGGCCACATGGTTTGAGTCCAGGTAATCGACCACCAGAACGTCCGCACGGCCGGCGCCGCCCGAGCTGACAAGGGGCTCGCGGGCCCCCGGCACCCCGGCCGGGAACTCCAGCGTGATGACGAGAGGGCCGACCAGGTTCGACCTTTCCGGCGCGTTCCAATCGCGTTCAAGCAGGCGAACCCGCACAATCTCGCCCGTGAACCTGAGCCCGAGCGCCCCCTGTCCCGTCTCCCCGCCGCCGATGGACGGCCTGACCCTGAATGCAGGGAAGAACTGCTGCGCCGTGTCGTCAAACACCGGGTCTCCGTCGAGGAGGACCGTCAGCCGCGAGCTGAACGCCTCGGTCTTCCATCCGGGCACGCCGTCGAAGTAGGGATCGCCGATCGGCGGATAGAGCGGCGGCATGTCCACCGTGACCACATGCGGGCGCCTGTAATCCAGCGGGACGGGATCGCTCACGTTCCCCCCGAAGCCGGCATGCTCGAACCCGAAGACAATCTGGTCGTCCGATTGGTAGTAGACGTAGAGGTAGTCCGAAAGGAATTCGGAGCCCGTTATGACGAGCGGCTCCAGCTGGCCCTTCCTGCCCGCGGGAAACCTGACCGTGAGCTCGAGGGGCCCGTAGGATCTCCCGGTGGCCCGGTCGAGGAGAAACCGGGGCGTGTCGAACGCGTGCAACAGGCGCCGGAAGACCGCGGGGTTATCGACGCGCAGCAGCTCATTGTGGTTGAACGACGCGAACAGGTTGAAGAGGACCGACCACGCCAGCGCGACCCAGCAAAGTCCCATCGCGAGGCTGCGCTTGATTCCCACAAGCCGGTCGGCGAGGCCCCAGAATCCAATCACGGAGAGGACGATGAAGCCCGGCAGAAAATCGACCATGTATCGGTTGCTCGCGAACTGGAACGTGAAGACGACGGCCGCGACGCCGAGCGACGCGAGCGCGGCGCAGGTGACGAAGAGCCCGAGCTTTCTCCGGTTCGCGCAGGCCATCGGGGCGAGGAGGGCCAGCATCGCGAAGGGAATGTTGGGGATTATCCCGTAGGGATCCTCGAACCCGATATGCGCCGCCGGAGCGCGGGGGAGCGAGACGACGCGCACAAACGGGAAATAGGCGCTCAAGTTCGCCGGGGCGAACAGGTAGGCGCGGCAATTGTACCACAGGTACGAAAGGCTGAAATGGGTGGCCCTCGTCTCATCGATTCCCGAAAGCTCGTAGCGCTGGCCAAACTCGAACGGACTGTCGAAGCGCAGCTTGTTGTAGAGGAGAAGGCCCGCCACCACGAGGCCGACGGGTGCAAGCGCCGCAATGGCGCGGGGCAGCCGGCCGGGGGCCGCGCCCGGCGCCGGGCCGCAAACGCCCGCCGCGAGCACGGGAACCAGCAAGAAGACCCCTCCAAAGACATAGCTTGGGCGCGAGGCGATCGCCATCCCGTAGGCAAGGCTTGCCAGGGAAAGCCAGGCAAGTTTCCGCCCGCCGTGGAACGCCTGGTACACCCCCAAGAGCGATACCATGAAGAAGGCGTCGCCAGACGCGACAGCCACTTCATACACCTGCGATCTCCTGAGCAGGACGGGCACCATGGTCGCCAGGCCCATGGCGATGACCCCTCCCGCCTCCACGGCGACGCCAGTCGCCCTGAAATAGGTCCCGTGCACGCGCGCGAGGAGGAACGAGCCCGAAAGGAACGCGGCCGCGCAGAAAAGGAACAGCGCCTGTGGGTCCTCAAGGTAATGGCCGGTGAGGGCGGCGAACGGCCAGTAGGCCGCCAGGGCCGGCGCCACTCCGAAATAGAGGTAGAGCCTCCCCTTGTAGAAGCTGAGGTCGTGCAACCCAAAGGCGGCGTTCTGGCCGGGGTCGTAGGGATCCTTGAGCTTCAGCAGGCCCGCAGGCACGTCGGCCTTCAGGCTCAGGTGGCCGGACCTGAAACCCCTTATGAGGTAATTGTAGTAGCTCGGGCCCCCGCTGAATTCCCCGAACAGCTCCCTCCCGGGGCTCGCCGCCCACGAATAGAAGAGGAGGACGGCCGCCGCTGCGCATCCCAAGGCCGCATAACGAAGGGCCCTTCGCCGAGTTGACGGTGGGGGCGAATCCTCGAAACCACGCGACATCGGCGCCCAATCTGGGGGATTCCCGCATGCGCTTGCAAGTTCC
>CAZCAJ010000013.1:51004-78743 GCA_964496645.1 uncultured Opitutaceae bacterium
ACCACGCGACATCGGCGCCCAATCTGGGGGATTCCCGCATGCGCTTGCAAGTTCCGCGGCGCTTATCCCCAGGTGTTGCCCCCGATGCCTCTGCCGGCGATATTCAAAGGCCTTCGGAACCCCCGTCCCGGCAGGCCCTCTGCCGGGCCGGCTGCCAAAAACATGCTCGCATCAACCCGCGCATATGGTGTGAAGTTGCCCCTTTTAAGTGCCCGTTAACCCCAAGACCATCGTCTACCTGCGCCCCGACACGATCGGCGACCTGATCCTGTTCACGCCGGCGCTGCGCCTCTTCATGGCCGAATGGCCCAAGGCGCGCCATGTCATTGTCGTCAGGCGGGGTTATGAGAGCCTGGCGCCGCTGTTTCCCCGCCAGCTCGAATGGAAGGTGGCGCGCCTCAACCCGTTCAAGCAGCGGCCCTCGGACTGCCGCGAGGAGCTTTCGGCGCTCCTGGGCGAACTGGCAAAAGCGGCTCCCGACCTGATCCTGGCTCCGACCCTGAACCGCACCTGGCTCGAGATCGCGGTGGCGGCGCACTTCAAGAAGACCCGAAGCGTCGTCCTGGGAGGCGCCGACGTGGACCCCATTTTCGCGGCCTCGCTCAGGCTCGACCTCGGCGTCGACAACGCCGCAGCGTTCACGGAGACCGTGCCCTCGGAGGCGTCGGCCACGGACGTCGAGAACCAGCACAGGCTGGTCGAGCACCTGCTGGGAAGGAGGCTGCCGACCGAACTGCCCGCGATCGACGTCCCAAAGGAGCCGCAGGCGAAGGCGCGCGCGAGCGTCGCCGCGCTCGGGCTTCCCGCGGGCCGGTGGGCGGCCGTCTTTGTCGGCGGCGTCGCCAACGTCGCGGTCAAGTCCTGGCCGGCGAGGCATTTCGCCGAGGTCGTCGCCTGGCTGCAGTCGGAGAGGAAGATCCCGGTCGTCCTCCTCGCCCACGCCGACGAGTCCCCCTTCGTCGAGGAGGTCGCCGCCGAGGTCGTCCGCGCCGGCGGCGCGCGGCCGGCCTCCTGGCTCGGCAAGAACGGCGAGCTGCCGCTCCTCGCGGCGCTCCTAAAGGAATCCAGGCTATACGTGGGGCACGACACGGGCGCCATGCACATGGCGGGCGCGCTCGGCCGCCCGGTCGTTGGGATCTTCGGGGGGGGGCACTGGCCCCGCTTCCGCCCGTCCGCGAGGCAGGCCGTGTCCGTCGTACAGCCCCTGCCCTGCTTCGGGTGCAACTGGGACTGCCATTTCGGCGACGGGCCCTGCGTGAAGACCATCCCCGCCTCCGACGTCGTCCAGGCGACCGAGCGCATCCTGGCCGCCGGCGACAGCCCGATCAGCGCGGTCCTGGAGTCGCACGCCCTTCCCGACGCCGCGCTCAGGCTCATCGCCGCGGCCGCCCCGGGGATCTCCGGGCTCAAGCGCGACCGGGTGCAGCGCCAGCACAAGATCGAGGAACTCAAGGCCGAGACGGACTCCAAGGACGTGGAGATCGAGGACCTCAAGCGCGCCGCCGAGGAGCGCAAGACCGAGATGGAGGCCATCAAGGCGGAGCTCGAGCAGGAGTGCGCCGACAAGGACAGGGAGATCGCCGAGCTGAAGGTCGAGACCAATTCAAAGGACGTGGAGATCGAGGACCTCAAGCGCGCCGCCGAGGAGCGCAAGACCGAGATGGAGGCCATCAAGGCGGAGCTCGAGCAGGAGTGCGCCGACAAGGACAGGGAGATCGCCGAGCTGAAGAAGGAGGCCGACTCCAAGGACCGGGAGATCGCGGCCCTCAAGGAGACGTGCGACGACCGGGAGAAGATAGTCGTCCGGCTGGACGCGGGCCTGAAGGCGCACATCGCGGCGTTGCCCGAGTGGGAGCGCCGGGTGGCAGGGGTCGAGGCCGAGCGCGACGCCCTCGCCGCCCGCCTCGAGCTCCTGGGAAAGCTTCCGCCCGACGCCTCGACGTGGGCGCAGGCCGTTCACGACAAGGACGTCCACATCGGCAACATCGAGGCCGCCCTGAGGAACAGCGCCGAGGAGATCCTTGCGCTCAAGCAGGCGATCTCGAATTACGCGTCCGGCCACGCGAACACCGAGCAGGCGAAGCACTTCGGCCGGCTGCTCTCGGAAAAGGAGGCGGTCATCCAGGAGCTGCACCGCGCGTGCGTCGAGCGGGAGGCAGTCATCAACCAGATGGCCGCCGAGGCGACGACCGCGACGGCGGCACTTCGAAAGCTCTGGATCGCGCTGAAGATGGGCGTCCGCGAGAAGCTCTGGCGCCCCCTCGACCGCTGGGTCTTCAGGAAGGTCGTCGAGGACTACTGGATGCAGATCGGCGTCCTCAGGCAGTACGGGCCCCGCCCTATAGCCTGGGACCGAAGGCTCCCCAGGCCCACGTGCGCGGACCACGCCCTTCCGAAGCTGGGGATCGTGACGCCCAGCTTCGAGCAGCCCGCGTTCCTCGAGAGCACGATGGTGAGCATCCTCAACCAGGATTACCCGAAGCTCCTCTACGCCGTCCAGGACGGTGCATCGCGCGACGCGAGCGCGCAGATCATCGCGCGGTACGCGCCGAGGCTGCGCCACTGGGCATCCGAGCCCGACAAGGGCCAGGCGGACGCCATCCGCAAGGCCTTCGCCCACATCGAGCCCGAGCTCGGCCCCGATGACGTCATGGCGTGGATCAACTCGGACGACCTCGTGGCCCCGAGGGCCCTGAGGTTCGTCGCCTCCTATTTCGCGGCGCATCCTCTCGTGGACGTGGTCTACGGCCACCGGATCATCATCGACGACGCCGACCGCGAGATCGGCCGATGGATCATGCCCCGCCACGAGCCGGCCTCGATCGAGTGGATCGACTACGTGCCGCAGGAGACGCTGTTCTGGCGGAAGCGGGCCTGGGATGTCGCGGGCGGGATCGACCCCAGCTTCCAGTTCGCGCTCGACTGGGACCTGCTCGCCCGCTTCAGCCAGGCCGGCTGCAGGATCGTCCGCCTGCCCTACTTCCTCGGCTGCTTCAGGGTCCACGCCCAGCAGAAGACGAGCCAGGTGATCCACACGACCGGGGCGCAGGAGATGTCCCTCATCCGCTCGCGCTTCCACGGCGCCGAGAAGGACAACGCGGCGAAGATAGAGCGCCAGGCGCGCAGGATCCGCTTCCGGGGCGCGCTGGCCGCGAGGCTCGCCGGGGCGGGAATCCGCTGGTAGGAGCTTGTTTTTTGACGCCATTTCCAAAGTCTAGCCCCTTTCCGCCAGAATGACCGCCCTGCTGCTTGTCGTAGGACTCTACGTTTATCTCTCCGTCATCGGCCAGGCCGTGGTGTGCCTGTTCAGGCCAAGGATCGGGGTGCTCTGGAGCTGGTTCGCGGCGCCGACGCTGGGCCTGTCGCTCCTGATCGTCATCATCACCCGGCTGAACGTCTGGGGGATCCCCGTCCGGGCCTCGGGCCCGTGGGCGACCGCCGTTCTCCTGGCCGGAGCAGCCGCCGTGATCGCCTGGCGCAGGCCCCGGTTTCCCCTGCGGAGGCTGGCCCCGTTCCTCGCGATCGGCGCCGGCTACCTGCTCTACGTGGGATGGCCATCGCTCCGGTACGGCTTCAACTGGATCTCCTACGCCAACGACGACATGGCGAACTACTGCATGGCGGCCGAGCGCTTCCTGCAGCACGGCTACTACGACATCCCGCTCCAGACCGACCTGCAGGGCCGCGACTACACCCAGCACTACTGGTTCATGCACGCGCTCCAGCAGATCCGGCCCGGCTCGGAGCTGACGATCGCGTGGATCGCGTCCATCACCGGCCGGCGCGCCCACGAGGTGTTCATGCCGGCGATACTGCTTCTCAGCCTCATGCAACTCTTCGGCATGGGCGCGATCGCCGTCTGGAAGGGGCGCTACCGCAGGGTCGCCCTGGTCGCCTTCTTCCTCTTCGCCACGAGCCCGCTCTTCGGGCTCGGGACGCTCTACCAGCTGATCGCGCAGGTCGCGGGCATCGCGCTCCTGCAGGTCATCGCCTCCGTCCTGTTCGTGCCGCGCCGGCTCACGCTGCGGGCGATGGCGGTCGGCGGCCTCCTCACGGCGAGCCTGGCGATCTTCTACCCCGAGGTCTCGCCCTTCGTGGCCCTGGGCATCCTGCTCGTCGCGCTCAGGATGCGCTACTTCGACCCCGCGCGGTTCCGCCCCTACGCCCTCCTGATCGGGGGAGTGGCCGCCCTGACCTTCATCCTCATCGCCAGCAGCACCTACGAGTTCGTCAACACCCTCGTCATGCAGTCGGTGGGCTCCGCGGGCCTGGGCGCCATGGCGGAGATCAACGACCAGAGCGGGGGGCTCGTCCTCTTCCCCTGGACCCTCGTGCCGTCCTTCATCCCCATGCTCTTCGGGCTGCACCCGTTCGGCATCGTGGGCGTCGACCCGTGGATCTCGGCGCAGATCGTGGTCGGCGTCGCCCTCCTGCTCTATTTCGCCTGGCGCACCTGGAGGAACTTCATCGAGGGGGCCCCCGTCGGCTATCTCGGCGTCCTCGAGATCCTCCTCGGGGTCTACCTCTTCCAGAAGGGGCAGGACTTCGGGCTGTTCAAGCTGGCGATGTTCGCCCAGCCCACCACCACGCTGTGCCTCGCGCAGGGATTCTCGCATTTCATGTCCTCGGCGCGCGCCGGCACCCGCAAGGGCGCCCGGATCGCGATAGCCGTCTTCTTTGTCGGCACCTCCGTCTCCTATTTCTACTACACGATCGCCTCGCTCGGCACCTATGGCGGAGGCCTCACGGAAATCGTGAAGGGATCCGCGCTCGGCGTCGGCTTCACGCCCCCGACGAACCTCAAGTACCAGGGCATCGAGAGCGACATCTCCAACGTCGTGAGCGCCAAGATGCTCTCGCAGTACACGAAGGGCATCGACACGCGGTTCCTGTCCCGCAGCTACATGGACAACATCGCCAACATCGCCGTGCTCAAGTTTCTGCGCACGGAGGATCCCGACCTGGGCCCGCAGGCCCGCCTGGTCGAGAAGCTCTCGCTGCTGCGCTTCATGCTTCCCGAGGAGATCCTGTCCGGCGACATCCCCGACTACAAGGTCGTCACGATCCACAAGGAGGCCGACAGCGTCGTGTACGCGAACAACTGGACGGAGACGAGCTCGCGGCACCTCAGGTACAACGACCGCCTGTTTGTCTCGACCCGCACCGACCTCGACCACTTCAACAAGCTGAACCCCGGCACGGGCTGGACGGTGCAGAACATGTACCAGTACAAGCTCGAGAGCCAGGTCAGGGACCGGCTTGTCTTCGTGCATTCCGAGCTGAGCCCGCACTATTACTCGTCGGCGCGCTTCAAGGCCGCGTTCTTCCAGAGGGAGAACGAGCCCATCTCCAACGGCAAGTCGTCGTTCCACGGCACCGGGCAGTTCAACGTGTTCCACATAGTGAACCCGTCGCCGAACCTGAGGGTCATCGTGGACTTCTCGCGCACGTCGCTCGGCGTCGGCCGCACGATGCTGCCCGAGCGGGCGATCGTAGTCGGCGACGAGGACTACCGGCTCCCCTTCGTGGGCGCCGGCTCGGCGAGGGTCGTCTCGCCGGTCATCCAGCCCGAGTACTACGAGGGCCAGGCCTACATCACGATCGACTTCGGCGACCAGGCGAGGGTGATCAACAAGCTCAAGACGGGGCTCATGCGCTGGTACGGAGTCCAGTTCGCCCTCGACGACCGGAGGCTCATCGGGTTCACCCGCGACATCTCCGTCCTCACCGACGAGGAATACCGCGCGATGCCGCGTCCCATGAAGATCGGCCGCTTCCCCGAGGACCTGCTCCAGTACAAGGGACTGGAGTATTCGGGGCTCTACGAGGACGGATGGACCGGACGGGACGCGTATTTCAAGCTCGGGGCCTCGCGCGCCGGCCAGGTGCTCTACTTCAAGGGATACATACCGGACACGCCGCGGTTCCGCCGGGAGGGCCTCGACGCCACGATCTCGATAAACGAGCGGCCGACCGAGGTGGTCAGGCTGAAGGCGGGGAGGTTCACGCTCACGCGCCTCATCAAGGAATCCTCGGACATAACCTCCATCTCGCTCCATTTCTCCGACGCCCAGGTCTACGACAACGACGAGGACAAGCGCGCGGTGTCGGCCTTCGTGCGCGAGATCTCGATCAACGACATCCCCGATTTCGCGAGCTTCAGAAACGTCGCCAACGACTCGGGGGAGAAGGTTGAGCTTTCTGGGATCGACCCGGACGGCTGGATCGAGAAGTCCGCCCAATTCAAGGCGCCCGCGTTCGACGGGTTCAAGGTCCTCAAGCTCGACCTCGAGATGCCGGGCTGGGCGCCGATCGCGTCGAACTCGATCAAGGTCTCGGTGGACGGCCGGACGCTGCTGTCGGACTCCGTGCCGCGCCAGACGTTCGAGAGCATCTATGTGCCCCTGCCCCCGGGCGGCCAGCGGCTCGTCCACTTCGATTCGTCCGACGTGTTTGAGCTTCCCAAGGACGGCCGGATGCGCGCCTTCGCGATCAAGAACATCTCGTTCGAGAACCTGAGCCAGACCGACCTTTTTGCAAGGGGCTGGCACAAGTCGGGCTATTTGTTCGGCATCAGCGGGGCGGACACCGACGGCTGGGTGGACAAGCGCCTCGATTTCCGCTTCCCGGCCACGGAGATGTTCAAGGAGGCGATCATCGAGGTAATCCGCTTCCCGTCGAAGTGGGACATCTCCCTGGGGGTGTCGCAGGACGGGGGCTCGCAGAAGGTGCGCACCCTCGGCCTGGAGCAGACCGAGCGGATAAGGGTCCCCCTGTCCAAGATTCACGACACGACCGCGGTGCTCTCCACCGACCGGAGCTTCCCGCTCGCCGCCCCCGACATGCGGATCCGCTCCTTCCGCGTAGTGAACATCGACTTCGACTGAGTTTCGGCCCATCATCGGCGTCGCCATGCTTCTCAGCGTAGTTGTCCCCGTTTACCGGGAGGAAAAGAGCATCCCCGAGTTCATCCGGAGGATGGGCCCCATACTCTCGGGCATCACCGAGGATTATGAGATCATCTTCGCCATGGATCCGTCGCCGGACCGGACCGAGGACGTGATCCTGGAGCAGCGGGCCGCGGACGGTCGCATCAAGCTTCTCAAGTTCTCGCGGCGGTTCGGCCAGCCGATGGCGAGCCTCGCCGGGATGCAGTATTCCTCGGGCGACGCCGTCGTCGTCATGGACGTCGACATGCAGGATCCCCCTGAGCTCGTCGGCGACATGGTCGCCAAGTGGCGCGAGGGCTACGACGTCGTCCTGCCCCAGCGCACGCGCCGCACGGGCGAGCCCTGGGTGAAGCGCATCGTCGCCAAGACGGGCTACAAGGTCATCAACAAGATAGCCGACGTGAGGATCCCGCCCAACACGGGCGATTTCAGGCTCATGTCGCGGCGCGTCGTCGATGAGGTTGTGAGGCTGCGCGAGTGCCACGGCTTCCTGCGCGGCATGGTCGCGGTCGTCGGGTTCCGCCAGTACCTCCTCCCGTTCGAGCGGCCCGCGCGGTTCGCCGGGGAGACCAAGTACAACCGTTTCCTCGGGTCGCTGCGGATCGGGTTCAACGGGATCTTCTGCTTCTCGACCTATGCCCTGACGCTGAGCACGCAGCTCGGGTTCCTGATCGCCGGCGCCTCGTTCCTGATCGCGCTGGCGTACCTCATCATGAAGCTGTGCGGGTTCCCCTTCCCCGTCGGCAATCCCACGCTGGTCATCCTTATCCTGTTCCTCGGGGGCATCCAGCTGATCAGCGTCGGAATCCTCGGCGAGTACATCGGCCGCATCTACGAGGAGGTCAGGGCCCGTCCAAAGTTCATCGTCGACCGGGCCGAGGGTTTTCGCGCCAGGTCCGGCACCGGATGAGGCTTTCCGCCGGAGGCGGCGGAGCGGCCGGGGCCCCGCACTAATGTCTTTTCCAAACGCACAATTGCCCGTCCAATAGCGCCTCCATGCAATCAACGAAGTGGCCCAAGGTCCTGCCTCCGCTCACTCCTGAGCAGCGGAGGATCAGCGACGAGTTCATGAAGCGCTGGCACGAGCAGCTTCCGAGCCGCTACGGCGTCGTCGAGCGGTTCAACCACTCCTTTCCCGTGCGCAATTCGCGCCCCGGATTCCGCACGTCGATAGAGATCGGCGCCGGGCTCGGCGAGCACCTGCACTACGAGAGGCTCACGGCGGAGCAGGAGAGGAACTACTGCGCGGTGGAGCTCAGGGAGAACATGGCGGCCGAGATCCGCAGGAGGTTCCCGAATATCCAGGCGGTCACCGGCGACTGCCAAGCGCGGCTTGATTTTCCGGACGGGCACTTCGACCGCTACATCGCCGTCCATGTTCTCGAGCACCTGCCCAATCTTCCCGCCTGCATCCGGGAGGCGCACAGGCTGCTCGACAAGCAGCGCGGCCAGATGCTCGTCGTGATCCCCTGCGAGGGAAGCCCCGCGTACTCCCTGGCGCGCAAGATCTCGGCCGAGCGCGTCTACAACCGGTACTTCAAGGGCGGCTATGGCTGGCTCATCGCGCGCGAGCACATCAACCGGCCCCGCGAGATCCTGGAGGAGCTCCATCCCTTTTTCACGGTGGAGAAAAAGGCGTTCTTCCCGCTGCCATTCCTCCCGTTCGTATTCAACAACTTGTGCATCGGCCTGTCGCTGAGGCCGCGCCCGGCATGAGCGCGGTGTTCGTCACCGGCGCGGCCGGGTTCATCGGCTCGAGCCTGGTGGACCGCCTGCTGGCGGACGGCGCCAGCGTGGTCGGATGGGATAATTTCTCCACGGGCCAGGAGCGTTTCCTCGAGGGCGCCTCCAGGCATCCCGCGTTCAAGCTGGTGCGCGGCGACAACCTGGACCTGCCGGCCCTAGCGAAGGCGATGGCGGGCTGCGAAAGCGTGTTCCACCTGGCGGCGAACGCCGACGTGCGCTTCGGAACCGAGCACCCGAGGAGGGACCTCGACCAGAACACGATCGCCACGCACAACGTTCTCGAGGCGATGCGGACGAACGGAATCAAGCGGATCGCGTTCTCGTCGACCGGATCCGTGTACGGCGAGGCGGAGCTCATCCCCACGCCGGAGGATGCGCCGTTCCCGATCCAGACCTCGCTCTACGGGGCGTCGAAGGTGGCGTGCGAGGGGCTCATCTGCGCCTACTGCGAGGGGTTTGGATTCGAGGGGACCATCTTCCGTTTCGTCTCGATCCTGGGCGAGCGCTACACCCACGGCCATGTGTTCGACTTCTACCGGCAGCTCATCGAGCACCCGGGCTGGCTGAAGATCCTCGGGGACGGCTCCCAGCGCAAGAGCTACCTTTACATCCAGGACTGCGTGGAGGCGATCCTTCACGCCACCCACACGGGGAAAGCGCGCGGCGCGCGCCACCGGGTCCAGGTGTACAACCTCGGGACCTCGGAATACGTCCGGGTGAGCGACAGCGTGGGCTTCATCTGCGCGGCGCTGGGGCTCAAGCCCGAGCTGCGCTACGCAGGAGGTGACCGCGGCTGGATCGGCGACAATCCCTTCATCTTCCTCGACACAAAGAGGATCCTTTCCACCGGATGGGCACCGAGGCTCTCGATCGAGCAGGGCATCGTGCGCACGCTTCGCTGGCTTGAGGCGAACCGCTGGGTCTACGACACGCGGCGCTAGCCCGGCAACGAGATGACGACCTTCGCCTTCGCGTCCCTGATCCCGATTGCGACGTTGATGGCGATGGCGTGCCTTTGGTGCCCCAGGACCTGGAAGGAATGGAAGCCGCGGGTTGTCACGGTGCTGGTCCTTTTCGCGGCGGGAATCTACGCGGCCAGGCCGTTTCTCCGCGGGACCTATGTGGGCACGGGCGAGGCTTACAACTACAGCCTTTCCGTGGCCGACGCGGTCACGCAGTCCCGCTCAGGCGTCTTTCCAGCGCTGGTCGGCCAGACGGAGTTCGCGTTCAACGGGCGCATCCACCCGCTCCGGACGGCGCCGTGGTACTGCTGCGCCGCGTGCCTCATCGATTTCGCGACCCTTCACCGGCTGACCTTCTGGAAGATCCAGGACGCGCTTCTGACGCTCAGCCTCGTGTGCGCCGCGTTTTCTACCTACGCCGCCCTTCGCCTTCTGGTCGGGGCCACCCGAAGGGTCGCGCTTTTCGGCGCCGTCCTTTACGAGCTTTCCCCCGGGGTCCTGTCGACGGCCTACGCCATGGACCTCTACATGACCGTCACCACGCTGGCGCTCGTGCCGGTCGTCGTCGGCTGCAATCTTGCGAGCTTCTCGCGGAGGTCCGCCACGGTGTATCTGATCCTCGGCTCCTCGCTCGGGTTCGCGTGGCTCGCCCACCCCCCCATTGCGTTATGGCTGTCCGCATCCACGGCGGCCATCCAGGTCGCCGTCTGGGCGACGCGGAGGCCGACGTTGCGGTCGCTTGCAGCCGTCGTGCCGGGCCTGATCGCCTGCCTCCTGCTGGCTGGATACGCATTCGCGTCGACTTCCGCGATGAATGATGTGGCGGGCCTCTCGTACCCCGAGGACTACACCCCTATGTTCGTCGAACTGAGGCGGGCATTCCCGGCGTCTATCATGCCGATAAGCGCCGAGGCCCGCCAGCTGAGCGACTTTCAGCTGGGATACGTCTTCTGGTGCCTGCTCCTGGCCTCCGGCGCGGTGGCCCTTTGGAGGAGGCGACTCTCCGCCGCGGTGCTCATTGGAATCGCCTGCTTTCTCGTCCTTCTCTGCCTCCCCGTGCCCTTTCTCACGAAGGCAATCTGGCTGCACCTGCCGCCGGCGTTCCCGAAACTGACCAATATCTGGCCGATGCAGCGGCTCTACCTCGTCTCGACCGGACTGGTCCTCGTCGCCGCGTGCTCCCTTTGGCCGGAAGCCGACCTCTGGATCCGCTCGCCCCAGCGCGGGCGCCGCCTGGGACTCCTCGCGCTGTGCGCGGCGGCCCTTGTCTGGCACGCCGGCCAGGCGCACCTGTTCATCCAGCGGGGGATGGTCCTGCAGCACGGCGGCGAGGAGAGCGCCGACATGCACAGGTCGGAGAACATCGATCTCACAGTGACCTCCTACGCCCTGCTTGGGCTGCCGAGCCACTTTGTGAACGGCGTGATGGACGCCGGAAGGGAGTTCAGGCTTCTGCGGGCGACGGACCGCTCGGAGGTTGCGAACAACTGGAGCCCGGCGAATTCCGGCAGGCTTCGCGCGCACGGGATCCTCCACACCGTCTCGCTGCAGACCAACTCGGTGCGCCTCGCGCCCGCGCTCTGGATCGAGCCCGGGCGGCGCTACGTCCTCAGCCTGAGATTCCGGACTCCCCCGTTTGCCGGCGCCCTCGTGCTGGAAGGCGACCGATTCAGGCGGCAGTACCCCCTGCCGAGCGCTGGCGAGGCGCGCGGGTTCGGGATGAAAGAGGGCAACGACCCGTCGATCTCCCTTTGGACGACGAATCCCGAGGGCACGGAGATCCGCCTGTCGCTGGTTGGCGTGAGCGAGCCCGTGGCGTTCGCCGACTTTGAGCTGCGCGAGGTCGATCCGGCGAGCTTCCCCGTGCAGCTGGGCGAGTTCCTGCCGCTGTCGGGCCGGGTGCGGGCGAGCGAGCCCGTGTGGCTGGAGACGCCCAGGCGATTCATTCCGGGTTACCGGGCGGCGATCGACGGAAGAGACGCACAGGTGGCCAATTCGCCGGACGGCGCCGTCATGATCGAGACTCCGGCGGGCGAGCACGAATTCAGGCTCAGCTACGCAGGCACTCCCCTTCTCCTGGCCGCCTTCTGGACCTCGTTCCTGACGGGATGCGCGCTCGCGCTCTCCGTCCTGGGTTGGCTCGCCGCCCGGGCGATCGGCCAGCTCCGCACGGGTCCGGCGGCGGTCGGCGCCTAGGGGGCGGTCATTCCGGACCCTCCGCGCGCTCGGGCATGACGCGTCCGGAGCGGTCGGCGGCCGAGGGGTCGGCCTCCTCGTGGTATTCGGCGTCGGTGTTAACCTTCCAAAGGTCAAAGCGCCTCCCCCCGAGGTTCCTAACGGCGAGCAGGGCGGTCATCATCGAGTGGTCCTGGTTGTTGTACTTGTGCATGCCGTTGCGCCCGACCACCTGGAGATTCTCAAGCGCGCCGAGCGCGAGGCGTATCGTGTCGAGGTGGGCCTGGTAGCCCGGACCGTACACGGGGTAGGCCTTCTCAACCCGCACGACGGCCCCCTCCGTGACCCGCTCGGCGCCGCAGAGCCCGATCTGCGCGAGCTCGCGCTTGCCCAGCTCCACCAGCTCGCTGTCCGCCATGTTCCACAGCCCGTCGCCCTCGAAGCAGAAGTACTCGAGCCCAAGGCATGTCGTCGACGGCCGGCCGATCATCGCCTCGCTCCAGTTCTTGAAGTTCTGGACCCTCCCCAGCCTGACTCCCGGCTCGTGTATGTAGATCCAATTGTCCGGGAAGGGGTTCGCACCCTCCACGACCAGGGCGACCGTGATGAAGTCGCGGTACGAAAGGTTGCGCGCAGCCGCCTGCACCGGCTCCGGCAGCGGAGGGTCGAACGCCAGCACCGTCTCACGGAGGGGCATCGAGACGATGAACTGGTCGCCATCCACCCTTGTGCGCCTTCCGTCGCCGCCCAGCGTCTCGACGGCCGTCACCCGGCTGCCTTCTCGGATTATCCTGACCACGCGGACCCCCATCTCCAGCCGGCCTCCCTGGGCCGCCAGGTCCGCCGCCGCCTGCTCCCACATCTGGCCGGGCCCGAGCCTCGGGTAGTCGAAGGTGTCGATCAGCGTCTTTATGGTCTGGCCCCCGCCCGGCTGCCCGCCTCTGAACGCATTGACGATGGCCCTTGAAAGGGAGAGCCCCTTTATCCGCTGCGCGGCCCAGTCGGCGCTCAACTGGCTCGTGGGGATGCCCCAGACCTTCTCGGTGTAGGTCTTGAAGAAGATCGCGAACAGGCGGCGCCCGAAGCGGTTCGTCACCCAGTCCTCGAAGGAGTCCTCGGGACGGCGCGGGAAAAGGCGCGCCCAGCCGTAGCTGGCCACGCAGAGGATGCTCGTGAACAGCCCGAGCCCGCGCAGCGCGTTCCAGGGCTTGAGCGGGTAGTCGAAGAACGTGCCCCTGTAATAGATCCGGGACATCCGGCGGACCTGGATGAAGTCGTTAGGAAGCCGTTTCTTCCACCAGCGCGTGACCTCCTCGCTCTTGCTGAAGAACCTGTGACCCCCGATGTCGAAGCGGAATCCGCCCCTCTTGACCGTCCGCGCGATCCCGCCGACGTATTCCGGGTCCTTCTCGAGAACCGTGACGTCCATGCCCGCCTCCCGCGCGCCGCAGGCGGCGGTGAGCCCGGCGGGTCCGGCGCCGACGACCACGACACGGCAGGATGGGGCGGGGTTCGGCATTTGCGCCTACCTCAGGTAGAGGGCTCCAATTCTCACGGATGAGATGACCGTCCCGGTGAATTCCCTGTTGCACGTCGATCCCCCCAGGGGATTGGCGGCAACGTAGATCTCGCTGGGGTCGCAGGCGTACGGAATGGCCTTGGCATCGAGAACCTTGGCTCCATTGGCGTGCACGACCACGGTGGATTCAATCCTCGCGCGATCGGCGGCGCTCAGCAAGGCCCACTGCGGGTCCTCCTCGAAATGGAGCGAGCCCAGGCTGACCTGCACCTCGAGGTTTTCGCCTCCGCGCACGGCAATCCTGCCGCTTATCGGCCCCCCGGTGCCCCAGTGGTCATATCCGACCTGCACGTGGCCGGCGTCGGGATAGGCGATGTACACGAAATCGGCGGCCCCTTGCCGGCCGGTGACGAGCAGCGGCTCCGGCCCGCGGCTTCGGTCGCCCGGCAGCTTCAGGACCAGGTGGATGGCGCCCGCCGGGGGCTGCCCCGAGGGCATCGACGGCAGCCACTGGGCGTCAAGCTTTGGCCCGCTGAACAGGATCTCGGCCGTGCTGGCGCCGATCTGGTTGTAGCCGAAGGCCACCTCCTCTGGGTTGGACGGGTTTGAGGGCCTCTGGACGGACGCGATGTCGCGCCCGTTGAAGCGCAACCTGAACGGGTGGATGCCGCCGCTGGGCGCGGCGTGAAGGGAGTCCATGTCGATCTCGATGGCCTGGTCCTCGTCCGGATCGAAAAGGACGGGGTCGGTCTCGAACGGCCCATAGTTCCAGCAATCGTGCACAAACCGCGCCTTTCCCGGGGCGAGATAGAAAACATAGACGAGGTCGCCGGCTCCGTGGACGCCCGTGCTGACCAGCGGCTGGCCGACCATGGCCCGGAACTCGGGCAAACGCGCGATCAGCCGGACCGGTCCCGTGCCGAGCCCGGCCGCGAGGTCGGCCCTTCTGGGGATCCCGAGGCGGGATAGGTTCGAGATGCGCCCCGAGAAGCTGGCCTCCACCCCTCCGGGAGCCGACGTGGAGCCAATGGTCGCCTGCCAGGCGTCCGAGGGATAGAACGCCGATGAGGCGCTCAGGAGCGTCTTTCCATCCAGCCTGACCTCAACCCGGCGGCGCAGCGCGGCGATATCGTCGTCCGACCAGCCCGAGAATGCGGCGTGCTCGGCCGGTGGATAAAGGCCGCCCATCTCAACTCTCATCCGGTGCCGGGCGGTGCCCACGTCGACAAACTCGCTCAGTCGCGCGGCATCCCCGAGGTGAACATACCCGAACCTCGCCCGCCCCGGGGACTGGTACTCGACAAACACGAAGTCGCCCCCGCCGCCGGTAGCGACCAGGGGCTCGCGCCGGCCCGCAGGTCCCCCGGTGAACTCCACGTCAAACTCGACCGGCCCCTGCCGGACCCCCCTGAGGCGCTCCAAGCCCTCGGCAGGAAGGTTGAGCAGGCGGGCCACCGCGCGCGTGCCCCGACCGGACTCGGCAGCCGGCAGGCCGCTCGCGATCGAGTCGAAGAGTGAAGGCGCAAGGGCGGCCGCGATCGCCAAGGCGAGCGCCATGCGGGCCCACGGTGCCGAATCGCCAAGCGCCGAGAGGCCGACCGAGGCGACGAGCAGGGCGAGAAGCGTCGCCGACGGAAGGAAATCGATCTCGTAGCGCGCGTTCGCAAAGGGCAGCGACAACAGGGAGGCGAGGTTGACCAGGGAGGCGGCGGCAACAAACCCGAGGACGGGGGCCCAGACATGGTCGCGGGTGCGGCGCGCCAGCAGGGTCAGAGGAAGCCCCAGTGCCAGGAGCGCGAACGGGAACCACGGTATGACCCCGAAAACGTCGGTGTCCCGGTTGAGAAACGGATAGTAGGCCGAGCGGTGGACTCCGGCGAGGAGGTACTCCCCAAGGGTCCAGGGGACGTTTGAGAGGGCGAAGAGCTTGGTGCGCCGCATGTCCATCGCCGAGAACTGGTACGACGTCCCGAATTCAAGCGGGCTGCCGAACCGAGCGTAGTTGTAGAGCGCGAGGCCCGCGCCGACGACGGCGATTGGGGCGACGGCGGCAACCCAGAAGCCCGCCCCCGGGACCGGGCCGGATTGCCTGCGCGCCCGCCGCAAGATCACGGCCGCGGCGATCCAGAGGGGGATCACCCCGAAGACATAATTCGGGCGCGCCGCAATCGCCAGGGCCCAGGCCGCGCTCGCAATCAGGATCCACGCCACCCGGATTCGCGCCCGGTCAGTGGCCGCCGCCGACAGGACGGCGTTCGCGCACAGCATGGAGCACGCAAACGCGCATGTGATCGGCACCTCGTAGATCCTCGCGCTGCAGACGACAAACGGGATGAACGACCCGAGGCCGATTACCACCACGGCAAGAAAGGTCCATCCGGGCGCGATTTCCGGAAAATACCGGCGCTTGAACCGCAGGTAGAAAAGCGCCGCGAGGAGGAACCCGGCCGCGCAGAAGACCCCGGTCCCCGTGCCGTCCCTGAGGTAGGTCCCGGTGAGCAGGTGCCACGGTCCAAAGAGGACCAGAACAGGCCCCACCCCGAAGTAGATGTAGTACTTGCCATTGTAGAAGGTCGCATCGTGCGCGCGCGGCACACCTTGGGCCCCCGACCATGGATCGGGAAGCGCGTTGAGCCGGGGATCCGGCTCCAGGCTCAGGTACGTTCTTCCCGAGAGGAGGGCCTCGGTGAGGAGCTGGTAATACGACTGCGGCCCGCGGTCGGGCGCCGGAACGGTCGATTTGACGTTTAGCCAGGCATAGGCTCCGAGCACGATCGCCACGGCCAGGGCCAGCAGGGGCCCCTCGCGCAGGCCGAAGGCCGTCGGGGCTGGCCATGCCATTCGGGTCGGAGGAGGCGGCTCGGTCATTCCTGGAAAATGCGAGCAAACCGTTCAAGTTCATTGCGATCAATATCGAAAAGCCCGGCGCCGCGGGCGCCTAAAGTGTCGCCAAGCTCCGCGCGCGCAGTCTATATCCAGGCAATGAAATGGATCCTCGGCGCCGGCGCCGCCCTATTCGTCGCAGGGCTCCTGTTTTGGCAGTCCAGGGCGGAGAAGGTGTCCTACGTAAACGGGCTGCCCGCGTACAGCACCCTGCCCGGCCGGGAGTATTTCCTCGAGCGCGACTGCTACCTCTTCAAGTTCAAGCGGGCGAGCAGCGACTGGCCCCTTATCGCCTCGAGGGCCACCGTCCCTGCGCTCCCCGAATCCGTGGACGCCAAGAACATCGGCGCCGAGTTTCCAGGTGTCCGCATCCTCGACGTCATCAAGGCGGGCACGCGCTTCCGGATCGTGTCCGTGCGGCGCACGGAGAGCCCGGCGTCCACAAGCATCTCCTTCGAGGTCCTCCTCGGCGACGAGGTCAGCTTCAAGTACCCGCGCGTCGATGCGTTCTGGATACTGGACCACTCGCCCGAGAAGGAGGGCAAGGCTCCCAGCGTCATGCCCGACTACGCGGTTCCGCGCTTCAGCTACAAACCCTCGGCCCCTTGAATCTCGTCGTCACAGGAAGCAGCTCGGGCATCGGCCGGGCCCTCGCCCTTCGGCTCGTCGGCCGCGGGCACAGCGTCTGGGGCCTCGCGCGCAGGGAGCAGCCGGCTCCCGAAGGCAAGCAGAAGGGCCAGTTCCGCTCCTCGCGCTGCGACGTGGCGCAGTGGGCGGAGATCGAGCGCGCCGCCAGCGAGGTCGCGGGTTTCTGGCAGCACGCGGATGGGCTGGTCACGTGCGCCGGCCTCCAGGGGGAGATTGGGCGCGCGGTCGCCGCCGACCCGGCGCGCTGGAGCGCGACCGTGCGCGCCAACCTGGACGGATCGTTCAACGCCATCCGCGCGTTTCACGCCCTCTTGTCCCGCGCGCCGCGGCGCGCGAAGATTGTTTGCTTCTCCGGCGGGGGAGCGACCAAGGCGCGCGCCCGGTTCTCGGCCTACGGCGCCGCGAAGACCGCCGTCGTGAGGCTCGTCGAGACGATTGCGGAGGAGGAGAAATCCGCGGCGCTGGACATCAACGCCGTCGCCCCCGGGGCCATCCACACCCGCCTCACCGACGAGGTCATCGCGCTGGGCCCGGCGGTAGTCGGCGATGCCGAGTACCAGGCGGCCCTGAAGCAGGGGACGTCGGCGGGAGCCGCCCTCGAGCGGGCCCTCGACCTGGTCGAATGGCTCCTCTCCCCGGAGAGCGACGGCATCAGCGGGAGGCTCTTGAGCGCCCCGTGGGATCCCTGGCCGGGCCTCGCCAAGAACGCGGGGGCGCTGTCGGCCAGCGACGTCTACATGCTGCGCCGGGTCCTCCCCGAGGACAGGGGCATGCGCTGGCAGGCGTAGGCGCGCCGCCGCTACCGGTTCCCGGGAAACAGGTCCTCCGCGGCCTGGTGCGTGCGGGCCAGTATCAGGTCGCCCTCGAAGGTGCTCGCGCTCGTGGACATGCCCAGGGGGTTTGCCCCGACGACAACCTCGCCCGGCCGCACGGCGTAGAGTGCGGTCAGGCGATCCATGACCATGCGCCCGTCCAGTGCTATCCGGACTGCCCCGCCGGGGGTCTTCCCGTCCGCATCGAGCGAGGCCATCTCGATCCCGATCGAGTGTATCTCGCCATCCGCCAGGTCGAATGGCGCCGACTCGATGGCGCCGACCGACCAGTGATCGAGCCCGACGACGTATCGGCCGTCGGCAAGACCCCGCAGGTAGACGGAATCGGCGGCCCCCACCCGGCCGGCCTCCACCAGCGGCGAGCTTGAGATCCGGCCCTGCCTCGGAGTCAAAAAGCCCAGGAGGATCCTGCCGGGAAGCGTCGGGCGTCGCGCGGCTGACGACCTCGCGGCGCCGGATCCGGGCCCCCCCGGGAGCGCCGTCCCGGACCATTCGCCGCCGCCCGAGGCATCCGCCCGCACTGACCCGCCGGAAAAGAAGCCTGTCCGCGTCGCGAGCACCACCGAGGGCCCGATCTCGACCACGAGGCGCCCAAGTGACCCGGGGGCTCCTCCTGCGGTGGCGTCCCCGATCGCCGCCCCGTCCCTGGACATGCTCACGACGACCGGCCTCCGCACTTCCGGGAGCGGACGGCTGGACCACGTGGATACCCCCCCCTCTGTCCAGCCCAGGAAGACGCCGCCGGCCGGTTCGCCCCTGCGCCAGGCGACCCCGGCCGCGCCGCCGTCGCCCCGGTCGAATCGCAGGAGAATCCCGCGCTGGTCCTCGAACGCGGCCGAGGGTTCCGGCATGAACTCGAGGCTGCCCTCCCCGACGGCCCCGAGCTCCCTCCTGGACGGCTCAGGCTCCAGGACGCCCTCGAACGTGGCCCGCGCCACGCTCGAGTTCAGGAGATTCGCGCCAAGGGCGACGCCTCGCCTGTCAGCGGGAAAGGGAGGAACCTCGGGCTCAAAAACAACCCGGCCATTCCATGTGACCCGCATCCGCGCGGTGCTCCTGTCTCGGAACGCCGGGCCGCCCGGTAGCCAGTCGACCCGGTCGTCCGCGAAAGGCAGATCGACCTCGACATGCTGCGTGCTCGAATAGTCCACCCCGAACTCGGGGGACGAACGGGCCCCGCCCCCGAGCTGGTCGTGGATGAGCTGCACGAAGCCCGGGCGGACATAGCGGACGACAAGGGTGTCAAACGCCCGGGGCGACCCGCTCTGAAGAAGCGGCTCGCTGGTCCCCAAGCAGAGCGGGGAGAACACCAGGCTCATGCGGACCGTCCCCCGGGCCGCAACCCGCCGCAGGATGGCCGGATCCTGCACGGGCTCGCTCCTGACACCCAAGATCGCGCCGCTGAAGGCATGCTCGGCGCCGTCGGCATGCCGCCACGCGCCCCAGGACTGCAGGGAGGGGGACGAGTCGTGGCTCGGGACGTCGCGCTCGAACCGCGTCACGCCGTCCACGGAGACGCAAAGCGATCGCTTGAGAATCCCCTGCTGTTCCATCGGCCGATCGCCGAACCAAGGATGGCCCGGCCGCGGCAGCAGGAACGCCCCCGATATCCTCAACTCCGAAGCCTTTCCGGGCTCGATCGCAAACCATCGCCCGAAGACCCGGCCGTATTCCCAGTATTGGTAGACAAACCGGGCCTGCCCCCCCGAGCCGAACTCGACCCACAGCACATCGTCGTATCCGGGGGTTCCCGCCGAGCCGACCGGCTCCAGCGACCCGCGGGTCGGATGCACGGGCCAGCGGAGGCGGACGACCCGGTCGCCCACGGTCGGCTCCCGCCGGAGAAGCGGCCACACGGCATGGTCGGCCGCCGACGCGACGCGCGAATAGGTCACTGGGTCGGTGAACCGGAAGAATTCCTGGGCCTGCATGCTCCCAAGCACGTTGAATCCCACGGCCACCAGGATGGCGGCCCCGGCGGCCAGCGAGCCCGCGCGCGCCGCCCGCCCCGCCCCCGACAGGCCCGTCCCGAGCGCGCCCAGCACCGCGAGGACCAGCATCGGATGGAAATCGAGCATGTAGCGGTTCGCCCGGACCCCAACGGAGGCGGTCACGATGAAATTCACCGCGAACACGGCGGCCGGCAGCCCGACGATCCACCTGGCCTCCCGCTGGGCCTCTCTGGCGCGTCCCCCCGACGCCCACATCCATGCTCCAAGGCCGGCGACCGCCAGCGGCAGCCAGACCCATTCGCCGTGCGCGCTCTCGCGGCCCACGTAGTCGTCCGGCTTGATCGATTCGGGTGCCGGCGCCACGAACGGAAAGAATCCGTTCATCGCCGGCGGCCTCAGGTAGTAGAGCCGGGCATTGTGCCCGAGGTTGTCCAGGTGGAACAGCTGCCTCGGCTCCACGCCTATCTGATAGGTGTGGCCGAATTCCAGCGGGTTTCCGAAGCGGGCGGCATTGTAGGCCCCAAGGGCCGCGACAACGGCGCCGAATGCCAGGCCTCCCGCGGCAAGCGCGGACGCAATGCCGCGCCTGCGGCCGGCTCCCGAGGCGACCGCTCCGCAGGCAACAAGCACGAGGCACGAAGGTGCGAGGTTTGCGCGGGATCCGACCGCGAGACCCGCGGCCACGGCCCCAAGCACGAGCCAGGCCGTCCTGCGCGCGGGTGCGTAGCGGGCCCTCGTGATCGACCAGAGCGCCAGCATCATGAACGCGTAGCCCGCCGTGATCGCCACCTCGTAGAAGATGGGGCGCCGAAGCGTCGACGGCACCGCGGAGCCGACGGCGATCCCGAGAATACTCACGAAGGTCCATGCGCCTCCCAACGCTGGGAAGAGGCGGCGGCGGGCGTCGAACCACCAGAGCGCCGCGAAAACTAGGCCTGCGGAAGCGAAGAACAGCGCGGCTGCCGCCTCGGGAAGGCCCTGGCCGGTCAGCGCCGCGTACGGGAGGTAAAGGAGCACCACCGGGACGACGCCGAAGTACAGGTAGTAATGGTCGCGGTACAGGCTCGCATCCAGCAGGAAGGGCGCGTTTCCAGGCCGCTCGCCGGGAGGCAGGGCCAGCAGCGCGGGATCCGGCGCGGCGTCCATGTACAGGTGCCCTCTCCGGAACCCCTGCGCCAGCAGGTTATAGTAGTCCCGCTTCGGACCCAGGAATTCCAGCCTGTACCCCGTCGTCGACACCGTCCACGCGCAGAAAAGGACCGATGCAGCGAGCGCCAGCGCCGCGGCGGGCAGCACGAGCCGGGGGTTGCGCAAGGCGATCATTTCGTCTCGGAGGCCACCCGCAGCCCTTCCTGGCGGACGTCCACCACGACGCAGGTCAGGCGCGGCGCGGCCATCGTCGAGCCGGCGGCGTTGCGGCCAATCGCCAGCGTGTCCGAGCGGGCCACGTTGTATTGCACGGTCTCGTCCCAGATCCCGCGGCCATCGAGCTGCGCAATGAGGCGGCCCGTCCCGGAATTCGCCGGCGATCGGGAGTCGAGCCGCGGGAACGACGGCAATTCGAGCCGCACGGTGTGGATCCGGTCGACGCTCCAATCAAAGGGAGCACTGTAGACCGCCGCTGCTCCCCAATGGTCGTAGGCCAGGCGCGCACGCCCTCCCGGAAGCCACTCCACGGCAAGCGTGCCGGCCAGACCCGGCGGCCCGGTTGCGACCAACGGCTCGCTTCCCTCGCCGCGCCCGGCGAGATCCAGTTCCACCGCGCCAAACGCCCCGGGAAGCCAGCCCGACGGGACCGGGCCCCTGTCCCACCCCCGGACCCTGCCCTCAAAGAAAGGCGCCATCGCGGTCGAGCCAATTGCGTTTGTGGCGAGTTCCAGCGGCGGATTTGCGCCGATCGCCCCACGGCTGTGCAGCCACCAGACCGGGGCGCCATTGAGCCAAACGACGATCGAGTCGCCCAAAACAGCGCCTGGCAACCCGCCGTTGGCCCGGTACAGCTCGCCCATGCGGACGCGCAGGCTGGCGTCGCGGGTTCGCGGCACCGCGAGATCACCGCTTTCCTCGACGCCGATGCCCCAGCTCTCATAGGCGAGCCTGAAGTGATCCCGGTCGATCATTCGCAGCCCGATAAGGTCGGCCGCACCCGGGCTTCCCGCGACAATGAGAGGCTGGGTCAGCGGGTCGGTTCCGTTCGGGAACGTGAATTCCAGGCGCACGTCCCCCTCCTTGTTGTCCCCATTCTCCGGCCGGTGGAATTCATCCCGTCGCACATTGGTAATGAGGCCGCCAAACCGCGCCCCGTACGTGCCGACTCCCTTGTCGCGTCCGATCTGCAAAGTGCCGGGCGACGCCTCGCGGGCCTCCCCAAAGCTCTCGAGAACGGGGCGGCCATCCACCGCGATCGTCACCCAGTCCTTCACGGACCTCACTTCGAACGACCTCCAGCCGTCGTAGGCAGGGTGGCCCTCGGGCGGGAAAAGCGATCCCATCTCGATGCGCAGATGATACCGCCGTCCCGGCTCGACCGAGATGTCGCCGCTGAATACCGGCGGGCTGCCGGAGGCGGCGTACACCAGCTGCACAAGCCGCGGCGACTTCGAGAAAACGCACACGTAATCGGCCTGGTATTCGACGCCCGTCACCACAAGCGGCGCATACGACCCCGTAAGCCGCTCGGGAAACATGACGTCCATCTCAAGCGCCCCCATGCGCTGGCCCGTGTGCCTCTCCCAGATCGCAGCGGGGATGTCGAACCAGCGTGAAAGCCTGATGTAGGCGGACGGATTCTCGAACTTGAGGATTTCATGGATGTCCGCGCTCTGAAAGAATGCCAACGCGCATGAGAATGCCGCGCATGCGCCGCAGGCGGCCGCCAGCGCCCCGGCCGTCCCGCGCAATCCCCGGTCCAGCAGGTCCCTCTCGAGCACGGCCCATCCCAGCAGGCCGAGCCATACCCACCACGGCAGGAAATCAGCGACGTAGCGGCCGGCGGCAGTGTTGAAGCAGAGAAGAAAGCCCGTCGTTCCCAGCGCGACCAAGAGCAGGAACCACCCAAACGCCGCGGGTCCACACGGGTTTCGCCGGACCAGCCAGCGAGCGGAAAGCGCGCACAGCCAGATCACCGGGCAGACGACGAGCGCCCCGTAGACGTATTCCCACCCGTAGTATCCCCCGGGAATCGCCATGTGGCGTATGGGGTGGACGAACGGGAAGTACCGTCCCCACTGCGGAGCCGCCCAAAAATAGACCGCGAGATTGAACGGCACATAGGACAGGCTGAAGTGCCGCACCTTCATCTCGTCGCCGCCCCCGGTCAGCTGGTAATTGAGCCCGAACTCGAGAGGATTGCCGAAACGGGCCGCGTTGTACCAAAGAAGGCCGACAACCACGGCGGCGAACGGGATCCCCGCGGAGAGAACGCAGCGAAGCAGGCAGGGGATCCGCTTGCCGCGCGGCGCCCCGGAGCATTCACGCAGGAAAACGGCCCCGACGAGGAAGGCCATTCCGCCGCCGCCGGCAGCGAGCGTCGGGCGGCAGCCCGCCGCGAGCCCCAGCGAGAGGCCCGCGACCGCGAGCCACGGCCAGGGGCGCCTCGACCTAAGCGCAAGGTACGCGGCCGCCGCCGTGCAGATCATGTGGAAGCCGCCGGCGGCTATGGGGATCTCCCAGAAGCTGGTCCTGCGAACGAGAACGAGCTGGCCGCCGGCGAGCCCCGCGGCGAGCAGCCCGGCCAGCTTTGTGGCAAGACTCGCACGCGGGAAGTTGTCGCGCACGACCCGGAGCCAGAGCCATGCGGCCACCCAGAAGGCACCGAGCCCGTAGACCAATGCGGCGACCGGCATCGGAAGGTCGCATCCAGTGAGGAAGCTGAACGGCCAGAAGAGGGTGACGACCGGCACGACCCCGAAGTACAGGTAGTACTTCCCCTTGTAATAGCTGGCATCATGGAGGGCGACGCCCGGGGGGCGCGCCGCCGGATCGTACGGATTCTTCAATGCGGCCAGCGCGTCGGGCACCTTTGCGTCGAGGGCCAGGCTTCCCTTCCTGAATCCGGACACCAGGAGGTTGAAATAGTCGTACTGCCTGGGGCCTAACTCCGGCAGTCTCCACGCCCCGAGGGCGGTCCACGCAATCAGCGCCGATGCGCCGATCGCCGCGAGCAGGGCGGCAAGCCGATGCCAGGACGAAGCTGACTCGGCCTCCTGCCCATCCTGCGCGGCCTTGAACACCCTGTGCCGCAGGAACAGGTAGCTCGCCGTCATCTGGATGACATTCGCGCCGCCGGCGGCGACCCACCCCCGAATGCCGAAGAGCCCGTGCAGCAGCGTGAAGGCCGGCCATTGGATGAGGAAGGTCGCGACGACCGAGAACAGGTACTCGCCGATGTGCCGCGCGCTCGTCGCGCGGCGGTCCCCGAACGTCCAGATCTTGTTCAGCGTGAAATGCAGCGCCAGAGCGGGCGGATACGAGGAGAGGAACGCGGCTTGCGCGCCGAAGCCGAAGCCGCGGGCGAGCAGCGCATTGAGCGCCATGAAGAAGACCGTCACGGCCCCGCCCACGCACGCGAACCGCAACAGGCGAAAGGAGGCCGCGCGGTCGATCCCGGAGAGACCTTCAGCTTCTGGAGAACGTGTCGGCACCCTTCACAGCCAAACCGGAGCGCGCCAACCCTGACAAGACTCAACGCGGCTCTCCGATCGCGCCGCGAGCCCGGCGTCCAGGCCGCGTCAGGATTTCCAGTACGCGAGGTCCCCGTCGGCCGCCTGCCTGCCGGTCAGCGTCCCTCGAGGGCTTTTCGGGTTGATCTTCGTCCCCGCATTGGCAGACGCTGGTCGCGCATGTCCCCCGCAGAAGACGCGCTGCTCAACTTTGCCGTCATAGGCTGCGGACTGATCGGAAAGAGGCGGGCCGCGGCGCTCGCACAGGTTCCGGGAGCCCGCCTGCGCTGCGCATGCGACCTGGACGCGAAACGTGCCTCGGAGGCGGCCGCCATGGCCCCGGGATGCGCGACCGCCACGGACTTCCGGAGCGTGGTCGACGACGAGGGCGTCGACGCGGTGGTGGTCTCGACCCTGAACGCGTCGCTGGCGCCCATCGCGCTCGCGGCGGCGAAGGCGGGAAAGCACGTGCTCGTCGAGAAGCCCGGCGCGCTCGGCGCCGCGGGGCTCCGGGAGGTCCAGGCGGCCGCCGCGGGCCGCAACGTGCGCGTGCGGATCGGCTACAACCACCGCTTCCACCCCGGTATCGCCAAGGCGCGCGAGATCGTCGACTCCGGCGGCGTCGGGCCGCTCATGTTCATCCGGGGCCGCTACGGCCACGGCGGCCGCAAGGGCTACGACCGCGAGTGGAGGGCCGACCCGAAGCTGTCGGGCGGCGGGGAGCTGATCGACCAGGGGGTGCACCTGATCGACCTCGCCTCGTGGTTCCTCGGCGAATTCACCTCGGTAAGCGGCCATGCGGCCACGTACTTCTGGGACATGAAGGTCGACGACAACGCGTTCCTGAGCCTGCGCACCGCCACCGGCCAGACCGCATGGCTGCAGGTGAGTTGCACCGAGTGGAAGAACATGTTCTCGCTCGAGATCTACGGCCGGAACGCCAAGGTCTGCGTCGACGGCCTAGGAGGAAGCTACGGGGCGGAGCGGACCACTCTTTACCGGATGCTTCCTCAGATGGGGCCTCCCGAGACGACGACCTGGGATTTCGCCGGAAGCGACGGCTCATGGGCCGCCGAGACCGCCGCGTTCGTGGACGACATCCGGCATGCGCGCGCACCCTCGCCGGGCTTGCAGGAGGGCATAAGGACTCTCGAAATAGTCGAGTCGATCTACAAGAAGAGCGGCTACCCCACCCCATGATCATCACACGCTCGCCCCTGCGCGTCTCACTCGGAGGCGGAGGCACCGACCTCCCCAGCTACTACAGCGCGCACGGAGGCTTCCTCGTCGCCGCGGCCATCGACAAGTACGTTTACATCACCAAGCACACGACCTTCCAGGAGGAGATCATCGTCAAATACTCGAAGCTGGAGCGGGTCGGGTCGGTGGACCAGATCGAGCACCCCATCGTCCGCGAGGCGCTCAAGCTGACGGGGGTGACGGACCCGCACATCGAACTCACCTCGATGGCCGACATCCCCGGGGGCACCGGGCTCGGCTCGTCGGGCAGCTTCACGACGGCGCTCCTCAAGGCCCTCCACACCTTCAAGAAGAACCTCGTCTCTCCCGCGGAATTGGCGGAGCAGGCCTGCGAGATCGAGATCAACAGGCTCGGCGAGCCCATCGGCAAGCAGGACCAGTACATCGCGGCGGTGGGCGGAATCACCGCGTTCACCTTCCACAAGGACGGCCGCGTGGAGTTCCGGCCCTGCAAGATCACGGAGGAGACGATCTACAACCTGGAGGACAACCTGCTTCTCTTCTTCACCGGGTACTCGAGGAGCGCCTCGTCGATCCTGAAGGACCAGGACGACCGTTCCAAGAAGAACGACTCGTCCATGCTCGACAACCTCCATTTCACCAAGGAACTGGGCTACAAGTCGCTCGAGTGCCTCGAGGCCGGGAACCTGGAGGAGTTCGCGATGCTCATGGACGTCCACTGGCATCGCAAGAAGGCGAGGAGCGTCGGGATGAGCAACTCGCAGATCAACCAGTGGTACACGCACGCGATGGCGAACGGGGCCCTCGGGGGCAAGCTGATCGGCGCCGGGGGCGGCGGCTTCCTGATGTTCTACGCGGGCGACAAGAAGCGCCTGCGGCACGCCATGCGCGACAAGGGCCTGCAGGAGGTGCGCTTCAGGTTTGACTTCGAGGGCACCAAGGTCGTCGCGCAGAACTGACCGCCGCTTGAACGCCTCGGATCTCCCCGTTGCCATCCTGGCGGGCGGACTGGCGACCCGCCTCAAGCCCATCACCGAGAAGGTGCCGAAGCTCCTCGTCGAGGTGGCCGGCGAACCCTTTTTCTCGCACCAGATCCGGCTGCTTCAAAAGTCGGGGCTGAGCCGGATCGTGGTCTGCGCCGGCTACCTGGGCCAGCGGATCGTGGAGCAGTACGGCGACGGCTCCAAGTGGGGCGTCAGAATCGGGTACTCCTTCGACGGCCCCAGGCTCCTCGGGACCGGCGGGGCGCTGATCCGGGCGCTGCCGGCGCTGGGCGGGGCCTTCTATGTACTCTACGGCGACAGCTACCTGCCCATCGACTACGCTGCGGTCGGCCGCGGCTTCATCGAATCCGGGAAGCTGGGCATGATGACCGTATTCGAGAACCGCGGACAGTACGACGCCAGCAACGTCTGGTTCGAGGGGGGCGCCATCAGGGCCTATGACAAGGCGAAAAGGCTGCCCGGCATGAGGCACATCGACTACGGCCTGGGCGTCTTCCGAGCGTCCGCTTTCGACGGCTTCCCTAGGGACGAGGCCGTCGACCTATCCGACGTCCAGAAGGCCCTGCTCGCCAGGGGCGAGCTCGCGGGCTTCGAGGTCTCCCAGCGCTTCTACGAGATCGGCTCCCACGCGGGCCTGGAGGAACTCGACCGGGTGCTCCGAAAAAAAACCTAGCGCCTCATTGCCGCCTCGCATTCCGGTCTCCCCCGCGCATTCTTTTTCCCCATGTCATACTCAGCACAACACCTCAAGGAAACGGCCGAGATCGTGGCCAAGATCAACCCCGCCGACTGCGAGAAATGCGTCGCCGAGCTGCGCGCTGTGCGGGAGCACGGCGGGCGGCTGTTCCTGCTGGGCGTCGGCGGCAGCGCGGCCAACGCATCCCATGCGGTCAATGACTTCAGGAAGATCACGGGGATCGAGGCGTACGCGCCGACCGACAACGTCTCCGAGCTGACGGCCCGCACAAACGACGACGGATGGGCCAGCGTGTTCGTCGAGTGGCTGCGCACGGGAAAGCTCAACAGCAGGGACTGCCTGTTCATCCTCTCGGTCGGCGGCGGCAACCTGGAGAAGAACGTGTCGCCGAACCTCGTCGCCGCCATGCAGCTGGCAAAACAGGTGGGCGCGAAGATCATCGGGATCGTCGGCAAGGACGGCGGCTACACGGCCAAGGTGGCCGACGC
>CAZCAJ010000014.1:0-6443 GCA_964496645.1 uncultured Opitutaceae bacterium
CGCCGTCTGGATGAACGGGGCCCCGGAGAGCGTGCCCATGCGGATCGCGTCGTTGTACCTCGCGTCCGTCACGAAGAGGTTGCCGCTCTTGTCCACGACAACGTCGAACGGCTGGTCAAACAGCGCCGCGGACCCCGTCCCGTTGGCGTACAGGTCCTGCGGAGGGACGGGGGGGCTGTGCGGGGGAAGTATGGCGGGCGTCGTTCCCGCCAGCGTGGTCACGACGCCGGCCGCGCTGATCTCGCGGATCGTGTTGTTCTTCCAGTCCGCCACGTACATGTTGCCGCTTGCGTCGAGCGCCATGCCGGACGGGCCGCCGAACTGGGCGGACGCGGCCGGCCCGTCCAGGTCTCCCTGGATGGTCGGAATGCCCGCAAAGGTCGTCACGACGCCGGTCGAAATGACGATCTTCCGGATGGTGGCGTTGGCAAGGTCCGCGACGAAGAGGTTGCCCTTTCCGTCGAGCAGCACGCCGGCCGGCGCGTCGAAGCCCGCGGCCGGCCCCGTTCCGTCCTGGTGCCCGATCGCGCCCGGCGTGCCCGCAAGCGTCGTCACGACGCCCGCCGAGGTGATCATGCGGATATCGAAATTCCTCTGCTCGGAGACGTAGAGGTTGTCGTTCGAGTCGGCAGCGATGCCGGCCGGGAAATAGAACAGGGCCGCGGATCCCGTGCCGTTTGTGGAGCCCTGAACCCCCGGGGAGCCCGCAATGGTGGTCACGGCGCCGGTCGAGAGGACCAGCTTGCGGATCGTCTGGTTGCCCTGGTCCGTGATAAACAGGTTGCCGTTGCCGTCCAGCGCGACCCCGTAGGGGTAGTAGAACTGGGCCGCGGGCCCCGTCCCGTCGGCGCTGCCGATGTACCCGGGCGTACCCGCGATGGTGGTCACCACTCCGGCCGGCGTGACCTTGCGGATCGTGCAGTTCTCTTCGTCCGCGACGTACAGGTTGCCGTTGCCGTCAATCGCGAGGTCCTCGGGGTAGTAGAGCCGGGCTGCGGCTCCCGTCCCGTCCGCGAAACCCTGCCCCGACGTGCCCGCCAGCGTGGTCACGGCGCCCGACGGCGTTATCACGCGCATCGAGCCGTTGCCCTGGTCCGAGACGTACACGTTGCCGCCCGCGTCGACCGAGACGCCGGCCGGCTCGGAGAATTCCGCCCCGGTTCCCGTGCCGTTCACGAAGCCCGAGAATCCCACCGCGCCCGCTATCGTCGTCACCCCGCCCCCCGATGTGACCTTCCGTATGGTGTCGTTGCCGGCGTCCGCGACATAGACGTCGCCGCCGGAGTCGACCGCCACGCCCTCCGGGGAGTAGAACTGCGCGGAGGCCCCCGTGCCGTCCGCGTGGCCCTGGTTGCCCGCCTTTCCGGCCAGCGTGGTCACGACCCCTGCCGACGTGATCTTGCGGATCGTGTCGTTGTACGAGTCCGCCACATAGACGTTGCCGCTTCCGTCGATGGCGACGCCGTACGGGAGATGGAACCGCGCGGCGGCCCCCGTTCCGTCGATGACCCCGGCGACGGGCGCGGTGCCCGCAAAGGTGGTCACGACGGCCCCCGGCATGGTGATCTTGCGGATCGTGTTGTTGTAGAAATCCGACACGAACAGGTTGCCGCTCCCGTCGACGGCGACGGAGATCGGGGAGTCGAACTGCGCGGCGGGGCCCGTGCCGTCGTTGGCGCCGGTGGCCCCCGCCGTGCCCGCGATCGTGGTCACGGCGCCGGTCGACAGGACGATCTGGCGTATCGTGCCGTTGCCCGTGTCGGCGACGAACAGGTTGCCCTTTCCGTCCAGCGCGACGCCGTTCGGCAGATTGAAGAGGGCGGCGGACCCGGTCCCGTCGGAGCTGCCGACGACCAGCGCCTTGCCCGCGATCGTCGTGACGACGCCGGATGGCGTGATCATGCGGATGGTCTCGTCACCCTGGTCCGCGACGTACAAGTTGCCGCTCGAGTCGATCGCTGAGGCCGCGGGGGCGTAGAACTGGGCCGCGGGCCCCGTCCCGTCCGCGCCGGTCGGAAAGTACGGGGTGCCCACGAAGGTATTGAACGTGTACGGCGTCGCGTAGTTGGCCTGGGCGCGGGCCAGAGGAGCCGTCAGCAGGGCCGCGGCCAGGGCCGTGGAGGAAAGCAGCGCGGTGCGGGCCGCTGTGCGAAGGGCGAGTGAGGGGTTCATGTGTCTCTGGGTGCTGTTCGTTCTGGGTGAGGGTGAAAGGGGGTGGGCACTTCGGTACAAAATACGGAAGACGTCAGCAGGTGGCGAGCGGCAATTTGGGGCGCCGCGCCGCCGGGCCGTGCGGAGGCCCGGGCGCGGCCGCCCGGTGCATGGGAGCCCGTCGCGTCATTTCTGGGGAGGTTCGACCTCGCCGAGCGACTTAGGTTCGCCCACCTCCACGCGCCCCTCCGGCACCCTGACCCTGAGCAGGCCGCGGCTCTCCTGGCCGAAATACCGCGAGGCGTACTGTGCCATCGCCGGCAGCGCCTTGTCGAAGGCGTTGTGGCGCTCGTTGACGCTGAAGCGGGTCTCCCAGAGCAACCTGTGCTTCTTCTTCTTCCACAGGAGCTGGTAGTCGTAGGCCATGAGGACCACGAAGTACCGGTTCTCCTCAATCTCCTCAACCAGCTCGTCCCTCATCGCGTGGAACGCGGTTCCTCTGACGTTCAATCCGTAGTCGGTCCCAATCAGCCCCTCCGCGTCGTAGCCCAGCATGTGCGCGTTCGCGAAATCCGTGCGGTCCCTCTGCTCGTTCTCCATGTTGAGCAGCGTGAGCGCCTCCGACATCTGCGCCATCGCCGCGTCGGCCGCCGGCCCGCCGACGACCACCTTCGCGGCCGGGTTGGTCTGGGAGGGGACCGTGAAGGCGTTGAGGTTCACCTGCGCCGCGCCCAGCTGACCGTACGCCATGGAGTCCGAGGACGGCCCGGGGACCTGCGTCGTCCCCCAGTAGAGCATGATGAGGAGCCTCGTGCTGGCCGCGTCCTTCGCCGGGAGGTAGTTCTGGCCGGCCAGCGACGCGGCGATGACCCGCGCCACGTCCATGAAGCTCAGCTTGTCCATCGTGGTGTCGCTAATCTCTCCGCCCCATTTTCCCCCCTTTCCGAAAGTGTAGTACTCCGGCTGGAACGAGCCGTCCGGCAGCTTGGCGCGGGCGTAGTCCCGGCTCACCTTTGAGGCGACGGCGGTGATGCCGGTGACCTCATTCGCGCCGCCGGCTGCCGCGACCGGGGCGGCTCCGGACATCATGGCCACGGCGATGGAACCCGGGAGAAAGGGGCGGACCTTCATGGAAGGTGAATGAGCGTCCTTTTGTAGGCCCTTTGAATGGGAAATGCGAGCCCGCGCCGAAGCGGGCCCGAGCGGACTCAGGGGTCGAACGGGCGCCCCCCTCTCGGCCATTGCGCGGGAGCGCCTTGGATTGCAAGGCCCTCCGGCGGCCGGTTTGCCGGCACCGGCGGCAAACGGCCCCGTTAATGAAATCTTAATGCATTCGGGGTCCATTTTATCTCACGGCGCCCCCGGCAAACTGCTACGCTGTCCGGCGCCATGTCATTCAAGGCGTCAACCGAGCGGACATCCGTGGGAATCCTAAGCCCCGCCGGGGCGGCACCCGAGGGTCCGGCTCCGCTGGCGGAGCTCTCGTGTATCGGGGATCTGCCTGAGAAGGTGGGGCTCGGCCCCCCCCGCGAGGCGGAGCTCCCGGGCGGCCACGTCCTTGACGGCAGGTTCCTGGTCCGCGAGACGATCGGCCGCAGCGGGATGGCGACCATCTACCGCGCCGAGGACCTGTCCGGCGGCGGCCGCTCGGTCGCGATCAAGGTGCCGTTGAGGAAGGTCGAGGCCGACCCCATGTCGTTCGGGCGCTTCGAGAGGGAGGCGCGGATCGGCGAGGCCCTCGAGGACCCCCGGCTTCTCAAGTTCATCCCCGTTGCGGCCCCGAAAAGCCGCCCGTACATCGTGACGGAGTTCGTGGACGGGTGCACGCTCTCCTACGTCATGCACCGCACGCGGCCCACCCCGGAGAGGGAGGCCCTGAGGATCGCGGGCGAGCTTTGCGGGGCCGTTGGGGCCATGCACGCCCGGGGCTTCATCCACCGGGACCTCAAGCCCGACAACATCATGATCCGGCGCGACCGGACGGTCTGCCTCATGGACTTCGGGCTCGCTGCCGAGACCGACGCCGGCGCGGGCATACTCGCGGGCCTCACCCCGCTCTTCGGGACGCCGGAGTACATGGCGCCCGAGCAGGTCCGCAACCGGCGCAACGACGAGCGCACCGACATCTACAGCCTTGGCGTCATCCTGTTCCAGATGCTAACGGGCGCCCTGCCTTTCCAGAGCGGGGACCCGTGGGACGCCGCCCAGCTGCGCGTGACGGGGGATCCCGTCGCCCCGCGGACCCTGAACCCTTCCATCACCCCGCAGGCGGAGGAGATCGTGCTCCGGGCCATGCGGCGCGACCCCGCCGAGCGCTACCGGAGCGTCGCGGCGTTACGCGCCGACCTCGACGCGCCGGAACGGGTTCACGTCACCGGGCTTAGCGGGCGCCTCCGGGCGCCCCGCTGGAGGCTTAGCCTGCAGGGAACGCCGCTGCTGGCCGGCGCAGTGATGGGAGTCGTGGCCGTCATGGCGCTCGTCACGCTGTTCCTCGCGCTCAGCCGCCACCGGTAGGCGCGCAAGGCCGGGCTCACCCGCGCCCGGGAGTCTCGAGGGGGATGATCGCATGGCGGCGGATCTCCACGCCGCGAAGGAGGGTCACGATTGCGCGCTCGCCGATGCGATCGCTCGTCAGGAGCTTGTGAAGCGCGTCGACGGCCGGCGTCGGCGCGCCGTCGAGCGCGAGCAGGATGTCGCCTTCAACGAGCCCGGCGCGCGAGGCGGGGCTGGCCGGCTCGAGGCCGGCGACCAGCACGCCCGTGTCCTGGGCGAGGTGGTGGTGGTGGATGAGCTTGCGAAGGAGCGGCACGGTCTGCCCGGCGACGCCGATGAAGCTCCGCCTGATGCGGCCCTCCTTTATGAGCCACGCGGCGACCCAGCGGGCGGTGTTGCTAGCGATGGCGAAGCAGATCCCCTGCGCCGGGCGGATGATCGCGGTGTTGACGCCGATCACCTCCGCGCGGGTGTTGACGAGCGGTCCGCCCGAGTTGCCCGGGTTGAGCGCGGCGTCGGTCTGGATGACATTGTCGATGAGCCGGCCGGAAGCGGCGCGCAGTGAGCGGCCCAGCCCGCTGACGATCCCCGCCGTGACGGTCTGCTGGAAGCCCATGGGGGACCCGATCGCGATCGCTATCTGTCCGGGGCGCACGGCGCCGCTGTCGGCCAGCGGAAGATGGGCGAGGTCGACGGCGCTGACGCGCAGGACCGCAAGGTCGGTGTCGGGGTCGTCGCCGACCAGGTCGGCGGAGAGCCTGCGGCCGTCGGCGAGGAACACGCGCAGTCCGCGCGCGCCACTGACCACGTGGCTGTTGGTCAGCAGGTATCCGTCGGGCGAGATGAAGAAGCCCGAGCCGGAGCCGCCCGGCGCGTCGCCGGCGCCGACCTCGATGTGGACGACGGCCGGGTTGGCGGCGGAGACCGCGCCGGAAACGGCGCTCGAGTATGCGTCGATCAGGGAGCCGTCGGCCGGCGGGTTGGCCTCTTTGTTGAGCAGCGATGCCGTCATGGGGCACGATACCGCGCCGTGCGCGCCTTTGCAAATGGGCGCGCCGGGCACCGGCGGGACGGGGGCGTCAGCGCGCCCGCCGGTAGACGAGGAACGTCTGGTCGTACTCGAGGAGCGAGCGGCCGGGCGTGTCCCCCAGCGCAGACACCGCCGCCGACCGGTCGGAGACGCGCTCAAGGCGGTACTCGCCCTTGGCGCCGCCCGAGAGCATTCCCGGCGCCCGTGACGCGATCTGCCGGGCCTCGCCCGGGCGCAGGACGATCCAGACCGGCTTCACCTCCCGGATCAGGGCGTCGAAGTCGTCCGTCGCGAGCTTCCGCCTGGCGGCCACGACCTCGGTCGAGGAGAGGCCGGGAAAATCGTACGTCTTCAGGTTCGAGAAGTAGCCGATGTAGCCGAGGGACTCCAGGAAGACGGTGTCGCCCGGGGCTGCGTTCTGGCGGAGCCAGAGGCCGATGGCCCGCCGGCTGCCGTCCTCGATGATCGCCTGCTGGAGGCGCATCGCGTTCATCATGAGGATGCTGACGCCAGCCTGGAAGGCCACGACGCCCAGGACGGCGCACGCGAGGAGCGGGCGCAGGACGGTGACGCTGGGCATGCTTGCGCCGGGCCCGTACGCCCCCAGGAGGTTGGAGACGTCGCGGATCACGAAGGCCCAGGCGATCATGGCAGCAAGCGCGTACGGCGGGACGTACCAGGGTGCGCCCGGGGCGCAGATTGCGTAGATCGAGGCGAGGAAGAGCCAGAGCGACACGGTTCGGGCCCAGCGCCCGCCCCACGGGTTGAG
>CAZCAJ010000014.1:6543-76744 GCA_964496645.1 uncultured Opitutaceae bacterium
GAGTTCATGGCCGCCCGGTCAAGTTGCAACCCCATTGTCGACCGCCGGCCCGCCGGGCGTGACTCAGCGGGCGCGCCGGTACACGAGGAAGGCCCTGTCCCAGACGAGAAGGTAGCGGCCGCTCATCTCCCCCAGCGCCGATATCGTCGCCGTCTGGTCGAAGGTCTTGGCCAGCCGGTACTTGCCGTTTCCCGTGTTCGTCAGGAGACCCGGCGCCATCGAGGCGACGCGCCCGGCCTCGTCGGGCCGCAGGACGATCCAGACCGGATTCAGCTCGCGGATGAGGGCGTCAAACTCGTCCGTCCGGAGCTTTCTTCGAGCGGCGACCACCTCGTCGGACGCGAGGCCCGGGAAGTCGTAAGTCCTCAGGTTCGAGAAGTAGCCGATGTAGCCGAGGGTTTCCAGGAATACGGTGTCGCCCGGGGCCGCGTTCTGGCGGAGCCAGAGGCCGGCGGCCTTGCGGTTGCCGTCCTCGATGATCGCCTGCTGGAGGCGCATGACGTTCATCATGAGGGTGCTGATGCCCGCCTGGAAGGCCACGACGCCCAGAGCGAGGCAGGGCACCGCGAGCCTGAGCACCTGCGCCGGCGGAACCCGCGCGGCCCCGCCGCCGGCGCCCAGCCGGTCGTAGAGGTCGCCGATCATGAAGCCCCAGCCGACCATCGCCACGAGCGCGTACGGCGGCAGGTACCATGGGAACTGTGGCGCGTTGACCGCATAGAGGGAGTCGAGGAAGAGCCAGAGCGACACGGTTCGGGCCCAGCGCCCGCCCCACGGGTTGAGCCAGTAGAACCAGACCGGCAGGGCGAGCAGGCGCCACAGGCTGTGGGCGGCGAAGCCCCACTCCTCCCAAGGGCCCAGCTCGACGTAGGTCGGCGCAAAGAGGAGCCTGTGGAACAGGCCGTTAACCAGGATCCTCTGGGGCGCGGCCTCGATCGCGTGGATGATGGGGCCGAGGCCCGGCGGGAAGTCCAGGCCCTTCGCGATGACCGTGTGCGGGACGGGAGTGCCGTAGTACCAGAGGGCCCAGAGGAACCACGGGAGATAAAGGGCCGCGGCCACTGCGCCGGCCTTGAGCGCGCGCAGCGCGAGCGCCCTTCGGCTCCCGGCCTCCGCGAACAGGAGCACCGCCGCGTAGAAGGCGCCGATCTGGACGAAGGCGTCGGGGCGGCTCCACATCATGCCCGCCCAGGCGGCGCCGAGCCAGAGGACGCCGCCGCCCGAGATGACCAGGTACGCCTGCCAGGCCATGAAGACGAGCAGGTAGGGCGTCTCCATGCCGTTCGCCGTGAAGTCGATCGTCTTGGCGTCGAACGCGAAGAGGCCGAGGCAGGCCATCGTCGCCGCGGCCGGCCACTGGCAGAGCCGCGACGTCCTCCAGAGGAAGACGCCGGTCCCGCCGAGGGCGCACGCGCCGAGGGCCCTGTAGATCCAGATGACGAGCAGGTCGCTCCTGCAGCGCGTCAGCCACGCGATCGCCCCCGGGATCAGCGCCTGCAGCGGCGAGGTGAACGTCTGCAGGCGCTCGCCGACGTTGAAGACCAGGCCGTTGCCGAGGGCCATGTTCTTGCTCGAGCGGTACGTGATGTAGAAATCCTCCCAGACATGGTGCGTGTAGGCCGCCCATCCGAGGGTGATCAGCACCATGCCGGCAAAGATCCCCGCGCCGACCCAGGGAACCGCCCTGGTACCAAGCTTCATCCCGGCGAGTTCATGGCCGCCCGGTCAAGTTGCAACCCCATTGTCGACCGCCGGCCCGCCGTCCCTGGCCATCACGGGCCCCGGTAAAGGACGCCGTCCTTCATGACGAGCCGCACGGCGTGCAGCCGGCCGATGTCCTGCGCGGGATCGCCCTCCACGGCGACCAGGTCGGCCAGCAGGCCGGGCGCGACCCGGCCGATCCTGTCCTCCATGTGGATGATGCGGGCATTGACCGACGTGGCCGCGCGCAGGGCGTCGGGAGCCGGCATTCCGAACTGCACCATAGCGTCGAGCTCGAGGGCGTTATTGCCGTGCGCAAAGACCCCCGCGTCGCTGCCGCTGCCTATCGTGACGCCAGCCGCCAGCGCGGCGCGGAACGCCTCCTTCGCACCCGCCATGCCGCCCGTCACCGCGAGGGTGGGGATCAGAGCGACCCCGCGCTCCTTCATGAGACGGAAGACCTCGGGCGTTCCGTTGGTGCCGTGCTCGATGGTATCGACGCCCGCCAGCACCGCCCGGCGCATGCCCTCGGCCGTCATCGCGTGCGCCGACACCGGCCGGCCGCTGCTGCGCGCGGTCTCGACCACGGCCTTGAGCTCCTCGATCGAGAATGTCGGCTCCATCTCGCCGCTCGGTCCCCAGCGGCCGTCGGCGTAGACCTTGATCCAGTCCGCCCCGTGGCCGATCTGGTTGCGGGTTTCCCTGATCAGGTCCGGTACGCCGCTGGCCTCGGCCGCGCCCTGAGGCACGGTCCACTCGGCCGAGAATCCCTTGGGGCCGTAGCTGCCGGTGGCGACGATGGCCTTTGTCGCGACCAGCATGCGCGGGCCGGGGATGATCCCCGTCTCCACCGCCTGCTTCAGCCCCACGTCAGCCCAGCCGGCCCCCTCGGTGCCGAGGTCGCGGATGGTGGTGAATCCCGCCAGGAGGGTCGACCGCAGCTGGATGGTCGCCCGCGCGACCCTGAGCGCGTCGGACTCGCCGGACACCTGGTGGTTCCACGACGCCTCGGTATAGGGGTGGAGCAGGATGTGGGAATGGGCCTCGATCAGGCCGGGCAAGAGCGTCGCCGACGGCAGGTCGATCTCCGTCCCTCCCGCAGGCGCCTTCAACCCGGCCGCCGGGCCCGCCGCCTCGATCCTGGCCCCGACCACGAGGACGGCCCAGGCGTCGTGCATCGTCTCGCCGTCGAATACGCGCGCCGGCTTGAGGACGAAGCTGGAGGCGGCGGGAGGGGGCTCGGCCCTGAGCATCGCCGCCAGGATGAGGAGGCAGAAATAGCGCACATCGCTTTATCTTGCGGTCGCCAGCCGCCTGCAAGAGCCGATGGGCGCCGGTCCCTCGGACAACGGGGACGGCCAGCTCCGCGGGCCACGGCTCAGCGGTCGCTGTTCCTCGGGGTCAGCAGGACCGGCGGCTCATCCTCAGACGCCGGCTCCGAGGCCTCGTTGATTCCGGGGGGCGGCAGGGCGGAGATTTCGGCCGTCAGCCCGTATGCGGCGAGGCGCTCCCTGGCGTGGGATATCTGGGCGTTCACTGCGTTGAGATGTTCGGCCTCCCGCTCATGCAGGAATGACAGGTAGCTCTTCGAGGCGACATCGTCCGGCCGCGTGATCAATCGCCTGTTCTGGTCCATCGACCTGGCGAGAGCGGCCTGCTCGGCCTGCACGCGCTCCAGCTCCCGGCTCAAGCCCATCCGAAGCATGTCGCGGACCGTCTTCTCGTCGATCATTTCCCAGGCCGCCCGCTCGACGCCGTCCCGTCCTGCAGCCGCTCCGTCCGCCATGATCCGGAACTTGATCTCCTGAAGGGCCTCGTTGAAGTCCTTCAGCTGCTGCGCGGTGAGCCTGCTGCTTGCGTCGGACTCCCACATGGAAAAGGCGACGTAGTTCTTGGCGTCCACCCTGATGTCGAGCGGATCCTCCGGCCCGCATCCGGTGAGGGCGACGCACAGGAGCAACGGCCAAGGGAATCTTCCAGCTGCCCGGCCCCGGTGAAAAGCCCGCCAGGGAGTGTCCTGACCAGCACCTGCGCGCGGGCGGATTGGTTTCACGGCGAGCGAGAGTGGCCGGAGGATAATGAGATGGCACCTCCGGTGTCCACCACCATGGCCCAACGTCCGCGACCCGCCCCTTGGAGCCTGCAAGATCTCCAGTGCGCTGAAGCTGTTTCCTGTTGAGAATGAAAAGGGAACAACCCACGCTCCGACAGTTCTTTGGATATTACGGGCCTATAGCTCAACGGTTAGAGCAGAGGACTCAAGAGTGGGTCGCTGGCGGGGAAATCCGCCAGTAGTCAGGTGTAAATTCGGTGAACGGCCTGCCCGTTAGGGGCGACCCAATGCCGAGCCAAGCCCGCGCGAAGGCGCGGTAAGGTGTAGAGACCATAATCACCCACCTAAGCCGAAAACGGTATGGTGAAGGCATGGTCCAGACCACGCACGAGTTCCGTCAGGGACTGCGGCGGCGAAAGCCGAAGTGGTATGCATAATCCTTTGGTTCAGGGTTCGAATCCCTGTGGGCCCACTATCCAAGGGCTTGCCCGCGTCCCGGCCTTTTCGACGGAGCCATGATTTGGCCGATTCAGACACCGACAGCGGCGATGCCGCTGTTCAGGAACGACATCCCCACCGGGCTCGCCAAGCCGCAAGCCGGGCAGGCGCGTTTCTAGCCACTCGGGGTTTGGAGGGGAACACCCCATGGCCGCGTCTGCGGCTTGGCGTTACCTTGGGGACGTGCGATATCGAAGCCGTGACCAAGCCCTGCTGCTATCGCACCTGAAGCGTTTCATGGCCGAGATGTTCCGGCCGGATATTCTGGTTCCGGACGACATCGCAGACGACGAGCCGCTTGCCGGCACCATCTTTGACATCGACTCCCTCGACATGCTCGAGCTCGCCATCTGCGTCGAGGAGGAGTTCGGCATCGAGATTTGGCGCAGGGAGGAGGCGAGCATCATTCGCGGCAGCATTGCCGGCCTGGCCGACATCATTCACTGCCGAATGGAGATCGCACTGGCGCGTCTGCCCGTGTCCGGGTACCTCGCCAGCGGCGCCGTGAGAAGGCTTAGGACCGGACCATTTGCCCATGGGTCCGTCGCGTAGGCCGCCGGTCAATGGACAGAAGCGGCATGGCCTTCTCGTTGGCGGTGACTGGCACCGTCTGCTGGGGCGTCTGCTTCGTGTGGATGTACCGAATCTCGGCGCTGCAGAACCGTCTCCTCAACAAGCTTGGCGAGCAGGGCAAGCGCATCGAGAAGCTGTCCCGCATCGAACACGACCTCATCAAGGAGGTCCATCCGCAGGTGGGCGAGATCAAGGACGGGATGAACGAGATGATCGCGGCGGTGAAGGAGAACACCGAGGGGCAGGGCAAGGGATCGCGTCGTTGAACGCCATCGCCGCCCGGCCGCAAGGCGGGTTCCGACCGGAACGAAGGCGGCTACGTCCGACTGGGCATGGGCCCCCCGAGCCGTGCCGGCGGCTCAAGATTGTGTCTGCCTGGAGACGTGATGCCGCGCGTGGTTCGCCGCGCCCGAACTGAGTTGGGCGGAAATCTTCCGGCGCGCGGCCGCGTTGGACAAGGCCGCCTGGCCGGCCACGTCCCGAAGCACCGGAGCCTTCAAGGTGTAGGCCGGGGATTTCCTGTCTGGGGGAAGGTCTCTGTTTCTTGCATTCATGGTAGATTGGCGGGGCTCTTCCGGCGTCGATGCGTCATCTCGCGGACCCAAGGACGGATCGCCGTTCGCCCGGCGGAATCCGCGCGGCGAGGCAGGAACATCTTGCCGGGTCAATTCGATCATGGTGGAACGATTGAATCCGGCATGGTACCCCGGGGATCGGCGCGGCGCCATGGGGTGTTGAGGGGCCATGATGGTCTTCCCCTTCATCGCGGGCCGGGAGCCGCGCCAGCGCTTGCTTCGGCGGCAACAATGGCGTTCGGAGCTTGCGATCCTCCGCGCCGGCCCGAGCAACTCTTCGGGAATAGTTTATCGGGGAGGCGAAGACCCCATAGCATCGGCCCAAGCCGAGTGCTACCGTGCAGGCATGAACGTATTACTCCTCATAATCGTGTTTCTTCTCCTGTTCGGCGGCGGCGGCTTTTACTTCGGAGGGCCCGTCATCGGCGGCGGTGGGGTTGGCCTGATCCTGCTGATATGCCTCATCGTCTACTTGATGGGCGGATTTCGCGCGAAGACTTGACGGGATAGAGAATTCTGGACTGCGGGGCCCAGAGCCCAAGGATCGCGGCAGCCTGACGCAAGGCCGGCGCCCCAAAGCGCCGGGAGAGAGGGGCTCCTGCAATATCATCGGGGGAGAATACCCCATACGCTTCTCCCGGGCCAAGGCGCACAATCCGCCAAGATGAAACCGGCATATTCTGGCAGCTATGTCCCCATCTCCTCCCGGCGTTTCCGCGGGACGCGGCAACGAAGTGAATTCGGGGCGACGTGCCCAAGATGAATCCCGCCCCGGCGGGCTCAATATCGACCGAAATCGGCCTTTCATCGAACTGGATCAGCTTTGATTTGTCGGTCAACGGTAGGAACCGCGGCCCGATGGCAAAAACACGATGCTGAGCCCTTCGTCCCGCCTGCAGAGCTGGATAGCGGGGCAGACACGCCCTGATTTGGGAGAGCCGCCGCTGCGCGCCGAGCTATTCAGCGCCGAGCAGCTCGCGCGCCATGCGCGGGCGATTGCCTCGGGCCACCGAATCGTCACGAAGCGCAGCTCCAACCGCCTGTTGGCCCGGCTGGACAGGAACGAGCAGAGCCTAAGGGCATTCAACAGCTCGACCCTGGCCGTGGGTTCGAGCCGGCGCATCACTCCCGCCGCCGAATGGCTTCTGGACAACTTCTATCTGATCGAGGAGCAGATCCAGATGTCGCGCCGGCACCTGCCCCGGGCCTACAGCCGGGAGCTGCCCCGCCTCACGAGCGGCCCATGCTCCGGACTTCCCCGCGTCTACGACATTGTGCTCGAATTGATCTCGCACGTCGACGCGCAGGTTGATGTGGAGCCGCTCAGCGCCTTCATCGCCGCCTACCAGACGGTCACGCCGCTAAGGCTGGGCGAGTTGTGGGCCATTCCCATCATGCTGCGCCTGGGGTTGATCGAGAATCTCCAGCGCGTCACGGCCCGGCTGACGACCGCCCGGGAGGAGCGCGATCTCGCCGACCTGTGGGTGGATCGCCTGCAGGACATTGCCGAGACGAATCCATCCCACCTGGTCGTCGTCGTGGCGGACATGGCGAAGTCCGATCTCGCCCTCTCCAGCTCGTTCGTCGCCGAATTCAGCCGGCGCCTTTCGCGGCAGAGCCCGGTGCTGCATCTGGCGCGCAGCTGGCTCGAGCAGCGGCTCGTCGAAAACGGGCGGTCCATCGAGCAGCTGGTCCGGCTGGAGAGTCAGAGCCAGGCGGTCGACCAGGTCTCGGTGAGCCACAGCATCGCGAGCCTGCGCCGCCTGAGCGCCACCGACTGGAAGGATTTCGTGGAGGGCCTGAGCCTGGTGGAGAAGACCCTGCGCTCCGACGCGGCCGACGTCTACGGGGCGATGGATTTCTCAACCCGTGACCGCTACCGCCATTCGGTCGAGTTTCTTGCCCGGCGCAGCCTCTTGCAGGAGGCGGAGGTCGCGCAGCGCGCCATCCAGCTTACCGAGGAGAGCGCCCGGCAGAAGGGGCGCGGGGACCGGACCGCCCATGTCGGATTCTATCTGGTCGACAAGGGCCAGTCGGCGCTGGGGCGGAGCGTGGGGGTGCGGTGGCCCTGGAGCACGTTCCTCGAGCGAAGCATCCTCCGCTTCCCGCTGATGTTCTATGTGGGCGGCATCGGGGTCCTCACCCTTTCCGCCACGCTGGGATTCATGCGGCAGGTCCCCACGCTCGGTGTCCCGGAGTGGGAGATCATCGTATTCACCCTGGTCTTCGGCCTCTGCGCCAGCCAGCTGGCCGTAGCGCTGGTGAACTGGCTCTCCACCCTGGTGATGAAGCCGCGCCGGCTCCCGCGCCTGGATTTCTCCGGCGGAATTCCTGCCGGCTGCCGCACATTGGTAGTCGTCCCCACAATGCTCGCGAGCCCCGGGGGCGTCAGCCGCCTCATCGAGACCCTGGAGATTCACTACCTTTCGAATCGCGACAAGAACCTTCACTTCGCCCTGCTGACTGACCTTCGCGACGCGCCGAAGGAGGTCCTGGCGGAAGACGAGCCGCTGTTGCGCCAGGCGAGGGAGGGAATCCATCTGCTGAATCGGAGGTATTCGCCCGGCGCAGGGGATCTCTTCTTCCTGCTCCACCGACCGCGCCGCTGGAACGCCGGAGAACGGCTGTGGATGGGTTACGAGCGAAAGCGGGGGAAGCTCGAGGAGCTCAACGCCCTTCTCCGGGGCGGCGGCCGCGACCGGTTCTCCGAGATCGTCGGCGAGGCGGCCATATTGCCGGCCATCAAGTATGTCATAACGCTCGACACCGACACCCAGCTTCCGCGCGATTCCGCCCGCCAGCTTGTCGGAACGATCGCCCATCCGCTGAACCGCGCGGTGTTCGACGCCACGCGCGGGATTGTCACCGAGGGCTATGGCATTCTTCAGCCGCGCATTGGCGTGAGCCTGCCGAGCGCCAGGCGGTCCTGGTTCGTCCGGCTGTTTGCGTCCAACCCGGGCATCGATCCCTACACGCGCGAGGTTTCCGACGTGTATCAGGACCTCTTCCAGGAGGGCTCCTTCATCGGGAAGGGGATCTATGACGTGGACGCCTTCCGCCGGGCCATGGACGGGCGCATCCCGGAGAATACCATCCTCAGCCACGACCTGCTGGAGTCCTGCCACGCCCGGTCCGCCCTCGTGAGCGACGTGGAGTTCTATGAGGGACATCCGTCCCGGTACAACGTGGACATCGACCGGCGCCACCGGTGGATCCGCGGCGATTGGCAGATAACGCAATGGCTCCTGCCGCGGGTTCCCGGATCCGACGCGCGGCGGATGGCCAATCCGCTCTCGGCCCTGTCCCAGTGGAAGATTCTCGACAACCTCAGGCGCAGCCTCGTCCCGGTCGCCCTGATGCTGCTTCTGCTGGGCAGCTGGCTGCTCTTTCCGGAATTCGGGGGCATCGGGACGCTGGTGGCCCTTGCGATCATCATGCTCCCCGGATTGCTGGCGGCGGTGGCCAACGGATTTCGCAAGCCGGCCGACCTGCCCTGGGCCATGCATCTGCGCGGAGTGGCCGGGTCCTGCGGGCGCCAGCTCGGCCAGATCTTCCTCACCCTAGCATTCCTGCCCTACGACACGTTCATCAGCCTGGACGCCATCGGACGGACGCTGCTGCGCCAGCTGGTGACGCATAGGCGGCTCCTCGAGTGGCAGACGTCGCACGACTCCGAACAGGCGACCCGCGCGGATCTCGCAGGTTTCCTTGCCTCAATGTGGGTCGCCCCCGCCGTCGCGCTGCTTGCCGGGTCCCTGGTGGTTCTGCTGCAGCCGGGGCAGTGGCCCCTGGCTCTGCCGATCCTCTGCGTGTGGCTGGCGGCTCCGTGGATCGCCTGGTGGATCAGCAAGCCCATAGAGGCCGAGGCGCCGGGCTTGACGGCGGACCAGCTGGCCTTTCTGCGGCTTACCGCCCGCCGGACCTGGCATTTTTTCGACACCTTTGTCTCCGCCCAGGAGAACTGGCTGCCGCCTGACAATTTCCAGGAGGTTCCCGCGCCGACAATCGCCTCGCGAACGTCCCCGACGAACATGGGCCTGGCGCTGCTCGCCAACCTGGCCGCGAGGGATTTCGGGTACCTTCCGACGGGCGGCCTCATCCGGCGCGCGCACGACGCACTCGCCACGATGAAGCGACTCGAGCGGTACCGCGGGCACTTCTACAACTGGTATGATACCCGCACGCTCCAGCCGCTCCTCCCTCTCTACGTGTCAAGCGTGGACAGCGGAAACCTCGCCGGGCATCTGCTCACGCACAGTTCCGGGCTAAGGGAGCTTCCCGACGAGAGGATATTCACCCCCCAGGTGTTTGCAGGCCTTCGCGACACGGTGGCGGTCCTGAATGGCCTGGCCCCAAAGAACCCGGCGCTGGCGACGCTCGGGAGCGAATTGGAGAGGGCGCCTTCGACGCTGCGCGCCGCATTTGCCTTGCTGGTGAGCGCCGCACGCCAAGCGGCCCAGTTCGCCGATTCGGTGGCAAGAGACGGCGAGGAGCTCAAAGGGTGGGCCCAGACCCTCAGGCGCAACTGCGACGAGCATCTGGAGGAACTGCGGTTCATGGCGCCGTGGCTGGAGCTTCCATGCGTCCAGCCCTCGAGCCAGCCTGATAGGGAGCGGGTCTCCTCCTCGCCTCCCGCGGGCGCCGATCGGCGCCCCGTGCCCGCGGCGTCCTCGAGGCTCGAGAGGTGGCTCGCCGAGCTCGACGAGGCTCCCACCTTGCGTGAAATCTCGGAAATGGGTCAGCCGCCCAGCTCGCCGGCCGAGGAGGGCGCCGGCGCGCCCGAGCTTCTGCGCTGCCTGCGCATGGCGGCCGAACGCGCCCGGCGGCGCCTTCTCGAGGTGGAATCCCTGGCCGCGCAGGGCGACGAGCTGGCCGGAATGGACTTCACTTTCCTGTTCGACCGGACAAGGGACCTGTTCTCCACAGGGTTCAACGTCGGCGAGCGCCGTTGTGACCCGGGTTTCTATGACCTGCTCGCCTCGGAGGCGCGGTTGTGCAGCTTCGTCGCCATCGCGCTGGGGCAGGTTCCCCAGGACCACTGGTTCTCGCTCGGCCGGCTGCTTGTCGCCTCAGGGTCCGGGCCGGTGCTCGTCTCGTGGAGCGGCACAATGTTCGAGTACCTGATGCCGCTGCTGGTCATGCCCACGTACCAGGACACCCTGCTCGATCAAACGTGCCGCGCGGCAGTGCGCCAGCAGATCGAGTACGGGCAGTCGCGGTCCGTGCCGTGGGGGATCTCCGAATCGGGCTACAACCGGACCGACGTCCATCAGAGCTACCAATACCGCGCCTTTGGAGTGCCGGGACTGGGTCTGAAGCGGGGATTGGCCGAGGACCTGGTCATCGCCCCCTATGCCACCGCCATCGCGCTGACGGTTGCCCCGGCCGAGGCCTGTGAGAACCTGCAGCGGCTGGCGTCCGAAGGGCGCTCCGGCGACTACGGCTTCTACGAGGCGGTGGATTACACGGCGGCGCGCCTGCCGCCGGGCGAATCGAGCGCGACCATCCGGTCGTTCATGGCGCATCACCAGGGGATGAGCCTGCTGGCCATGGCCAATCTGCTTCGGGACAGCCCGATGCAACGGCGCTTCACGTCCTGCGCATTGCTCAGGGCCGCGGACCTGCTGCTGCAGGAGCGCGTCCCCAGGGCGGCCGCCAGCGTGTTCGAGGAGGACGTCGTCTCGGAGATAACGCGGAGGTCGTCCGGCGAAGGCGAAAGCGCAATGCGCGTATGCACGAGCCCGACCCCGCCGGCACCGGAGGTTCACCTCCTGTCCAACGGGCGGTACCACGTCGTCATCAGCAGCTCCGGCGGCGGATACAGCCGGTGGCGCGACCTGGCGGTCACCCGGTGGCGCGAGGACGCCACGCGCGACTGCTGGGGAACGTTCGTCTACCTGCGCGACCTGGGGACAGGAGACCTCTGGTCCGCCGCCCACCAACCGACGCTTCGCGCGACGAAGGGCTACGAGGCGATCTTCACGCAGGCGCGCGCCGAATTCAGGCACAGCCATGGCGGCCTCGATGTCCATACCGAGATCAGCGTGTCGCCGGAGGACGACGTCGAGCTGCGGCGCATCACGATCACGAACCGCTCGTTCAGGGAGCGGGTCGTCGAGTTGACCAGCTGCGCGGAAGTGGTGCTCGCGCCTCCCTGGGCGGATGCCGCGCATCCCGCCTTCAGCAATCTCTTCGTGCAGACGGAGTTCGCCCGCGAGTCCTCCGCGATCCTCTGCACACGTCGCGCCCGCTCTCCGGAGGAGAGGCCGCCGTGGCTGCTTCATCTCATGGTGGCCCAGGGCGGCAAGCAGGGGGAAGTCTCCTGCGAAACCGACCGCCTTCGCTTCGTCGGACGGGGGGGGACCCTGGCCAGCCCCGCCGCGATGCGCGGCAATTCACCGCTGTCCAACACCGTCGGCCCCGTGCTCGACCCCATAGTCTCGCTTCGGCGCGCGGTCTCCCTGGCGCCCAACGAGACCGCCGTCATCGACCTTCTGCTTGGCGTGTCGGAGAGCCGGGAGGCTGCGCTCGCGCAGGCCGAGAAATACCGGAGCTCCCGTATGACGGACCGCGCGTTTGAGCTGGCGTGGACACACAGCCAGGTGACCCTGCGCCACCTCAACGCGTCGGAGGGAGAAGCCCAGCTCTACGGCCGGCTGGCCAGCGCCCTGATCTACGCCGACCCGGCCCGGCGGGCGAGTCCGAGCGTCCTGGGCATGAGCAGGCGCGGCCAGAGCGGCCTGTGGAGCCATGGCATATCGGGCGACGCGCCAATCGTTCTGCTCCACATCAGCGACCCGGAGAAGATCGAGATCGTCCGGCAGCTCATCCAGGCGCACTCCTACTGGCGCACGAAGGGGCTGACGGCCGAGCTGGTCATCGTGAGCGAGGACGTCTCGGTCTACCTCCAGTCGCTGCACGACCGAATCTCCAGCCAGATTGCCTCGGGGGTCGAGGCGCAGATGCAGGACAAGCCGGGAGGCATCTTCGTCCGGCGCCGCGAGCAGATCTCCCATGACGATCTGCTGCTGCTGCAGGCTGCCGCTCGGGTCGTCCTGGACGACGAGAACGGCTCCCTTGCGGAGCAGCTGGAGCAAAGGAGCGTGCTCGATCCGCAGGTCCCGGCGCTGGCGCCCACCCGACACGCGCGCCACGACCGGCACAAGCAGGTAGCCACGCGCCAGCTTATCTTCCTCAATGGCTTCGGCGGCTTCACGAGCGACGGTCACGAGTATGTCATCACGCTCCAGGCCGGGCAGATGACTCCGGCCCCGTGGGTCAATGTGCTCGCCAATCCGTCGTTCGGCACGGTCGTCTCAGAAGTCGGCAGCGCTTACACCTGGTCGGAGAACGCCCATGAGTTTCGATTGACGCCATGGAGCAACGACCCGGTCCAGGACACGACCGGGGAGGCGCTCTACATCCGCGACGAACAGACCGGGCAGTTCTGGTCTCCGACGCCCTTGCCCGCGCGCGGCGCGGAACCCTATGTCATTCGCCACGGCTTCGGATACACCGTGTTCGAGCATTCCGAGCACGGCATCGCCACCGAGCTGTGGGTCTACGTCGCGATCGACGCCCCAATCAAGTTCTTCGTATTGAAGCTGCGCAACACCTCTGGGCAACCGCGCCGCGTCTCGGTCACCGGCTACTGGGAATGGGTGCTGGGCGAGATGCGTCAGAAGAGCCTGCTGCACGTCCGGACCGAGGTGGACCTCAACACCGGCGCGCTCCTGGCGCGAAACTACTACAACACCGAGTTCTCGGACCGCATTGCCTTCGTCGACGTCAGCGACGGGGCGCGCACTCTCACGGGAGACCGAAAGGAATTCCTGGGCCGGAACGGAAGCCTGTCGCAGCCGGCGGCCCTGGGGCGCGCGCGCCTTTCGGGCAAGGTCGGGGCGGGACTCGACCCCTGCGGGGCCGTGCAGGTCGCGATCGACCTGCCGGACGGCCAGGAGCGAGAAGTGAGCTTCCGCCTCGGGGTCGGCCACGATCCGGCCGAGGTGCAAAGCCTCGTTCAGCGCTTTCACCGGGCGGACGCCAGCCGCGCCGCGCTCGAGGGCGTATGGGCGTATTGGAATCGAACTCTCGGCGCGGTGAACGTGGACACGCCCGACCCGTCCGTGAACGTGATGGCGAACGGCTGGCTGTTGTACCAGACTCTGAGCAGCCGGATATGGGGCCGGACGGGATTCTATCAGTCCAGCGGGGCCTACGGGTTCCGCGACCAACTCCAGGACGCGATGGCGCTGGTGCACGCCGAACCCGCCTTGACGCGCGAGCACCTGCTCCGGGCGGCCGCCCATCAATTCCGCGAGGGCGACGTGCAGCATTGGTGGCACCCGCCGGCGGGACGCGGCGTGCGGACGCATTGCTCCGACGACTACCTGTGGCTCCCCTATGCCACCTGCCGCTACGTCGCCAGTGTCGCGGATCACGGCGTGCTCGACGAGAGGGTCGACCTCCTGGAGGGACGGCCGGTCAAGCCGGACGAGGAGGCCTACTATGACCTGCCGAATCGATCCGAGGCGTCGGCCACGCTCTACGAACACGGCGTCCGCGCGATCGAGCGGGGACTGAGGTTCGGCGCGCACGGCCTGCCGCTCATAGGCTGCGGCGACTGGAATGACGGCCTGAACCGGGTGGGAAGCCAGGGACGCGGCGAGAGCGTCTGGCTGGCCTTCTTCCTCTATGACGTGCTCACCCAGTTCGCCGAGCTCGCGCGCGTCCACGGCGATTCCGCCTTTGCGGATCGCTGCCTTGCCGAGGCGCAGAGGCTCCAGCAGAACATCGAGCTGAATGCCTGGGACGGAGATTGGTATCGCCGCGCCTACTTCGACAACGGCGAGCCGCTCGGCTCCCGGTCCAATCCGGAGTGCCAGATTGATTCCCTGCCGCAGAGCTGGTCGGTGATCAGCGGCGCCGGCGACCCGCCACGCTCGCGTCAAGCGATGCAATCCGTTGATCGGCGCCTAGTCCACCGCGACACTGGACTTGTCCAGTTGTTCGCCCCCCCATTCGACAATTCGGCGCTGGAGCCAGGATACATCAAGGGTTACATCCCCGGCGTTCGCGAGAACGGCGGTCAATACACCCACGGCGCGATCTGGACGGCGATGGCCTTTGCGCTCATGGGAGAAAGCGACCGGGCTTGGGAGCTCTTCGCGATGCTCAATCCCATCCATCATGGCGGGACACCCCAGCAGGTCGCCGTCTACAAGGTGGAGCCCTACGTCGTAGCCGCGGATGTCTATGCGATCGCGCCGCATGTGGGCCGGGGCGGCTGGACCTGGTACACGGGTTCCGCCGGCTGGATGTACCGGCTGCTGATCGAGACGCTGCTGGGTGCAAACTTGGAGGGCGAGCAACTGCGACTGGCTCCCCGTATGCCGAGGGCTTGGACGACCTTCAAGATCCACTACCGGTACCGCCAGACGGTCTATCACATCACCGTCTCCCGGCTCGCGCCTGGCGCGGCCGGCTCGAGTCTGCTCTCCCTCGATGGGCAGGACATACCCGGAACCGCGATCCCCCTCCGGGACGATCGCCGTGAGCATGCCGTCGAATTGAAGGTTCGCTGACCCGCCTCCCTGCCCAGGTCCGCCGCGGCCGGCGGAGCGGCCGCCCCCGGAGATCATGGCGAGACTGCCCGCTCATCCCGGGGGCTTCGGCAGCAGCCTGGCGACGGTCACAAGAAGGGCGGCGACAACCAGGGCGAGCGCCCCCCAGAAGACGACCCCCCCGTTGATGCCCGCGAAAGGGTTCCTGGCGCCTGGGCCCTGCGCGTCGGCGCCCAGGTGCGCGACAATCCGGCTCGAGGTCAACAGGCGCCCCGCCACGAGGCCGAGGTCGTAGCGCGGGGCGTTTGCCGCCCTGTTGCCGTAGGCCAGGGCGAAGCCGTCGGTCTCCGCGACCTTAAAGACCATGCGCACGACGGGGTAGACGGCCTGCGCCGTGCCGAGGGCGATCGCCGGATTGTCGCCGTTGTCGGTCTCGACCCAGAGCGTGTCCGTGCTCATCGGCTCCTGGAGCTCGAAAACGCGGGTCTCGGGTACGCCCGGCTGCGGGGTCCGGCTCCACTGGCCGGACGCGAGCGTGTATTCCAGGGTGCCCCCGTCCTGGGCCGGGAGCTTCTCGAAGATGCGGAACTGGCGCTGGAACAGCGACGTCGTCGAGGTCAGCACGACGCTCCGGACCGGAAGGCCCGCCCTCGGCAGATGGACCGTCCATGTGCTCAGCGACGCGCGCTTCGGGTCGCGGACATCCTCCGGCGACAGGCTCAGGGAACGGGCCAGCGCGGGCTTCTCAAGTACGTACGGGATCTGGTTCCCGTCCCTTAGGAGCCGCAGGTCGGCAAAGTCACGGCGAGAGTTCGCAAGCGCCCCCAGATCGAGCTCAAGCTCCTGGACGCCCGGCTCGGCGATCTGCACGGCCCTTCGGAACGTCCACTCCCTGGCGTCGAGCGGCGCGCCCGTCAGCGGGATGTCCGGCAGCGGCGGCGCCGCGAGGGACTCGCTCGGGTGGTAATCCGGCGTGTCCTCAAGGTCGCCGGGGACGACGACCGAGGCGGTTGCCGAGCGCATCTCGCCGGCAAACGCGGCCAGGTCGTAGCGGGGGGCCGTCGCCTGGGGATTGCCGGACAGCAGCGTGTAGTTTCCCGCCTTGGGCGCCACGAACAGCAGGCCCACCGGCGATCGCTTCAGCCGGACGGCGCTCAGGCCGAGGGGCGGCGAATCGCCGTTGTAGACGTGTATCAGCAGCTCGCGCGTGGGCGGGGCGAATGCCAGGGCCAGCTCCGTCCGCTCGTGGGCGGGCGCCCCGTTGAGCGCCACCCGGAAGATGGTACCGGTCGCTATCGTCCGCTCCGACGGAATCGCGTTGCGCACTTCGCGCACCGAGACCGCCACCCGGCGCATGAACAGAGGTTCCGCGGTCTCGAGGTCGATGGCCGCGAGCGGGACGTTGCGGCCGTCGAGGGCGAGGGTGAGCACCGTCTCACCGGCAAACTCGTCCCGGCCGGATATGTGGCCGCCGACGGGAACGGGCGCCGGTGCGGCCGCGGCTTCGAGGTGGAGCCTGGCGCCCGTGAACGGCAGCGGCGCATCGAGGCCGTCGGCGATGGTGATGCGGACATAGGCGGCGGCGCGGCCGCCGAGGGGGAGCTCGAGCCTCTCCGCGCCCCATTCGCGGAAGACCGGCGCACCCTGGTCCAGGGCGACCCAATCCGAGGCGTTCCCCGAGACCTCGAGCCTGGCGGCCCGAAGGAAGAACGGGCTCGGAGTCTCCAGCGAAACCGACGAGAGCCTGTCCCCGGTTCCGGTCGTTATCGTGATCTCGGTCGTCCCCGGCCCCACCTTCACCCCGAAGCCCGCGGGCCGGATGACTTGCGCCGCCGGGACGGGCGGCCGGTCGACGAGAATCGCCGTTTCAATCCCGGCGGGGTCGACAACCCGAAGGTCCTCCTGCTGAGGGGCCGCGGCGTCGAAGGAGGCCGGGCTCAGCTCAACGCGCACGAGGCCGGGCGCAGCAACTGCGACGGTCTGGCGGTGCTGCCACTCGCTGGGCGTGATCGCAGGGCAGCTGGCGGCGCCAAGCAGCGCCAGCAGCGCGGTGAGGCTAAGCCGGCGGAGGGTCGGATTCTTCATTGCTGGGTAGGAAGCGCTGGTAGGCGAACGAGGCCAGGATGGCGATGACGGCGACGGCGAAGAGCGCGCCGATGCGGTAGAGCGCCTCGAGGCGCGCGAGGTCATGGAAGAAGAGCTTGAGCAGCGCCGCGCTGAGGAGGGCGATCGCGGCATAGCGCACGCCCTGCTGGCGCCTCCAGATGCCGGCGCCCAGCAGGCCCAGGGCGAACAGGGCCCAACCGATCGTGTAGCACATGTCGCGCGCAAAGTTGCCCGAGAACTGGAAGGTGAGCGCGCGGGATCCGGGCAGCGTGAAGTAATCGGCGATCTCGATGTTGAGCAGGATGAACAGCAGGATGACGCCGAGGGCGTAGGTCATGCGCTGCCCATTCACGCCGAGGACGGTCTCGCGCGGCGGGGCCAGCAGGCGGGCCCCATAGAGCAGGGAGGCGATCGTCAGGCCGTAGGCGTAGAGGTACCAGTTGAGTATGGGGGTGTCGCCGCGCGCGTGGTACTCGAGGACCGCGCTGTTGAGCGCAAGGCGCGCGAAGGCGACCACGAGCAGCACGGCGCCGGTGGCGCGGAGACCCGGGTGGGGGACGCGGTTGAACAGCCACAGCAGCGCGGCGCCCTCGAGCGCCCACGCCACCGTCAGCCACTGCCGGTCGAACTGGATCGGGAATACGAGCGTGATGAAGAACAGCGCCGCCCCGCCGAACCACGCGAGCTGGTTGAGGCGCTTCGGGTTGTCGCCTTCGCCCGATCGCAGGATTGCAACGAGGCTGCCCATTGGCGCCAGCGCGAAGGCCGCGGGAACCAGGCCGAGCAGGTTGTTGGGCCACCCCAGCTTGATCGCCTGGTAGACCATCCAGAATTGGGCCACCCCGCTAAGGGCCGCCACGGCCCACGGCCCCGTCAGCCGCGCAAACTCTCGCCGGAAGGCGAACGGGTACGCGGCGAATACCACGTAGAAGACGGCGTACCACGCGAGCGCCAGGCCCGGCGCCTCGGCGCTGAAGTGGCGCGCATGCCACACGTATTCCAGCGCGGCGGTGCCGGCGAGAGCGCATGCGGGCAGCCACTGCGCCACGAGAAGCCGGGCCAGGCCGAGCGTGAGAACGACCAGGAGGAGCCCGAGGCCGAAGACGGCCGACGGGTTGGGCACCGCAAGCCGGACGCACGCCATGATCAGCAGGAGGAATGGCAGCAGCGCCGCGAAGGCCGGGACCTGGCCCCGGGCGTCCCCCAGGACGCCCGAGAAGCGCCGGTCAAGGGCCGGCAGCCTCTCGCCGAGGCTGCGCACGAGCCACAGGCCGGCGAAGAAGAAGAAGACGGAGAAGCCGCCGATGACGACCAGCAGCGAGGGCCCGAGGATGACCTCGGCGGGAACCCGGAATATGAACATGCCCGTGGCCAGGAGCGTGAGCACGAGGACCGCGGCCACGGCGACGAGCGACGCCGTAAGCGCCGCCGCCCCGATCGCGACCACGTCGACGAGAAGGATGGCGGGCCAGACCATGAGGGACACCGCCTCGAACCTGTAGATGGGGAACAGCATCAGCAGCAGGGCGAGGGGAGGGAACAGCTGGCTCCACCACGACGGCGCGCAGGCGGGGCGCCGCCTCTCGAGCAGCAGGGGGAAGGCAGTGTGCAGTGCCGCGAAGAGGAGGCTTGCCGCGAGCGCCCACGGCAGGAGCGCGTCGGTCAGGCTCTCCCCGGACCAGATCGAGAGCAGGGCGAAGACCGCGAGGCCGCCAGCAAGGTGGAGCCTCGGCATCCGCTCGTCCAGCCACGCCAACGCGAGAAGCAGGGCGTCGCTGGCGAAGATTAAGGTGAACAGGAGCCCGGGGCGGGCGCCCACCGAAGCGTGCTCCATGAGGAAGAGCGCGAACGCCAGGGCCACGGCCGGCATTCCCGCGGCCGACCATAGTACCGGCGGGGACGCCCTGCCCAGCCGGCGCGCCGCGAGGTACACGAGGAAGTAGATTGCGCCGAAGATCAGGCAGACGTCCACGATCACCGGCGCCTGCTCGGCGGTGAATATCACGGCCGCCCAGCGCGCCATGATGAGAGCCGAGACCGCTGCCGCGGCCGCGATCAGCCAGCCCAGCCCCTCCCTCCACGCGAGGACGAACGCAAAGAGGCTCGTCAGGATGACGAACGTGAAGAACAGCCCCGTTCGCGCGGCGACGTCCGGGTAGCCGAGAAAGAACAGGGCGAAGCAGAATGCAACGGCGGGAAGCGCCATCGCGGTCCTGCCGAGAAGAGGCGAGTCCCGCCCGAGGCGGCGCGCCGCCTCGCAGGCGCCCAGGAACAGGGCGCAGAACCCAAGGCACACGACCATCGCCGTGCCGGTCTTCTCCGGCGCGTAGAACTTGCCGGCCCAGGCGACAAGCATCAGCACCGTGCCGGCGGCCCCCAGGGGGACGAGGTAGAGCCATCCCCGGTGCAGCGCGACCGCGACAAGGCCCGCTACGAGCAGCCCGATGTAGCCGAACAGCCCCGCGGGATTGTCGTGCCCGGAGCTTACCAACATGGGCGTGAGGAAGCCGCCGAGGATGCCGAGGACGGCGACCACCTGCGCTTCCAGGCGCACCGCCAGGATGAACGCGGTCGCCGTGATCAGCGCCATCAGCAGGAAGGTCGGCACGGGTCCGAAGAAGGCGAAGTGGTAGACCGAGTCGCATGCGAAGGTGACCGTGTAGAGCGAGACGACTCCCGATGCCACGAGCGTCTGGGCGGTGATGCGGTAGTTGACGAGCGAGACCCTCAGGCCCCCGACGATCAGGCCCGCCCCGAGCAGGAACCCCAACGCAACCCGCACCTGCGGGGGAATGAGGTCGTGTTCAAAGGAGTACTTGACGAAGAACGCCACGCCGAGGAACAGCGCAAGGCCTCCGAGCCAGGCGAAGAGCTTCGCGCCCATGAACTGCTCCCAGTTGATAGCGGGCATGGCCCAAGATCGCGCCTTGTAGTCCGGGCCCGGGGCAGCAGCCGGAGGCTGGTCAAGGATGGGAGGGGGTTCCACTGCTGCCGGCCGCTCCTCCGGAACGGCTTGCGCCGGGGCTGCGACGGGGGCCGCCGCCTGCGGCAGGGACGGCGCCGCGAGAGTCTCCGGCGCCGGCCCGGGCGCCGGAGCGGGCTCCCCTGAAACGGCCGCGGCCGCCGTGGCGGGCGAGGGCGGGCGATCGGGCTGCCTCGACAGCGACAGGGCCGGGATGCCGCGCAGCGTCGAGCGCAGGTCCCTGAGATCGTCCTCCTGGGAGCGGACTCGGCCCTGAAGGGCGTCAATATCGCCGTCGTGCCGGAGAATCTTTACGATGAACCAGATCGGCAGCACCACGAGGACGGCGACCAGGAAGAAAGCCAGCAATACAAGAGAGGATTGCATTAGGGGTAGGCCTCCAACTCGTCACTATTCGCTGGATCAAGCATTTGCAATATCCGGATGGGTTTGGGCGGCGTCTCGTGATCGAGGAGCCGGCGCTGAGGCGGGACGGGTGTCCTCAGCGCGGGGTTCCCCTCTCGTCGCCGCGTCCGGGGGGAAGCCGATCCGCTCCCGGCGACGAGCCCTATTGCGGCGCCTATGAATAGGCCGGCGAGGTGGCTTAGCGGGACATTGCGGACATCCGCTCCCTCGAAGTGTGAGAAAGCCGACTTTCCGCTGTGGTATTCCCATGCGATCTTCATCGCAACCGCCGCGAGCGCCGCGCACCAGAGCGCGCCCGTCGCGGGCCTTCGGCGCCATTCCGAGACACACGCAAAGGCGACGGTGGCCGTTGCGGCGCCGGAAAGCCCCCCGTAGAACCGCAGCGCGGGATCGAAGACGAGGAGCGCCAGGCTGATGGCCGGCGGCGCCGCGACGGCAAACCAGCTGCGGGCGCGGAATGCCGCACGCTCGATCCACGCTCCCGCCAGGCCGACGACGAGCAGATTCCAGCCAAGGTGGCTGAGGGAGAAGTGGACCAGATGCCCGCTCCAAAGGCGCCAGACCTCCCCGCGCAGCACGGCGACGCGGTCGTAGAGGCAAAGCTCCCGCACGGCGGCCGGCGCGCTCCAGAGGGCGAGGGTCAGCGCGACAATCGACGCGGTCACCCAGGGAATGCGTCTTTGCTTGTCCTGCATGAGGTCCGCCTCCGGATCGCGACGAGTGCAAGGCCGGCCAGGCCGAGGCCGCTCCAGGCATCCAGGTCGCCGCCGCCCGTGTAGCCGGGCTTGTGCTCGATCCTGAACTCGTCAGGCGACTCCTTGACGCGCACCTTGAAGTTCTCGAGCTCGGTCTTGAGGTTCGCGATCATCTCGGTGGTTGCCGCGTCAAAGCCCTTGCGGCTGTCGGCCTGCAGCTCCTCCGGGAGGTTCACGGGGGTTGAGCTGGCCTTGATGCGGCTCGTGCCTGGCGCCCGGAAGAGCATCTTGCGGCTGGCGACGTCGAAAACCACCGCCTCCATGAGGGTCTGGGTGTCGTTCCTTTCCCCCTGGACCACCCAGGCGCCGACGATAGTCCAGTACGCGAGCGAAAGCACGCCCTGGCTGGTGAACTGAATCTGGTCGTACGCCACCAGCGCGATCACATCGACGCCGAACATCACCTTGATCTGGTCCAGGTTCTCAAATCCGCCATTCGGCCTGAGGTACGTCGTCGGAATGATCTCGATCGACTTCACGTAGGGCAGACCGCGGAATTCCGCCGCGACCCGCTTCAGCAGTTCCGCTTTGGCGGCCTCGCTGATTCCGCCGCCGAACGCGTTGGCGCCGGGGACGAAGGCGACTCCCACCCGAAGTGGGAGGCTAAGGACCGGGATTCCCGGGGTCTCAATGTGCTGGCTGTCCCTCGGGAAGAGGAACTGCATGACGCTGGTGGCGTGCGTGTTGCGGCTCTGCGGATTGATGACGCAGCCGGCCACCAGGAGCCCGGCGAGACCGAGGCAGAGAAACCGAAGATTCTTTGTTTTCATGTTGGTTGTATTTTGTACCCCGAAATCCATTTCAGGCGGCCGACGCCTCGGGCTGCTCAGCCAGCTGCCGAAGAGCCACGAGATCCGGCTTCCCGGACCCCAGAAGCGGAAAGGGCGTGCACAGCCTCACCTGCCTGGGGACGCAAAGGTCCGAAAGGCCCCTGGATCGGACCGCCGCCCGGACGGCCTCGGGGGTCAGCCGCGCGTCCGATGTCAGGACGACCAGCTCCTCGCCTTTCGTCCGATGCGGGCGGCTGAGCACGGCCGCCATTCCCGTTGTCGAACCCGAGACGGCTTCCTCGACGGCGGACAGGGAGACCATTTCGCCGGCGATCTTTGCAAAGCGCCTCGCCCGCCCAAGGATGGTGACGAAACCCTGCCCATCGACCGAGACGATGTCGCCCGTGTCATACCACTCCTCGGTGTCGGCGAGGACGCCCGGCCGGTCGGGCAGGTAGTAGCCCATCATCCGGTTGGGACCGCGGAAGAACAGGCGTCCGCCCGCAGTTCCCGGCAAGCTGTCGATCCTGTATTCGATGCCCGGGAGAAAGCAGCCCACGGTTCCCTCCTTGAACGCAAGCGGGGTGTTTATGGCGACCGCGGGGGACGCCTCCGTTGTTCCGTAGCCCTCGAGTATCCGGATGCCGAAGCGCTCGAACCAGAGCTTCTGTGTGGCCGGCTGGAGCTTCTCCGCCCCGGCAAAGACGTACCGAAGCGAATAGAAGTCGTAGGCGTTCGCCTTGCGGGCGTAGCCGTTAAGGAAGGAGTTGGTCGCGAAGAAGATGGACGCGTTGGCGCTGTAGATGAGCTCGGGGATGATGCCGTAATGGAGCGGTGTCGGATAGAGGATAGTGCGGACCCCGGAGAAGAGGGGAGTCAGCATGCCTCCCGTGAAGCCAAAGGCGTGGAAGAGGGGCAGGGCGTTGAAGACGCAGTCGTTGTGGGTGAAGTCGATGCGCGCCCTCAGCTGGGCGACATTCGCCAGCAGGTTCCCGTGGGACAGCACGACGGCCTTGGGCAGGCCCGATGAGCCCGAGGTGAAGAAGACGGCGGCGCGGCGGTCCCGGCCCAGGGAGGCCCATTCGGCCTCGCGGGGCGCGTAGCCCGACCCCGGCCTGAGGCGCAGCCACGCGGCGCGCAGCCTCCAGGGCAGCGACGGCTTGAGGTCCTCGAGGTGGACGATGTCGACTCCGGCGGCCGAGAGGGCCCTGATGCGCTCGTCCAACCTGGCCTCCGCGACGAACGCCCTCGAGGTGACCACGCGGCGGATGCCCGTCGTCCGAAGCGTCGAGGCGAAGGCGGCGCTACCCATCGTGAAGTTGAGCCATGCCGGAACCCTGTGAGCGAACTGCAGGCCCCAGAACGCGAGCGCCCCCCCGATGCTGGTCGGCATCATGATTCCGACGACGTCCCCGGGCCTCGTGAGACGCCCGAGGCGCTCCCCGAGATAGGCCGAGCGCCCCAGGATCTGCGCGTAGGTGAGCGTCTGTCCGGCAGGCCCGATCCACATCGGCCGGCCCCCGCCGTGGCGCCCGGACGCGGCGAGAAGCTCCCGGAACAGCGAATGCTCGGGAATCTGGGCGGAATACGCGCTCCCGCTCAGCAGGCTGTAGATGAACGGGGTGCGCGCCTTCCTGTCCGTGGCCTCCGGCATCACCTGCGGCGCGCTGATGGTCAGCGTGATCCTGGGAAACCACCTGCGCTTGTACTTGCTCGCCAGGCGCGTGAAGACAGAAAGGTGGGCCCCGTCGATGTGGATCGTGACGATCTTCGCCCGGGTCCTGTGGGCTATGAAGCCGGCCCCGTCGTACACCTTCATGAGGCCGCCCGTCGTGCTCAGCCTTCCCTCCGGGAAGATCGCAACGATCCCGCCCTGTTCGACCGCGGAGCACAGCGTCTTCAGGCTCAGGGGATGCGCGGGGTCGATGGAGTAGGAGGTCGTCCATTTCAGGAAGGGCCTCACCCACCGCAGCCGGGCTATCCGGGTGTCCACCGCGAAGACTGGAGCCTCCGGCAGGAAGGCCGAGAGGAGCGCGGCGTCGAGCCAGGAGGTGTGATTTGCGATGACGAGCCTCGGCCCCGATGCAGGGAAATGCTCGAGGCCGCGGACGCGCACCCTGAAGATGATCCTCAGGACCAGCCGCACGACCGTCTGCAGGACGGACTCCGGAATCAGCCAGACCATGTAGATAGAGACCGCCAGGTTTGCGGCGCCCAGAACGCACAGGAGGGCGGCCGGGCGCGGATCCACGGCCGCTATGCCGATCGCCCCGACCGCGCCCGCGACCATGAACACCGCGTTCATGATGTTGTTGGCCGAAATGACCCTGCCCCGTTGGTCGACGGGGCTGCGGTGCTGCATGAGGGCGTACAGGGGCACCGAGTACACGCCGCCGGCGATTCCGATTCCGGAGGTGATGACCGTGAGGAAGGCCCCGAGGCGGGCGCCGGCAAAGACGTCGGCGACCGCCCAGAGAAACAGGAACCCGCTGATGGCCATGCCGGCGAGGGGGACGTACGTTGCGCGGATGCGGCCGCCGTTCAGGAAGAGGCCGAGAAACGACCCGGCGCCGACGCCAATCGCGAAAAAAAGGAGGAAATGGGTGACGCCCCCTGCGTCCTCGTGAAGGCTGTCCTTGACGTAGACGGGCAGGAACGAGAGCAGGACCGCGCCCAGGCACCAGAACCACGACACGCCCAGGATGCTGCGCCAGAGCACCGGAATCCGCCTGATTGTGGCGACGGCCTCGACCGCGCAACGGCGCAGCGACCGCGGGCTCCACGGCGAAATCGTCTCCACAGCGCAGGCCGGCGCCTTGGGAAGGAAGAAGGTCGCGGCGCACCCGATGAGGCCGAGGACGAGCAGCAGGGCGCCCACCTCGGCGCGGCCGGCGCCTCCGGCGGCGGCCCTGGCCCCGACGAGGGTGCCCGTGACGATCGCTATGAAGGACCCGGCCTCGAACCAGGCGTTGCCGCCGACCAGCTCCTCGGTCCTCAGGTAGAAGGGGAGCAGGCCGTACTTGAGGGGGCCGAACATGGCCGAGATGAACCCGAGGGCCACAATGACCCCCCACATGGCGTAGAAGCTGTCCGTGTAAAGCGCGGCCGCCGCCCCCAGCATCACGAAGGCCTCGAAGGTCTTGAGGGCGCGCACGAGCGTGTGCCGGGGCCAGATGTCCGACACGTATCCTGCCCAGCCGGAGATCACGACGAAGGGCAGGATGAACAGGCCGCCGATCAGGTAGACCGCGTACGACGGGTTCCAGCCGTGGGCGCGGGCGAGGCCGAACGTCGCCAGCAGCACGAAGGCGTTCTTGAAGACATTGTCGCAGAACGCGCCTATGAACTGCGTGACGAACAGGGGCAGGAACCGCCTTGATGCCAGCATGCTCATTTTGCGGCGAGGCCCTAGCCTAGGTCCGGGAGGTGATTGCGCACCGCCTTCAACGCCGACTCGGCGTCCGCTATCAGCCCCGGGTCGATCCTGATCTGGCCGATGACCTGGTCCATGCGCTGCTCAGCCCGCAGGCGCGTATCCGCGCCCAGGGGCGTGAGCGAGACACGCCACGTCCTCGCGTCGGAGCGCCTGCGCTGGACCAGCCCCTTCTTCTGCAGCTGGCGGACCTGGAAGGTTATGCTCGAGGCGGCGACGATGATCCGGTCGCTGATCTCCCTCTGGGAAAGGGGCCCGTCGTTTAGCACGTTCAGGATGTTGAACGTCATCGGGGTGAGGCCGAACGGCTTGAGGATCCTGTTGCCCGCGGCCTCGATGGTCGCCGCGGCGGCGATGATTTCATAGATGAGGGTCTTCATACGTGGTTTTGGGCAATGACCCTAAGGAGGGGGCTTTGCAATTCGCTCGCCGGAGTTATCGTCTCTCTCTGCCAGGGGATGTGCCCGAAGAACCATGCCCGCCAGAACCAAAGCGGCGCATGGGGATTCTCGCGCAGCATGCGGTCAAATGTCTCTACCTCGCCGATTGACTGATGGGTGCTCGCATACACGACATCGTGCACGAACTTGGAGCAGAATGTTTCTTGGGACTGCAGGTTGAACCCCAGCGAATAGGGCCTGCCCATCTGCGAGTCTGCGAATTCCAGCATCGCGCGCTTCTCAGCTTCGGTGGGCTCAGCCTTCAGGCGCCTGATCGAGAACTTCTGGTCCTGCGAACGGTTGAGGAATCTCCGAAGCGGCGTCTTGCGGACAAAGGGGATTCCGCTTTCGGCCACGATCCAGTCCCCGTTCCCGTAGTCGACGATGATCCCCACGTGCGAGGTCCAGGTTTGGGTGGTGGCGGCGACATTGCTGAATATCGGGCCACCCATGCGGATGAAGACGATGTCGCCCACCGCGGGCTTGCTGGCGACGACCGTGGCATAGACCTGATCGTCGAGGGCAGCCCGGACGGTTGTTAAAATGGCGATGAAGAGCAGGGTGGCCGCGATGGGAAGGGGGGTTCTGCGTTTCATGGCAATAGTTAGAACTACAAGTATTGCATATGCAACATTAAATGGTGCAAGTATTCGTATAATAATATGGAAAATTGTGTTACGTGTTTTTTAGGCATCTATTGACTATCATTTGAGGTCGATAAACACAAAGGAGGTCGACCGAGGGAGACTGGAGGGGCCTCCGCCGGCGCGCCCGCTGCGCTTCACGTTGCCTAGGCTGGCGCGCGGGTTGATCGCGGTTGTGCGCCCATTGAAGACAGAACGCATCGCATTAATAGCCATTGGCGTGCGCGGATCGCGCAGCGGTCCGGCAGGCCGACTCTTAATGCATTCTTAACGGTTTCTGGCGGGTAATTAACTAAGCGCATTGCGCACGCGATGCTAGGATCGCTTTCATGAACTCGCACGAAAGCCTCCGGCACCCGCGCACCTTCCCCGCGTACGCCGCCGCAGTGGGGAGCCTCCTATGAACGACGCCGCATTCGTCGCCATATCGGTCGCGTTCTTCGCCGTGTCGATCGGGTACGCCTACTTCTGCGAGAAGATTCGGTGAGCCCGCGGCCCCGCCCAACCGGTTGTCCGCCACCAAAACACCGCTGATCATGGAAAACATCGCCTTCGGCATCATCGCCATCCTCCTGCTCGCCTACCTCGTGGTCGCCGTGCTGCGCCCGGAGAAGTTCTAGGCAACCCGCGCCATGAATAATCCCAACGCATGGTTCCAGCTCGTCCTCTACGTCTGCGCGCTCCTGCTGATCACCAAGCCGCTCGGGCTCTACCTGGTCCGGGTCCTCGACGCGCGCGGCGAGACGTGGCTCGACAGGGTCGTCAAGCCTATTGAGCGGCTCACGTACCGCGTCTGCGGAATCGACCCGGTGGCCGAGCAGGGCTGGATCGGATACACGATCTCGCTCCTGCTCTTCAGCCTCGTCGGGATGATGGCGACCTATTTCATCCTCCGCTTCCAGGACCACCTGCCGCTCAATCCCCAGGGCCTTCCCGGCCTGGCGCCGCACCTCGCGTTCAACACCGCAGCCAGCTTCACGACCAACACCAACTGGCAGAGCTACGGCGGCGAGACGACGATGTCGTATTTCTCGCAGATGGTGGCGCTGGTCATCCACAACTTCACGTCCGCGGCCTCTGGCATCGCCGTCGCGGCGGCGCTCGTGCGCGGCATCGCGCGCCAGTCGGTGGCGACGATCGGGAACTTCTGGGCCGACGTGGTGCGCGTCACGTACTACCTGCTGGTCCCCATCTGCCTCGTGTACGCCCTGTTCCTCGTGTCACAGGGCGTCATCCAGAATTTCAAGCCCTACACGGTTGCGAAGACCTACGAGCCGTACACGATCCAGGTCCCGAAGGTCGACGCCGCCGGAAAGCCGGTCATGGCGGCCGACGGCAAGACGCCGGTCCTCGTGGACCAGTCGGTCGACACGCAGACGATCGTGCAGGGCCCCGTCGCCTCGCAGATCGCCATCAAGATGCTCGGGACGAACGGCGGCGGCTACGTCAACGCCAACGCCTCCCATCCCTTCGAGAATCCCACGCCGCTGTCCAACTTCGTGCAGATCCTCTCGATCTTCGCGATCCCGAGCGCACTGACATACTACCTCGGGCGCATGGTCAGGAACCAGAGGCACGGCTGGGCCGTCTGGGCCGCGATGTTCGCGATGTTCCTCGTGGGTGTGCTCGTTTGCTGGAAGGCCGAGAGCCTCGGCAACCCGATCCACAAGGCGCTCGGGGTCGCCGCGGGCGACGGGAACATGGAGGGCAAGGAGGTGCGGTTCGGCATCTTCAACTCCGCCCTTTTCGCCACGATCACGACGGACGCCTCCTGCGGCGCGGTCAACTCGATGCACGACTCGTTCACGCCCCTGGGGGGCATGGTTCCCCTGTTCAACATCGAGACCGGCGAGGTGATCTTCGGCGGGGTGGGGGCCGGCCTCTACGGCATGCTCATCTTCGTCGTGCTGGCCGTCTTCATCGCCGGCCTGATGGTCGGGCGCACCCCGGAATACCTCGGCAAGAAGATCGAGGCTTATGATGTCAAGCTCGTCATGCTGGTCCTGATGGTGCTCTCGGCCACGATACTGGGCTTCACCGCGTGGGCGTCGGTCGCCGACTGGGGCCGGGCTGGGCTCAACAACGCCGGGCCCCACGGCTTCAGCGAGATCCTCTACGCCTTCAGCTCCTGCGTCGGCAACAACGGCAGCGCCTTCGCCGGCCTGACCGCCGCCCCGGCGGACGGCAATCCGCACTGGGACACGACGCTCGCACTGGCGATGCTCTTCGGCCGGTTCCTCATGATCATCCCGATCCTGGGCCTGGCCGGCAACTTGGCGTCGAAGAAGCTCGTCCCGGCCAGCGCCGGAACCTTCAGGACGGAGGGCTTCACGTTCGTCGTCCTCCTGATCGGCACGGTCCTCCTCGTCGGGGCGCTCACGTTCCTGCCAGCCCTGGCGATTGGGCCGATCGTCGAACACTACCTCATGGGCGCCGGGACGCTCTTCTAGCTTCCGCCCGAGACACTCACTCCCCAGGACGCGACCATGAGCACCAAGACCATCTCCCTCTTCGACCGCGACATCATGAAAAAGGCTGTCGCGGACTCGTTCACGAAGCTGAACCCCCGCCAGCAGATCAAAAACCCCGTGATGTTCGTCACGCTGGTCGGCGCGCTGCTTACGTTCCAGCAGCTGTTCACCTCGAAGGAGCCGTTCGGCTACGTGCTCCAGATAGCCTTGTGGCTGCTCTTCACGGTGGTATTCGCCAACTTCGCCGAGGCCGTCGCCGAGGGCCGCGGCAAGGCGCAGGCCCGCGCCCTGCGCGCCTCGCGAAAGCAGCTGGTCGCCAAGCGCCGGCGCAAGGACGGGACGACCGAGCCGGTGGACGCCTCGGTGCTGCGCAGCGGCGATGTCGTCGTCGTTGCCGCGGGCGAGATCATTCCCGGCGACGGGGAGGTCGTCGAGGGGGCCGCGTCGGTCGACGAGTCGGCGATCACCGGGGAGTCGGCGCCCGTCATCAGGGAGGCGGGCGGCGACCGGAGCGCGGTCACCGGCGGCACCGGCGTCCTCTCCGACAGCCTGGTGATTCGTATCACGGCGAATCCCGGCGAGGGGTTCCTCGACCACATGATCAGCCTCGTCGAGGGCGCGACGCGCCAGAAGACGCCCAACGAGATAGCCCTTACGATCCTCCTGTCGGCCCTCACGTTCATATTCCTGCTGGTCATCATCACGCTCAAGCCGTTCGGCATCTACTCGAATGTCGCCTTTACGATCACGGCGCTCATCGCCCTCCTGGTCTGCCTGATCCCGACGACGATAGGCGGGCTGCTGAGCGCCATCGGGATCGCAGGCATGGACCGGCTCCTCCAGCGAAACGTGCTCGCCATGAGCGGGCGCGCCGTCGAGGCGGCGGGCGACATCGACGTGCTGCTGCTCGACAAGACCGGCACGATCACGCTGGGCAACCGCATGGCGACGGAATTCCTGCCGGCGCCCGGCGTGACGCCCGAGCGCCTGGCCGACGCGGCCCAGCTCGCCTCGCTGGCCGACGAGACCCCGGAGGGCCGCAGCATCGTCGTGCTCGCCAAGGAGAAGTTCCAGCTGCGGGGCCGGGACCTGTCGGCGCACCGCGCGGCGTTCGTCCCGTTCACCGCGCAGACCCGGATGAGCGGGGTCGACCTCGCGGCCGGCGAGGGTGCGTCGGCGCGCTCGATCCGCAAGGGCGCCGCCGCAAACGTCAAGGCGTGGGTGGAGTCACAGGGGGGCTCCTTTCCCGATTCGGTTTCCGCCGCCGTCGACGGGATCTCCCGCCAGGGGGGCACGCCGCTCGTCGTTGCCGACAACCGCGAGACCCTCGGCGTCATATACCTGAAGGACGTCGTGAAGGGCGGCATCAAGGAGCGTTTCGCCCAGCTCCGGGCGATGGGGATCCGCACGGTGATGATCACGGGCGACAATCCCCTGACCGCCGCGGCGATTGCCGCCGAGGCGGGCGTCGACGACTTCCTGGCCCAGGCCAACCCCGAGATGAAGCTTGCGCGCATCCGCGAGGAGCAGGGCTCCGGCCACCTGGTCGCCATGACCGGGGACGGCACCAACGACGCGCCCGCGCTCGCGCAGGCCGACGTGGGCGTCGCGATGAACACGGGCACGCAGGCCGCCAAGGAGGCGGGCAACATGGTAGATCTGGACTCCAACCCGACGAAGCTCCTGGACATCGTCGAGATCGGAAAGCAGCTGCTTATCACGCGGGGCGCCCTGACGACGTTCAGCATCGCCAACGACGTCGCCAAGTACTTCGCGATCATCCCCGCCATGCTGGTCGGCGTGTTTCCCGCGATTGCGCCCCTGAACGTGATGCACCTCGCCTCGCCGCTGAGCGCCATCCTGAGCGCCGTCATCTTCAACGCGCTCATCATCGTCGCCCTGATCCCGCTCGCCCTGAAGGGCGTGGCCTACCGCCCGATCGGCGCCGCCGCGATGCTGCGCCGCAACCTCATCATATACGGCTTCGGCGGCATCATCATCCCGTTCATCGGCATCAAGCTCATCGATCTTATCGTCAACGCCGCCCACCTCGTCTGAACCATGAAGACGCTTCTGTCTGAACTAAGGACCTCACTGCTGCTCACCCTCGTGTTCGCGGTCCTGCTGTGCGGGGCGTACCCGCTCGCCGTGTGGGCCGGCGCCCAGGCGCTCTTCCCGGGCAAGGCCAACGGAAGCCTGATAGTCGGCAAGGACGGCGCCGTCCGGGGCTCGGCGCTCCTCGCCCAGAACTTCTCAAGCGACAGGTACTTCCAGCCGAGGCCCTCGGCCGCCGGCACGGGCTATGACGCCACCAACTCCGGGGGAACGAACTTCGGGCCGACGAGCCAGAAGCTTTCCGACAGCATCAAGGCCGCAGTGGCCGCGTACCGGACGGCAAACGCCCTCGGCGCGGACGCGCCCGTGCCCGCGGACGCCGTGACATCGTCCGCCAGCGGCCTCGACCCCCACATCAGCGTCGGCAACGCGATGATCCAGGCGGCGCGGGTGGCAAGGGCCCGCGGGCTCGCGCCGGAGAAGGTCCGGGCCCTGGTCGCGGCGAACACCGAGGGGCGCGACCTTGGCTTCCTCGGGGAGGCAGGCGTGAACGTGCTTCGGCTGAACATCGCCCTGGACGGGGCGGCCGGCGAAACGCCCGCGGCGGCGAAGTGAGCCCGCCGGCGCCGCGCCCGGCGCCCCCTCAGGGCGCCGCGGGCGGGCCGCCCCGGGCCCTGTCGTCGAACTGGCGGACCCGCTCCACGTTCGCGTCCGACTCCATCAGGCCGATGCTGCGGATCATTTGGCCGATCGTCATGTTCGGGTCGTTCGACCAGAATATCCCGCCGTCCTGGTCGTTGTAGTAGTGGTACCCGACCCGGTCCCCGAACCGGCGCGTGAGCGCCTCGCCGTTCTCCAGGATGGCCTCCCAGTGCAGGACCGCGAACGAGAGGTCGATCTCGTGGACGAGCACGGACGGCTTCGTGATCTGGGCTTCCATGATGCCGAGCGGGTTGAAGACGGCGGCGTGGTCGTGGGGCGTGGCGCTCACGATGTAGTACTCGTGCTCGAGCGCGTAGAGCGACAGGTGGGCGGTCTCGGGCGAGGCCGAGGCAACGGCGACGATCTCCGCGCCGCGCTTGGCGAGCGCCTGCCAGCCGTCCGCGTAGAGCATGTCGAAGCAGATCTGGATGCCGACGCGCCCGAAGTCGCAGTCGAACACGGGGAAATCCCGGCCGGGCGTCGTGCCGCCCTCGATGATGTCGCTGTCCTGGAGGACCACGGGGTGCACCTTCCTGTACATTCCCACCAGACGCCCCGCCCGGTCTACGAGGACCGCGGCGTTGCTGTAGCGAAGAGGCGGGTCCGCCTCCCGCAGGAGGACCGGCACGATGAGGTAGGTGCCGTGGCGTCTCGCGCACTGCGCGATCCGCGGCAGCACCTCGCCCAGCGCCACGGCCTCCTGTGCCATCGCGTCGCCAGGCCGGCCGAGGAAGAACTCGGGCAGGAGGGCGAGGTCGAGCGGCTTGCCGGGGTAGCGGCTCGCGGCCTCGGCCGCCATCGCGTCGACGAACTCGTCCATGCGCCGGAGGCGCTCGTCCAGGGCCAGCTTGACGTTGTCCCCGCCGCCGATGGTCGTGCCGAGGAGGACCTTGCGGGGAGGCCGGTCGCAGCGCGATACGGCGGGCGCGGGGGCCGCCGTCGCTCCGGCCGCGGCTGGGAGGCACAGGCCGATCCCCAGCGCGGCCAGCGCCGCCCTGCAACCTCTCGTGACGGCGAGGCGGGAGCATCTTTGCATTTTCATGCCGCCCTTGTACCTGTTGCCGGGGGCAATTCCAAGGGGGAAGACCTTTGAGCGGCGGAACGCTACAGGCGGAGGCCGAACTCCGCCGCGGCCAGGGGTCGCAGGCCGGGATAGACGGAGGTAGCCCCCGCGGCGCGCAGCGCCGCCTCGTCGTGCGTGCCGGTCGACACGCAGAGGCACGGAATGGCGGCGTTGCGGCCCGTCGCGAGGTCGAACGGCGAATCTCCGACGATGCAGGAGCGCGCGGCGTCCGCGCCGGCCCTGCGAAGGGCCTCGGCCGTGAACTCGGCGGCGGGCTTGCGCCACGCGCAGTCGCGGGCGCCGAGGATGACGTCGAGTTGCGCGGCGATCCCGAGATGGGCCAGGACGGCCCGAGCGTGGTCGCCGATCTTGTTGGTGAGGACGCCCGTCTTCACGCCCTGGGAGCGCAGCGCGCCCACGAGCTCCCTCGCGCCGTCGTAGAGGACGGGGTCCTCGAGCAGGATCTTCTCCGTGTAGGCCACGTGGACCCGGCACGCCCCGGCGACCTTGTCCGCGGGCAGGAATCGGCCCATGGCGTTCTCGAGGCCGCCTCCCACGCTGCGGCGGACCTCCTCCCTGGTCGGCGCGGGTAGCCCGAACAGGGGGAGCGTGTGGCAATAGGCGCGGTGGAGGGTCGTGAACGCGTCCACCAGGGTGCCGTCGAGGTCAAAGAGGACGCAGTGGAAGCGGTGCATGGCCGCCACAGTGTCGGGGCGCCGCGGCCGCCGTCCAAGGCAAAACGCGGCTCCCGGGGGGCGGCCCCCGTGGCGCGGCTGTTTGTCTTGCGGCGCCCCGGCCGGTCAATTTGCTTCCGCCGACGCGGGCCCGCGCGGATTCGTTCGCCCGGCCGGCGCCCAGGCCGAACCCCCCTGCCATGAACCCCACCGCCCCCGCTCCGGCCGGCCGCAACTACCCGCTTCTGCTCGTCGGGCAGTTCCTCGGCGCCTTCGGCGACAACTTCCTCCTGGCGGCCGTTCTCGGCCCGCTCACCTACGCCCAGGGCGCCGGCAGGATAACCGAGAGCTCGGTCAACGCGGAGAACGCGCTGTTCGGCCTCGTATTCAGCATCCCGTTCATCGTGCTCGCGCCGCTGGCCGGGTTCCTGAACGACCGGATGCCCAAGACCCGGTGGCTCGTGGGGGGCAACCTCGTCAAGCTCGGTGGCTGCGCGGTCGGCCTCATGGGGGTCTCCGTCCTCGCGGGCGGGCACAGCCACCTGCTCCAGGTCGCCGGGTACTGCGTCGTCGGGATCGGCGCCTGCGTCTACTCCCCGGCGAAGTACGGGATACTGCCGGAGGTCGTCGCGAACGCCCGGCTCGTGAAAGCCAACGGCACCGTCGAGATGCTGACGCTGGTCGCCATCGTGGCCGGCCTCGGCGGCGGCGGAATCCTCTACGACCGCACGCTCTCCCTGCCGGTCTGCTATTGGGCGAGCCTCGCGCTCTACGCTGGGGCGCTCGTCTGCAATGCCGCGATGGCGCCGACCCCCTTCAACCCGGACGCGCGCATGCGCCGCAGCTTCGCCGAGTTCGGCTCGAGCTTCCTCTCGCTTGTGACGAACCCGCGCCTCGGGCGCATTCTCCTGGGTTCCGCGCTCTTCTGGTTCGCCGGGTCGACGGTCAGGTCCGCCCTCCAGGGCTGGGGCCTCTCGGCGTACGCGCAGGCCGGGATTCCCGATGTGACCAACCTGAAGCTGGTCCTCCTGAAGATCGGCCTTGTGGCGGGGATCGTCCTCGGCGCCGTTCTCGCCGGGCAGTTCCACAGGACCGGGGACCTCTCCTGGGCCCGCAGGTACGCCCTGCTCCTCGGCGCCGGGTTCGCTGGCCTGGGCCTTCTGGGAGGCAGGTTCGGGCTGGCACCCCCCGTCCTCGTGCTCATCGTCACCGGGGCCGCGGCCGGCCTCCTCGTCGTCCCGTTCAATGCCGCCCTCCAGTCCGAGACCGACCAGACCAAGCTCGGCAAGACGGTCTCGATCCAGAACTTCACGGACTACGTGGGCATCGCCGCGGGCGCGGCGTACCTCTCGCTCCTTTCGCGGCTCAGCCTGAGCCCCGACCAGGACTTGATCGCCCTCGGGGTCACGGTGGCCGCGATCACCGCCGCGCTGCGCGTCGCGGGGCTTTCGGGGCGTCCGTCGTAGCGGCCGGGCCGCCCGGGGGCTAGGGCTGCGCAGAGACCCGGTAGAGGCGGGCCCCGTGCCACTCGATCTCCGGGGAGAAGGTGCCGGAGAAGACGCCCAGGTCGCGGTGGGCCCAGAGGTCGCGGATGCGGACGGGTCCGCCGAGGCCGAGCAGCGTCAGGTCGAGCGGAACGGCGCGCGTGGGGGCGCGCAGGTCGCCGGCCGCGAATCCGTAAGCCGAGAACACCATGGCCTCGCCCCTGGCGTTCTCGCGGGCGGCATCGTCCAGCCTGGCCACGCCGCGCAGGGCGGTCGCGCCCGCCGGAACGGCGAGGCCGCTTATCCGCTCCCCGTGGCTTCCGTACTCGCGGTCCGCCGCCGCCTCGCGCCCGTCGGCGTAGCCCCAGCGGACGCGCCGGATCACCGAGGGCCACCAGAAGCGCGGCGAGCCGCCGTCGTCTGCGCAGAGGACCACGGTGCTCAGGCCCTCCACGCAGACGTCGAACGCCACCTCCTGGCCGGGGGTGCCCATCGAGACCGGGCCGCTGCGCCACAGGAGCCTGGAAGGGCTGAGGACCCAGGGGTCGGCGGTGTTGAAGAGCGCGACGAACTTGGCCCGCCCGCCCACCGCGTCCGCGACCCACCCGATCCCGCCGTCGCCGTCGCGGAAGAGCTGGCGGTTGTTGTCGCTCGCCTGGTCCGCGGCGATGACCTCGTCGTTTGTGAGGAGCGCCAGCGTCGGCCCGTCGAGCTTTGTCAGGTCGGCGCCGACCATGAGCGGCGAGCGGGCGATCGACCAGAGCGTCATCAGGGTGACCTCCTCGTCGCGCGTGAACCAGGTCCTGCGGCCCATCTCGATCGTGCCGATCGGGATCATGTCCGCGTCGGGCCAGGCCCCGGGGCGGCGCCAGCGGGCCCAGCTGTCCAGGCGCCCGAACTGGGAAAGGAGGAGCGACCAGTGGTCCCAGAAGTCGTCGGAGATCCGCCACATGTTGGCGTGGCCTGCCACGTGGTCCGCCTCGCGGATGTCGGTCTCCCCGGGCGAGAGGCTCAGCACCATGGCCCGGCCCGAGCGGTCGATCGCCCGCCGGACCGCCTCGACCTCCGGCTCGTTTTGGGCGTAGGGGCGCGACATGTCGTCCACCTTTACGAAGTCGACTCCCCAGGAGGCGATCAGGCTGAAGACCGAGTCGTAGTACTCCTGGGCCCCGGGCTTAGACATGTCGACGCCGTACATGTCGGAGTTCCACGGGCACACGTGGAGCCTGTCGGCGATCTCGGAGGCCCGGTGGGTGGAGCCGGCGATCGCCAGGTCCCGCTCGACCGCCTGGCGGGGGATCCCGCGCATGAGGTGGATCCCGAACCGAAGGCCCTTTGCGTGCACGTAGTCGGCGAGCGGCCGGAAGCCCCGGCCGTCGCCCGCGCTCGGGAACTTGCCGGGCGCCGGCAGGAGGCGGCCGTGGGCGTCCATGGTGAGCGCCGCGCCTGCGCGGTAGTCGAATCCCGTGGCCCCGGGCTCGTACCACTGGATGTCGACGACGACATACCGCCAGCCGTGCGCGGCCAGCTTGTCCGCCATGAAGTCCGCCTCGGCGCGCGTCTGCGCCTCGGTCACCGTGGTGGCGAAGCAGTCCCAGCTGTTCCATCCCATCGGCGGCGTCCTTGCCCAGCCGTGGAAATCCTGCGCCGCCGGGGCTGCGGCCGCGGCGCACAGGCCGACAAGCGCGAGGAGCCGCAACACCTCGCGCAGCGCCCCGCCACGGGGCGCCGTCATGCGGCCGGCTCCCAGCCCGGCTCGTAGTCGCGCCGCCACAGCTTCATCGCCTCCTCGTCGTGGAGGATGTGGCCGTCGGACCTGTCGCAGTCCAGGGAGCGGCCGACCCGCTGGGCGATGTTGCCCAGGTGGGGCAGGACGACGGTCCTGTGGGCCTCCTCGATGGGCGAGTTCAGCGGGGATCCCGTCCGGATCGCGTCGATGAAGTTCCTGACGTGCAGCCGGTCGAGGCGGATGCCCGAGGCGCTGCGGATGTTCGTCGCGTCCGCCTCCGGGTTGTCAGCCAGCGTCTTGACCACCTTGTTGGAGCTGTCGAACACCGTGTAGTTGTTTCCCTCGAGGAGGGCCGTCCCCTCGGTGCCGTAGACGTAGGCCCCGCGCGAGAGCCCCTCGGTCCTGTACCCGTTGCAGCTGCGCCCCTCCCAGGAGATGGACTTGTCCCCGTCGAAGTCCCAGCCGATCACCTGGGTGTCGGGGGTCTGCCAGTCGTCCTTGAAGCCGTAGCGCCCGCCCGTGGACGAGACCCTCGTGGGGAAGCCGACTCCGAGCGCCCAGCGGCACACGTCGATCTCATGGGTGCCGTTGTTGCAGGCCTCGCCCGTTCCCCAGTGCCAGAACCAGTGCCAGTTGTAGTGGATGAGGTTGCTCTTGTACGGCCGGCGGGGGGCCGGCCCCTGCCACAGCTCGTAGTCGAGGCCGGGCGGCACGGCCACGATGCTGCCGTGGCCTATGCTCGGGCGGCTGTTGTCGTACCAGGCCTTCGCGTAGTACGCCGTGCCGATCACGCCGGCGCGGATCTCCCTCACCGCGACCTGTATGTTGGGGAACGACCGCCGCTGGTTGCCCATCTCCACGAGGCGCCCGTACCTCGAGATGGCCTTGAGCAGGAGCTCGCCCTCGTGCGGGTTCTGGCTGCAGGGCTTCTCCACGTATACGTGCTTGCCCGCCGCGAGCGCCAGGATGGCCATCGGCGTGTGCCAGTGGTCGGGCGTGGCGATCGTGATCGCATCCACCGACTTGTCGTCGAGCGCCCTGCGGAAGTCCTTTATCGCCTGAGGGCGGTCGCGCCCGGTCTTCGCGGCCTGCTTCATCCCCTTGGCGAGCGCCCCGTCCTCCACGTCGCAGATGTAGGCGATCTCCGTGTTGTCGATGCCGCCGATCGCCTCGATGTGGTCGAGGCCGCGGCTGTTCGTGCCGACGACGGCCAGGCGCACGCGGCTCGCAGGGCTTGGGGGCGGGTCGGCCCTGCCCCACGAGGGCAGGGTCGCTGCGAGGCCGAGGCCCAGGCCGGCGGCCGTGCCCGTCTTAATGAATTCGCGGCGGTTGGTTGCGTTGTTCATGGGGTTTGAAATTCGGCGGCTGGAGGCGCCTTCGGGGTCGCCCTCACGCGGGTAGTCCCGCCAGCATCCCGCGCATGTACCCGAAGGACTGGGCTATCCCGGGAATGGGGTCGGCCTCCTCGACCTCGTACTCGAGCCCGACCTGGTACCGGAAGCCGACCTGGATGAGCGCCGCCATGATGGACCTGATGTCGAGCCGGCCGTATCCCAGGACGACGGGCTTGTCCTTCTTGTCGCCCACGCCCGCGAGCGTGTCTTTCATGTGCACGTCGTACAGGCGGCTGCGGCACCTGAGGATCGCCTCGACGGGGTCCGTGCCCGCGCGGGCCGAGTGTCCCACGTCGATGCACAGGCCCAGGCGCTGGTCGTAGGGCTGCACGGCGTCCCACACGTCCAACGGGGACGGGAAGATCTTGTCCTCCGGGCCGTGGTTGTGGAAGGCGAGCTTGATGTCGTATTCGCGGACGAAACGCTCCGTCAGCAGGAACGTGTCCCTGTCGGGGGGTTTGTCGTAGCTCGCGGCCATCGTCGACAGGCCGGCCGCGCGCCCGCACTCGAACGCCCGCCGCATGACGCCCTCGCTGTTCGCGAGCGTCACGACGCCGGTGCTCGGGATCGCGAGGCCGGCGTCCCTGAACTTCTGGGCCGCCTCGCGGCACACGTCCGGGGTGCTAATGAGGATGGGCACGTGCACCCTGAAGACCGAGACGGACCCGATCTGCATCTGCCGGAGCGCGGCGACGGCCGCCTCCGTCGACAGCTTGCGCAGCGAATAGCCGGCGACGCCCAGGCTGAGGCGGGGGGTGGCGGCGGGGGCCGAGGCGGCCGGGCCCCCCGCGTCGCCGGCACCGAGGCCCCGCGCGGCCCCGATCACCGGGAGGAGGAGCCCTGCGAGGGCCGTCTTCGCGATGGCCTCGCGGCGGGTTACGAGATTCTCGTCCATAGGGTCGCGGGCCCTGCGGCGCGGGAATCTGCGCGGCTGGCCCTGAACATGGGTAGCGCGCGATCGCGCGAAAGTCCAGAGCGGGAAGGCTTGCGCCGGCGGCCGCAGATTCCAGTCTCGGCGCGATGTTCCGCCGCCTGTCCGCCGTCTCGCTTCTGTGCGCCTGGCTCTGCGCCAGCGGCGCCATGCTCGACGTCGCGCAGGGGTTCGCCTGGGCGCGGATGTTCGCCGGGTACGCCAGGACCCGCTCGTTCGCGGCCGCCGCCCGGGAGACATTCGACCCGGGCAAGCCCTGCGCCATCTGCCGCGCCGTGGGCAGGGCCCGGGAGGCGTCCGGGCAGCACGGGCCGGCGGTTCCATCCGCGGGGGGGCAGAGGATGCTCATGATCCTTGAGCGACCGGCGGCGTTTTTCGCCCCGGCAGCTGCGGGCGGATGGCCCGTGGAGCCCGCAGCCCGCGCCGAGGCGCGCGGGTCGGACGTGCCGGTGCCCCCGCCGAGAGCCGGAATCGCCTAGGCGAACCTTCCCGGACGCCGCGCCGGCTGCCGGCCCGCGGGTCCGTCCCGGCCGGGCGCCGCCGCGTCAACGCGACCCCGGGGGGCCGCGCGCCCGCATCCCAACACTCAACCCTTGCCTGGATACTCCCATGAATCCTTTCCCGTTCCGCCGGAGCAGTCCGGCCCCAGTAGCGGCGACGCCGCGGGCCGGCGCCGCCGGCCACCTCTCCGGGGCGCGCCGGAGCATCGCCGCCGCCGCCCTCCGCCTGGCCCCGCTCGTGGCCCTTTGCCTTGCTCCGGGCAGGGCCCGGGCCTGCGCCTGCGGCTGCGGCGTGTTCGAGGTCGGCACGAGCTCGATGTTTCCCGACGGATCGGGCGCCATGGCCGCCTTCGAGTACGACTACCAGGACCAGAACCACAACTGGAGCGGGGCCTCGGAGGCGCCGGCCGCCGACAACCCCGACAAGGAGATCCGGACGAGCTTCCTCACGCTCGCATACCAGGACATGTTCAATCGCTCCTGGGGAATCCTGCTTAACCTCCCCTACGAGAGCCGGTTCTTCAGGACGACCGGGGGCGCCACGGGAAGCGACATCGTCTCGCTTAACTTCAGCGGGCTCGGCGACATCAGGCTCCAGGGCATCTACACGGGATTCTCGCCCGACCTGTCCTGCGGGCTCACGTTCGGCCTCAAGCTGCCGACCGGCAGCTATACGACGAACGACGCGTACGGGGACATCGACCGGGACTCCGAGATCGGCACCGGGAGCACCGACGTCCTGCTCGGTGGCTTCCGCCGGTTCAACCTGGACAGCGACTACGGATGGTCGGGATTCGCCCAGGGGGCGCTGGACCTGCCGGTGCTGACCCAGGCCCAGTACCGCCCGGGCGCCGAGTTCGACGCGGCGGTCGGCGCCTATTACAGCGGCTGGTCCGTCGGAAGGGTGATGATCGCGCCCATGGCGCAACTGAAGCTTTCGGTCCGCGGAAGGGACGGCGGCGCCAATGCCGCAAGTCCAGTGGCCTCCGGCTTCGGCCGCGTTCTGTTTGCCCCCGGGATCGAGGTCGACATGCACCCGTTCAAGCTCTACGCGGACGCCGAGCGCCCCGTGTACCAGCGCTTCACGGGCAACCAGCTGGCCGCGCCCGCGCTCTTCAAGCTGGGGATGAGCGTGAGATTCTAGGCCCTCAGGGCTCGCCCACCGTTATGTGCAGCTGCCTCTTGCCGTCCTTGTCCGAGAACTCGCCCTGCACGTCCGTCGTCAGGGCGAAGAACCTCGTGGGGGACTCCGCGTGCATGAGGAAATCGACTCCGCCGAAGGTGAACGTGAGCAGGCCGTCCGGGGCGCGTCGCACCTGCACCCTGTCGTTCCCCCAGAGGGGATAGTCGCCCACGTAGCCCTCGAGGACCGACTCGGCCAGCATGAATTCCTTGTGGCGGTAGTTGCCCAGCTCGCGGACCCAGATGTTCCGGAACCGGACGGGGTTGCCGTGGTCCTGGAGCGATATCGGCATGCGCTCGGGGTGCGCCTTGTAGGGGGCGCGCTCGAGCCAAGAGGTGGGCCCGGTGAGCTCGACGTTGTTCTGGACGAGGACCCCATTGTGGAAGACGGTCTCGCGCGCCTTCTTGAGGAGGGCGCCGTCCCTGTCGAAGCGGGGCGCCGTCCAGACGATGTCGTACACCTCCCACTTCCCGGGCGGGAGCATGACGTTCACGAGCGGGGGGTACTGCCCGTAGATCGCCGCGGCCCCGCCGTCCGCATAGGTCTTGTTGTCGTAGGAGTCGAGCACCTGGAGCTCGTAGCGGTCGTAGCCGAAGAAGACGCCGCTGTTGCCGCGGCCCTGGCTGTTGCCATGCGGCGGATTGGGCGACGCCCACTCGACGTGGAGCTGGCAGTCGCCGAACGACTGGAGCGTGCGCGCGTAGCCGCTGTGCGGGACGCACTCCATCACCCCGTCCCGGATTATCCACTTCGTCGGGCTCCCGTCCATCGCCACCCACTGGGAGATGTCGCGCCCGTCGAAGAGCACGGTCGCGTCCGAGGGCGGCCGGCCGGGCTGGTCCTGCGAGCTGAACGTGCCGGGGTCGACGACAGCCGGCTGGGGGCGGTCGCGGTCGTGGCCGAGCCAGTTGGGGTCGGGGGCGGCGACTAGGGCCGACGAGGCGGCGATGAATCCAAGCGCGGATACGATGGGGGTTTTCATGGGGGGGCTCCGGTCGACGGTGAATCGGTTTGCCCGGAATGTCCAATTGGAACCCCGGGGCGCCGCGGCCCTCGCTGCGCTTGCGGACGGCCTCCGGGGGCTCTATCCTCGCGGGATGGTCAAGAAACTGCTCCACACGCGGATGCGCGTGAACGATCTGGAACGATCAGTCAAATTCTACGAGCAAGCCCTGGGCCTCAAGGTCGGCCGCAGGCACACGTCGCCGAGGGGGGCCCAGCTCGTCTTCATCCGGACGCCCAACAGCGACGAGGAGATCGAGCTCTGCCACCTCCCGGGCAGCCCGCCGGTGAAGGTCCAGCCCGACCTCATGCACCTGGCCTTCGAGGTGGAGGACATGGGGGCGATCGCGGCGCACCTCGAGAAGAAGGGACACAAGCTGAGCGACGGGCCGACGCGCACCGGCTCGGGCTCGGTCATCGCTTTTGTCGACGCCCCCGAGGGCTACGAGGTCGAGCTGATCCAGCGCGGCTAGGCCGGCGGGGCGGTGGGCCCGGCCCGCCGCTCCTTCCAAAGGTCGAGGTCGAAGCGGGCCCAGTCGACGGCCGGCCCGCCGGCGGAGTGGTGGTGCCGGGCCGCCACCATCCCGAAGTAGACCGTCTCCCAGAACCGGTAGGCCTGCGGATCCTGCGGCGAGTGCCGCGGGACGGCGGGAGGGCGGCGGCCGCCGTGGGCCCAGTGCTCGCGCATCCAGCCGAGGACGTGCGTGTCGAGCACCCCGTGCATCTCGCCGGGGCGCGAGTGCAGGACGAAGAACTTCGCGGTCTTCAGCCCTATTCCGGGGAACCGGGTCAGCTCCTCCAGCGCGCAGGTGCGCAGGTCGGCTCCCGAGCCCGAGAGCTCGCGGAAGCTCCGGGCAAGCAGCGAGTACTTTCCCAGGCGCGAGTCCCTGAGCCGCGCCTCCAGGGTGCCGTCCCGGTCGGCGGCGCGGATGAACGCGAACGGCCTGCGGCCCCCGAGGAAGCGCTCGAGCTTGAGCGACTGCTGGTCCGCGTTCTTGCCGGCGACCACGATGCAGAAAAGCAGGAACTCCTCCAGCTCCGCCGCCGTCCGCGCCGGGTTCGTGACGTTGCTCGGGTCGATCATTTGGGCGTCGGCGCCCGGTCAGCCGCTGGGCTTCTCCCAGAGAAAGCTCGCCTTCCTGGCGACGACCTCGCCGGACGGAGACTGGAGCTCGACCTCCCACGCCACCGGCCTGACTTTGGCGGCCATCCAGTCCTTGCCCGTGAGGCCGATGTCGTAAAGCCAGCTGCCCGCGAGGATATTGGCCGTGAACCTGAAGACCTTGGTGTCCGTGGCCTCCGGCGTGACCACGCGGACGACAAAGGTCGCTCCGCCCACCAGGGCCCGGCGGTTAACTACCCGGACGAGGAAGTAGAGGCCGGTGCGCTCGTCCGGCTGGCTGCGCAGCACGATCCACTTCCCGGTCAGCTCGCGCCCCGTGTGGTACTCGTAGAAGCTCTGGAACGAGTCGGCCTTGTGCCACTGGAGCCACACCCGCTCGAAGCTGATGTCGGCCGCCCGGGCGCGCGCGCACAGGGCTGCGAGAATGGCTAGCGAGGCGAGGAGGGGCCGCATCCTTCCGCGACGATGACCCGCCGGGGCGCCGCCGACAATACGATACCTCACTGCGCCAGCCTCACGTTCGCGTACCGGTGGTAGCCGAGGAGGGCGGGGGTCCACCCCTTCACGCAGGGCTGGATCAGGTAGGCGTGCGCGCCGAAATAGAGGGGCGCGACGGGCGCCTGCTCGAGCAGGATCGACTCCGCCCGCTGGAACAGCTCGAGGCGCGCCCGCGGAAGGGACTCGCGGGCCGCGTCCGCGATCAGCCGGTCGAAGGCGGGGTCTCCCCATCCGGTCCAGTTGTTTCCGCCGCCCGTCACGAACAGGTCTAGGAAGGTCACCGGGTCGAGGAAATCGCCCGCCCAGCCGGCGGTCGAGGCGCTGTAGTCGAGGGTCTGCTGGTTCTGGAGCCAAGTCTTCTGCTCCAGTGTCGCCAGGGTGACGTGGATCCCCAGCTCGCGGTCCCACATGGCCTGGATCGCCTCCATGACCGGCGGCTGGACCTCGTCGTTTCTCACTTGGACCTCGATCGGGGGTATCCCCCGGCCCCCCGGGTGACCGGCCTCCGCCAGCAGCCTGCGCGCCCGTTCGACGTCGAGGCCGACGCGGGCCCTCGCCGAGTAGCCCCCGCAGTCGGGCGGCGTGAACGAGTGGGCCGGGGGATAGCCCGACGCGAGGACGCTCCGGGCTATGGTATCCCGGTCGATCGCCAGCGAAAGCGCCAGCCGGACCCTCGGGTCGCCGAACGGCGGGCGGGCGACGTTGAAGCGCAGGAAGAACGTCTGGAGGAACGGGTCGACGCGCAGCAGGTCCGGTGAATCTCGCCGGTAGGGCGCAAGCTTCGCCACCGGGATGGAGTAGGTCACGTGGAGCTGGCCCGCCCGGAAGTCCCTTTCCTCGGTGTCCGGGCTCTCCGTCGGGAAGAAGACAATCCTGCGCAGCGTGACGGCGCCGGCGTTCCAGTAGTAGGGGTTCCTCTCGACCGCGATCCGGGCGTTGGGCAGCCACTCGGCGAGCGTGAAGGGGCCGTTGCCGACGAGGTTGCCGGGGCGGGTCCACCGCGTACCCCTCGCCGCCAGCGCCCCGAACCGGTCTAGGACCCTCGGATTGACGGGGTACCAGGGCGGGAGCGCGGCGAGGACCGGCAGGTACGGCGTGGGCCGCTCGAGCTCGATCCGCACCGTCCGCGGGTCGGGCGCCGCTATGCCGAGCGAGGAAGGGTCGCGGACGCGGCCCCTGCTGTAGGCCTCGGCGTTCCTTATGGGATAGAGCAGGTACGCGTTCTCGGCGGCGAGCTCCGGGAGGAGCATGCGCCGCCACGATTGGATGAAGTCGCCCGCGGCCAGCCGCTCGCCGTTCGACCAGCGCAGGCCGTCGCGCAGGTGGAACGTCCACACGAGGCCGTCGCCGGAGACCTCCCACGAAAGTGCCGCGGCGGGAACCGGCTGGGACGACCCCTCGTCGATCGCCGTCAGGCCCTCGAACAGGGCGAGAAGGATGTTCTGGTCCGTGTACGCCGTGACGACCTGGGGGTCGAGGTCCCCCGGTTCGGCGCCGTTCCCGAGAAGAAGCGTCTGCGACCGGACAGCCGCGGCCGCCGGCGCCTCGCGCCGGACGCAGCCCGACAGGGCGAGAAGCCCCAGGGCGAGGGCGCAGAGAGCCCGGACGGTCAGCGGCGGCGGCGCGCCGCGGCCCCCAAGGCGCAGAGCCCGGTCGCCATCAGCACCCATGTCGAGGGCTCGGGGACAGGCGAGAAGGTGAGCGTGAGCTCATTGCCGATGACGCCCACCGAGAATGTGCCGCCCTGGAAGGGGTTCTGGAAGTCGGTCGTATCGTCCACATCGAACTGGTTCGAGCCGGTAAAACCTGTGATCGGAGTTCCCGCCGTTAGCAAGGTCCACGAGTAGGCCGTGCCGTTGTTGAAGTTCGCGGAATTGAGCTGGAACTGGCCCGTCGCCGGATTGACCGCCACGAGCTGGATCGTGAACTGGCTGCCCGAGGTCGCCGTGATGTTAACCGGCCCCGCGGAGTTGATCGCGCTGTAGTCCGTGCCCGCGACGCCCGTCGCGTTCATGATCGAGAACTGCATCGTGCCGCCCCCCGCGAGCGTGAGGCTCGCGTTCGGCCCGATGGTGAGCGTGCCGGGCACCGGGACCCCGGATGCGCTCCCCATCGTCCCCCGGCCCCCGGCAAGGAAACCGCCGGCCCGGAAGGCGAGGGCGTCCGCGGACACCGGCGCCAGGGTGCCGTAGCCGCCGATAGCGCCGTCGCTCAAATCGACCTGGTTTGTGAGCGCGACGCCGGCCCCGATCCCGAGGGCGCCCCCGTTCACCATGACGGGCCCGGTTCCGAGCGCCGAGCTGTTGTCCGCGACGACCAGGGCGCCGCTGAAGATCGTCGATCCGCCCGAGTACGTGTTGGAGCCGTAAAGGTCGATTATCCCGGCGCCGTCCGACGCATACGACACGCTGCTGCCCGCACCGGAAATAGTCCCGTGGTACTTGACGGACCCGACCTCGCTGAACGACAGGACGGAGGAGCTGTTCAGGTTGATCGAGTTCGACGAGCCCGCCGAGTCGCTCGTCATGTTGAAGATGCTCGCGAGCGAGTCCGCGGAGAAGTTCATCGAGCTGTTCACCATGCTGGGGTTGTCGATGAGGACCTCGGCGCCGACCTGCGTGAAGTTGACATTCGAGTTCGCCGTGATGGACGGGTCCGTGAGGCCGGGCGAGAATCCGCTGAAATTCGCGGTCGTCGAGTTGGCGAAGGTCGGGGAAATGAGGTTGGGCGAGATGCTGGTGAAGTTAAGCGTGCTGTTGTTCGCCGTCACGGGCCCGGACCCGAGCCCCGTGTCCTTCCCGATCTTGACCGTCGCGAAGTCAAAATCCGTCCCGCCCGTGAACGTGTTGTTCCCCTCGAAGTCGGCCGAACGTCCGAACACCTGAACGAGGCCGGTCCCGCCGGCGGGATCGCTGATCGTCCCGGTCAGGATTATCGTCCCGCCGGGGCCCCCCTCTATCGTCACCGTGTTGGCCCCCGGGACGTTGCCGGCGACGATGTTGTTGGCGAGGGTGATCGTCGCCAGGTTCGGGCCCTGGACGTTCGTCAGGTTCCCGACGGTGAGCGTTCCCGTGCCGACGGGTCCGCTTGTCGGCGCCCCGGCGGGTCCCGTGCTGCTCGCCCCGAGTATGAGGAGCGTCCCCGGGCCCCCGGTCAGGGTTACCCCGCCCGAGAACGTGCTGGCGCCGGAATTGAGCGTGGCGTTGATGAGGGTGCCGCCCGTGTTTGCGATGGTGACCGATGTCCCCCCGGCGCTTTCGGAGACCGCGCCCGAGACGGTGAGGTCCGAATTGCGTATGCTCCAGGTCTGGCTCGCCGAGAGGACCAGCGGTGCGGTGATGTCCGCGACGCTGAAGGCCGAGTGGTCCGTCTGGTTCATGGAGATGCCCGATGCGCCGAGTGTCAGCGCGAACCCGCCCCCGATGGAGATATTGCCGCTCAGAAAACCGTGGGCCTCTACGTCGATCCCCGCAGCGCTCCCCGCCACGTCCATGGTCATCGAGTTCCCGGATGGCGGCAGAGCGAACTGGGGGGAGAACGTCAGGATGGATGATGCGCCGGGTATGCCGCCGGACCAGTTCGCGGCCGTGTCAAAATTGCTGTTGGTGGAACCGAACCAGTCGTCCGGCACGACCTGCGCAAACGAGTTCCCCCAGAAAGGCGCGGAGACCGTGACGCCCATCGCGACCCACTTAAGCCGGAGCATTGCGGGACGTTGATACCCCAGTTTTTCGACGGCAAGGCGATTTCCTAATTGTGGCGTTACGGCGGTCTAATAGGGCTGCACGGAGCGCCGTATCCAAGGCGGGCCCCGTCGCAGCAGCGGCGAGGATGCGCCCGGCCACGGCCGGATACGGGCAGGCCGGGGGAATCGCCCCCTTTGGCGCCGGCCCGGATTAAGGCCGGAAGGGCCCTCAGCGGCAGCGCCGGCGCACGGCGGCGCCCAGCGCGCAGAGCCCGCTCGCCATCAGGATCCAGGTCGACGGCTCGGGCACGGGCGAGAAATTAAGCATCAGGTTGTTGCCCATCTCGCTGACCGTGAACGTGCCGCCGCCGACCGTATTCTGAAAATCGCTGGTCGAGTCCACGGAGAAGAGCGTCGGGTTGAAGCCCGAGATCGAGCCGGCTGAAAGCAGGGTCCACGAATAGCCCTGGGCGCTGTTGAAGTTCGCGAGCCCGACCTGGCCCGTCCCGGGGTTGACCGATACGAGCTGGACCTTGAACGGGGAGCCCGCGGACGCCGTGATGTTGACGTTGCTGTTTGGGGCGTTGATCGCGCTGTAGTCCGTCCCTGCCACTCCCCCGGCATTCATGATCGAGAACTGCAGGATGCCGCCCGGCCCGAAGGTGATGCTGGCGTTGGCACCGAACGTGAGCGTCCCGGGCACCGCCAGGCCAGTGGCGCTTCCCAGCGTCCCCCTGCCTCCGACGACGGTCGATCCGTTCTGGAAGACGAGGGCCTCCGGGCTCGCCGGCGCAACGGAGCCGTAGCCCGAGACCGTTGAGCCGTCGTTGATAACAAGTTGGTTGCTGACCGTCACGGAGGGCGCGACGCCGAGTGCGGCGCCCGAGTTCAGGGAGACGAATCCCGTGCCGAGCGCGGAATTGTTGCCGGCGACGAGCAGGACGTTCGCGTTGACCGTCGTTCCGTTCGAATAGGTGTTGACGCCGTTCAGATCGAGCTCCCCGGTGCTGCCGGAGGTTACATTGAGGCTGCCCCCCGGGCTGCTAATCGTCCCGAAGTACTGCGTGGCCGGCGAGTCGACCTGGATATTGAGATTGGTGGCGGCTCCGAGGTTGATGGCGTTGCCCGAGCCGATCGCGTCGCTCACCATGTCGACGAGCGTCGGGCCTCCGCTCGCGACAAAGTCTATCGTCGAACCGGTCATGGTGAGGCCGGTCAGCGTCGGTATGCCGCCCGCCCGCGTGAAGGTCACCGTCGAGGCGTTGAAGGTGGGATTCACGAGGCTCGGGTCGTTGCTGCTGAAGGTGAGCGTGCTGCTGTTCGCGGTCACCGGCCCGGTCCCGAGGCCCTGGTCACGGGAAACCGTGACCGAGATGTTGTTTACGGTCGTTCCCCCCGAATAGGTGTCGTTCGCCCCGAAGGTCACGCTGCTGACGCCCCCCGAGCCGTTGATCGTGAGCGCCGAACCCCCTGAAACCTGGCCGGTCAGCGTGAGCTGGGAATTTGTGATGGCCCACGTCTGGACCGCCCCGAGGACCAGGGGTGCGCCGATCGTAGCCACGCTGATGGCCGAGTTGTTGTTCTGGTTCATGTTCAGGCCCAGGTTGCCGAGCGTCAGTGTTCCGGGCCCGTTGATCGAGATGTTGCCGCCGGCTCCGTGGAAGGCATCTATGTAGATAGCCTGGGCGCTGCCGTTGATGTCCATGTCGAGGTTGTTCCCCGATGGCCCCGTCGACCACGATGGCGAGAACTCCATCCATTCGCCTGCGTTTGGCACGCCGAGGGACCAGTTCCCCGCGTCGCTGAAGTTGCTGGAGCTGGCACCGCTCCACTGGTCGTTATGCGCGAGGGCGTTTCCGCAGATCAGTACGTAAGCGGCCGCGAACACCGCACCTCTCATCAGCTGGCGCATTCCCGAATGCTGCTACCAGTCATTTGCATCAGCAATGCAGAATCGGGAGTAGAACTACTTATCAAGAAACGCTAGAAAGAGCGCACCTAACTAATTGCATTACTGAATTTAGCGCCCGTCGCGGACGATCGGGGCTATCAGCTTCCACACTTCGTCAGCTATTATTGCGGCTCCGGAAGCCGTCGGATGGATGCCGTCAGGCTGGTTGAGTTCGGGCCGGGCGGCGACGCCGTCCAGGAGGAACGGAATGAGCGTTATCGCATTCTTCTGGGCCAGGGCCGGGTAGATTGCGCGGAAGGCCGTGGCGTAGTCGGGGCCCATGTTCTGAGGCATCCTCATGCCGGCGAGGACGATCTTGGCGGCCGGGTACCTGGTCCGGACGCGGTCGATGATCTCCTGGAGGTTGGCCCGGGTCACCTCGGTCGGCGTCCCGCGCAGGCCGTCGTTCGCGCCCAGCTCCAGGACGAACACGTCCAGCCGCTGGCGAAGGACCCAGTCAACGCGCCGCAGGCCGCCCGCGCTGGTCTCGCCGCTGACGCCGGCGTTGACCACGCGCCACGGAAGGTGCTCGGCGTCGATCTTGCCCTGGACCTGGGCCGGGTAGGACTGGGAGCCGGGATCGGCGAGACCATAGCCCGCGGTCAGGCTGTCGCCGAAGAACACGATAGTGTGCTCGGCGGGGGAACCCTCCGACCGGAGGCGGACCGGGGCCCATCCGAGAAGGAGGGAGAGGAGCGCGCGCGCGGCCCAAGTCGCGGTCGCCCGCTCTATGACTCTTGTTTCCATGTGGTTTCCGGGCCGGATGGGAGAACCTACAGCCCTTCTCCGGGATTTTCGAGCCGCCTGTTTGCTCTGGCATCGCCCGGCCGCGAGTATTTCGTATCCGCAATGCCCTCCGAAGCGATGCTCCGTGTCCAGCGCCTGACCAAGACGTACTCGACGGCCGCCGGGCCGCTGACCGTCCTGCACGAGGCGAGCTTCGAGCTAGATGCCGGCGCCAGCATCGCGGTGGTGGGGCCGAGCGGCAGCGGCAAGACGACGCTCCTCGGGCTCTGCGCCGGGCTCGACCGGGCCACCGGCGGGTCGGTGGACCTAGCGGGCGAGCGCCTCGACTCGCTAGACGAGGACGAGCGCGCCCGCGTCCGCAACGAGAACGTCGGCTTCGTCTTCCAGAACTTCCAGCTGATCCCGACCCTCACCGCCCTGGAGAACGTGCTCGTGCCGCTGGAGCTGCGTGGCGACCGGGGATGCGAGGCGCAGGGCCGGGCGCTCCTCGAGCGTGTCGGGCTGGAGGCCCGGGCCGACCACTACCCCGTCCAGCTCTCGGGGGGAGAGCAGCAGCGGGTCGCGCTCGCGCGCGCGTTCATCAACCGCCCCAAGATCCTGTTCTGCGACGAGCCCACCGGCAACCTGGACGGCGACACGGCCGCCTCCATGGCGGAGCTCATCTTCGGGCTCAACCGGGAGCGCGGGACGACGCTCGTCCTTGTGACCCACAACTTCGAGCTCGCGGGCCGGTGCCAGCGGATCATGCGCCTGAGGAACGGGACCGTGGCGTCGGACGAGCGCAACCCCGCCGCCCGCTGACCGGCAGCCATGAGGTTCATCCTGAGCATGGCCTGGCGCGACTCCCGCGCCTCGCGGCGCCGGCTCGCCCTGTACTCGCTCTCGGTCGTGCTCGGGATCGCCGCCCTCGTCTCGATCGGGAGCTTCGGCGACAACGTTCGGCGCGCGATCCAGGCTGAGGCCAAGGGCCTCCTGGGCGCGGATCTTTACGTGACGGCGCCCGCCCCCCTGGGCGCACCCGTCCTGGATTACCTCAAGTCCCTCGGCGGCGAGCTGGCGGGCGAGCAGATGTTCTCGTCGATGATGACGTTCCCGGCGACGAACCGCCTGCGCCTCGTGCAGGTCCGCGCCCTCGAGGGAGGATTCCCGTTCTACGGCGCGTTCGAGACCGACCCGGCCGGCGCGCCCGGGCGCCTTCGCTCGGGCGGCGCCGTCGCCATTCTCGAGCCGACGCTGCTCGCCCAGTTCGGCGTCCGGATTGGCGACCGGGTGAAGCTCGGCAGGACGCTCTTCACCGTCGTCGGCGCCCTGAGGAAGGTCCCCGGCGAATCGCCGGGCGTGGCCATGATGGCGCCCCGCGCCTACATCCCGATGGAGTCCCTGGCCGAGACGGGCCTGTCCGGCGGCGAGGCGCTCGCCCGCTACCGGGCCATGGTCAGGCTGCCGGCCGCCCGGGATCCCGACGCGGTCGTCCGCGAGATGAGGGAGAAGTTCCCGTCGCTGCGCCTGTCGTTCGAAACCGTCGAGGAGCGCAAGCGGAACCTCGGCCAGGCGCTGGCCAACGTGGACGCGTTCCTGAGCCTCGTCGGATTCGTGGCTCTCATCCTCGGCGGAATAGGCGTCTCGAGCGCGCTCCACGCCTATGTGCGGGCCAAGATCCCCACCGTCGCAGTGCTGCGCTGCTTGGGCGCCAGCGCCAGGCAGAGCTTCGCCGTGTACGTGGTCCAGGGGCTCGCGCTGGGGTTGGCCGGGGCGTGCGTCGGCGGGATGCTTGGCGTCGCCGTGCAGGTGGGCCTTCCGGCCCTGTTCCGGCCGTTGCTCCCCGTCTATGTCGAGTTCTTCGTTTCCTGGCCGGCGCTGCTGCGCGGGACCGGCGCGGGGGTCGTCATCTGCCTCCTCTTCTCCCTCCTCCCGCTCCTTTCCGTGAGGCGCATCCCGCCGCTCGCCGCGCTGCGGTCGGCGGTCGCGGAGCGCGCCGCGTTCGCGCCGGACCGCCTGCGCCTTGGCGTGGCCGCCGCGATCGCGGCGGCCGTCGCCGGGTTCGCCGTCTGGCAGACGGGTAAAGCCGCGGTCGGGTTCGGTTTCGCGGCCATGCTCGGGCTCGGCTTCGGGGTGTTGCTCGGGCTCGCCCGCGTCGTGGCATGGGCGGCCCGCCGCCTCGTCCCGAGGGGCCTTCCGTACGTCGTGCGGCAGGGGATCGCGAACCTCCACAGGCCGAACAACAGGACGGTCCTCCTTCTGCTTTCCCTCGGGCTCGGGACCTTCCTCGTCCTCACGCTCTTCCTCGTAAGGACGAACCTGCTCCGCGAGATCCGGGTATCCGGCGCCGCTGGCCGGCCCAACCTGATCTTCTTCGACATCCAGGACGACCAGATCGACCCTCTGGAGCGCGTCGCGGCGGCAGCCGGCTCGCCGGTCGTCGAGCGCGCGCCCATCGTCACGATGAGGATCAGCTCGTTGCGGGGAAAGACCGTGGAGATGCTCCTCGCGGACAAGGCGGCGAGGATGCCGGCCTGGGCGCTGCGTCGCGAGTACCGGTCGACTTTCCGTGGAAGGCTCTCCCGCACGGAGCGCGTCGTCCAGGGAGTGTTCACCGGCCGAGCCGATCCGGGGGCAGGCCCGGCGCCGGTCTCAGTCGAGGAGGGGCTTGCCCGGGACATGCAGCTCCGCCTCGGAGATGAGATCGACTGGGACGTCCAGGGCCTGACGGTGCGCACCCGAGTGGGGAGCATCCGCGCCGTGGAATGGCGCCGGATGGAGCCGAACTTCTTCTTCGTGTTTCCCGAGGGCGTGATCGAGGCCGCGCCCAAGACCTATGTCGCGGCGATGCACGCCGCCTCGCCGGCCGAATCGGCTAGGGTGCAGCGGGCGGTAGTGGACCAGTTTCCCAACGTGACGGCGATCGACCTTGCGCTGGTGGTCGAGACGCTGGACGGCATCTTCACGAAGGTTGCGTTCGCGGTGCAGTTCATGGCGCTCTTCACCGTGGCGACGGGGCTTGTCGTGCTTGCCGGAACGATCCTGACCGGGCGCCACCAGCGGATCCAGGAGACCGTGCTCCTGAGGACCCTGGGCGCCACGCGGCGCCAGGTGGCCCTGATCCAGCTCGTGGAATACGCCGTCCTTGGGGTCCAGGCGGCCGCGGTCGGCGGGCTGCTCGCGGTCGCGGGGAACGCGCTGCTGGCGCGCTATGTGTTCCACATCTCGGCCTCGGTCTCCGTGTGGCAGGTCGGGGCGGCGGTGGCTGCGGTGGCATCGCTCGCGGTCGCGACGGGTTTCATCGCGGGGCGGGGAATGATGGATCATCCTCCGCTGGAAACCCTTAGGCAGGAGACTTGAGCCTTTCGGCGCGTGCGAGACCAATCTGGCGCCGGCAGGGCATCCACTGAGCCCGCTGGCACGAAGCTAGTGTGAAGAGGGCGCCTGCGAAACGATGGCACCTCGAATCCCGTCACTTGTCTTGACACCGATCCCTTTGCCGCCCGCCCCCTTTCAACGATGGACTGGTTGCCTCCGCCGCCTGGAGCGGGCGGGCCACGCCCTGGCGATGGCTGCAGCGGCGCTCGCCTGCTCGGCCGCCGCGGCGCCCCTTGGCCAGAGGGCTCCGTTGACGGCAAGGGAGCAGGCGCAGGGCTACCGGGACGGCGTTGTCCTGGCCAAGCCGAGGCCGGAGGCGCTCGCGGCGATTGACGGGGTGGAGCGGAACGAGGGGCTCAGGCCGAGGGCGGAATTCGCGCGGTTCGGGCACGTGCGGGTCCTCGAGCTCGCCGCAGGCGACGACGTGATGGCGGCGGTCAGGAGGCTGAAGGCGACGGGCCGGTACGAATACGTCGAGCCCGACTACATCCGGCACGCCACGACCGTCCCCAACGACCCCCAGTTTGCGAGCCAGTGGGGCCTCAACAACACCGGCGCGAACGCCGGCGGAGGGGGCCTCGTGGGAGCCGACATCCACGCCGAGGCCGGGTGGAGCACCAGGACCAGCGCCGCGGGCGTGATCGTGGGGATCCTCGATTCCGGCGCCATGCTCACCCACCAGGACCTCGTGGGCAACCTCTGGGTCAACCCGAAGCCGTACACGACGGCGATGTACGCCTCGCAGGACGCAAGCGGGAACTCGGACTTGCTCAGCGAGACCGACGATGTGAACGGCCTCAACGCGGTAGCAATGACCGGCCCGCCCGCGGACGACGTGGGCCACGGCACCCACGTCTCGGGGATTGTCGGCGCCGTTGGCAACAACGCCATCGGCGTCTGCGGCGTCGACTGGACCGTGCAGCTGATGGAACTCAAGTTCCTCGACTCCTCTGGAGAGGGCACGATCTCCGCGGAGCTCCCCTGCATAGAATACGCGATCTCCCACGGCGTGAGCGCGGTCAACGGGAGCTTCGGGAGCCAGAGCTTCTCGCAGGCCGAGATGGACGCCATCCAGGCTGCCGGCAAGCAGGGGATCATCTTCGTCATGGGAGCGGGCAACAGCGCGGAGAACGTCGACATATCCCCGTTCTTCCCGGCCGACTACCCGCTCGACAACATCATCAGCGTCGGCGCCTCGGACAACCGCGACCTGCCGGTCTACTTCACTGACTACGGGTCGGGCTCCGTCGAGCTCTTCGCCCCCGGCGAGAACATCCTGTCGACCTACAACGCGAGCGCGTCCTCCTACGCGTACCTGAGCGGGACCTCGATGGCGACGCCCTTCGTGACGGGGGCGGTGGCCCTGCTGAGGGCGCAGTACCCCACCGACACCTACCGCGAGACCATCAACCGCGTGCTCAACTGCGCGGACAGGCTCGCCGGGCTTTCTGGCAAGGCGCAGACCGGCGGCCGGCTCGACCTCGCGACCGCCCTGACGACCGCCGCCAACACGCCCCCAAACTGCCTCTTTGCGAACCGCACGGTACTCGTCGGCCTGGATCCCTACACGCGCTCGAACAACGCGGACTCGCCGGCGGCGCTAGAGGCGGGCACGCCGGCTATCGCCGGCGGCGGAGGGCCCCTGGGCCACTCGCTGTGGTGGCAGTGGACGGCGCCAGAGAACGCGAGCGTCGAGATCGACACGAGCGGCACGGCCGGCGGCAGGAACTTCACGGGCGGAAGCAGCTACCCGACGGCCCTGGGGGTGTACACGGGATCGGCCCTCGGGTCGCTCGCCACGGTCGCGCAGAGCGCCACGTACGGGACGGAGCCCCTGGAGGGAAGCCCCGGCACCCAGGTCCCCTACAGCGAGGTGACCTTCGAGGCGACGGCCGGCACGACGTACGTGATCAACGTCGAGGGCCAGAGCGGCGCGAGCGGCCAGACCGTCCTGGCGATATACACGGATCCCGACTACGACTCCATCTCGTCGCCCCGGGTCCTTGCCGGGGCCAGCCTCTCGGTCCTGGACGCAAACCCCAACGCCACCCTCCAGACCGGGGAGCCCAGAATCCTCGGGAACACGGGCGGGCACTCGCTCTGGTACTCCTGGACGGCGCCCTTCAACGGGAACGCGCAGGTCTCGGGCTACAGCTACGACTTCGATCCCGAGGTCGCGGTCTACACCGGCACGTCCTTCTCCAACCTCACGCAGGTGGCCGCGGCCGAGTCGACCGGCATGTCGGGCAGCACGACCGCCGCAGGACAGTGCCTCTGCACGTTCACGGCGGCGGCCGGGACGGCCTACCTGATAAAGGTCGACGGCGTCACCCCGAGCGACGTCGGCGAATTCACCCTTTCGATCGCGGACTCGCTGTGGCAGGCGACCACGGCGGACGCGGTGACGTGCTCGCCCGCGGTCGGGCCCGACGGGACGGTCTACGTCGGCAGCAACGACAACAGCCTCTACGCCATCGGGACGAACGGGGCCGTCAAGTGGAGCTACACCGCGGGCGCGATCTTCGACACGAGCTCGGCCGCCGTCGGGGCCGACGGGACGGTCTACGCGGGCTGCACCGACGGGAAGGTGTATGCGTTAAGCCCGAGCGGCGCCCTCAAGTGGAGCTACACGATCCCGACGCCCAGCGACCCGAGCCTGGACAACTCGCTGGACTCGTCGCCGGCGCTGGCCCCTGACGGGACGGTGTACATCCACGCGGACGACGGGAACCTGTACGCGCTCAGCCCCTCCGACGGCTCCGTAAAGTGGACCTTCGCGGTCCCGGGCGTCTCGTACGCCGCGCCGACGGTGGCGCCCGACGGGACGGTCTACATCGGAAGCGACGGCGGGCAGCTTTATGCGGTCAGCCCGGCGGGGGCCCAGAAGTGGGCCTTCCCCACGCCAGTGGCCGGCGACCCGATCTACACGGCCGCGGCGATAGACGCGCAGGGGAACCTCTACTTCGGGACGCTCGGAGGGAACTTCTATTCGGTGAGCCCGGACGGGACGCTGCGCTGGTCCTACGCGGTCGGCGAGAGCATCACCTCGGCCCCGGCGCTGGCGAACGGCCAGGTGTACTTCGGCTGCTACGACGCGAACCTTTACGCGCTCACGACAGCGGGCGCGCTCGCTTGGAAGTACCCGCTCGGCGCCCAGGTGCGGGCGAGCGCGCCGGCGGTGGACGCGAGCGGCGTGGCCTACGTCGGCTGCTATGACCACAACGTGTACGCGGTCAGCCCGGCCGGGGCCCTGGTGCGGGTCTATGCGAGCGACGACATCGTGCGCTCGTCGCCGGCGATCGCCGGGACGACGCTCGTCTTCGGGAGCGAGGACCACAAGGTCTACGCCTTCGACATCGGAGCCGGCCCGGCGGCGGCTGACTGGCCGATGTACCAGTTCAACGCCCAGAGGATCGGCCGGGCCGTGTTCGGCGCGCTCGAGATCACAGACCAGCCGGCCGCCCAGCTGGTGGCGACCGGGTCCGCGTTCTCGCTCACCGTCGGCGCGGCGGGACCCGGGACGATCACGTACCAGTGGTACCTGAACGGTTCGCCGATCGAGGGGGCAGTCGGAGCGACGTACGCCGTGCCCTCGGCCTCCGCCGCGGACGGCGGCAGCTACACGGTCGCCGTGACGAGCGGCTCCTCATCCGTGACGAGCGCCGCCGCCGTCGTTACCGTCGCTTCGGCCATACCGGCGAGGATCGTCAACCTCTCGGCGCGCGCGAACGTGGGGACGGGCGGCGATATCCTCATCGCTGGCTTCGTCATCAGCGGCTCCGGCAGCAAGAGCGTTGTGCTTCGCGGCGTGGGCCCGACGCTCGGCGCCGCGCCCTTCAACGTCTCTGGCGCCCTGGCCCTTCCGCAGCTGACCCTCGTCGACACGGCCACCACCTCGACGGTCACGACAGGGATGGCCTGGGGCGGAAGCCCGGCGCTTTCGGCCGACTTCACCCAAGTCGGCGCATTCCCGCTCCCGGCGGGCTCGGCGGACGCGGCGGTCGAGGAGGCGCTTCCCGCGGGCTCGTACACCTCGGAGATAGCGGGGATCGGCTCGACGACGGGCGTCGCGCTGGCGGAGATCTACGACGCGGACCCGGGATCGGCGGCCACGCGCCTTGTGAACCTCTCGGCGCGTGCGAACGTGGGCACCGGGGCCGACATCCTCATCGCGGGATTCGTGGTCCAGGGCACGCAGGCCGCGCAGGTGCTCCTGCGGGGGGTCGGCCCGACGCTCGGCGCGGCCCCGTTCAGCGTCCCCGGCGTTCTCGCGCAGCCGTTTATCGGCCTCTACGACTCAACGAGCACCCTGATCTCGAGCAACTCCGGTTGGGGCAACGCGCCGGTCGCGGGCCCATCGGCCGTTCGGGCGACAGTCCGCGGGGCCACCGCGTCCGACATGAGCGGCGTCGGGGCCTTTGCCCTGGCGAGCGGGTCGGCCGATAGCGCGATGGTCGCCACGCTGCCCGCGGGCAGCTACACGCTTGAGCTGAGCGGGGTGAACGCGGCGACGGGGGTAGCGCTGGCCGAGATCTACCTCCTCCCGTAGGGGCGCGGCTCACCAGGTTTCCGGGGCGAGCGAGCTCACTTGGGCGAGGGTGCGTAACCCGTCTCGATGCCGCGGATTAGGGCTTCGAGCTCGGGGGGCGTCATCGTGGCCGGGTCGCTGGCCGGCGGCGCCCCCGTGAGGATCCTCGATATGATCGACGCGCGCTCCGCGGCGTTTCGGGACCGGCCGAAGGCCCGGTAGTACTGCGCAGGGTCGACGGTGAACTCGGTCTCATGCCCAGAGCTCAGGCCGACGACCTTCCCGGTCGGAAGGCGGATCGAGAGCGAACCGCCTCCGCCTGCGGAGCGACGGGGGTTGATCGTCGCCGCGACAAGGCTGCCCCGCAGGCTGAGGCCGATGTCCAACCGCCAGTCGCGGAAGCTGAACCCGCCGACCTGCGCGCTCGCGACGCCGGGCGGCAGGCTCGGGGCCAGCCCGAGGTCGGCGCCGTCGGGCTCCAGGTCGACGCCGAGCATCAGGAGCAGCACCGACGTGACGAAGTCCCCGTGGGACCAGGTGATGATGGGCTTGTCCGGGATCCCCTTCCTGTCCCAGTTCTCGGGCAGATAATAGCACGAGGCCTCGGCATCATAGCCTTGCTTGTTGACAATGCCGGAGAGGAGGTACCTCCACGCCAGGTCGGTGTGCCCGAGCAGCCATTCATCCTGCGCAGCCCACGACATGATGATGGGCCAGCTGTCGGGCTCCCCCCGGGGCGCATGGGGGCTGGCGGAATTCGGGCCGAAGCGGAATATGGAATGGTCGGGGTTCTCAAGGTCGCGGGTTATCTCCGCTTGGGTGGAGGCGAAGCGCGGGTCGTCGACCCGGATAATGCCCTGGCCCCTGCCGAACGCCTCGAGCCTGCCTATGATCAGCATGCCGGCGTCGGTGCGGTCGTCGCGCAGGGGCCCGTTGCGGCTCTCCGCGTTGGGGTAGTCCGGATCGGTGAACGTCCGACCCGGGGCGCCGGCCATCGGGATGATCCGTCCCTTGGCGCCGTCGTATGCCTGGACGAGGAACTGGCGCTGAAGCCGGTCGGCCGCCTCGCTCCAGGTGCTGGCCTCCCGGGCGTGGCCGAGCCTGGCCGCGATCTTCGCCGCCGCGCGCAGGCCGCTGTGGATCTCCGCGTTGGGCCAGCTGGACGGCGCCGGGATGAAGCAGATCCACTCCTCGGCCACGCTGAGCATCCCCTCCCTGCCTATGCGCCGCGTGTAGTAGTCTGCGTAGAATTTCACGTACGGCCAGACCTTCCCGAGGAATTCGGCGCCGTGCGGGCTAAGGAGGGAGTGGAACCACATCCCGGTGATCGCTATGGCCGGCTGCTGGGCCTCCCTCTCGCCGCCGACCGAGAAGTCGCGCTGCGCGCTCCAGAACCCGTAGTACCGCTCGACGGCGTCGTAGTCGCCCGCTAGCGAGAGGCCGATCATGGAGTAGCTGCCGTCCCTCAGCCACGAGTCGCGGTAAAAGAACTCGTCCGCGATCACGTCGCCGGAGGCGAACTGGCCCGAGACGACCGCGTCCACCGAGTAAGCGAACATGCGGTCCAGCTTCGCGTCGCCGGTCGCGAGGGTGACGCGGCCCGGCGCGTATTCCGCCTCGCTGTCCCGGGTGCCCCCTAGGAGATTCGTCCACGCCGAGGCGTAGGTTTCTGGCGCCCTGGGTTCCATGCGCCGGTCCGTCGCGTCGATGCAGAGGAGGACGTCCGTCGCGGGGCCTACCTGCGCCGTGAGGCCGCCCTTGTCGATCGAGAGTGTCCTGCCGGCGGGGTGCGTGGCGAGGACAAGCCGAGGTCCCGCGGTCGTAGTCAGCACGGCGTTTTCGCCGCGCCACTTGGTCTCAAACTCGGCGAAACCCGCCGCGTCGTCCGAGCGGAAGGCCCCGGTGAACTCCGGGTACTTGAACCGGGCCGCCAGCCTGAGCTCGACGGGTTTGGAGAAGAGGTACCTGACGAATATCGGCGAGAGGGGGGCGTTCCTCCTGGAGGAGATCTCGATCGACACCAGGCCGTCGTCCGATTGCAGGCGGATGTAGCCCGGCCTGGTGCCGGCGTGGTGGTATTTGAGCGACCGCAGGTCGAGCCAGCCCTCCCCCGACCGGACCTGTCCGCTAATGGAGGTCTCGAGGAAGAGCGGCACATGGCGCATCCTCACCGGGTCCATTCCCGACCAGATCTCCTTGACCTCCCCGTCCGCGCCCGCGCGGACGAGCATTGTCGGGCTCGTCGCGTACGTGTCGGTGATCTTGAACTCGGGAACCTTATCAATGCCCCGGAGCGCGCACGCGAACGCCGCGAGCGCGAGGGCCGCGCAGAGCGGCCTCATTCGCGGGCGGGCGCCGGACTGGCGGGGATCGGCCAATGGCTGGGCCTCGGGGATTCGTGGTCCGCCCGGCTGCGGATCACCTCTTGCCGTAGAACGCCGGGCCGCGCCCTTCGCCCCAGTGGAGCCCGCGGCCCCGAAGGAGCGCACGCTGCAGGAACGACTGCCCGAGCTTGACGGCCCAGGGCAGGTCCGCCCCGCGGCCGAGCCAGGAGGCTATCGCTGCGGACAGCACGCAGCCGGTGCCGTGCGTGTTGAGCGTCACGATGCGCGGGCCCTCGAACCAGGCCGTGGCGCCGTCGGGCATGACGAGGCCGTCGCGCCACGTCCTGCCGGGGGCGTGGCCGCCCTTCACCAGGACCGGGCGGCCGCATCCGGCTGCGATCTTTTGCGCCGCCTTCTTTGCCTGTGCGTGTGTCCGGACGGGAAGCCCCGAGAGGGCCGCCGCCTCGGGCCAGTTGGGGGTGACGAGCGAGGCCAGCGGAAAGAGCTGTTCGCGGAGGGCGCGTATGCCGTCCGCCCCGAGGAAGCGCGTGCCGCTCGACGAGGCGATGACCGGATCCACGACCAATGGGATCGTCGGGACCTTGGAGAGCGCGGCGACCACCACCCGGATCGCGCCGGGCCCGGGCAGGAGCCCCGTCTTGGCGGCTGCCACCTGGAAGCCCGCGAGGGCTGAGGCGATCTGGGCGGCGATCAGCGAGTCCGCGACGGGCCTCCAGGCCGAGATGCGCGCCGTGTCCTGCGCGGTGACCGCCGTGACCGCTGTCAGCGCGTGGCCGCCGATCGCGCGGATCGTCCGAAGGTCCGCCTGTATGCCCGCGCCGCCGCCGCTGTCGGAGCCGGCGATCGTCAGGACGCAGAAGGGAGGCGTATTCATCGCAACTTCGGAATGATGCATACACTCTCTTTGATCGACTACAACCTCGCTTAAGTCGTCGCCGCCGGGAGTGCCGGCTGCCGAAGGAGATTAACGCGCCTTTTCAAGTTGGAGGAGCCGGTTCGTCGGGAGAATCCCGAATATGGCTGGGGCCCGCTGCCGCGCCTGCCGCCGGGAATCCGCTGGCGGCGCCTAGTCCCTTAGCGCGGGCCAAGCGCCTGCCACCCCTTCATTCCGCCGCGGAGGTTCACGGCCGATCGGAACCCGTGCCGTTCCCGCAGCACCTGGATCCCCCTGAGGCTGCGCCAGCCGGCGGCGCAATACACAACCGTGGGGACGGCCGGATCGAGCGGGGCCAGGTCCGTGGCGGGGCCCGCCTCGAGGCGCCCCAAGGGGATGTGGACCGACGGCTCGATCGAGCCCAGGGCCCGCTCCCAGTCCTCGCGCACATCGAGCAGCTGGGGCGGCGTGGGCGAGGCGAGCAGCCGGCGAAGCTCCTCGGCGCCGATCTCGTCGCGCGACGGCGCCGCGGCGCACGTCTCGCCGTAGCCCTCGGGCGGAAGCTCCGTGATCGGGCGCCCGTCAGGGTCCCGGCGCAGCCCGACGACGTGCGCGGACATCGCAAGCGTGTCCCAGATGAGGAGCCTCCCGGAGAGGGGTTCGCCGATCCCGGCGAGGACCTTGATCGCCTCGCAGGCCTGCGCCGTCCCGATGAGCCCGGTGACGGCGCCGAGGACGCCGGCCTCCGCGCAGTTGGGCACCGTCCCGGGCTCGGGGGGCTCAGGGAAGAGGCAGCGGTAGGTGGGCCCCCCGCGCCAGTTGAACACGCTCAAGTGGCCCTCGAATCCCTGGATCGCCCCGTAGACGAAGGGCCGGTTCGCAAGGACGCACGCGTCGTTGACCAGGTACCGGGTGGCGAAGTTGTCGGAGCCGTCCACGACGATGTCGCACGAGCGCACGAGGTCGATGGCGTTGGAGCGGTCGAAGCGCACCGCCCGCGGGTCCACCCGGATCAGCGGGTTGAGGGCGCGGAGCCGGCGCGCTGCCGCCTCCGCCTTGCCGGCTCCCTGGTCGGAGCTCCCGTAGAGGACCTGGCGCTGCAGGTTCGACACGTCGACGCGGTCGGGGTCGACGATGACGATCCGGCCGACTCCCGCCGCGGCGAGGTAGAGGAGGGCCGGGCACCCGAGGCCGCCGGCCCCGATGACGAGCACCGAGCCGGCCTTGAGCCTCTCCTGGGCGGCAACGCCGAACCCTGCGAGCGAGAGGTGGCGCTGGTACCGGGCAATCTCCTCTGGGTCCAATGCCATCGGTGCGGTTGCTCCTACGAGGCCACGGCCTCGGGGCTCGCGACGGCAGCGCCGCTTGCCGGCGGGCGGCCCTCGAATCCGTCGTAGGTCCGGTCCCAGTCCTTCCAGACGGGCTCGTAGCCCTGCGACCTGAGGAACGCGGCGACCTGCGCCGGGCTCCGGTTGTCGTCTATCTCGAACTGCTCGAGTGAGTCCGGCGCGCTTGCGTAGCCGCCCGGGTTGGTCCGCGAGCCCGCGCTCATCACGGTGAAGCCCAGCCTGAAGGCCCGGTTGCGGAAGGCCTCGCTCTCGCGGGTGGACAGCGAGAGCTCGGCCTCGGGGCTGAGCAGCCGGAACGCGCACACCGCCTGGACAAGGTCGCGCTCGCCGAAGGGCATCAGGGGAACCTGGTCCCCCTCGTGGGGGCGCAGCCGCGGGAACGACACCGAGACCCTCGAGCGCCAGTGGACGGTCTCGACGTGGCGCAGGTGCAGCCCCGTGAACCAGGCGTCGGCACGCCAGTCGCTCAGGCCGAAGAGGGCGCCGAGGCCTATCTTCTTCATCCCGGCGCGGCCGAGCCGGTCGGGGGTCCCGAGCCGCCAGGCGATGTCGGACTTGGGCCCGCTCAGGTGGTGCCTCCCGTACGCGCGCTCGTCGTAGGTCTCCTGGTAGACGAGGACAGCGCTCAGGCCGTCCCCGGCGAGCGCCGCGTAGTCCTCCTCAGGCAGCGGCTGGACCTCGATCCAGAGCCCCGAGAAGTGCGGCCGCAGGATCCGAAGCGCGTTGGAGAGGTAGTCGCGTCCCACCCGGGAGGTCTCGCCGGTCACCAGCAGGACGCTGTTGAACCCGCGGGCGCGCAGCGCGCCCGCCTCCGCGAGGATCTCGCCGTCGGAGAGCACCTTGCGGCGGATCCTGTTGTGCGCGCTGAATCCGCAGTACGTGCACACGTTCGCGCAGGCGTTCGACAGGTAGAGCGGCGCGTAGAGCCTCATGGTCCGCCCGAAGCGCTCGACCGTGTACTGATGCGCGGCCCGCGCCATGTCCTCGAGGAAGGGCGCGGCGGCCGGGGAGAGCAGGGCGGCGAAGTCCTCGAGGTCGACCGACCCGCGGGCCCGGCCCAGCGCGCGCCGGACGTCCGAGGGCGCCTTCGAGGCGATGGCCCGGGCGACGTCCCCGAAGTCGTGCCTGCGCCAGGCGTCGATGAAGCTCACGGTTTTTCCTCCCCGAGGAAAGCCGTCAGGGGCGAGGTCGCGCTCGCGAGCGCGGGCTCGCCGGCGGGCCCGCGCCTCGCGAGGCCCGCCTCCCAGGCGGCCCGGCCGGCCTCGACGCCGAGCCGGAAGGCGTCCGCCATCGCAACCGGGTCGGCCGCCGCCGCGATCGCCGTGTTAACGAGCACCGCGTCGGCCCCCATCTCGAGCGCCGCCGCCGCGTGGGACGGGGCCCCAAGCCCCGCATCGACGACGACGGGCACGCGGCTCTGGGCGATGATGATCTCGAGGAACGCCCTGGACTCCAGGCCCAGGTTGCTCCCGATCGGCGAGCCGAGGGGCATCACCGCCGCGGCGCCGGCCTCCTCGAGGCGCCTGCACAGCACGGGGTCCGCGTGGACGTACGGCAGGACGACGAAGCCCCGCTTGACCAGGAGCTCAGTCGCCTGGAGCGTCTCGACCGCGTCGGGCATAAGGTATTTCGGGTCGGGGTGTATCTCGAGCTTTAGCCAGTTCGTCTCGAGCGCCTCGCGGGCAAGCTCGGCCGCAAGCACGGCCTCGCGCGCGTTGCGCGTCCCCGACGTGTTCGGGAGGAGCCGGAAGCGGCCGGCGTCAAGGAAGGAGAGGATGTCGTCCTGCTCGCCGCCCGTGCGGACGCGGCTCAGCGCCACGGTCACGAGCTGCGCGCCCGAGGCCTCGAGGCTCCTTCTCATGGCTTCGCCCGAGCTGAACTTCCCGGTCCCGACAAAGAGGCGGGACGAGAACTCGACGCCGGCGATGACGAGCGGCTTTGTGCTCATGGGATTGAAACGCGATCGGGGACGGCCTCCGCGGGCCGAGCCCAGGCCTCCAGGAACTCGCGCAGGTTCTCCTCGATGAGGCCGCCCTGGTACAGGCCCGACGAGACCGCCGCTCCGGCGGCGCCCGCCATCCGGAGGCCGGGGAGGTCCGCCGGCAGGACCCCTCCGATGACCCACGCGGGGATCCCCCCCAACTCCCCGACAACCCCGCGGACCCCGTCGAGCCCGAGCACCGGGGCCAGGTTCCGCTTGGTAGCGGTGAAGCGCAGCGGGCCCACGCCCGCGTAGTCCAGGCATCCGCACCGCACGGCCCGGCGGGCGTCGGCGGCGCTGCCCACCGTCCCGCCAAGGATCCGGTCCGCCCCGAGCAGCCGGCGCGCCTCGGCCCAGTCGCCGTCGAGTCCGCCCAGGTGGGCGCCGTCGGCGCCCGACTCGAGCGCGATGTCGACGCTGTCGTTCACGACGAGGACGGCCCCGTGCAGGCGGCATACGCGCGCCGCGGCCGCCGCTTCCGCCAGCCACGCGGCGCGGGTCGCGCCCTTCATCCTGAGCTGGATCCAGCGCGCCCCGGCCGCGCAGAGGCGTGCGGCCTGCTCGGCGTGGGCGAGCCCGGTCCCGTCCTGGGTGAGGCACATCACGGGGAAGCGCCTGCGCGGATCAAGCGGCATGGCGCGCGACCTCCAGTCTCGCCGCCTCGCGCAGGATCCCGGCAAGGGCCCTTGCGGGATCGGGGTCGTTCCAGACCGCGCCGAGGACCGCGGCCCCGTCAAAGCCGAGCTCGGCGCAGCGCGCGAGCCTCTGGGCCGTTATCCCGCCAATCGCGAGCACGCGGGCCGGCCCCCCGGGTCCCGGGCGCCCCGAGCGGTCCCTCTGCCTGAGCAGCGCCCAGAGCTCGTACCAGGGCGGCCCGGGCGCGGGGCCGTACCCCGGCTTCGACACCGAGGGGAAGACCGGCCCGAAAAGGATCGTGGGGTAGGCGCCGATGTGGCGCCGCAGCGACGCGATGTCGTGGCACGAGCGGCTGGCCGCGGCCGGCGAGGCGGCGGCGGCGCCCCCGGCGTCCTTTTCGTGGCGGCCGCCGAGGCCGAGCTTCTCGACGAGGTGGTGGTGCTCGTGCAGGACGATCCTCGGGCGCCATCCCTCGGGCACGGCCCGCAGCCACTCCTCGAGCTCCGCGGCCGGCCACGAGGGCTTGCGGACGTGGTAGCGCTCCAGGCCGGCCGCGAAGAACCCCTCCATTGCGGGGAGCTCGCGCGGGTCCCTGGATTCGGGGGAGACGACGACGATCTGCATGGGTGGCGCGGGGCTGCCTAGCCGCCCTGGGTGGCGCGGATCACCACCACGCGGTCCCTCTCCGCCAGGGAGCGAGACGCCCACTCCGAGCGGGGCACGACCTGCCCGTTCACCGCCGCGGCGACGCCCCTGCGGTCGGCGAGGCCGAGCTCGAGGAGGAGCCCCTGGAGCGTGGCGGCCCCGGCCAGCGGGTGGGGCCGGTCGTTCAGCAGGATGGCGCTCATTTCGCCGCCTCGACGTAGATCTCGCCGCCCCGCTCGCGGAACTCCCCGGACTTCGCCCGCATGCCGGCCTCGAGCGCGGCCTCGGTCGTGAGGCCCTGCTCCTCGGCGTAGCGCCGGACGTCGTCCGTGATCCGCATGGAGCAGAACTGCGGCCCGCACATCGAGCAGAAGTGCGCGGTCTTCGCGCTCTCCTGGGGCAGGGTGGCGTCGTGGAACTCGCGGGCCCGCTCCGGGTCGAGCGAGAGGTTGAACTGGTCCTCCCACCGGAACTCGAAGCGGGCCTTGGAGAGGGCGTTGTCCCGGTACTGAGCGGCCGGGTGGCCCTTCGCCAGGTCGGCCGCGTGGGCCGCGATCTTGTAGGCGATGACCCCCGCCCGCACGTCATCCCTGTCGGGCAGGCCCAGGTGCTCCTTGGGCGTCACGTAGCAGAGCATCGCCGTGCCGTGCCACCCGATCATCGCAGCGCCGATCGCGCTCGTGATGTGGTCGTAGCCCGGGGCGATGTCGGTCGTGAGCGGCCCGAGCGTGTAGAAGGGGGCCTCCATGCACCAGTCTAGCTGCTTTTCCATGTTCTCCGCGATCATGTGCATCGGGACGTGGCCGGGCCCCTCGCACATGACCTGGACGCCGAGCTCCCACGCGCGCGCCGTGAGCTCGCCCTGGGTCCTCAGCTCCGAGAACTGGGCCTCGTCGTTGGCGTCCGCGATCGAGCCCGGGCGCAGGCCGTCTCCGATCGAGAACGAGACGTCGTAGGCCGCCATGATTGCGCAGATGTCGTCCCAGCGCTCGTGGAGGAAGTTCTCCCGGTGGTGGGCCAGGCACCACTTGGCCATGATCGACCCGCCTCGGCTCACGATCCCAGTCATCCGGCGGGCCGTGGACGGGATGGCCCTCAGCCGGACGCCGGCGTGTATCGTGAAATAGTCGACGCCCTGCTCGGCCTGCTCGATGAGGGTGTCGCGGAAGATCTCCCAGGTCAGCTCCTCGGGGCGCCCGCCTGCCTTCTCGAGCGCCTGGTAGATGGGCACCGTCCCGACGGGCACGGGGCAGTTGCGCAGGATCCACTCCCGGGTCTGGTGGATATTCCTTCCCGTCGAGAGGTCCATCAGCGTGTCGCCCCCCCACTTGACCGACCAGCGCATCTTCTCGACCTCCTCGTCGATCGACGAGGCGACAGCCGAGTTGCCGATGTTCGTGTTGATCTTAACGAGGAAGTTGCGGCCGATCACCATGGGCTCCAGCTCGGGATGGTTGATGTTGGCGGGGATGATCGCGCGCCCGCGGGCGACCTCGTCGCGGACGAACTCCGGGGTGATCTCCCCGGGGATCGACGCGCCGAGGCTGCGGCCGGGGTGCTGGCGCCACAGCGAGTCGCGGGGGCCCGCCACCGTGGGCTCCATGGGGCCCGCGGCGCGCTGGAGTCTCGCGTTCTCGCGTATCGCCACGAACTCCATCTCGGGGGTGACGATCCCCCTGCGGGCGTACGCGAGCTGCGTCACCTGCCTGCCCGGCCTCGCCCGGAGCGTCCGGCGGTCGCTGCGGTCGAAGAACTTGATCGGGTTGCGCCGGCCCTCGTCCTGCGCCTTCTCCAGGTGGCCCTGCGAGAGGTAGCCGTCGTCGATCGGCTTGACGCCCCGGCCGGGGATCTCCTCCACGTCGCCCCGCTCGCCGATCCAAGAGGAGCGCAGCGCGGGGAGCCCGACCGCCGGGTCGGCGTGGAAGGCGGGGTCGCCCCAGGGCCCGGAGGTGTCGTACACGCGGACGGCCTCGTTCGGGACCTCGGCGCCGCTCGGCAGGTGGGTGGCGGACAGGGCGATCTCGCGCATCGGGACGCGCACGCCTGCGCGGGCTCCGGCGATGTAGACCCGGCGGGACGCGGGGAAGAGGCGGTGGCCGGCGGGGGCGGCTTCAGTCGATTGGGACATGTGGGGGAGTGTGTTGCGGCCGCGGCCCGTTCCGCCGGCCGGGCCACAGATCCCTCCGCCTTACGCGGCTGGTCCTGTTTTCCCTACGGCGGTGCGAGACGCATCAGGTTCCGAGGATTTGACGGCTGATCGCGCCGCCATCTCAGCCCGGCGCCCCGGGCTCTCCTAAACGAGGATGGCCAGAACGTAACCAGGGCCTGCTGCGTATCAACTGGAAACATCGGAAACCGGCTGAAACCGCCGTCCCCGTTGAACGTCACTTGATTCCGTCATTAGTTTGCACCAAATTGCCCATTCAATCCCATTATGCCCGACGAGCCGACGACCCGCGAGTGCCCCTGCCGTGGCGTGTCCACGAATCCCGAGGACTATTTTCTCACGCGCAGGAGATTCCTGAACCGGGTGGGGATGGGCCTGGGGGCCCTCGGCCTTGCGACGATGCTCGATCCTGCAGAGCTGGTCTCGGGACCCGGGGCGGGCGAGGGTCCGCCGCCGGGCGCAAACCCCCTGGCGCCGCGGCCGCCGCCCCTGCCGGCGACGGCGAAGGCCGTCATCCACATCTTCGCCCAGGGCGCGCCCTCGCACATCGACACCTGGGACCCCAAGCCGGAGCTCGTGCGCATGGACGGCACGAGCCTCTCCGACGGCGGGGTCGCCATGGGCTCCCCGTTCAAGTTCACCCCGATGGGGCGGTCGGGAATCGAGGTGAGCGAGCTCTTCCCGGGGATCGGACAGCACGTGGACGACATGGCGGTCGTGCGCTCGATGTACACGGACATCCCCGCGCACGAGGTCGCGACGGTGTTCATGAACACCGGCTCGCTGCGCATCTCGAAGCCCAGCATGGGCTCGTGGGTGGTGTACGGTCTCGGGACCGAGAACCAGAACCTTCCGGGATTCATAGCGCTGCGCAGCGGCGGGCTGCCGTCGGGGGGCGCGGCGAACTACGGCTCCGCGTTCCTGCCGGGCGTATTCCAGGGATCGAGCGTCAACACGCAGGCTGCGAACGTGCAGCAGATGATCCAGAACATCCGCAACCCCTACGTCGGGGCGCGGGAGCAGCGCCGGCAGATGGAGTTCGTCGAGAAGCTCAACGAGATGCGGTCGAGCGAGCTCCAGCGCGACCAGGTTCTCGAGACGCGCCTCGAGTCCTACGAGATCGCGTTCAAGATGCAGGCCGCGGCGACCGACGCGTTCGACCTGAACAAGGAGCCGGCCGAGGTGCGCGCGGCCTACGGGAGGACGCCCCAGGGCAACCAGCTCCTGCTGGCCCGCCGGCTCGTCGAGAGGGGCGTCAGGTTCGTGCAGGTCTGGCACGACGGGTGGGACCACCACCAGGACCTCCAGGAGCGGATCACGAAGAAGGCGAAGGAGATCGACCAGCCGGTCGCGGCGCTCCTGGCGGACCTGAAGCAGCGCGGGCTCCTCGGAACGACGCTCGTCCTCTGGGGCGGCGAGTTCGGAAGGAAGCCGACACGGGACCGCAACGGCTATGAAAACCCGGGCCGCGACCACGACGCCCGGGCCTTCTCGGTTTGGCTCGCGGGCGGCGGGATCAGGGGCGGCACGGTCTACGGCGCGACGGACCAGTTCGGGGCCGAGGCCGTTAAGGACAAGGTCCATGTGCACGACCTTCACGCTACGATCCTTCGCGCCCTGGGATTCGACCACACGAAGCTAACCTACCGGTTCAACGGGCGGGACTTCCGCCTGACGGACGTGGCGGGAAGCGTGGTGCAGCCCATCCTCGCGTGATGAATGCGGCGGGCAGGGTCGCGGGACTCGCCATGGCGCTGGCCGCGGCCGCGCCGCCGATCGCGGCGTCGATCGCGCCCGCCCCCGCGGTGGCCCCCGCCGCGCAGCCGATCTCGCCCGCGGACCTCCAGTTCTTCGAGGCGCGGATCAGGCCGATCCTAGCCGACCGCTGCTACAAGTGCCACAGCCGCCTGGCCGACAAGATAAGGGGCGGTCTCATGCTCGACACGCGCGAGGGCATGCTCCACGGCGGCGACACGGGGCCCGCGATAACGCCGGGCAAGCCCGGGGACAGCCTCATAGTCGACGCGATCAGCTACAAGGACGCCGACCTGCAGATGCCGCCGAAGGGCGACAGGCTCTCGGACCAGCAGGTCGCCGACATCTCGGAGTGGATCAGGAGGGGGGCGCCGGACCCGCGGTCCCTGGTCGCAAGGGGAAGCTCGCCGGCCTACGGCGGCGTGGGCCGGGAGCACTGGTCGTTCCTGCCGGTCAGGAAGCAGCAGGTCCCGGCCGTCGCCGACCCGCCTTGGTGCCGGACCCCGGTCGACAACTTCATCCTCGCCAAGCTCGAGGAGGCCGGCCTGAAGCCGAACCCGCCGGCGGACAGGTACACGCTCATCCGCCGGGCGACCTTCGACCTGACGGGGCTTCCCCCGACGGAGGACGAGGTGCAGCGGTTCCTGGCCGACAGTTCGCCGGACGCCTGGGCGAGGGTGGTCGACCGTCTCCTCGGCTCCCCCCGCTACGGCGAGCGCTGGGGCCGGTACTGGCTCGACGTCGCCCGGTACGCCGACACCAAGGGCGACACGCCCCAGCGCGAGGATCCGCGCTACCCGTTCGCGTGGACCTACCGCGACTACGTGATCGACGCGTTCAACAGCGACAAGCCGTACAACGAGTTCATCGTGG
>CAZCAJ010000015.1:0-76260 GCA_964496645.1 uncultured Opitutaceae bacterium
AACCAGTTCCTGGCGACCATCCGCGAGGTGGACGCGATCGTGCACGTCGTGCGCTGCTTCGAGGACCCGGACGTCGTTCACACGATGGGCTCGATCGACCCAGTCCGCGACATCGAGGTCGTCGCGACCGAGCTGGTCCTGTCGGACCTGGAGGCGGTGCAGAAGCGGATGGAGAAGACCCACAAGAGGGCGAAGGCGGGCGAAAAGGAGGCGGCGGCCGAGCTCGCCCTCCTCGAGCGCCTCGAGCCGCACCTCAACCTCAACAGGCCGGCTAACACGCTCGCCGTGCACGAGGACGAAGCGAGGCTCATGCGCCTGTTCCAGCTCCTGAGCGCGAAGCCCGTCATCTACGCCTGCAACGTCGCGGAGGCAGACCTCGCCTCCGCGGAGTCGATCACCTTCGTCCAGAGCGTGGCCGGCTTCGTGCGCGCGCACCACGACGCCGCCTACGTGCCGGTCAGCGCGCGGATCGAGGCCGAGCTGGTCGACCTGGCCCCGGACGAGGCGAGCGAGTTCCTCAAGGACCTGGGCGTCGACGATTCGGGAGCGTCCTCCCTGATCCGCGCGACCTACAAGCTGCTCGGCCTGATCACGTTCTTCACCGCGACGGAGAAGGAGGTCCGGGCCTGGACCATCAGGAGCGGCTGGAAGGCGCCGCAGGCCGCCGGGGTGATCCATACGGATTTCGAGAGGGGTTTCATCAAGGCGGAGGTCGTGTCGTACGCGGAGCTTGCGAGGCTCGGGAGCGTGGCCGCGGCGCGCGAGGCGGGCAAATACCGGCTCGAGGGCAGGGAGTACTGCTTCCAGGACGGCGACGTCGCTCACTTCAGGTTCAGCGCGTAAGGGCCCGTCGCAGGGGGCGAGTCCAAGCGGCGGATCGCCGCGCCGGGGCCGCATTAGCTTGACCGGCCCCTGGGGCGCCTCCGGAATCACTCTCGCCGAGGTCTGCGAAGTGCCGTCTAGCTGCGCGCGAAGGTCCGCTCCCCTCCTCCCGTGAACCGAAGAATCCCCGTCCTCCTCTTGCTGCTCGCAGCGGCGTTTTGCAGCCCGGCCAGGGCCGAATCCTGGGGCGAGGGCATAGCGGGGCTCTACCTCACCGTCGACGGCGGCGCCCAGGTCAGCGTCTCCAGGGAACCCGACGGGACCTACATGGGCAGGATCGTCTGGCTCAAGACCGACAAGAGCCGGCTGGACAAGAACAATCCCGATCCCGCGCGCAGGGGCGCCCCCGTCCTCGGGCTCGTCATCCTGCGCGGCTTCAGGGCGAACGAAGAGACGAGGCGGTGGGAGGGAGGGACGATCTACGACCCCAAGAACGGCAAGACCTACGACGGATTCATCCGGCGCGACCCGGACCGGTCGGGAACCCTCCTGCTGAAGGGATACGTATTCGGCATCACCTGGCTCGGGCGCTCGACGACGTGGACCGTGGAGAGGAAGCTCCGCGAGTGACGGCCGCCCCGCCGGGCGCCGCGAGCTGAGCGCCGGGCTCTCAGGCCGGGCGCCTGACCGCGATCCCGGCGGCCGCCAGCTCGCTGCGGATCCTGCGCGCGAACGGGACCGCGCCCGGGCTGTCGCCGTGCAGGCATATCGTGTCCGCGTCAATCGGGACCCCGGTCCCGTCCACGGCTCGCACGCTCCGCTCGCGCGCGATCATCAGGGCCTGGGCGGCGGCGGCCCCCTCGTCGGCTATGACGGCCCTGGGATCCGACCGCGGAAGAAGGGATCCGTCGCGCCGGTACGACCGGTCGGCAAACGCCTCGCCCAGCACCGTCAGGCCGCGGGCCCTGCCGACGGATGCCAGCTCGCTTCCTGCCAGGGCGAACAGCGCCCACGGTGCGCCGGACAGGCGGCCGGCGTCATCGAGCGCGCCGGCGACCGCGGCCGCGAGGAGCCGGTCGCGCGCCGCCATGTTGTAGAGCGCCCCGTGGAGCTTCACGTGCCCCACCTTCGCGCCGAGCCCTGCGGCGACCCTCCGCAACAGGAGCACCTGCTCGACCACGAGGGCCGCCGCCTCCGACGGGGATACCGCCAGCTCCCTTCTGCCGAAATGCTCCCTGTCGGCGAATCCGGGATGGGCGCCGATCGAGGCCCCGTGGCGCAGCGCAAGGGCGACCGTCCGCCGCATCTCGGCCTCGTCGCCGGCGTGGGCGCCGCAGGCAATGTTTACGGAGGACACCAGGGGAATGAGCTCCGCGTCCCGGCCGCAGCCCTCCCCCACGTCCGCGTTGAGGTCGATGGAGTCGCGTCGGCTCATGCGGCCTCGAATTTCCCGGCGAGCCCCTGGCGCAGGAGGTTGAGCCTGTCTTCCTGGGCCCGCGCCAGCGCGTGCGCCTCGGCGATCGAGGACAAGGCGAACCTCACCCCGTCGCCCGGCGCGAGCTGCGCCAGCAGGGGCATGTCGACCGCCGCCGCATGGGCGACCCTGGCGTAGCCACCGATCGTCTGCGCGTCGCAGAGGAGCACGATGGGGTTCCCGTCCGGGGGAACCTGGATCGTGCCGGGCGCCACGGCGGCCGAGACGAGGTCCCCCTCCCCAGGCCGCGCCAGCCTGGGCCCCTCCAGCCGGATACCCATCCGGTCGCTGTTGGGCGTGACCCGGAACCGGCCCGAGTAGAGCGCCCCGCCGAACTCAGCGGCGTGCGCGCCCGGCACGACCCGCACGGTCGGCACCGGCGAGTAGCGCGGGAGGACCCGCTCGTCGATGCCCCAGTGCCCGAAGGGCCGGCACCTCGGAGGCAGGAGCCGGAGGACATCCCCGTCCCTGAGCGCCCGCCCGCGGAACCCCCCGAAGCCGGCGGCCAAGTAGGTCCCACGGCCACCCAGGACCGGCTCGACGTCGATCCCACCGGAGACGGACAGGTAGGCGCGGCAGCCCTGGGTGCGCCTTCCGAACCTCAGCCTGGCGCCCGCCTCGATCCGGATCGGCCTCCATGCGGGCAGCCCCTCGAAGCGCGCGCCGCAGACGGCGACCCACGCGCCCTCGGCAAACTCGAGCTCCGGTCCGGTGAGCGTTACCTCGAGCGCCGGCGCGTCCTCCCGGTTGCCGACCAGCAGGTTGGCGACCCGCAGAGCGAACGGGTCCACGGCGCCGCCGAAGGGCACCCCCTGCGCCACGTGCCCCCGCCGCCCCAGGTCCTGGACGGTCGTCAGCATGCCGGCGCGGATGACGCTTATTTCCATGAATCGAACTCGGATGCGGAGATGGCCCTGAAGCGGACCCGGTCGCCCGGCTTCAGGAGGGCCGGCGGGTTCCCGTCGGCCCTGAATAGGGCGACCGGCGTCCGCCCGATGATCTGCCAGCCGCCCGGGGACGCCACCGGGTAGACGCCCGTCTGCGAGCCGCCGATCCCCACCGAGCCCGCTGGGACCCGGGCGCGCGGCGTGTCGCGCCGGGGCGTGTGAAGGGCCGCCGGGAGCCCGCCGAGGTAGGGGAAGCCGGGCGTGAAGCCGACGGCGTGGACGACATAGGGGGCGCCCGCGTGGAGGGCCGCCGCCCCAGCGGCATCAAGGCCGCAGCGGCGGGCGACGAAGTCGAGGTCGGGCCCTAGGTCCCCGCCGTAGCACACGGGGATGTCGACCGCGCCCCCTCCCGCCGCGGACGGCTCCCGCGCGGACCGCGCGCCGCAGGTCTCGATGAGCCGGCACACGCAGTCATACGCGTCCTCCTGTGGATCGAGGAACTGCAGGGGGTCGTAGAAGGCCGTCACCGTGGCGTACGCCGCAACCACGTCGACTATCCCCCTCGCCCTCGCGGCGACCAGCCGCTCGGCAAGCCCCAGCGCGGACGCCATCGCGGGCGCGTCGGACGCGGAGCCCAGCGTGGCGACCACCGCCGCATCGCCGAGGGGCTCCAGCTTCATTATCGCGGCTCAGCCTGCGCGGAGCAGCTTCTCCGCGTGGGCCAGGGCGCTCTTCGCGTTGCGGTCGCCCAGCATCCGGGCGAGCTCACCCACCCGCGCCTTCCGGTCCCCGTGGATGGGCTCGATCGTCACGATGGCGCGGTCGCCCGACTGGTCCTTGCGGACCACGAAATGGCTCGTGGCCTGCGCCGCCACCTGCGGCAGGTGGGTGACGCAGAGCACCTGGTGGCGCGCCGCGATCGCCGCCATGCGCTCCCCGACGACGTTGCCGACCTCGCCCCCCACGTTTGCGTCGACCTCGTCGAAGACGAGCACCGGCACGGCGTCGAGGTCGGCGAGAATCGCCTTCAGCGCGAGCATCACGCGCGCCAGCTCGCCGCTCGAGGCGATCCGGCTCAGGGGCAGCGGCGGCTCGCCCACGTTCGGGGAGAACAGGAATTCGCAGCCGCAGTCGCCCGTGGGGCCGAGCCCGGGCGCGTCCGTGATCGAGACGCGGAAATCCGCCTTGTCGAAGCCGAGCTCGGCGATCCCGGCGGCCGCGGCCCTGGCCAGCGCCTTCGCCGCCCCCTGGCGCACCGCCCGGAGCGCGCCGGCGGATTTCCTCGCCTCGCGCGCGGCCGCCTCGATCTCCCGGTCCAGGCGCGCGAGCGCCCCCTCCATGTCGCCGTGCGAGGCCACGCGGCGGCGCATCGACTCGCGCGCGGCAGCGACCGATGCGACGTCGGGACCGTGCCTGCGCCTAGCCTCGAGCCACGCGTTCATGCGCTCCTCGACGGGGCCGAGGGCCTCCGGGTCGGCCTGGAGCCCGCGCCAGAGCGACCCGTACTCGGCCGCGAGCTCGCCGAGCTCCGCCGACGCCGACGCCATACGGTCGGCCAGCGCGCTGCTCGCGGGATCGATCGACTCGAGCCTGCGCGCCTCGCGCACGAGCGCCGCCACCCGGGACATCTCCCCGTCCTCGCCCGACAGCGCCGCCTCCAGCGCCGAGGCGAGGGCCGCTATCTCCTGCGCGCGGCTCATCCGCTGAAAGTCGCGCTCGAGCGCCGCCACGCCCTCCTCGGAGAGGTCGAGGCGGTCGAGCCTGGCGAGCTGGGCCTCCATGAACGCCAGCTCGTCGGGCGATAGCCTGGCCTCCGAGGCGAGGCGCTCGCTCTCCCTCTGGAGGTCGCACCATGCCCTGTACCGCGCACCGTAGGCCTCGAGGGCCGGCCCGCCCCGGCCGTAGAGGTCAAGGAGCTCGAGCTGGCACGATTCCCTGAGCATGTGCCTGGGCTCGGTCGGCCCGTGGAAGTCGATCCAGCGCTCTCCGATCCGCTGCAGGGCCGCGAGGGTGGCCAGGCTCCCGTTGACCGTGATCTTCGGCGCCCGCTCGCGCGGCACGCTCCTCTTTAGGACAAGGAGCCCCTCCTCGCAGGCGGGTAGGTCGAGCTCGGCAAGCAGCGCGTCGATCCCCCCCGGGTCCCTGAAGTGGAGCGAAGCCTCGACCTCGCACGCCGCTGCCCCCTGGCGGATGATCGCCTTGTCCGCGCGCTCCCCGGCCAGGAGGCCGAGCGCGCCGATCACGATGCTCTTTCCGGCGCCGGTCTCGCCGGTGACCGCGGCGAACCCGGCCTCGAAGTCCACCGACACGTAGTCCAGGAGGGCGAGGTTGCGGATGCGAAGCGTCTGGAGCATCGGGATCGGGCCCTCGGGTCCCGCGCCTAGACCGTGTCCTTCGGGAGCAGGGGCATCAGGCTCTTGATGTTCTGCACTGCATCCTTGTGGCACACCAGCAGCGCGTCTTCGGTCTCGACGACCACGAGGTCCTTCACCCCGCAGAGCGCGATCACGCGGCCGTTGCTGATGGCGACCGTGCCGCTCGTGCCGACGCAGACGACGGGCCCTCGCGAGACGTTGCCCGAGGCGTCGGCCGGCAGGTGCTTTGAAAGCGCGGTCCACGCCCCGGCGTCTTCCCAGTCGAAGTCGGCTAGGACGGTCGCGACCGACCCGGCCTTCTCGAGGACCGCGTAGTCCACGGAGATCTTGGGCAGCCGCGCAAACCGCGCCGAAAGGTACGCGGCGGGATCGCCCGCCGGGAAGCCCCGTATGAACTCGGCCAGCTCGGGCGCGGCGCGCTCGGCCTCGGCCAGGAACTGGCGCACCCCCCACACGAACATCCCCGCGTTCCAGGCGTAGCGCCCGCTGGCGACATAGCCCCGCGCGGTCGCCTCGTCCGGCTTCTCGACGAACCTCTTCACCCTCAACAGGCGGCTGCCCTCCCCTCCCCGCGCCAACTCGTCGCCGAGCTCCAGGTAGCCAAAGCCCGTCGCGGGGTGCGTCGGCGCGACGGCGAAGGTCAGCAGCTCCCGGCCGTGCCGCCCGGCCCCTCCCGCCCAGGAGAGCGACTGCGCAAGCTGGGCGGAGAAGCGCGCGCCGTTCCCGATCAGGGCGTCGGCCGGCAGGAGCGCGAGGACCCCGTCCGGGTCGCGCGCGCGGACCAGCCCGGTCGCGAGCGAGGCGGCCGGGGCCGTGTCCCGCTTCTCGGGCTCCGAGACGATCTGGGCGGGCGGAAACGAGGGAACCGCCTCCCTGATGAGCGGCACCTGCGAGGCGTTCGTGAGGATCCAGGTGTTCGACTCGGCCACGACGCCCCTGAGGCGTAAGATCGCCTCCTCGAGCAGCGTCCGATCCGAGAAGAGCCGCAGCAGGTGCTTGGGCGCGCGCGCCCGGCTCATGGGCCAGAAGCGCTCGCCGCTTCCGCCCGCCATGATGCACGCGTGGAACCGGGTATCCATATTCAGCTGTGCCAAGCGAGGAGACTCATCGGCGAACGCGCCCGCGCCAAGCCGGAACGAGCCCACGGGGGGAGCTTTTGCGGCATTTAGGTCCGGATGACAATCTTTCCGAACTGGCCGCCGCGCTCCATCATGTCGAAGGCCTCCGCCGCGCGCTCGAGGGGGAACGCGTCGCTGATGACGGGCCTGAGCCCCTGGCGGGCGACGAACGCCGTCATCGCGGACCAGTCGGCCGGGCTGCCCATCGTCGTCCCAAGGACGGAGACCTGCCTCCAGAACACCTTGCGCAGCGCGACCTCGGGCACGTTGCCACGGGTGGCGCCGTAGCAGGCTATCCTGCCGCCCGGGGCAGCCGCGTCGATCAGGTCGGCAAAGCCCGGGCCGCCCGCGCCGTCGATGATGACGTCGAAGGGGCCCGCCTCCTTGGCCGCGCCGCCGGCCCAGCCGCCCCGGTCGTACCGGAATCCCCCCTTCGCGCCCATCGCGACCGCCCGGGCGATCTTCCCGTCGGAGCCGGACGTCACCCAGACGTCGTTTCCGGACGCGGCCGCAAACTGGAGCGCAAAGAGCGCGACGCCGCCCCCGATCCCCGAGACGAGGACGCGCTCGCCCGGCGCCAGCCGCGCCCGGCTCATGAGCGCCCTCCAGGCCGTGAGCGCCGCGAGCGGGAGCGCCGCGGCCTCCTCCCAGGCCAGGTGCGCCGGCTTCGCGGCGAGCTGCGCCGCGGGTACCGCGACCGCCGCGGCGAGCGTCCCGTCGCGCGGCAGCCCGAGGATCGTGAAATTCGGGCCCTGCGCGCCCTCGGACCCGCCCCAGTCGAGGGCCGGATTGATCACGACCTCCCGGCCCACCCAGGACGGGTCCGCGCCCGGGCCGACGGCCGCGACGACGCCGGCTCCGTCCGAACCGGGGATGCACGGATACCTGAGCCCCGCGTACTGCCCGAGCTTTATCCAGACGTCGCGGTGGTTGAGCGCGGCGGCCCTGAGCACGACGACCGCCTCGCCCGCCGCGGCGCGGGGTTCCGGCACCTCCGAGAGGGCGACCCTTCCCACGGCCTCGATCTGAATCGCGCGCATCGCGTCCCCCTGGGTCTGTCAGACGTGCACCACCACGTCGTGGGGCTTGAAGCGGACCTTTGGAAGGCTTGCGTACTTGTCCTCGCTCGAGCGGTAGCCCGCGGCACACGCGCAGAGGGCGCCGTAGCCCATCGCCGGCAGCCCGAGGATCTCATCGAACTTCGGCGCCTCGATCCCCTCCATGGGGCAGGTGTCGACTCCGAGGACCGAGGCGGACATGATGAACATCCCGAGCGCGAGGTACACCTGGCGGGCCATCCAGGAGTCGAGGGTCGAGTCCATGCGCGCAGGCTCGGTGCCGCTGTGGAGCATCTGCGCGAAGCCGCTGAGGCTTTCCCGGGTGACGCCGCGCACCTCGGCCGTCCTCGCCAGGTGGCGCTCGATGTCGTTGGCATCCAGGCCTTTGCGTCCAGCAAAGACGACGAAATGCGAGCAGTCGAGCGGCTGGCTCTGGCCCCAGGCGGCGGCGGAGAGCCGCTCCCGCGTGGCCCGGTCCTGGACGACGACGAACTTCCAGGGCTGCAGGCCCATCGTCGACGGGGACAGGACGAGCGCCTGCTCGAGGGCGGCCCAAACAACCGCGGGAATCTTCCTGGACGCGTCGAATTTCTTTGTGGCATAGCGCCAGTGGAGCGCGTCGCTGACCGCGTGGGTGGATACAGGTGTCATGTGGATGCGCCCAGAACGAGCCACGCCCCCGGCATTTGTCAAAGGCCCAATCGGAAAATCCTCCCGAACAGGGGCGCCTTTGCGAGAAGCGCGGCCAGCTCCTGCCAGCCCTCGATCCGGAGGCGCCAGATGGCGAGGCCGTACGCCGCGACCCCGAGGGGGATGAGCCCGGCGACGGCGATCGCGTCGGTCGCCCTCGCCCCGATCCCCAGCGCCTTCAGGCACCACCACCCCGCCCCGACAACGCAAACCATCACCGCCGTGCCCGCGAGCACCTTCGCAACGCTCGGCCAGAGCGGCGCGAATCGCATTTCCGGCAGCCGCCGAACAAGCGCGCGCTGCAGCAGCAGCGTCTGCGCTATGATGGCCGTCGTGCTGGCGATGACCAGGCCCGGGACACCCAGCCAGCGCATGAGCGACAGGCAGACGACGATGTTGATGCAGAAGTCGATCGCGGCGACCCGCACCGGGGTCGCGATGTCCTTGACGGCGTAGAAGGCCCTCACGGTCAGGTTGACGATCGAGAAGAACGGCATGCCGATCGAGAAAATGACGACCAGGTTCGCCAGGTTCCTGGCGTCCGTGGCGTTGAAGTGGCCGTGCTCGTAGAGCAGCCCCACGATGGGCCGGCTCAGCAGGGCGAGGCCCACCGCAGCCGGGATGTTGATCGTCACGATCAGGCGCAGGCCCCTGCGGAAATCCTCCGCCATGTTCTTGTGGTTTCCCTCCGTGGCGTGGCGCGCGAGGAGCGGGTAGACGACCGTCGACACGGCGATGGCAAACACCCCGATCGGAAGCTCCATGAGGCGGTTGCCCATGAAGAGCAGGGTCGCGCCGGAGTCGTTCAGCGCGAAGGCGAGCTGGCGCGACACCAGGATGTTGATCTGGTAGATCGCCGTCCCGAAAAGGCCCGGCGTCATCAGCGCCGCGATTTCCCGGACCCGGGGCGAGAGCCCGAGGTCGAACCGCGGGCGCCACCCCGCCTGGATGAGGACACCGGCGGGGACCGCGGCCTGGAGGAACCCGCCGATGAGGACACCCGTGCACAGCCAGTGGATCTCCTCTAGGGGCGTGCGGGCGTAGTGAAGGCCCGCCCCTGCCAGGGAGACGATCATCGCGATGTTCAGCCAGATCGGCGAGAGCGCGGGCTCCGTGAAACGGTCCAGCACGTTGAGCGTCGCGTTGAATCCTGCGGCGACGCAGACGAGCAGCATGTACGGGAAGAGCCAGACCCCGAGGTCGGCCGCAAGGTACCACTTGTCCTCGTGCCCGCCGAGCGCCCTCGAATTGGCGAGAGCGAGCATCGCCAGCAGGACGAGCCCGCCCGTGGCCACCATCAGCCAGGACGTGACCTTGGAGAGGAGCGCGAACGCCCCGTCCCTCCCGCTGGCGTGCAGCTCGTCCTGGAGGGTCGGCACGAACGCGGCCGTCATCGAGCCCTCCCCGAGGAGCCTCCGGAAGAGGTTCGGCCAGCTGAACGCCGTGACCCAGGCCGAGTAGAGCAGGCTCGTGCCGAAGATGGACGCGGCCATCATGTCGCGCACGAGCCCGAGGATCCGCGAGACGACGGTCAGGAAGGACAGGACCCCGATGTTCTTGAGGCTCTTCGACACGTAGACTCGGCTCGGTCTACGGCATCTTCAACCGCAGCTTGGAGCCCTCTACGGCGACGTCTACAAGCTTCGGCCAGGTCGTGGCAATGTCGTCCGGCACCGGATCCGTGAAGAGGAGCTTGTTGAGGAGCCATTCCCGGACATAGGGGATGCGCTGCAGGGGGCAGCAGCCGACGTAGAACACGTCCGGCACGAAAACGAAGACCGCCCCCTCCTTCGCGAACGCCCCGCGCGCCTGGACGACCACGCTGCCGTTGAACCCGTACTCGTTGATCGTGTACACGGTCGCGAACTGGATCTTCCCCTCGCTAATGCGCACGTTGACCGGCGACTTGTCGAAGTCCTTGGGCGGGGGCGGCGGGGGCGGCTGGACCAGCGTGTTCGCGGGCAGGGGGGCGGGGGGCGGCTTGACCGGCCCGCTGAACAGGACATTGAGCTCGGCCTCGTCGAGCGTCACGGTGCCGCCGGCGACCCACGCCTTGCGCTTCGACTCGACCTCGGACGCCGTGTAGTAGCCGCGCACCCCCTCGGTGTAGGAGACGTTGCCCTGCGGCGTGTCCTTCGGGACCTCCCCGGGCTTCTTGACGGGCTTGGCCGCCAGGTAGATGGCGCCCATGGCGATGCCGAGCGCCACGCTGAGCAGCGCGCCCAGGACGACCTCGGTCCAGGTCGGGCCCCTGTGATGGATGCTTGCTGCACTCATGAAAGGGCCCTCATCGGCCGGACGGGCCGCCAGGGGCTGGCGAAGCCTTGGGGCCGCCCGCGGCGGGGGCCTCCGCCGGCTTTGCGCCGCCGGGCGCCTTGGTTTCCTGGGCCGGCTTGGACTCGGCGCCCGCCGCCTTCGCGTAGCCCGACTTCCTGTAGTCGGTGCTGTAGAACCCGCTCCCCTTGAATATCAGCCCGGCGCCGCCGCCCACCAGGCGCCTCAGGGCCGCCTTGGCGCACTTCGGGCACTTGCGCAGCGGCCCGGCCCGCATGGATTGGAACTTCTCGAATTGGTAACCGCACTTTGAACAGACGTACTCGTACGTGGGCATCGGGTAGTACGCGGGTTGTATGTGCTAAGCCCGCACGTTTGGCGAGTTTGTTCTCGGCACCGGTGCGACCTTGGCGCTCAATCCGGGGCCATGGACTTCGCAGAGGAGCTCAAGCTCAGGGTTTCGCGCGTCGAGGACGGCATCGACCGCCTCCTGCCCCCCGCCTCCGAGCCGTCCACCCGGCTGCACGCCGCGATGCGGTACTCGATGCAGGCGGGAGGAAAGCGCCTGAGGCCCGTCCTGGTCCTCGCTGCCTCCGAGCTGTTCGACGCCCCGGGAGCCGCCGATCCGCTTCCCGCGGCAGTCGCGGTCGAATGCGTCCACACCTACTCGCTCGTCCACGACGACCTCCCGTGCATGGACGACGACAGCCTCAGGCGCGGCCGGCCGACCGCGCACAAGGCCTTTGACGAGGCCACGGCGCTCCTCGCCGGCGACGCGCTGCTCACCCTCGCCTTTGAGATCCTGCCGAGGGCCTACTCGGGAAGCCCGGCCCTCGCCGCGGCGCTTGTCGCGGAGCTTGCCGGGGCCGCCGGAAGCCGGCGGCTCATCGCGGGGCAGATGGAGGACCTGATCGCCGAGCGCAGCGCCGCGTCGACGCCGGACGGCCTCAGGTTCATCCACGAGAACAAGACGGCGGCGATGATCGCGGCTGCTCTCGCCATGGGGGGAATCTGCGCCGACGCCCCGGACTTCCTGGTCGAGGCGCTGCGCGCGGCCGGCGGGCAGCTCGGCCTCGCCTTCCAGATCGTCGACGACATCCTCGACGCGACGTCCGACACGGCCACGCTAGGCAAGACCGCCGGCAAGGACGCGAAGGCCGGGAAGGCGACCTACGTCTCCGTGCACGGCCTCGACGCGGCCCGCAGGATCGCCCGCGAGCGCTCGGAGTCGGCCGTCGCCATCCTCAGGCGCCTGCCCGGCGACACCGCGTTTCTGGCCGCCCTTGCCGAGGGCCTCGCGAAGCGCACACATTGATCGTTGCCGGACCCGCCGATTGTGGGTTCCGTTGGGGAGCCCCATTCCCCAGATGCCCCGTTTCCTCCCTTTGGCCGCAGCGGCGCTGGCCCTCGCGAGCCCGGCATTCGCCCTTGAGGCGGTGACCAGGACCCAGGTCCTGGACGCGATCCGCGCGTTCGAGGCGAACGCAGTGGGCGGCGTGGCGGCGTCGAAGTCGCCCGAGGAGTCGAACGCGGCGGCAGCCAGGGCCTCGAACCTGATCATGCGCTATGCGGTCGAGAGCGACGACGTCGTCGTCGACCTGGGCCCCGACTCGGTCACCTGGTGCGACGTGAAGAAGGGATTGTCCGACCAGACGAACGCCGGACAGCGCGGCCTCCTGCTTGCGGCCTACGTCTCCGGATGCATAAAAGCCCAGCTCCAGTCGGGCAAGCAGGACCCGAACCCCCTTTCGGGGTGGGTCGCGATGCTCCGGGTCTACCGGGTGATGAGGATCAGCGAGGGGACGAGGATCCCGGAGATCGAGGCCCTCCTGGCCAGGCAGGCGGACGGCACATTGGAGGCCTGCGCCGCCGAAGCGCTGAGAAGGTCCACGGAGCGGCTAAAGGGCAAGTACGGCTCCCCGGGAGGGCCGCGCCCCTGATCATGAGGCCGCCGCGGCGGCCTTGATCAGCTCCATGAAGCTCCGCGCCTCGAGGCTCGCGCCTCCGATGAGGCCGCCGTCGATGTCCTTCTGGGCGAGGAGCTCGGGCGCGTTGGCGGGCTTCATCGATCCACCGTAAAGGATCCGGATCCGCTGCGCCGCCGCGTCGCCGTAAAGCTTCGCCAGGAGGCCGCGGATGAACCCGTGGACCTCCTGGGCCTGCTCGGTCGTCGCGACCTTGCCCGTGCCGATCGCCCAGACCGGCTCGTAGGCGACGACGACGTTCACGGCGAGCTCCTTGCTGACGCCGTCCAGCGCGTGCTCGGTCTGTGTCTGGACGACCTTGAGCGTCGAGCCCGCCTCGCGCTCGGCGAGCGTCTCGCCGACGCACAGGATCGGCCGCAGCTGGTTCTTCAGCGCGGACAGGACCTTCCTGTTGACGAGCTCGTCGGTCTCCCCGAAGAGCGTCCTGCGCTCGCTGTGGCCGAGGATGACGTGGGTCGCGAACAGGGCCCGCAGCATGGGGGCCGACACCTCGCCCGTGAACGCGCCCGACGCCTCGAAGTGCATGTTCTGCGCGCCGAGCTTCACCAGGGATCCGTCGACCGCGCGGGCCACTCCCTCGAGCGCGGTGAACGGCGGGCAGATGACGACCTCGACGGTCGACTGCGTGCCGAGCGAGACGACGATCTCGTGGGCGAGCGACACCGCGTCGGCCGAGGTCTTATTCATCTTCCAGTTGCCGGCGATTAGCTTCTTGCGGATCATGGCGGGGGACGGGGGTTGCTGGCTCAGGACTCGAGGAAGGCGACGCCGGGAAGGACCTTGCCCTCTAAGTACTCGAGGCTCGCCCCTCCGCCGGTTGAGCAGTGCGAGACCTTGTCGGCGACCCCGAACTTCCGGGCCGCCGTGGCCGTATCGCCGCCGCCGACCACCGTCGTGGCGCCGCGGGACGTCGCCCCTGCGATGGCCTCGGCCATCGCCTTGGTGGAGGCCGCGAACTTGTCGAATTCGAACACGCCCGGCGGCCCGTTCCACACGATCGTCTTCGCACCGAGTATGGCCTTGGTGTAGAGCGCGACGGACTTAGGCCCGCAGTCGAGCCCCATCCAGCCCTTCGGGATGCCCGTCGAGTCGTCCGCCGGCCGCGTCGCGGCGTTCGCGGCGTACCTGTCCGCGCAGACGTAGTCCACGGGCAGGATGATGCCGACGCCGCGCGACTTCGCCTTTGCGGCGAGCTCGCCGACGATCTTGGCCCCCTCGGGGTCGAAGAGGCTGTCGCCGATCTCCATGCCGCTGAGCACCTTCTTGAACGTGAACGCCATCCCCCCGCCGATGATGATCTCGTCGGCCTTGTCGATCAGGTTGCGGATGAGCGGGATCTTGTCGGCCACCTTGGCGCCCCCGAGGATCGCGAGGAGCGGCCTGCGCGGGCTGGTGATAACGGCCGCAAAGGCCTTGAGCTCGGCCTCCATGAGGAATCCGGCCGCCTTCTGGGCGAGATTGATCCCGACCATGGACGAATGGGCGCGGTGGGCCGTGCCGAAGGCGTCGTTGATGTAGACGTCGCCCAGCTTGGACAGGCTGGCGCGAAACGCGGCGACCGCCCCCGGCTCGGCCTTCTTCGAGGTGCCGTCGTCCAGTTTGACCTTCCCCTCCTCCTCTATGTGGAACCGCAGGTTCTCCAGGAGGATGACGGAGCCGGGCGCCGGCCTCGCGCAGGCGGCCTCGACGGCCGGGCCCACGCAGTCGTCGAGGAATTCGACCGGCCTGCCGAGGAGCCTTGCGAGCTCCGCCGCGACGGGCTTGAGCGAGAACTTCGCGATGCGCTGGCCGTCCGGGCGGCCGAGGTGGCTCATGAGGACGACCGAAGCGCCCTGCTCGAGCACGTACCTGATCGTGGGAAGGGCCGCCTCTATGCGCTGGTTGTTCGTGATGGCGCCGGTCGCCTTGTCCAGGGGGACGTTGAAGTCCACCCGGACGAGTGCGCGCTTTCCCGAGAGCTGGAGGTCGCGGACGCTCTTGAAGCTCATAGGCCGGATGCGACCTTCTTGAGGAGGTCCACGCAGCGGTAGCTGTACCCCCACTCATTGTCGTACCAGCTGACGAGCTTGAAGAAGCGGCTGTTGAGCTCGATGCCCGAGCCGGCGTCGAAGATCGACGAGTTGTTGTCGTGGATGAAGTCGCTCGAGGCGACCTCGTCGCTGGTGTAGGCCAGAATGCCCTTGAGGTACGTCTCGCTCGCGCGCTTCATCGCCTCGCAGATCGCCTTGTAGGAGGTCTCCTTCACGGTCTTCACCGTCAGGTCGACGACGGACACGGTCGGCGTCGGCACGCGGAACGACATCCCGGTCAACTTTCCCTTCACCTCGGGGCAGACCAGGCCGACCGCCCTTGCGGCCCCCGTGGTCGACGGGATGATGTTGATCGCCGCGGAGCGCCCGCCCTTCCAGTCCTTCTTCGACGGGCCGTCCACCGTCTTCTGCGTGGCCGTGTACGAGTGGATCGTCGTCATCAGGCCCTCCTCGACGCCGAAGCCCTCCTTGAGGAGGACGTGCACCAGGGGCGCGAGGCAGTTGGTCGTGCAGGACGCGTTCGAGATGATGGCGTGCTTCGCCGGGTCGTACTTCGAGTCGTTGACCCCCATGACGAGCGTGATGTCCTCGCCCTTGGCCGGGGCGGAGATGATGACCTTCTTGGCCCCCGCCGCGAGGTGGCCCTTCGCCTTCTCGGCGTCCGTGAAGAGGCCCGTCGACTCGATCACGATCTGGACGCCGAGCGCGGTCCAGGGGAGCTCGGCCGGGGTCTTGGCGCTTACGACCAATATGTCGTGGCCATTCACGATCAGGACGTCGTCCTCGGCCTTGTCGGCGGATGATTTCCTCGATCCGACCGTCCCCTTGAAGCGGCCCTGCGTGGAGTCGTACTTGAGCAGGTACGCCAGGTTGTTGGCAGGCACGATGTCGCCGACTGCGACGACGTCGAAGGCCGAGCCAAGGAGGCCCTGTTCGACAAGAGCGCGGAATACGAGGCGGCCGATGCGGCCGAAGCCATTGATTGCTACTTTTACAGCCATGGGAGGGAGCGGACGATGTCCATTTGTCTGTTGTGGTTTGCTTTATCTCCTATTCGCGCGGAGGCGCGGTCAGCTCCACAATGAATGAACCACGCGGGCGAAGGCAAGGGAGTTAAGAGACGGGCCGCTACATATGACGGAGGCTGGGGGCGCCCTGGTGCCGCGCTTATGCGACCCTATCCAGCTCCTCCCGGATCGCAGCCAGGGTGCGCTCAACGGCGCCGCCGTTGTCGCCGCGCCAGGAGGCCGCGGCGGCCGCGATGGCCGCCCGCGCCTGCGGGTCGCGCAGCAGCGCGCACGCCTCGCGGCACAGGTCCGCCGAGTCGACGACGCTCCGGGCCGCCCCCCGCTCCAGCAGGTCGCCCGCAATGGCGCGGAAGTTCCCCATGCCGGGGCCGAAGAGGACGGGCTTCCCGAGGGCCGCCGCCTCGACGGGGGTCTGCCCCTCCGTGTGCGGCGCGAGGCTCTTGCCGACGAAGACCAGGTCGGCGAGCTGCGTCATCGCGCGCAGTTCCCCCGTCGTGTCGCCGACCGCGACGTCGACGGCGCCGGGCGCGGGCCCGAGCGAGCGCATGTGGTACGACAGCCCCGTCGGCCTCAGCAGCCTCTCGAGCTCCTCCCGGCGCTCGGCGTGCCTCGGCACGAGGAGGAGCGAGCAGTCGACGCCGCGCGCCCGCGCGGCCACAAGGGCCTCGAGCAGCGCGGCCTCCTCCCCCGGCCAGGTCGACGACCCCAGCAGGACCATCCGGCCGGCTGGAAGGCCGAGCTCCAGCCGGAGCGCGGCGCGGCCGGCCTCGTCGAGCCTCGGGATCTGCACGTCGAGCTTGATGTTGCCGGTCACCGCCACGCGCCCGGCGGGGCACCCCAGGTCCCGGAAGCGCCTGGCGTCCTGCGCCGAGCCCGCCAGCAGGCGGGTCATCGGCCCAAGCACGAACGCGGCGACCGCCGGAAACCGCCGGAGGCGGCGGAAGCTCCTGTCCGAGATGCGGGCGTTTATGCAGAGCACCGGCACGCCGCGGCTCCTCGCCTGGTGCATGTGCTCGGGCCACCGCTCGCCCTCGGTCACGATCGCCAGGTCGGGCGAGATCCTCGCCCAGGCCCGCGACGAGAAGGGCATCCAGTCGACGGGGAAATAGGCGATGGCGCTCACGTGGGGCAGGTACCGGTCGGCGGCGACCCGGTAGCCCGTGCTCGTCGTCGTGGTCAGCACGACCTCGGTGCCCGCGGCCCCGAGCGAGCGCACGATGGGCTCCACCGCCAGCATCTCGCCCACGCTGACCGCCTGCAGCCAGACCCGGCGCACCCCCGGGCGGCGCTTCGGAAGCCGGGGCGGCAGCCCGAACCGGTGCCAGAACCCGCGGCCGTACCCGCCCCTCCGGCGCATCCGCCACAGGTAGTACGGAGCCGTGGTCAGCAGGATCAGGGGGAAGAGCAGCCTGTAGGTCCAAATCATGGTCGGGGGCGGCGGAAGTGACGCCCCTGTAGACACAACCAGATGACCCGCCAACCCCTCAACAAGATTCGCGGCCGCCGCTCTTTTGCACTTGTGCGCCCCCCGGCGGCGGCAACGATTCCCGCTTTCCATGCGCCGCCTCGCCCGGACCATCGCGCTGCCCCTGTCGCTCGCCCTCGGGGCCGCCCTGGGGGCGCAGATCCCCTTCCCCCAGGCCGAGGGCGACGTTCGCGCCGACCCCGCCGCGAGGTACGGGACTCTTCCAAACGGGCTCCGCTACGTCGTCCTGCCGAACCATGAGCCGAGGAACCGGGCCTCGCTGAGGCTGCTGGTGCTGGCCGGTTCGTTCGAGGAGACCGATTCGCAGAGGGGCCTCGCCCACTTCCTTGAGCACATGGCCTTCAAGGGGACGGCCCGCTTCGCGCCCGCGGCCCTGGCCGACAGGCTGCGGCACATGGGCATGGGTGACGACGCCGACAAGGACGCCGTCACTTCCTTCGACCACACGCTCTACCGGCTCGAGGTTCCGGACGCAGCCCCGGCCTCGCTTGCCGAGGGCCTGCGCATCCTGGCCGACTTCGGCGGCGGCATTCTGATCGAGCCTTCGGCGGTCGAAAAGGAGCGCCGGGTGATCGTGGACGAGATCCGGACCCGGGATTCCGCTGACTACCGGACGCTTGTCGCGCGGCTGCAGCTCATGGAGGCGGGAACCCGGCTGCCGGACAGGCTTCCTATCGGCAGCGAGGCCGTGGTCGGGAAGTGCGGCCGCGAGGCGCTGGCCGACTTCTACAACGCCTGGTACCGCCCGGAGCTGATGGCCGTGGTCGCCGTGGGCGACTTTGACGGGGCGGCGGTCGAGAGGCAGATCGCGGACGGCTTCTCCCGGCTGGCGCCGCGAAGCCCGGCGCCGCAGGCGGTGGATCTGGGCCATGTCGCGGACTTCAAGGGGGTCAAGACGCTCTTCCACTCGGAGCCGGACGCGCCCGACACCCGGGTGGTGATCGCGTGCACAGTACCGTTCACCCGCCAGCCCGACACGGCCGCGCGCCGCGCCGCCGAGCTCCCGAGGAGGATAGCGATCGAGATGCTCAACCGCAGGCTTGCGGCCATCGCCAAGAAGGCCAACGCCCCCTTCACCAGCGCGAGCGCCGACGTGAAGGAGCCATTCAACCTCTACCGCGAGGCCGCCATCGAGGTGGCCTGCAAGGGCGACCATTGGGCGGCGGCGCTCAGCGCGGCCGACCAGGAGCTCCGCCGCGCCCTGGCCTTCGGCTTCCGCGCCGAGGAGTTCGGGGAGGCGGCCGGCGCCCTGCGCGCCGACCTCGAGAAGGCGGCGGCAGCGGCTCCGACCCGCCGATCCGAGGACCTGGCCGGGGCGATCGCCGACAGCCTGGTACTTCGGAGGGTTTTCACGAGCCCCGCCGACGACCTGGCCCTGCTTGGCCCATCGCTGGGGAAGATCACGGTCAGGGACTGCGTGGTGGCCCTCCAGGCGGCATGGACCTCGCCCGGGAGGTACGTCTTTGTCGCGGGAAACGCGAATATAGAGGGCGACGGGAACTCCGCGATCGCGTTCGCCTACTCGAAGTCGCTCGGAATCTCGGTGACGCCCCCGGACCTGGGCGTCGGGTCCGCCTGGGCCTATTCCGACTTCGGGCCGGCGGGCGCCGTAACGGCGCGGAAGCACCTCGACGACCTCGACATCACCGAGGTCGCCTTTGCGAACGGCGTCCGGCTGAATCTCAAGAAGACCGAGTTTGAGGACGACAAGATATACGTCGCCGCCCGGCTGGGCACGGGCCAGCTGACGGAGCCCGCGGCCACGGAGCCCGGCCTCTCGGCTTTCTCGGGCCTCACGTACTCGGCGGGCGGGCTGGGCCGGCACAGCGCCATGGATATCAAGCGGATCCTGGCCGGCAGGAATGCTTCCGTCCAGTTCGTGTCTGCGCTGGACGCGTTCGTGCTTTCGGGGCAGACGGACCGGGCCAGCCTCGCCCTGGAGTTCCAGCTGCTCGCAGCCTCGATAGCTGACCCGGGCTACCGGCCGGAGGCCCTGCGCGACGCCCGCCAGCGGATCGAGGCGGAGTACTCGAAGTTCGATCACTCGGTTCTCAGCCCGCTCGCCCTCCAGGTGCCCCGCCTGCTCTTTAACGGCGACCCGCGCTTCGGGCTGCCCGCGAAGGAGGTCATGATGGCGCGAAACCTCGATGAGGAGAGGGCCTGGCTCGCCCCGCAGCTTGCGCACGGCGCCCTCGAGGTGTCGGTCGCCGGGGATTTCGACATCGATGCCGCGATCGAAGCAGCGGCGAAGACCGTCGGCGCCCTCCCCAAGCGCGACGCCAGGCCGGCGCTAGACGACCTGCGCAAGGCCTCGTTCCCGAGCCAGCCGTTCGCGAGGGAATTCTCCATCGCCGCGAGCGCCCCGAAGAGCCTGGTCGCGGTCTACTGGCCGACCTGCGACGGGATGGACGCCCGCAGGGCCAAGAGGCTGGTGGTCCTGGCAAACGTGCTTTCCGAGCGCGTGCGGGCGAAGGCGCGCGACCAGCTGGGCGGCGCGGCCAGCCCCTCAGTGGCGAGTTCCGCGAGCGACACCTTCCCCGGATACGGCTACATGGTGGCGATCGCCCAGGTCGATCCACCGAGGGCGAAGAAGGTCCAGGACCTCGTCATCTCCGTGGCGGGCGACCTCGCGTCGAACGGGGCGACCCAGGAGGAGCTCGACCGGGTCAAGAACCCCCTGCTGACCTCGGTCCTCGAGACCGAGCGCACCAACCGGTACTGGATGACCGTGCTCGGCAAGGCCCAGGAGATGCCGGAGGTCCTTGACTGGGCGCGGACGCGCCACGCCGACTTCGAATCGATCACCAAGTCGGAGATCGACGCCCTCGCGAAGGCCTATCTTTCCCCGGAGAGGGCCTCGCGGGTCATCGCCCACCCGGCGGCCCCCCAGACCCCGTCCCCCGTCGTCGTCCCCCCGCCCGACGCCTAGGCCCGCGCGGGCTCCCGCTAGGCGCGACCCAACACGAGCGAGGCGTTGGTCCCCCCGAAGCCGAAGCTGTTCGCGAGTGAGAAGTCGACCCTCTTCTCGACGGCCGCGTTCGCCGTGAAATCGAGGCCGAGAGCACCGCAGGCGGGATCCAGGTGATCGAGGTTGATGGTCGGCGGAACGAGGCCCCTCTCTATGGCGAGGACCGCGGCGAGGGCGCCCAGGGCGCCGGCGGCGCCGAGCAGGTGTCCGGTCATCGACTTGATTGCGCTCACGTGGAGCCGCCTGATCGCGCCGGCGAAGACGGCGGCGATCGCCGCCGCCTCCTCGCCGTCGCCCCCGGGGGTCGACGTCGCGTGGGCGGAGACGTAGCCCACGTCGCCGGAGGGGACCGCCGCGTCGGCGAGCGCGAGCTGCATGGACCGGCGCGAGCCCTCCGCCTCCGGGGCGAGGGAGGAGAGGTGGTAGGCGTCCGCGGTCGCGCCGTATCCCAGGATCTCGGCGTGCACGCGGGCGCCGCGTCGGCGCGCGTGCTCCATTTCCTCCAGGACGAACACGACGGCGCCCTCGCCGACCACGAACCCGTCCCGGTCAGCGTCGTAGGGGCGCGACGCCCTCTCGGGGGCGTCATTGCGGGTCGAGAGGGCCTTCATCTGCGCGAACGCGCCCACGGCGACAGGGGTGATCACGGCCTCGGCGCCGCCCGCCAGCATGACGTCCGCGTCGCCCCGCCGGACCGCGCGGGCGGACTCGCCCAGCGTGTGGCCGCTGGTGGCACAAGCCGAGGCCGTGCTCATGTTCGGCCCCCGGCAGTTGAGCAGGATCGCGAGCTGGCCGGAGAGTATGTTGGGCGCGGTCTGCAGGATGAAGAAGGGCGAGATCTTGCGGAAGCCGCCGTGGCGCCAGGTCTCGTGCATGGCCACGATCTCGGGGAGCCCCCCGAGGCCGACGCCGAGGTTGACGCCGATCCGCTCCGGCGCCAGGGAGTCCCGGTACGAATCGAGGCCCGAGTCGATATAGGCCTCGAGGCCCGCGCTCAGGCCCAAGTGCGTGAAGCGCCCCAGCTTGCGGACATCCTTGTGCGAGAGGGCGGCTGTGACCGGCGCCTCGCCACCCCCCCGGGGGTAAAGGGGCTTCCCGATCGGCGCGGTCGGGTCGAAGTTCCTGACCTCGCCGGCTATGCGAGCCGTGCATCCCGATGCATCGAAACGTGTTATGGGGCCGATTCCGCTGTGCCCCGCCACGAGCGAACTCCACGTCGAGTCCGCCGTGAGGCCGACAGGCGTCACCGCGCCCAATCCTGTGATTGCGACTCGTCGGGGGTGGTTGGCGCCGGGCATGGCCCCTAAATGACACAGCGCCCGGGCCCATAGGCAAGTCTTTGACTTTGCCCCCCCCATCTGATCGCATGGTGGGCCCTAAACGATGCAGCAGCTTCACGCCTACTGGCGCATGGACTACATTGAGGCGCCGCGCTATCCGGCAACGATGAAGCGACCGTTCACGGACCTGCCCGCGATGGGGGATGACAAGGCGGCCCTGATCGTGCACCGGTCCCCCTTTTCCTACCTGGTCCTCAACCGATTCCCCTACAACCCGGGCCACCTGCTCGCCGTGCCTTTCAGGGAGGTGGCCGAGCTCGAGGATCTCACCCGCGCCGAGCGGGCGGACCTGATGGACGAGATCGCCTTCGCCAGGAGGCTCCTTTCCGAGGCGATCAGGCCCGACGGCGTCAACATCGGCTTTAACCTCGGATCGGCGGCTGGATCCAGCATCGCCCACCTCCACGGCCACATCGTCCCGCGCTGGAACGGCGACACCAACTTCATGCCGGTGCTGGCCGAGACCCGGGTCCTCCCCCAGTCGCTCGACGCCACCTGGGAGAAGCTCGTGGCCGCCGTCGGGCGGATCGCCCCCGTCGCAGGATAGACGCCCGTGCCCGCCAAGACCCTTCATTTCCAGAGTCCGAGGCACCTGAGCCAGCTCTACGCCGGCAGGGAGGAGAACCTCGCGCACGCGGAGCGTGCCCTTGGGGTCAAGCTCGTGACGCGCGAGGACTGGCTCAAGATCGAGGCGCCGCTTGAGCCCCTGGCGCTCGCCGAGGAGTTCTTCGCCTTCCTGAACGCGGCGCGCAGCCAGGGCATGACGATCCGGACGCCCGACTTCGCCAGGCTCGTCGATTCCTTCGCGAAGGGCGAGGCCGGCCAGTGGCAGGCCTTCCTGGACGAGCCCCTGGTGCTGGCCACCAACCGCAAGAGCGTGGTTCCCAAGACCATAGGGCAGAGGGAGTACCTTCAGTCGGTGCTCAAGAAGCCGATCGTGATCGGGATCGGCCCCGCCGGGACGGGCAAGACGTACCTCGCGATCGCGGCGGCCGTGTCGGCTCTCCTGAACCACGAGGTGAACCGGATCGTGCTCACGAGGCCGGCGGTCGAGGCGGGCGAGGCCCTCGGGTTCCTGCCGGGCGACCTGCGCGAGAAGATCCTCCCGTACCTGAGGCCCCTCTACGACGCGCTCCACGACATGCTCGAGCCCGAGGAGGTGGTGAAGCTCACGGAGAAGGGGATCATCGAGATCGCCCCGCTCGCCTACATGCGCGGCCGGACGCTCTCCCACGCGTTCGTCATCCTGGACGAGGCCCAGAACACGACGCACGAGCAGATGATGATGTTCCTGACTCGCCTGGGCGAGGACTCGCGGATGGTCGTCACGGGCGACGTCACCCAGATCGACCTGCCGCGCTCCAAGCAGTCCGGTCTCCTCGAGGTCCGCTCCATCCTGAAGGACGTGCCCGGGATCGTCTTCCACAACTTCACCGGGGCCGACGTCGTGCGCCACCCCCTTGTCCAGCGAATCATCGAGGCGTACGAGCGCCACAGGAACCAGGCGGCCGGCGCCGGCGCGGACGGAGGCCGCTAGCATGTCGGTGCGCAAACAGCTCAGGCTCATGGTGGGGGGGGCCGGCGCGCTCAAGGGCGACGCCGGCTCAGCCGGGTCTGGGATCCGCGACTTTCTGGACCAGAACCGGCTGGTCTCGGGGCTGATCTTCGTCGTGACGGTGGCCGCGATCGTCGTCATCAGCTCCGCGCGGATGAGGGTCCTCGACCTTCCCGTGCTCCCGAACCAGATTTCCCCCGTCAAGATCGTCGCGGGCGTGCCCTTCACCTACGTGAGCACCGAGAGGACCCGGGCCGAGCAGGAGCAGCGGCTGAGCAGCCTGCCCCCGATATACAGGCTCGACATGGCGCCGCTCCAGAGGTTCGAGGAGTCGGCGCGGCTTCTCCTGGCGAAGCTGGCATCGTTCGAGGAGGCGCACCCGGGGATGTCGACATTGTTCTTCGACAGGCGCGGGGCCCTCTCCGCCATCGCAGACGAATTCAACGCGCGCGGCCCCTATGAGACGAGCTCGGACGACCTGGCCGCCCTCCTGACGGGGGGCGACGCGGCGGCCCGCGCCGCCCTCTTTGAGAGCGGCTACGCGGCGCTCAGGCAGATCTACAGCGAGGGGATCAGCGACTCGGCGGCGTCCGGCGGCGCGCCCGGAGCCGTCGAGATCTACGCGATCGAGCGCCCCTCGGGGGGCGTGGCTTCGCGCCCGGTCCAGTCGATGGAGGACGCCCTGACATTCCTAAGGGTAAGCATTTCGGCGGAAGGTGTATCAAAGCCCGCGGCGCAGGCGCTCTTCCGGCTGTTCCGAGGGGGCGTCCAGGCGAACCTCGTTTTCGACCGCGAGGCCGCGGCGGCCCGGGAGGCGGCGGTCCTTAGCAAGCTAAAGCCCGTGAAAGTCAGGGTCCCGCTCGGCAAGACGATCGTGGACGCGGGCGACCGGGTGACGGGCGACCAGTACGAGATGGCGACGGCGTACCGCATGGCCGCCATCGAGGGCGGCAGCTCCGAGCTCGACGACGGGCTCGAGCTTTTCGGAAGGGTGCTGCTCGTGCTCGCCATGGTGCTGGCCTCGATCCTGTACATCCGCCTGGAGGATCCGGAGACCCTCGAGAGCAACGTGCGGCTTGGCCTGCTGGCCCTGGTGGTCATCCTGAACCTCGCCCTCGTGCGGGCCGTCTACTCGATCGGCGGGGCCGAGCTCTTCCTGCGGGACTCCACCCTGGCGTCCGCCCTGCCCTACCTCGCCCCGACGGCGCTCGCCCCGCTGATCGTCGCCATCCTGATCGACGCGGGTTCTGCGATCTTCATGGCTCTCTTCATCTCGATCTTCACCGGGGTCATCTACGGCAACCGGCTCGACCTGCTCGTCCTGACGTTCCTTGCGTCCATGGTGGCGGTCTTCGGCTGTCGCGACGCCCGCGGGCGGGGCCGGGTCGTGGCCGCCGCCGGCATGGGGGGCCTCACGGTGGCCGCCTTCGCGTCGCTGATCGGGATCGCGCAGCAGACGCCGGTCGACACCCTGGCTTGGCAGATGGCCGCGGGGCTTGTGACGGGGCTGCTGACGGGCATAGCCGTCGTCGGGTTCCTGCCGGTCCTGGAGGCGCTGTTCAAGCGGACTACGGACATCACCCTGCTCGAGCTCACCGATTTCAACCATCCGCTGCTGAGGCGGATGCAGCTCGAGGCCCCGGGGACCTACCACCACTCGCTCGTCGTCGCGCAGCTTTCGGAAAACGCCTGCAATGCGATCGGCGCGAACCCGCTCCTGGCGCGCGCATGCTCGCTCTTCCACGACATAGGCAAGGTGACCAACCCCGGGTTCTTCACCGAGAACCAGCGCGCGGGCGGCAATCCCCACGACGAGAAGGACCCGGCCGCCTCGGCGGCCATCATCCGCCGGCACGTGGCCGATGGCGTCGACCTGGCGGAGCGGCACCGCCTTCCCCGCGCCGTGATCGACGTGATCCGCCAGCACCACGGCACGACGCTCGTCAAGTTCTTCTACGAGCGCGCGCTGGCCATGTCGCAGTCGCCCTTCCCCGGGGCGGAGCCCCCCTCGGTCCCCGACGAGCCGTTCCGCTACGACGGCCCGAGGCCGCAGTTCAAGGAGAGCGCCGTCGTGTCGCTCGCTGACGGAGTGGAGGCCGTCACCCGCTCGGCCCGGACGATAACCGCCGAGAAGCTGGCGTCCCTCATTGACAGGCTGGTCTCGGACCGCGTCGCCGACGAGCAGCTGGACGAGGCGCCGCTCACCTTCGAGGATCTGGCGAAGATCAAGAACAGCTTCACGTTCACGCTCCTCAACATGCTCCATTCGAGGGTGGCGTATTCGCAGGCTGGGGAGCCCCCATCCCAAGTTAAGGCATGAAGGGCGAAGGGCGCACCACCGACGTCGCCAACCGCCATCCCCGACTGAGAATCGACCGAAGGGCGATCGCGGCGGCCGTGGACCTGCTCGACGCCCACGCCGCCTCGTTCAGGGGGGGATGCCCCCCCGGCGCGCTCTCCGTCGCGCTCCTCGGCGACCCGGCGCTCGCCGGCCTCCACGCCCGCCACATGGGGGACCCGTCGGCCACCGATGTCATCACCTTCTCGGGGGACCGGGCGAACGACGTCGCCGGCGAGATCTGCCTGTCGGCGGACGCAGCGGCGCGCCACGCGGGAAGGGCCGGCGAGCGCCTCTCGTCGGAGATCACCCTCTACCTGGTCCACGGGTGGCTCCACCTCGCGGGCTACGACGACCGCGAACCGGCCGCCAAGCGCGAGATGCGCAGGGCCGAGGCCCGGGCGATGCGGCTTCTGGCGCGCCACGGCGCCGTGCCCCGCTTCAAGCTGGCGTAGGCGGCCCTCACCGGTTCGAATGCGGGGACCCTTCGCCCACGCCATGGCTGACTCCCCACAGGCCGACTCCCACTACGTAACGCTGCGCAACGCGTTCTTCTCGGGCGTGATCCTGGTGGCCCCGCTGGGGTTCACCGTATTCGTGTTCGGAAAGGTCATCGACTTCATTGGCGGCACGTTCAGGCCGCTCTTCTTCGGCTTCGTCCCGGTCTGGCTGCGCGAGAGGCCGGGCCTCGAGGCCGTCTGGGACATCCTCGCCACGCTGATCGTCGTGGTCCTCGTTACGCTCCTCGGCTACGCGTCGCGCTACGTCTTCGGAAAGTACTTCTTCAGCATGGGAGACCGCTTTGTGCAGAGCATCCCCGGCGTCAGCGCGGTCTACAACACGGTCCGCCAGATCGTGAACACGTTCAGCTCCCAGAGCCGCCACCTCTTCAACAAGGTCGTCCTCGTGGAATTCCCGAGGAAGGGGTGCTGGACGATCGGGTTCCTGACGAACGCCGTCCAGGGGGAGGCCCAGACGAAGACGACCCGGGAGGTCTGGACCGTGTTCGTCCCGACCACGCCGAACCCGACGAGCGGGTTCCTCCTGATCGTCCCGAGGAGCGACGCCGTTGAACTGGAGATGTCGGTGGGCGACGGCATGAAGATGGTCATCTCCGGGGGCGCGGTCGTGCCGCCGTGGCCGGCGGCCGACGCGGCAAGGCTGCGCGAGGCCAAGTAGGCCGAATCCTGGTGCCTGGCCAGACGCTGACGACGGAGGCGTTCGTTATCGAGAAGCGTCCCCCGTCGGACGCCTTCCAGACGTTCGGGCTGTTCTCGGCCGAGCACGGCAACCTTCTCGCGATTCAGCGCGTCCCGAGGAAGCCCTCGCCCTCGCACGTGGCGCCCGACCTCTTCGACACCGTCTCGGCGATGCTGGAGAGCTCCAACCAGGGGCGCACCTGGTTCGTCAGGGAAGTCCGGATCGTCGCCAGGCGCGCCGCAATCGGCAGGAGCTACGAGTCCCTCCGGTTCGCCTCGGCGCTGGTCGCCGTCATAAGCCGAAACCCCGTCCACGAGGAGAGCCGCCCGAACGTGGAGAGGCTGCTGCGCACCGCCCTCGACGCGTTCGTCGCCGGGGTCCGGCCCGACGTCGTGCACCTGAAGAGCCTGTACCTGTTCGCGCGCGACGAGGGCTACCCGGTGATGCAGGAATGGCTCCCGTCGCTGGCCGCCGCCGACCGCGCGGTCGCAACCGCGGTCCTCAACCGAAGGCTCAACGAGCAGGACACGGCGCCGGCGGAAGCGGCCCGGGTCCGCCGCAGCCTCGAGGACTACCTCGGGTCGAGCACCGAGATCGTCATCCCGTGATCTTCGACCTGGACAAGCGCCGCGCCCGCATGAGCGTGGGCGACCTATCGGACTTCTCGATCGGGCCGCGGGCCGCGGCCTCGGGCTCGGGCGGCCTCTGGCGCGCCCAGCTCGGCACGCGCTGGCACGTGGAGCTGAGGGCGAAGGCCGCATCGGAGGACGCCGGGGCCCAGTTCGAGGTCCCGGTCGAGGGCGAGCTAGCCCGGAAGGGATGGATGATCGCGCTCGCAGGCAGGATCGACCAGGTCGTCCGTGCGGGGGGCCTCACCCTCCTGCGGGAGATCAAGACCGTGACCCGCGCCCTTCCCGCGGACGAGGCGGAGTTGAGGTCCGACTACCCCGGATACTTCGTGCAGCTGGCGGCCTACGCGGCGCTGCGCGGCGGGCGCGAAAGGTGCGAGCTCGTCTTTATCGAGGCGGACACGGGTCTCGCGCAGTCCGTCGCCCTCACCCCGGGCGATGGGCGCCTGCTCGACATCCAGCTCGACCGGGTCGCAGAGTTCCTGGACCTGCGCCTGCGCGCCCGGGAGCGGCTGCGCGACCTGAGATTCCGCCCCGCCTTCGCCGAGCTCCGGCAGGGCCAGGAGGCCGCGGCCAATCAGCTGCGCGCCGCCATCCGGGGCGCCCAGTCCGCCGTGCTGTTCGAGGCCCCGACTGGGTTCGGCAAGACGGGCGTCCTGCTCGAGTGCGCCCTCGCCGAGCTGAGGGAGGGCCATTTCGAGCGCCTGCTCTACCTCACCGGAAAATCGACCGGCCAGCTCGAGGTCATGGAGACGCTCGGCGACATGACCTCGCCCGGCCCCGACCTGGGGGCCGGGGCCCCGGTGGCCGCGTGGCACGTGCGCAACAAGTCGGAGCACTGCGTCAACTCGGTCTTCCAGTGCGTGCGCGAGGCCTGCGCCTACCTGGACGGGGCCGAGAAGAGGTGGCCCGGAAGCGGCCTTTCGAGGTTCTACCTGCTCGACGGCCAGCCCCGGGACCTGGCCTCGCTGCGCAGCGCGGGCACAGGCGCCCGGATCTGCCCCTACGAGATCACCCGGGCAGCCCTCGCCTTCAACGACGTGTGGATCGGCGACTACAACTACGTGTTCTCGCCCGAGAGCCGCGTGCTCTTCTACGACCGGCCGGGATTCGAGCCGGCGAGGACGCTCCTCGTGATCGACGAGGCGCACAACCTGCCGCAGCGGGCAGCCGACGCCCATTCGCACGCCTTTGCGGCGCCCGACGCGTTCGCGGTCTGCGACGCGCTTCGGCGCACCCGCGCCCACCCCCAATGGGTTTCTCGGTGGGACGCATGGGCGCACTTCCTCCGGTCGCGGCCCAAGTCGGGGGCGCTTGCCGATGCGGACCGCGAGGACGCCGCCGAGCACCTCTCGGGGCTGGCGGAGGGGGCGACCGCGTTCCCGCTGGACGCCGCCGAGCTCGGGCCCCATGCGTCCGGCCTCATCTGGAAGATACCGTCGGTCGTCGAGCAGCTCGCCTCGACCGACCTTCCCCGGCTTTGGTGGTGCCCGCGGGATGGGGCCCTCTCGGTCACGTGCCTGGACGCGGCGCCCGCTATCGGGGCTGCGCTGCGCGAGTTCGGCGGGGTCGTCTTCTCGACGGCGACCCCCGGGCCGGCCGACCGGTTCGCCGAGTGCTGCGACTGCGACGGCCTGCAGGCGATCCGCGCGGGAACGCCCTGGAGGGACGGGGCGTACGACGTCGCCGTCGACCTCCGGGTCGACACCACGTTCCAGCAGCGCCACAGGCACTTCGGGACGACCGCGAGGACCGTCGAGGAGCTCCACAGGTCGGCCGGCCCAGGGGCCCCGGTCGCCGTGTTCTTCCCGAGCTACGCCTACGCCGAGTCGGTGGCCGGGGACCTCGCGCAGGCCGCGCTCCAGCCGAGGGGCGCCGAGCTGTCCGCCCAAAGCGCCTGGATAAACGGGGCCCTCGACGAGGGCCGCGCGCTCTTCCTCGTCCTTGGGTCGGGATTCGCCGAGGCGATCGACGTGCTGGGCGGGCGCGTGACCCACGCGATGGTGGTCGGGCCCGCGCTCCCCGAGGTCAACCCCGTCCAGAGGGCGAGGCTCGCCGCGTTCGCCGGGCTCGGCCGCGACGGAGCATTCGACCGGGTTTACAGGATCCCGGGGATGCAGAAGGTCAACCAGGCGCTTGGGCGCCTCGTGCGCGCTCCGGGCCAGCGCGCCCGCGTCCTGCTCCACTGCCAGCGTTTCGCCGAGCCCAGCTATGCCCGCCTCCTCGCACCCGAGTACCAATCGGCGCGGCGCATCCTCGAGGACGGCGACCTCGGCGCGTGGCTTGGGTCGCCCCCCTGAGCCGCGCGGGTCTCCATTTTCCTTTACCGGAGCTCGCCGGGCATGCAGTACTTGGGGAAATGGCCCCGCCCAAGACCATCGGCTCTAGGGAGGTTCACGCCGCCATGGAGCGCCTTGCGGCGGCGATCGAGGCCCGGCATGGGCGCAAGGGGAGCTTCCTCGTCCTCGGGATCGCCAACGGCGGAATCCCGGTGGCGCGCCGCCTGTGCGCCAGGCTAGGGATAAGGCGCGTGGGCGAGCTCGACGTCTCGTTCCACCGGGACGACATCGGCAGGCATCCCATCCCCAAGGAGTTCACCCCCACCCTCCTGCCCGGCGACATCAACGGGGCGGACGTGCTGCTCGTCGACGACGTCCTCTTCACGGGGCGGACGGTCAAGGCGGCGCTCGACGAGCTCTTCGACCACGGCCGGCCCGCGTCGGTGGAGTTCGCCGTGCTTGTCGACAGGGGCAGCCGGCGCCTGCCCGTGTCGGCCGACTTCACGGGCACCGCCGTCAGCGCCGCCGAGGACGAGGACGTCGTGGTATCGCTCGGCGCGAACCCCGCGCGCGACCGGATCGAGATCCGCCCCAGGCCGGCCCCGGCTGCGAAAGCGGCCGCAATACGATGACGTGGACCCGCAAACACCTGCTGGCGATCGAGGGGATGAGCCTCGACGAGATCGAGCAGATCCACGCCACCGCCGCGGCGTTCAAGAAGATCCTCAAGCGCAGCGTCAAGAAGGTGCCGGCGCTCCGCGGCAAGACGATCGTGAACCTGTTCCTCGAGCCGAGCACGCGCACCCGGCTCGCGTTCGACATGGCTGCGAAGAGGCTGAGCGCCGACGTCATCACCTTTGACGCCGCAAGCTCCTCGACCCAGAAGGGGGAGACGCTGCGCGACACGGCCCAGAACATCCAGGCCCTCAACGCGGACATGATCGTGATCCGGCATTCGGCGGCCGGCTCCCCGCTCTACCTGAGCCAGATACTGGACATCCCCGTCATCAACGCCGGGGACGGCGCCCACGAGCATCCGACCCAGGGCCTCCTCGACACCTTCACGATGAAGGAGCACCTGGGTTCCATGAAGGGCCGCAAGGTCGCGATCCTGGGCGACATCCTCTTCAGCCGCGTTGCGCGGTCCAACATCCACGCGCTCACCAAGATGGGCTCGGCCGTCACGCTTGTCGGCCCGTCAACGCTCGTGCCCCACGGGTTCACGGCCATGGGCGCGAAGGTGTCCCACGACCTGAAGTCGGCCCTGGCCGACGCCGACGTCGTGATGCTGCTGCGCATCCAGCACGAGCGCCAGGGCCACCGCCACTTCCCTTCGATCGGCGAGTACACGAGCATGTTCGGGCTCAACAAGACCCGGGCGTCGTGGCTGAACCCGCGCGCCATCATCATGCACCCTGGGCCGATCAACCGAGGCGTGGAGATCGACAGCGAGCTCGCCGACGGCGAGCGCAGCGTGATCCTAGAGCAGGTCACCAACGGGATCGCGATCCGCATGGCGGCCCTGTACCTGTGCGCGGGAAACCAGCCCGAGAACGTGATCATGTCCACCGAATAGCCCCCGCCATGCCCGCACTCTGGATACGCCGAGCCCGCGTCGTCGACCCCGCCTCCCGGCGGGACTCGACGGGCGACCTCTTCGTCCGGGACGGCCGGATCGTCCCCTCCCTCTCGCCCGCCGAACGCGCCAGGGCTAGGAAGATCGACGCGCGAGGGCTCGTGGCGGCGCCGGGCCTCGTCGACATCCACGTCCACTTCCGGGAGCCGGGCCAGACCCACAAGGAGACGATCGCCACGGGATCGAGGGCCGCAGCCGCCGGGGGGTTCACGACGGTCGTGTGCATGCCGAACACGACGCCGCCCGCGGACAACGCCGGCACGATCCAGTACATCCTCGACGCCGCGCGGCGGGACGCGCTCGTCAAGGTGCTCCCCACCGGATGCATCACGATCGGCATGAAGGGCGAGGCCCTGGCGCCCATCGGATCGCTCAAGAGGGCTGGGGTCGTGGCGATCACGGACGACGGCGACTGCGTGCAGTCGAACGAGGTCATGCGCCGCGCGATCGAGTACGCGAAGATGTTCGACCTGCCGGTCCTCGACCACTGCCAGGACCAGTCCATGACCGACGGGGCCGTCATGAACGAGGGCGACATGGCGATAAGGCTCGGCCTGCGGGGCTGGCCCAACGCGGCGGAGGACCTCGTCGTCTCGAGGAACGTCATCCTGTCCTCCTATACCGGGGCCCACATCCACGTGCAGCACGTCTCCTCGTCGCGCGCCGTCGATATCATCCGGCGGGCGAAGGCGGACGGCGTCCGGATCACCGCCGAGGCGACGCCCCACCACATCGCCCTCACGGACGCGGCCCTGTCGACCTACGACACGAACTTCAAGATGAACCCTCCGCTCAGGACCGAGGCCGACCGGGCGGCGATCATCGCGGGGCTGAGGGACGGCACGCTCGACTGCATCGCCACCGACCACGCCCCGCACACCGACTACGAGAAGGACCGCGAGTTCGACTACGCCCCGAACGGCATCCTGGGCCTCGAGACGGCCCTTCCCGTCGTGCTGGAGGTCCTCGTCCGGCAGAACCGCTTCAGGCTCGCCCGCGCGCTCGACCTGATGACGCGCCGGCCGGCCCGCATTCTCAGCCTCCCCGCCGGCTCGCTCGCAGTCGGGGCCGCGGCGGACATCTGCATCTTCGACCCAGAGGAAGAGTGGACCTATGACGCCAAGGCGGGATACAGCAAGTCGAGCAACTCCCCGTGGCACGGGCGCAAGCTCCGCGGCCGCGTCAAGGCGACGGTGGTCGACGGCAGGATCGTATTCCCGTTCGCGGCGTCGTGAGCCAGAGCGACGACATGACGCCGGCGGCGTGGGCGGCCATCGGCTTCGAGGGCGTGCTCATCCTCTGCGGCCTGTGGCTCGCTTGGCGCCTGTTCGCAAGGCCGGCCGCGCGCGCGGCGAAGGCCGAGGTGCGGCTGGCGGAGTGGCGCGTGTCGCCGATCGACTTCGCGAGCTTCCTCTGCTTCGGGTTCGTGGGCGCCACGGCCCTCAGCGGCGCCGCGGGGCTCATTGTGCGCCACGTGAGGATGAGCTCCGACGCCGCGACCATCGTCGGCTCCGCGGTAATGGAGGGCGGCTTCCTCGTCGGCCTTGCCGGGTACTACCTGATGGCCCGGGCCCAGATGCGCGGGGAAACGCTCAGGCTGGCCCTGGTCCCGTCGCTCAGGGGCGGCCTGGTCACGTTCCTGGTCGCGATGCCCCTTGTCTTCGCGGCGAGCAACGCCTGGGAATTCGCCCTGGTCGAGATGGGCCTGCCGGACGAGAAGCAGGAGCTGGTGAGCATCCTCGCGAACACGGGCTCGGCCGCTCTCCGGTGGCTCTTCGTCGCCGTTGCCACGATTCTCGTGCCCGCCGCCGAGGAGCTCCTGTTCCGCGCGGGGCTCTTCCGGTACCTGCGCACCCGCGTGCCCCGCTGGGCCGCCATCGGGTTCACCTCCGTCCTCTTCGGAGCGCTCCACGTGGCCTGGGGAGACCACATGGCCGGGCTCCCGAGCCTCCTTCCCCTGATCGTTCTCGCCGTCGTATTCTGCCTGGCCTACGAGAGGACCGGCACGATAGGAACGACGATCGTCGCGCACGCGTGCTTCAACCTGAACACGATGCTTCTCGTCGTCACGGGAATGGGATCTTGAGCACGCCCAGCCTCTTTTCGCGGAGCGCCCGCGGATCGGTCTCCTCGATCGGCGAGGCGGAGCTCATCCGCTCCATCCGCCGATGGCTCGGCAGGGCCTCCCCGCCGGCCCCCGCCGGGATCGGGGACGACTGCGCGGTCCTGCGTCCCGCGAGGGGCCGCGAGCTCCTGACCGTGGACCCGGTGGTTCAGGGCGTCCATTTCGACGCCCGGACCCCGGCCCGCGCCGCGGGCGCCAAGCTCCTAAAGCGCAACCTGAGCGACATCGCGGCGATGGGCGGGCGCCCGCGCGCGGCGGTCGTGGCGCTGGCGCTCGACGCCCGCGTGTCACTCGAATGGCTCGAGGCCTTCTACAGGGGGATGGCCGTGGAGGGCCGGCGGCGCGGGGTGCCGGTCGTCGGCGGCGACGTGACCCTCCTCCCCGGCTCGTTCGTGGCAACGCTCGCTCTCACGGGCGAGGCGGCCGGACGCATCCTCACGCGCGCCGGCTCGCGCGTGGACGACTGGATCTACGTCACGGGCTCCCTGGGGCGCAGCCGGCCGACCGGCCACCACTACCGGTTCGAGCCGAGGCTCGCCGAGGGCGCCTGGCTCGCCCGGCGCCGCGCTGTGCGGGCCATGATCGACGTGAGCGACGGGCTCGCCAAGGACCTGGCGGCCCTCACGCCCCGCGGGGCCGCGCCGGCAGTCTACGCGCGATGGCTCCCCGTGCGCCCGGGGGCCACCGTGCGCGAGGCCCTGTGCGACGGCGAGGACTACGAGCTCGCATTCAGCGTGGCCGCGGGGCCGGGCGGCGCAGCCCTGGAGAGAGCCTGGCGCCGGGCATTCCCGCGCACCCGGCTCTCCCGCATAGGCAGGTTTGTCCGCGCGGGGGCCGTTCCGGCCGGGGCGCTCGCGCTTGGAGGATACCGTGGCTACGAGCATCTGCGACCGGCTTAGGGCGGGCGTCGGCACCTCCTCCGCCGAGGAGACGCGCCTCCTCGCGGCCGAGTTTGCCGGCGCCCTGCCAGCCGACGCGACCGTGGCCCTTCACGGCGACCTCGGCTCGGGCAAGACGACCTGGGTCCAGGGTCTGGCGCTCGGCTTCGGAATAACGGAGCCCGTGACGAGCCCCGCCTTCACGATCTACTGCCTCCACCACGGCCCGAAGCGCATGCTGGCGCACGTGGACGCCTACAGGCTCGGTTCCCCCCGGGAGGCGGAGGACCTCCTGCTCGAGGAGTTCCTGGTCAGCCCGTGGTGCCTCGCTGTGGAGTGGCCGGACCGGCTTCCGGGCTGGATCCCCCCCGATGCATGGCACCTTGGCTTCGAGATAGAGGCCGACGGCCGGCACTCGATCCGCCTGGGGCGGCCCTGATTACGCGTCCGACGTCTCGGGTGGCGGAGGCACGTCGGCCGGGGCCCCGGCGTCGGGCACAGCGGCGGGCGCACCGAGGGGTTCGGCCGGGTGGGCCCCCGCCTCCGGGGCGCCGCCTCCGCCGATGCCGGCGTCGGGCGCGCCGACCTCGGGGAAGCCTGTCTCGGGGGCGCCTGTTTCGGGAGCGGCCGCCTCGGTGGGAGCGGCGGTCTCGGGGGCGCCGGCCTCGGGTGCAGCCGCCTCGCGGGCGTGGGATGCTTCCGGGAAATTCTCGGGATCGACCTCCTCGGCCTCGACCTCCTTCTTCCGCGCCTCGGCCATGACCGGCGGCGCATAAAGCCCTCCGTCGATGAATTCCGTCACGTAACCCTCGCGCACGAGCCAGATGAGGTCGCCCTGCATCCGGACGATCTTCTCCCGCTGCTCCGCGGAGAACTGCTCGCCGGCGGCCGGGGCGGCCATGCCCAGCATCTTGAGCGGCAGCTCCCCCGCCTTCACGAGCGGGTGGGCCTCGATGAACGAGATAAGGCTGCCGATGCTCTCCGAGAACACCTGGCCGGGAACCCGGAACTTCCTCTTGACCGCGCAGACGTACGAGATGCCCTTGGACCCCTTCTTGAAGATGGTGAAGTGCTCCCGGCGCAGCCTTCCCCGGAGCTGGTTGGCAGTGTCCAGCGGGAATCGGAGCTGGCGCTCATACGCGCCCTCGATGGCCATGAGGATCTCTCCGCGGGGCATCGTCTCGAGGGCCTTTCCGTGGAAACGCGCGCCGGGGGCGGCCTTAACGACGCTGTCGCGCGCCTCGGTGAGCAGGTGTTGGCGGGCCTCCTCGAAGGTGTCGAACGCCAGCGCCTCCTTGCCCTCGGGCACGGGTCCCTTCCAGGTGTAGCGGGTCGCCTTCTTCATCTTCTCCAGCCACTGGTTCACCGTGTCGGGATCGCGGACTGTCTCGATCCGGGCCCGGAACGCCTCGAATGGCATCCGGGCGAGCTTCGCGGCGTGGTGCTGCTGCACCAGCTGGCCGTACCGGTGGTAGTTGGGCGGGCCCAGGAGCTCCCCGGTGACGCCGCACTTGTTGATCACCAGGAAGTTGCCCTTCGGCGCCTCGACCTCTACCTCCGCCCGATCGAAAAAACTGGAGAGAAACATCTCCAGGACGTAGGCCGCGGCGGCTTCCTCGGACTCGAAGGGCACGCCATCGGGGACGGATATGTACAACGGCTGCGGAGGGGCCTCGGGCGCGCCCGCCGGCCGGGGCTTGCGCGCGACGACGACGACGAAGCGTTCCGGCTTTCCCAGCACCGTCCTGGCGATCTCAAAGAGCTCGATCGTGCGCGCCGACGAGCGGATCGTCTTGACGAGCGCGTTGAAGCTCAGGTCCTCGGGAAAGAAGGCGACGTCGAAGAAGGGGCTCTCGTACGGTCCGCGATCCTTGCGCTCAGCACCCGGCCCGCCGCGCCGCGCTCCCCCGCCGTGCTCGCCGTCGTCCCTGCGCGGCCCCCGCTCGGACGCGCCATCGCGCGGCGGGCCGGGCGGGCCGTCGCCGGTCGTCTTCTGGTACGCCCGCCGGTCCCTCCGGTCGGGACCGCCGCCCCTGGGGCCCATGCGGTCCTCGCGGGGCGGCCTATCGGGGCGCTCCCGCGCGTCGGACGGGACCTCCTTGTCCTTGGACCACTGCGTCCCGAAGCTGAAGCCCTGCAGTTGGCTCAGATCGATCTTGTTGAAACCCGCCGTCGGATTCTCTTTGGAAGCGTCGTCGTCCATGTAGTCAGAGGTGCACGGTGCGCGTCCGGTGTCAGACGCCCCGAAGTTTCCACTGGGGGGGGGCAGTGACGCAAGAGATTTTCAGGTGACGGAAAGGCGACCGCACGCACCCCTGAGGCTTATTGCAATGAATCCCGCCTGCCTTTCTCCTCGATCCGCCCGAAATGAGCGCGCCCCTGCCGACCGAATCGACGAAGCGGCTCCTGCCGTGGCTCGTCGCGGTCGCGTTCTTCATGGAGTCGCTCGACACGACGATTCTGAACACGGCCGTCCCCACGATCGCCGACGCGCTCCAGATCGCGCCCCTGAGCATGAAGGCCGCCCTGACGAGCTACACGATCAGCCTGGCCGTGTTCATCCCGGTCAGCGGGTGGATCGCCGACCGGTACGGCACCCGCTGGGTGTTCTTCACCGCGATCGGGATCTTCTCGGCCGGCTCGCTCGTGTGCGGCCTGTCGGTCGACATGCCGATGCTCGTCGGGGCCCGGATCCTGCAGGGCTGCGGCGGTGCGCTCATGATGCCCGTGGGGCGCATCACGATGGTGCGCACGTTCCCGAAGGCGGAGCTTGTGCGCGCGATGAGCTTTGTGGCGGTGCCCGGGCTGATCGGCCCCCTGCTTGGTCCGCTCGCCGGGGGGCTCATCGTCGACTACCTGCACTGGCGAATGATCTTCTTCGTGAACCTGCCCATCGGCGCGATGGGGATGTATCTCGTGTTCAGGCACATGCCCAACTACCAGTCGGAGCGCCGCGACCCGCTGGACTTTGTCGGGCTGGCCCTCTTCGGCTCGGGCATCGCCCTTCTCTCGTACGTCCTCGAGATCTTCGGCGAGCACACCCTGGACCTGAAGAGCATCCTCTTCCTCATCGGCGTGTCGGTCCTCCTTCTGATGGCCTACGGCCGGCACGCCCTGGGGGCGGAGTTTCCCCTGCTTAAGCTTAAACTATTCATGATAAGGACATTCCGAATCGCCGTCACCGGCAGCTTCGCCACGAGGCTCGGGGTCGGCGGCATGCCCTTTCTCCTTCCCCTGCTCTACCAGATCGGGCTCGGGTACACCCCGGTCCAGTCAGGGCTGCTCATCGCCCCCCAGCCCCTCGCCGCCATGAGCCTGAAGATGCTGATGCCGAGGATCCTCAATTCGTTCGGATACAGGCGGGTCCTGCTCACCAACACGGTCGCGATCGGGATTATCACCATCCTCTTCGTGACCGTCGCGGCGGGCACGCCGGCGTGGCTCATCGTGGCCCTCGCCTTCTGCTTGGGCTTCGTTTCGTCGATGCAGTACACGAGCATGAACACGCTCGTCTTCGCGGACCTTTCCGAGGCCGATGCAAGCAGCGGCAGCAGCATCGCAAGCGCGGTCCAGCAGATGTCGATGAGCTTCGGGGTCGCCGTCTCGTCGCTCCTCGCCGCGGTGTACCTGGGCGGCGAGCACCGACCCGGCCCCCAGCACATGGTCTCCGGAATCCACTGGACCTTGCTCACGCTTGGGCTGATGACCATCGCCACGTCCTTGATCTTCCGCCGGCTGCGCCCCGGCGATGGCGCGTCGATCAGCCAGCACACCTCCTAGTGGAGCGCCCCCAACCACCTCCGCCGTTCTTCGCCTCCGCCGATGCGCGCAGGATGGCCTGGCTCTGCGCCGCGGCGCTCGTCCTCTCGTGCCTGGTGCTCGAGAGGAAGGTCGTCGACTTCGGGTTCCTCTACCTGCGCGACGACGACGTCAACGTCACCCTCAACCCCCACATGGGCGGCGTCGGGCTGGCGCGGATCAGGTGGATGTTCACCGACTGGAGCTACGTGCGCCGCTACATCCCGCTCGGCTGGCTCAACTTCTCGGCGACCTATGAGTTCGCGGGCCTTGATCCGGCGCCCTACCACCGGGTCGCGCTCGGCCTTTACCTGCTAAACACCGGCCTCGTTTTCGCGCTCCTGGCGCACGCCCTGCGCGTTTTCACCCCAGGCGGGCGCGCGGGGGGCCTCACCGCCTGGGACGCCGGCGCGGTCGCCCTCGCGGCGGGCTGGTGGGCGATGCATCCCTTCCGGGTCGAGACCACGGCGTGGATCTCGGGAAACCTCTACGGCCAGGCGATGGCCCTGCTCCTGGCGTCCCAGGTCGCGTACCTGCGCACGTACCTCTCGGACGGCCCGCGCCGGACGTGGTGGCTCGCCCTCTCGGCGGCAGCCTACGCGGCCTCGCTGCTCACCTACCCCGTGGCCCTCGGCGCGCCCTTTCTGCTCGTCGGGCTCGACTGGCTGTACGCGCGCACGCAAGGGGGCGTCGCGTTCCGCCGGCTCCTGGCCGAGAAGGCGGCGTTCTTCGCCCCCCTCGCGGCGGTGCTCGCGGTCACGCTGGCCGCGCGCTTCCTCAACACGGAGGTCTTCGGCGCGGTCCCGGGCCTTCGCGAGATGCCCCTCGCCAGCCGGATCGCGCAGTCGGCGTACATCGCGGCGTACTACGTGTGGAAGCCCTGGTGGCCCGTCCATCTCTCGCCGCTCTACGACACGCTCATGGATTTCAGGCCCGCCGACCCCGTGTTCGTCGCCAGCACGGCCGCGGTCGCGGCGGCCTGTGTCGTCGCGCTGCTTGCGTCGAGGCGGAGGCCGGCCGTCGCCGCGCTCTGGTTCGGGTACCTCGCGCTGGCCGCGCCGTTCTTCGGCATGACGGAGAAACCCCACATGCCAAGCGACCGCTACGGCTACTTCCTGGCCGTGATAATGGCTGCGGTCATCGCGGCAGGCCTTGCGCGCCTTTCGACGGCGCGCGCGCGGGCGCTCGCCTCGGCCGCCTCCCTCGCCGTCATCGCCGCCCTGGGCTTCCTCAGCTGGCGCCAGCTCGGGGCCTGGTCGGACGACCGGACGCAGCACGCCTATGTCGAGAGAGGGATCAGGAACGCCGAACTGCTGGAGGACTTCACGAGCCGGCGGCTCATCCTCGAGTTCCTGCGCGGTGACGAGGCGGCCGCCGAGGCCGCCGTGGCTTCGCGGCTCAGGGACCGGCCCGCAAGCCCGGGGCTGCTCAAGGCCGCGGCTATCATCGCGGACAAGCGGCGCATCGGGAGGTACTACGGGCCCGTCTCCTACCTCGCGATCCTGCAGGAGCGCCTCGGCCTCGCCTTCGCGAGAGAGGGGGAGGACAGGGAGGCGGACGACCATTTTGCGTACGCCCTGCGCGAGGACTGCCGCTTCTACCAGGCCGCCTACGACCGGTCCCTGGTCCTCCTCAAGCTCGGGCGGTGCGACGACGCCCTCCACAGCTTCCTCCTGTCCGAGCGATGGGCGCCCTCCGGGCTGACGCCGGCCCAGAGGCGCGCCTTCCTCGGCCTGCTCCGGGAGGCGGCCGACGCCAGGGGAAAGCCCCTCCTCGCCCGGGCCGCAGGCACGGCCGCGGCGCGCTGACTTTTGGGATTTGCGCCGGCATCGCCCGGGCGCACTATCGTCGCGCGATGGAAGGAGACGCACTCCAAGCGGGCGCGCGGGCGCACGGCCCGGGCGGGGCGGCGGGATCGCAGTGATCCGCGCCTGGTTCCCCACCCTCGTCTACTGCGAGCCGCTCCTGGAGCGCGGGCTGGACCGGCTCAACGCCGAGCTGGCCGCGGAGTGCCGCTCCCTGCGCGACTTCGACAGGGCGGGCCGCGAGTGGTCGCGGCGCAACTACCCGGGCGGATACACGAGCTACGCGTCGCTCAACGAGCTCCATCGTTTCTCGAGCACGTTCACGCGCCTCGAGCGCAGGATTGGCCCCCATGTGCGCCGGTTCGCCCGCGCGCTCGACATGGACCTGCGCGGGCGCGAGATCCGCATGACCGACTGCTGGGTCAACATCATGCCTCCCACGGCGGCGCATTCGCTCCACCTGCACCCGCTCGCCTTCGTGAGCGGCACCTACTACGTCGCGGTTCCGCGCGGGAGCCCCGGCCTGAAGTTCGAGGACCCGCGTCTCGACCGCTTCATGGCCGCGCCACCGCGGCTGCCGGGGGCGCGGCGGACCAACCTGGCCCACGCCGCCTATCCCGCGCGCGAGGGCAACCTCGTCCTGTTCGAGAGCTGGCTCAGGCACGAGGTCCCCCAGAACAGGGTGGACGCCGAGAGGATCAGCATCAGCTTCAACTACAACTGGGCGTAGCCGGCGCGGCGACGCCATCCCGGCCCCCAGGCACCATGACCAAGGCAAGCAATCGCCAGACGGCGCTCGTGACCGGCGCCTCCCGGGGCATCGGGCGCGAGGTGGCGATCCAGCTCGCGGCGCGCGGCGTCCGTGTCGGCGTCCATTTCCGACGGAACCGGGCCGCGGCAGAGGCGCTTCTCGCCGATCTGCCCGGCGACGGCCACGCCGTCCTCTGCGCGGACATGGCCGACGGCGCCAGGGTGGGCCGCCTCTGGCGCGAGGCCTCGCGGCGGCTCGGCAGGATCGGGATCGTCGTCAACAACGCCGCGGTGTACGAGGAGCACCCCCCCATGTCCACCGGCTACGCCGCGTGGCGCAGGGCCTGGGAGCGGGTGATCGCCGCAAATCTGCTCGGGCCCGCCAACCTGTCGCTCCTCGCGGCCCAGTCCATGGCGCGCTCCGGCGGCGGCAGGATCGTCAACATCTCCTCGCGGGGCGCCTTCCGGGGGGAACCCGAGGCGCCCGGCTACGGCGCCAGCAAGGCGGGTCTCAACTCCCTCAGCCAGTCGCTCGCCAAGGCGCTGGCGCCGGAGGGGGTCCTGGTCTTCTGCCTGGCCCCCGGATGGGTCGGGACCGACATGGCGGCCGAGCACCTCACGGGGCCGCGCGGCGCCGAGATCCGGGGCCAGCATCCCCTCGGCCGCGTCGCGCGGGCCGACGAGGTGGCCCGCGTGGCGGTCTTCTGCGCGCTGGACGCCCCGGCTGCCATGACGGGAGCGGTCATCGACGTGAACGGCGCCTCGTACCTGCGCACGTGACCCGCGACGGGCCAGCTAACGCAGGCGGAAGAACAGGACGAGCGCCAGGCAGGCCATCCCTATGTCGGGAATCCAGGCCGCAAGGGCGGCGGGGACCAGCTCCTTGGTCGCAAGCGCCTCGGCCAGGTTCTTGAGCACGAAGTACAGGAAGAAAAGCCCGATCGACTTTGAGACTCCGACGGCCGGGTTCACGCGGACGCCGGACACGGCGAAGGGAATCGCGATCGCGATCACGATGAGCGGGCCGAGGATGTCCGCGATGAGCCCGTAATAGCGCACCGCGTACGGGATCCCCTTGGGGTTGTTCTCCAGGGAGTAGTAGTCGTCCAGCTGCCTGAGCTCCGTGAAGGAGAGGTCGATCGGCCTGCGGTCGATCAGCAGCATGAGCCGAGGGTCCTCCTGGAACCGGGCGTAGAAACGCTCGGAAAACGGGTCCGACGAGGTGTTCCTGCCGGTCTCCGGATCGAACCCCATGAGGCGCCCGTCCTTGAACACCCACCCGTGCCGCTTCTCGTCGAACCAGGCCTGCGCGGCTACCACGCGGCTCGTCTCCCGGCGCAGCACGTCCATCTCGGTGACCGAGACCCCGTACGCCTTCCCGGTGAACTTGCTGTACCGGTCGAAGAACCACATCCGGCGCCCGTCGGGGTTGTCGAAGCCCACGCTGAAGACCACCCCGATCCTGTCCTCCGGGACCGAACGCGCCTGCTTCCTGAACTGGAGGCCGTCCTTCATGAGCCGGGCCTGCTCGACGGACCAGGGCACGACGGTCGCGTTGAGCCACCACGAGAGGGCGCAGCAGAGCAGGCCGGCCAGCCAGATCGGGGCCATGAGCCGCCCAAAGCCGACGCCGGCGGCGCGCATCGCCGTCAGCTCGTTCGCCTTGTGGAGCTTGCCGAGGACGTAGAGGGTCGAGCAAAGCAGGACGATGGGCAGCGTAACGGCGAGGAAGCCGGGTATGGCTACGGCGACATAGCGCAGCAGGTCGGCGCCCGCGGCGCCCGCCTCGCGAAGGTCCCTGAAATCGTCGTACATCACCTGGACGAGGAGCAGGCCGCTGGTCAGCACGAGCACGAGGCCGAGGATCTCGAGCCACTCGCGCAGGAGGTGCCGGTCAAACGTGTTCAACGGGGCGATGGGAGCACGCCGGCGCCTCTTAATCAAATAGTAAGGCAATTCGTTTGAAACCCGACGGCGGCTCCCATTGGCTCCTCCTCCACGAGAAACAAAATGTTCCGCCTTCTGAGCCCTCTATCCGGGGCGGTCGCGGCTGCCGCAGCCCTGTCCGCATCCAGCGTGTTCGCCCAGGATGCGATCAGGATCGGCGAATACGCCTCGCTCACGGGAAAGGAGGCCGCCTTCGGCCAGTCCTCCCACAAGGGGACCCTCCTGGCCGTCGAGGGCGTCAACGCCGCTGGGGGCGTCCTCGGGCGCAAGCTCGAGCTCATCACGGAGGACAACCAGTCCAAGCAGGGCGAATCGGCTACGATCGTGAAGAAGCTGATCTCGCGCGACAAGGTCGTCGCGATCCTGGGCGAGGTCGCCTCCATGCGCTCGCTCGAGGCCGCCCCGATCTGCCAGGCCTACCGGGTGCCGATGGTGTCGCCGTCCTCCACCAACCCCAAGGTGACCGAGATCGGCAGCTACATCTTCAGGGTCTGCTTCACCGACCGCTTCCAGGGCCAGGTGCTGGCCAAGTTCGCGAAGGACACCCTCAAGATCCGCAGGGTGGCCGTCCTCACCTCGGTCTCGTCGGCCTACAGCGTGGGGCTCGCCAGGTACTTCGACGAGCGCTTCGCCGCCGACGGCGGCGTGGTCGCCGTGGAGCAGAAGTACACCGAGGGCGACAAGGACTTCAACGCGCAGCTCACCGCGATTAAGGCCGCCGGGGTCGAGGGCGTGTTCGTCCCCGGCTACTACACCGAGGCCGCCCTCGTCTGCAAGCAGGCGCGCGAGCTCGGCATCACGGTCCCGCTGTTCGGCGGCGACGGCTGGGAGGCCCCGGAGCTCGTGGAGATAGGGGGGCAGGCGGTCGAGGGCTGCTACTACACGACCCACTACTCCGCGCAGGTGGACGCGCCCGCCGTCAGGGCGTTCGTCGCCAGGTTCCAGGCGCGCTTCGGCGGGGAGACCCCCGACGCGATGGCGGCGCTCGGCTTCGACTCCGTCGAGATCCTGGCCGACGCGATCCGGCGCGCCGGCTCGGTAGAGGGGCCCGCGGTCCGCGACGCGCTCGCCGCGACAACGGACTTCGAGGGCGTGACCGGGAAGACCACCATGGACAAGGAGCGCAACGCGTCCAAGGCCGCGTTCGTCATCATGGTGAGGGACGGCCGGTTCGCCTTCGTCCAGAGCATTGCGCCGTAGCGCCATGCGACCCCCCGCATGACGGAGTTCCTCCAGCAACTCCTCAACGGCCTCTCGCTCGGCGCCATCTACGCCCTGATCGCGCTCGGCTACACGATGGTCTACGGCGTCCTGCGCTTCATCAACTTCGCGCACTCGGACGTGTTCATGGTCGGCGCGTTCATCGGCTACTTCGTCGGCAGGAACCTCCCCCAGGGGTCGGCGACGAGCGGCCTCATGGCCCTGGCGTGCGCCATGGCGGGCTGCGCCGTACTGGGCATCGCGATCGAGCGGCTGGTGTACCGCCCGCTGCGCGGCGGCCCCACCCTGAACGTCCTCATCACGGCCATCGGCATGTCCCTCTTCCTCGAATACACCGGCCAGCTCGTGTTCGGGGCCACGCCCCGGGCGTTCCCGCCCCTATTCCCGACGAGGGTGATCGCCCTCCACGGCCTCATCGTGTCGACGAACCAGGTGATCGTGATCGTCGTCGCCCTCGTCCTCATGGTCGCCCTCGAGTTCACGGTCCACAGGACCAAGATCGGCACGGCGATGAGGGCGGTCGCCCTGAACCCGAAGGCGGCGCAGCTCGTGGGCATCAACATAGACGTCGTGATCTCGTTCACCTTCGGGCTCGGCTCGGCCCTCGCCGCGGCGGGCGGCGTCCTCTACGCCCTCAACTACCCCTCGATCGACCCCCTGATGGGGGTCGTGCCGGGGCTCAAGGCGTTCGTCGCGGCCGTGCTCGGGGGCGTCGGCAACATACCCGGCGCCGCGCTCGGGGCCCTGATCCTCGGGATGGTGGAGACCTTCGTCGACGGCTCGCGCTGGTCCACCTACAAGGACGCGATAGCGTTCGCGACGCTCATCGGGATCCTGCTGTTCCGGCCGGCCGGCCTCCTCGGCCGGTTCACCGCGGAGAAGGTCTGATGCCGAAGCCCCTCATAGCCCTGGGCGCCGCGGTGCTGGCGGCCTTCGCGGTCTCGCACTACGCGGACCGGATCGACCCCTACTACCTCGACGTGATGACGGGGGTCGGGATCAACGTCATCCTGGCCGTCTCCCTGAACCTGGTGAACGGCTACACGGGCCAGTTCTCGCTGGGCCACGCCGGCTTCATGTCGGTGGGGGCCTACCTTTCGGCGGCCGTGACGCTCCTCCTCGGCCCGAGGCTGCTCGGGGACGCGGGCGGCACGGGGGCGCAGCAGGGCCTGCTTTTCCTCGGGGCCCTCCTGGCCGGCGGCCTCGGCGCCGCCGTGGCGGGGCTCGGCGTCGGGATTCCGTCGCTGCGCCTGAAGGGCGACTACCTGGCGCTCGTCACCCTCGGCTTCGGCGAGATCATCCGCGTCGTGTTCCAGAACGTCGAGGCCCTCGGGGGCGCCCTGGGGCTAAACGGGATCCCGAACTACACGACGGTCTTCTGGGTGTACGGATTCGCCGCGCTGACGGTGTTCACCGTGGTGTGCCTCGTCCACTCCACCTACGGCCGCGGGTTCATCGCCACCCACGACGACGAGATCGCGGCGGAGTCGGTGGGCCTCAACACGACCCGGTACAAGATCGTCGCCTTCGTCGTCGGCGCCTTTTTCGCCGGCGTCGCCGGGGGCCTCTACGGCCACTTCAAGCTCACGATCACCCCGACGGGATTCGACCTGACCAAGAGCATCGAGATCGTGGTGATGGTGATACTCGGGGGGATGGGCAACACGCCCGGGGTGATCATGGCGGCGGTCCTGCTGACGATCCTGCCCGAGGTGCTGCGCTCGGTGGAGCAGTACCGGATGATACTCTACGCGTTCCTCCTGATCCTCCTCATGCTCCTGCGGCCCAACGGCCTGTTCAACTTCAACTACGCGGGGATCGCGTCGCGGCTGCGGCGAGGCCGCCAGCCCGCGCGCCAGTAGCGCGCCCAGGAGCCAGATGGCCGGTCCGATCCTCGAGCTCAGCAAGGCAACGATCCGGTTCGGGGGCCTCACGGCCGTGAACGCCCTGGACCTGCGGGTGGACGACGGCGACCTCGTTGGCCTGATAGGCCCCAACGGCGCAGGCAAGACCACGGTCTTCAACCTCGTGACCGGCGTCTACCGGCCGACAAGCGGGACGGTGCGCTCGCGCGGCGTGGACCTGGCGGCCCTGAAGGCCAACGAGGTGGTCGAGAGGGGCATCGCGCGGACCTTCCAGAACATCCGGCTGTTCAAGAGCCTGTCGGTGTTCGACAACGTCCGGGTGGCGTGCAACCTCCACAGGAGGCACTGCGTCGCCCAGGCGCTCGTGCGGATGCGCTCCTTCCGCGAGGACGAGGCCGAGGTAGGGCGCTGGGTCGACGAGCTCCTCGACCTCTTCAACCTGCGCCGGTTCCGCAACGCCCCGGCCATGATCCTGCCCTACGGCGAGCAGCGCCGGCTGGAGATCGTGCGGTGCCTGGCGACCCGCCCGAGGCTCCTGCTGCTCGACGAGCCGGCCGCGGGGATGAACCCCTCCGAGAAGGTCGAGCTGATGAGCCTGATCCAGAGGATACAGAGGGAATTCGGCCTCTCGATCCTCCTGGTCGAGCACTCGATGAGGGTCGTCATGGGAGTCTGCAAGCGGATCGCCGTCCTCGACTACGGCATCAAGATAGCCGAGGGCTCGCCCGCCGAGATCCAGAGCGACCCAAAGGTCATCGAGGCCTACCTCGGGGAGGCCCACGAGACCGGCTTCGCCCGCCACTGACGCCCATGCTCGAGGTATCCGGCCTCTGTGTCTCCTACGGCGCGATCTCGGCGCTGCGCGGCATATCGCTCCGGGTGGGGCGCGGCTCCATCGTGACGCTCATCGGGGGCAACGGGGCGGGAAAGACCACAACGCTGCGGACCATCTCGGGGCTGCTCAGGCCGAGGAGCGGCACCATCAGGTTCCTCGGGGAGGACATCACCCAGCTGCCCGCCCACAAGATCGTGGCCCGGGGGATCGGCCACGTGCCCGAGGGCCGGATGGTATTCTCGAACCTCACCGTGGAAGAGAACCTGGCGATGGGGGCGTACCTGCGCAGGGACAGGGCCGCCATCGCGGGGACCCGCGACTACGTATTCGGGATCTTCCCGCGCCTGAGGGAGCGCCTGCACCAGACGGCGGGCACCCTGTCGGGCGGCGAGCAGCAGATGCTGGCCATCGGGCGCGCGCTCATGGCCGAGCCCAAGTTCCTGATGCTCGACGAGCCCTCCCTCGGGATCGCGCCGAGGCTGATCAGCACCATCTTTGAGAAGATCGTCGAGATCAACCGCGACCGGAACATCTCCATCCTCCTGGTCGAGCAGAACGCCAACCTCGCCCTCGAGATCAGCGCGCACGCGTACGTCCTTGAGACGGGGAGCCTCACGATGGACGGCCCGAGCGCGGACCTGAGGAAGAGCCCCCAGCTGAAGGCGGCCTACCTGGGCGGGACCGCGCAGCCCGGTTGACCTCACGGGCTCCAGCCGGGCCTCAGGCGGGTTCGGGCTCGGCGAGCAGCCCGTCCAGGTCCAGCGGCCGCGTGAACATGGCCACGCCTCCCGTCTTGTCGCGGGGCCACCGGTCCCGCGGGCGGTCCCAGTAGAGCTCGACGCCGTTGCCGTCCGGGTCGCGCAGGTACAGGGCCTCGCTCACGCCGTGGTCCGAGGCCCCGTCGAGGGGTATGCCCGCCCTGGCCAGGCGCCTGAGCGCGTCGGCGAGCTCCGCCCGGCTGGGATAGAGGACCGCGAGGTGGTAGAGGCCGGTCGAGCCCGCGGGTGGCGGCGATCCCCCCAGGCTCTCCCACGTGTTGAGGCCGATGTGGTGGTGGTACCCTCCGGCGGACACGAAGGCGGCGCCGCGCTCAAACCGCTGCATCAGCTGGAATCCGAGCACGCCGCAGTAGAAGCCGAGCGCCCGCTCAAGGTCGGCGACCTTGAGGTGCACGTGCCCGATCCTGGCCTCCGGGCTGATGGGGCGGGTCGAGGGTCCGGTCTTCATAGGGATCATCCCCCAGCATGCAGACTCGTCCCCTTGTTTCAAACCAAGCCCTGCGGCGGGCCGCCGCCGCCCGGAGCGCGCTTTTGCCGTTGTCAGCCGCGCGGCGGCCCCCGAAGAAGTATGCGGTGCAACCGCCGTCCCCAGCTCCCACACCCCTAGCCGGCGCCGCGAGGCGGCCTCGGCCCGGCGCGGCCCCGAGGGCGCTCCTCTTCGGATTCGCCCTGGTGGCCAGCGCGGCCCTCCGGGCCTCCGGACCCCCGCTGACCGTGCTGTACGAGGGCAGGATCGCGTCCTTCTCGTCCGCGGAGCTGTCCGCCATGGCGCACCAGGAGGTGACCGCATTCGACGCGCACGAGAAGCAGAGCCACACCTACTCGGGCGTTCCCGTGCGCGACCTGCTTGCGAAGGCCGGCGTCGAATTCGGCGAGAAGCTGCGCGGCAGGGGCCTGCGGCTCGCGGTGCTCGTCCGCTGCCGCGATCACTACGACGTCGTCTTCGCCCTCGCCGAGTTCGACGGCGCCTTCAACGGCCGCACAATCCTCCTAGTCGACCTCGAGGACGGAAAACCCCTTCCCGACGCCCAGGGGCCGCTGCGCCTGGTCGTCCCGGGGGACAAGAGAGTCGCCCGCTGGGCCCGCATGGTGACCTCCCTTGAGGTGACGGCGGTCGGCTCCGACTGAGCCCCGGCCGCCCGGAGCCGCGCTGCGTCTGCCTGTTTGATTTTTGCGGGGACCGCGGTACGCTCGCCTCCCAAATTTTCCAAACAGACATGCCCGCCGCCGCCCCCCAGACCTTCGAGTTCCAGGCCGAGATCAAGCAGCTGCTCGATATCGTCGTCCATTCGCTCTACACGGAGAAGGAGATCTTCGTGCGCGAGCTGGTCAGCAACGCTTCCGACGCGCTCGAGAAGCTGCGCCACCTCCGGCTCACGCAGAAGGAAGTCTACGACGACAAGCTGGACCTCGAGATCAACATCACGACGGACGACAAGGCCAGGACCTTCACGATCCAGGACTTCGGGATCGGAATGACCCAGGCCGAGCTGGTCGAGAACCTCGGGACGATCGCGCACTCGGGCTCGAAGGCGTTCCTGCGGGCCCTCGGGGAGGGCGACCAGAAGGCCGCCGGGCTGATCGGCCAGTTCGGCGTCGGGTTCTACTCGGCGTTCATGGTGGCCAAGACCGTCAGGGTGTACACGCACTCGTGGAGGCCTCAGGAGCAGGGCCTTCTCTGGACGAGCGACGGCGGGGGAAGCTACGCGATCGAGGAGTCCACCGGAGAGCGCCGGGGGTGCAAGGTGGCCGTCGACCTGAAGGACGAGTGCTCCGAATTCAGCCAGGACTGGCGGGTCCGCGAGATCCTCGAGCGGTACAGCGCGTTCGTGTCGTTCCCGATCAACCTGAACGGCAAGCGCATCAACACGGTCCAGGCCCTGTGGCTTCGCAACAAGGCTGAGATCAAGGACGAGGAGTACGACGAGTTCTACAAGTACCTGGGGCACGACGCCGAGAAGCCGCGGCTGCGGCTGCATTTCAGCGCGGACGCCCCCATATCGATCAACGCCCTGGTCTTCGTGCCGAAGGACAACGTGGAGAAGATGGGGCTTTCCCGGCTGGAGCCGGCCGTGGCCCTGTACTGCCGCAAGGTCATGATCGACGCCCGGCCCAAGGACCTCCTCCCGGAATGGCTCCGGTTCCTGAAGGGCGTCGTGGACAGCGAGGATCTCCCGCTCAACATCTCCCGCGAGACGATGCAGGACCGCTCGCTTGTGGAGAAGCTGAACCGGGTGATCACCAAGCGGTTCCTGAAGTTCCTCGACGAGGAGGCCAAGAATCGGCCCGAGGCCTACGCGGACTTCTACCGGGAGTTCGGAGTCTTCCTCAAGGAGGGCGCGGCCCTCGACTACACGCACAAGGACGCGCTCACCAAGCTTCTCAGGTTCGAGTCCTCGCTAACCGAAAAGGGGAAGACGGCGTCGCTGCCCGACTACGTCTCGCGGATGGGAGGCGACCAGACGCAGATCTACTACCTGCTCGGGCCGAGCAGGGAGGCGATCGAGGCCGGTCCGTACCTCGAGGGATTCAGGGCGCGCAACCTCGAGGTCCTGTTCTGCTACGAGACGGTCGACGAATACGTGATGAGCGCCATCCGCGAGTTCGACGGGAAGAAGATCATCGCGGCCGACCACGCGGACGTGAAGCTCTCGGACCAGCCCAAGGCCGAGGGGGCCCTCGGGGAGGCCGAGACCAAGGCGCTCGTCGCCTGGCTCAAGGACTGCCTGGGCGAGCGGGTGGCGGACGTCCGCGCGAGCGACCGGCTGGTCGACTCCCCCGCCCTGGCCCTGAACGCCGACAAGTTCACGTCCCCGCACATGCGCAGGCTCATGAAGGCGATGAGCAAGGACGGCTCCCAGCCCCCCCTGCGCGTTAACCTGGAGATCAACCCGCGACACGCCGTCGTGAAGAGACTCTCCGAGCTCCAGGGGTCGGCGCCGGAAAAGGCCAGGCTCGTGGCCGAGCAGGTCCTCGACAACGCGCTGATCTCGGCCGGCCTCCTCGAGGACGCGTCCGGCATGGTCAAGCGCCTCTACAAGATCCTCGAGTCTGTCTGAGCGGCTCCTCGCGCCGGGGACCCCGGCGCGCGGAGCGCGAGGAGGGCCAGGAGCGCGGCGCTAGCGAGGCTGACACCGAGGCCGGCCGCCAGGGCGCGCTCGCCGTACGAGAGCACCACCTCGTGCTCGCCAGCCGGAACAACGACGCCGCGCATCCAGCCGTTGACCGGAAAGACGGCCGCGGGGGCCCCGCCGACCCTGGCCCGCCAGCCCGGATACCAGGCCTCGGCGAGGACCAGGATCCCCGCGGCGTCCGCGCGGGTGCGCACGGCTATTCGCTCGGGCTCGAAGCGCTCGATCACCACAGAGGAGTCGTGGCTGCCCGGCGAGGCCGCGAAGTCCGGGGCCAGGCCCTCCTCGAGCAGGGCCGTCTCGCGAAAATCGCGGCGCGCCGCCATCGCTTCCTCCGCAGTCCTCCAGTCCGGCACGACCCGCGCGTCGAAGGCCATGTAGGCCCGCGGATCCGGGTGGGCGCGGACGACGAGCGAGCGGCTCGCGTGATCGAGGCGCGCCACCAGGTTGAGGCCGTCCAGGCGGTCCGGCGCCGCGCAAATCGCCCGGGGCAGCCGGATGAACTCCGTCCCCGACAGGGGGACGCCGGCGGCGGCGTGGAGGTAGCTCCAGACGCGGATCAGCGCCGGATTGGCGTAGCTGTCGTAGCTGCTGAAGCCCACGACCATCCCGGCGTTCTCGCACAGGTCCTCGGGGTTGAACGAAATCCGGGGCGGCGCGCCGCCGGGCGCGAGCAGGCCCTTCTCCTGCAGCGCGGCGCGGACGCCCGCCTCGTCGGTCCGAAAGCCGTACCCAGAATACACCGGCGCCTGCAGCCGTATGGCCCAGAGCCAGTTCACCGCGCAGAACGCTCCCAGCAAGCATGCGAGCGGCCGCGCGCAGCCCGGGATCCTCGCGCGCGCGTGCCAGAGCCCCACCAGGAGGGCGGCACCGCAGAGAGGGCCGAGGTGGGACGCATAGTACCCGGCAGCCCCACCGGGGCCAGCCGGCACGTGGGGCCTGAGCCACGCTATCCAGGCCGCCGCGACCGCCAGGCCGGCGAGAATAGCGGGAACCGCCCGCGGCGGCCCGCGGGACAGGGCGATCGAGCCCGTGCCGAGCAGCGAGGCGGCGAGCCAGATTCCGTAGCGCGGGGGCATCCGCAGCGCCGACGCCCCCGGGACGAGGTGCACGACCCAGCCCAGAAAGGGCGCCCGGTCGCCCGCCGCGAGGAGGGCGCCCAGAAGGCCGAGGCCGAGAAGGGCGCGCACGTTGCGGTCGCGCCAGAGGAAGATCCCCCCGACGGCGGCGAACAGCGGCAGCAGGCCGCAGTGCAGGTCGTACTCCCAGTTGGGGCTGAACTCGGCCGACGCCGGGACGATCAGAGAGAGCCAGCTCGCAGGCGGCATGCCGTTCGCCGTGGCGAATTCGGGCGAGTTGAGCGGCCGGTTGCCCTGGCCGACAAGGTCGAAGAAGGGCAGGAGCGCGGCCGCGGAAACGCCGACGCCGATGATCGCGGCGGCGACCAGCCCCGAGCGGTTCCTCAGCCAGGGGCGCCACAGGCCCGGGCCGGCGGGCCAGCTCTCGCGAAGGACGAGGAACACGGCCAGCCCCAGCAGCTCGACAAAGAGGATGGGCGGATTGCCCGCCAGCACGGCCATGGCGACGGCCGCGGCGAATCCCGCGGCGGCCCGGCCATCCCACCGGTCCTGGAGGCTCGTCCCGAGCCAGAGGAGGGCCGGCCACCAGCAGAGCGAGAAGTACACCGGCACCATCCCCGCCGCCAGCCGGCTGGTGAACGGGCTGGCGAGCGCCATCCCGGCGCCGACGAGCCAGCTGGCGCCGGCGCTGGCGCCGAGCGCGCGGCCCAGGCGCACGCCGCCGTAGACCGCCAGGGCCTGGTGCAGCAGGACGAGGACCGCGACCCCGCCGTTGACGCCGAGGGCGAGCACGAGGAGGTTCGGCGGATAGAGCGTCCCAGTCTCGATGTCGGCAAGGAACGGGCGGCCGAGGCCCACGTACGGATTCCACAGCGGCAGCCTGGCCGCGAGCAGGGCCTCGCGGTAGAACGCCTTATAGAAGGCGTGCATGCGCACGAAATCATACCCCGAGAGGAAGTTCGGGGACTGCAGGAGGAGCCAGGCCGTCGAGAACGCGCCGACAAGCAGCGCACCTAGGGCCAGGGCCGCACCGGGGTGCCTCTCGGCAAGCCCGCGCAACGAAGTCCCGCGCCGCGCCGTCGAAGCGCTACTGCCGCCTTGGGCAATCGAGCGACTGAGCATGGGGCATTGACGCAGAATCGCCGGTCTGCGGCAACTTCAGGCTGCCCCGGCGCCGGTGGCGCGGGTCGGCACGGGCCCCGGCCCCATTTGCGCAAGACCTTGCTTCCAGCCCCCTTGTGTGGCACATCGCGTTTGCCTTTTGCAGCCATCGCCGTTTAAGCTACGGGAAACCGCAACCGAACCCCGCCGTGACACGATTCATCCCGTTCGCCGCATGCCTCGCCCTGCTAGCCTCCCCTCTGCGGCCGGACCCGGCCGCCCCCGCCGATGAGACCCGCCTCCTGCGGTTTCCGGCGACAAACGGCAGGCAGATCGTGTTCTCCTACGCGGACCAGCTCTACACCGTGGGCGTGCAGGGCGGCGTTGCCCGCAGGCTGACAAACGGCCCGGGCTTCGCGGTCTTCCCGCGGTTCTCGCCGGACGGGGGCGAACTCGCGTTCACGGCCCAGTACGACGGAAACACGGAGGTCTACGTGATGCCGGCGGAGGGCGGGACCCCGCGAAGGCTCACGTTCACGGCGACGGTCGCTCGGGACGACCTGGGAGACCGGCTGGGGCCAAACAACATCGTCATGGCCTGGAAGAACACAACCCGCGAGGTCGTGTTCCGCTCGAGGATGCGCTCGTTCAATCCGTTCATAGGCCAGCTGTACACGGTTGGGATGGACGGGGACCTGCCGGCGCAGCTGCCGGTGCCGAGGGGCGGCTTCCTCTCGCTTTCCCCGGACGACACCCGGATGGCCTACAACCGGGTCTTCCGCGAGTTCCGCACATGGAAGGATTACCGCGGGGGCATGGCCGACAGCATCTGGATCTTCGACTTCAAGAGCGGCGCCATCGAGAACATCACGAACAACCCGTCCCAGAACATCGTCCCGATGTGGGCGCCGAACAACCGGATCTACTTCCTCTCGGACCGCGACAGGAGGCTCAACCTCTACAGCTACGACCTGGCGAGCCGGCAGACCGCACAGCACACGCGCTTCACGGACTTCGACATCAAGTTCCCCTCGCTCGGGGCGGGGCTTATCGTGTTCGAGGAGGCCGGCTACATCTGGTCGTTCGACATCGCGGCCGGCTCCGCCCGGCGCGTGCCGATCTCGGTGAGGGACGACTTCGCGGCGTCGCGCGACGCGCTCATAAACGTGGCGAAATTCGTCGAGACCGCCGCCCCGGCGCCCGACGGCAAGCGGGTCGTGGTAACCGCGCGCGGCGACACCTTCACGGTTCCCGCAAGGGACGGTGCCACCCGCAACCTGAGCCGCCGGTCGGGGGTCCACGAGCGCGACGCCTCGTGGTCGCCCGACGGCAGATGGATCGCCTACGACTCCGACGAGTCCGGGGAGAACGAGCTGTACGTCCGCGCGCAGGACGGGAGCGGCGAGCCGGTGCGGGTGACGAGCGGGGCGGACACGTACTATTTCAAGCCGGTTTGGTCGCCGGACAGCAGGAAGCTCCTGTGGGCGGACCGGCTCCAGCGGCTGCGCTTCGTCGCGGTCGACACAAAGGCGGTCACCCTGGTCGACACGGCCGCGGCGCTCGAGATCCGCCAGTATGCCTGGTCGCCCGACAGCCAGTGGATCGCGTGGTCGAGACCCGAGGAGACCTCGCTCGCGCGGGTGTGGCTCTACTCCCTCGCGGGCGGCCGGAAGTTCGCGGTCACGGACGGATGGTACTCGGCCACCGAGCCGGCGTTCAGCGACGACGGCAAGTTCCTGCTCTTCTCGTCGCGGCGCGACTTCAAGCCCCTCGTCAGCGACATCGAGTTCGACCACGTCTTCAAGGACCTCGAGCGCGTCTACATGGTCGCCCTAGCGAAAGACACCGAGTCGCCCCTGAGGCCCGCGAGCGACGAGGTGGAGATCGCGCCCGCGCCGGGGGAGAAGGCGCCCGCGGGGGGCGACGCGGGCAAGGCCGGAGCTCCCGGGCATGCCGCAGTCAGGGTGGACGAGGACGGGATCGGGGACCGCATCATCGGGCTGCCCGTCAAGCCGTCCAACTACACCTCGATCCGCGCCGTGGGCGACAGGGTCTACTGCCTGCGCGACGACGCCGGCACAACGCTCGGCGTCCAGGCCGCGGGAGCCGTCCCCCAGAAGGTGCTCGTCCTCTACAGCCTGAAGGACAGGAAGGAGACGGAACTGGGGGAGGTCGGATCCTACGAGATCACCGCGGACGGCAAGAAGATGCTCGTCAGGGTCGGCAACGACTACGCGCTCATCGACCCTCCGACCTCCAAGCTCGAGATCAAGGACAAGCTCTCGCTGAAGGACCTCGAGATGCACCTCGACCGGCACGCCGAGTGGCTCCAGATCTTCAACGAGTGCTGGCGCCAGATGCGCGACTTCTTCTTCTCGCCCACGATGAACGGCGTGGACTGGCCCGCGATGCGCGCCAAGTACGCCGCCCTCCTTCCGTTCGCGCAGACCCGCTATGACGTCACGTACCTGACGGGCGAGATGATAGCGGAGCTGCACAACAGCCACACCTATATCGGCGACGGCGACCGGCCGCTGGCCCCGCGCATCGCCACGGGGCTGCTGGGCGCCGAGCTCTCCCGCGACCCCGCGAGCCGCGCCTACAGGGTCGACCGCATAGTCCGCGGCGAGAACTGGCAGGAGGCGACGCGCTCGCCGCTCACCGAGATCGGGGTCAACGTCGCCGAAGGCGACTACATCCTGGCCGTGGACGGCAGGAAGGCCGGCGACCTGGCCAACATCTACTCCGCGCTGGTCGGCAAGGCGGGCAAGCAGGTCGTCCTCAGGGTCAACTCAAAGCCGGTCGATGACGGGGCCCGGAACGTGACCGTTGTGCCGATCGCCGACGAGGCGCCCCTGTACTACGCGAGCTGGGTGCGCCGCAACACCGCCCATGTGGAGGAGAAGTCGGGGGGCAGGGTCGGCTACATCCACGTCCCCGACATGAGCGTCGAGGGCCTGGGAGAGTTCGCGAAGCACTTCTATCCCCAGCTCTCGAAGAAGGCGCTGATCATCGACGACCGCGGGAACGGGGGAGGCAACGTGTCGCCGATGATCATCGAGCGCCTGGCGCGCGAGCTGGTGCTGGTCCAGAAGGTGCGAAACGCGACCCCCAGGCCCAATCCCCGCGACATGCAGCTGGGCCCGAAGGTTGTGCTGATTGACGAGTTCTCGGCCTCCGACGGCGACCTCTTCCCCTACCGCTTCAAGATGGACGGCCTCGGGAAGCTGGTCGGCAAGCGCACCTGGGGCGGGGTCGTCGGGTTCCGCGACTCCCTGCCGCTTGTCGACGGCGGCTACATCTACAAGCCCGAGTCCGCGCCCTACTCGACCGACGGCAGGGACTGGCCCGTCGAGGGCCACGGGGTCGATCCCGACATCGTCGTCGACAACGACCCGGCGAAGGAGTTCGCGGGCGTCGACCAGCAGCTCGACCGGGCGATCGAGGAGGCGCTCATCGAGCTCAAGACCGGCGAAAAGTCGCTGCCGCCGCCGCCGCCCTGGCCCGACCGGAGCTGATCCCGCGGCGGCCCGGCGGCCGTGGGTGTCATCCGCGTCCGCGACGAGGACGAGGCCGTAAGGATCGCCGACGACTCCGTGTTTGGCGTAGGGTGGGCCGTCTTCACGTGCAGCCTCACCGCATATTAGAGGACCACCGGCATCCGCGCCGCGGCGGCGCGGATGCCGCCTCCCCCGTCGGCGACGAGGACCGATTCGCGCACTCCGGGCCCGAGGACCCCCCGCAGCTGGGAGTCAACCAGGGCGCCGCGGACGCGGCGCTCCACGACGTTGCGCATCGGGCGCGCGCCCAGCCTGCGGTGCCAGCCCTCGCTCACGAGGCGCCCGCAAACCTCCGCCGCCGCGCGGACGCGGTGCGGGTGCCCAAACTTGCCCGAGAGGACCTGCGACTGGAACGCCGTCTCCCGCTCGAGCATGCGCCGGCAAATCGCCAGCTGGACCTCGCGCGTCAGGTGGCCGAAGACGAGCACCGAGGTGAACCGGGCGAGGACCTCCGGCCTGAAGTGCGCCGCGGCCTCCTGCTCCACGTAGCGGCGCACCGACGAGCGCGCGACGCCCTCCATCTCGATGACGCCCGCCGAGCCGATGTTGGAGGTGGCGACGACGTGCAGGTCGGACAGGTCGAGGGTCTCGCCGCTCGCGAGCATGACGGCGGCCTCCTCGATCCCGAGGAGGTAGTCCGAAACCCGGGGGTGGGCCTTCTCGATCTCGTCGAGGAGAAGGATGCGGCCCCCGGCCGACCTCAGGCGCCCGATCTGCGCGCCGAGCAGCCCGCGCGCCCCCTCGGCCGTCCCAAGCAGAAGCGGCACCCGCTCCTCCGACGAGAACTCGGCCGCGTTGATCCTGGCGATCGCCTCGGTCCCGAAGAGATGCCTGCTCGCCTCCGTGACGGCGCTGGTCTTGCCTGTGCCGGTCGGGCCGAGGATGAGAAGCATGCTCCTCGGCCGGCCCCGGGGGGTGTGCCCCATCTCGCCGGCGAGCAGGGCGTCGCAGAGGCCCGCGAGGGCCTCCTCCTGCCCAAGCACCGTCTCCTGCAGGTGCCGGCGCAGGGTGCGGTACACCGCGGGAAGGGCGCCGTCGCTTGGGGTCTCCGCCATGGCCCCGCTTGTTGGACCACGCGGGCGCGCGCGTCAAGCAGCGGGCGTCTTGTTCTTCTCGCGGTCCGAGAACGCGGCCTGAATCTCCCTGGCGACCGACACGACGAATTCGCCATCGGACTCGGCGCCCACGACGACCGCGTTGCGCCGGCGCCGCGGGGCGAGCCGGTTGTCGCGGATGAACTCGCGTAGCGAGCGGTGAAGCGCGACCGCCACCTCGAGCCCCCTGACCGCGAGCGACCCCCGCTGCAGCACGAGGAGGCCGAGAGCCCTGTAGCGCCCCCGGTCCGACGCGGTCGGGTCCGCGGCGTCGATGTCCGCGGCGTTGCGGCTCCCGGCCTCCCTGATGCGCACGAGCCAGCTCGCGCCCTGCCCCGGGGGCCCGGAGCACCTGCGGCTCGTGACCTTCACGTTCAGGCGGGAGGCGGCCTTGAAGAGCCCCCCGCGGTCGCTCTCCCGGTGGACCCGCACCACGAGGCCCTTGCGCCTCATCCCCTGCACGATCTTCTGCCACCGGACGCAGTGCACCTGGACGCCGAGCAGCGGGTAGACGGGAAGCGGCAGGAAGTCGACGACGTCGGGCTCGGACAGCCCGCGCGACGCGGCAACGGTCGCGGAAAGCCCCTCGGGTTGCGTGTCGGGAATTTTGGTCTTGTCACTCATGGCGTTTTAGTGGGATGAATATGCAGGTATGGTGGCCGAGGCCGGATGAAAGGTTGCGTAGCTTGTTTAGACACGTTTAGCAAATGCTTTTTCTTCAGGTTTCCCCGTAAAAAATGACCCCCTCCCAGAGACAGGCCGCCTTCGACCGGTACTTCACCCTGCTGGCCCGGGGCCGGTCGCGGAGGCTCGGCCTCGTCTTCGCCGGCACGGTCATCAAGCTGCCCCCGCCTCCGCTTCCCGGAGATCCCCCAGGCGCGACGCGTTACTACGCAAACGCTGTCGAGGCGGACGGATCCGCATCGGGACTTGTCGAGCTGGGCCAGGCGGCGAACGCCGCGCTGCGCAGGGCGGAGCGATGGGTCGAGACCGGCGAGGGGCCGCCGCCCCCGTCCCCGGGCAAGGCGCCAGAGCGCGCCAAATTAAAGCATAAAGTTTGACTTGTCTAATTGGTCGGGGCCTGCTCTCGTCCCCGCCCAATGAGCGCAGGCGCTGCCGACGAACCGGAGCTTCCGCACGCGCAGGCCAACCGGGGGCCGCGCGGCGCGGCTCCAGCCTCGACGTTCACCCCGGCTGCCCGGTGGGTCGCCGAGCACCAGGTCAAGACGCTGTGCATGGTCGTCGCCGCTGCCTCCCCGTCCTTCTCCCTGTGGATGCTGGAGCGCGGGACCGAGAACCTGCGCCAGGGCGTCTGGGCCTACTCGGTCGACGGGGCCGGCACGATCCACTACGGACCGGTGAGGCCGGCCGACGCTCGCAGCGCTCTCTTCCGCGAGATCCTGCTCCAGGCCGCCCAGGCCTGCTTCACCCGCAACCCGTCGGGCCTGTCGTACCCCGAGGTCGCGGCGCGGATATTCGTCGGCGAGAGCTGGAGGACGCTCCAGGCCGACGTGCGCTCGGAGCTTCAGGAGCGCAAGCGGCGCAACCTGTACGACCACCCCGAGGTCGAGGGGATAGACGTCCTGGACGAGGGCGGCTCGCCGCGGTACCGGGTCCGCGGCTTCATCGTCCGCTCCGGCGCGGTCGAGGGCCTGCCCTACCAGCCCCCGGCCGGGGAGTTCCACCTCATCGTCGAGCTCGCCCCCCAGGAGGAGGCGATGCAGCAGGGGCGCTACCCGTTCGTCGTCCTGCGCCACCGGGCCGTCGTGAGGTGGCCGAGGGAGACGGGCGCCCCATGATCCGCGCCGGCCCCCTCCTCTTCGCGGCGCTCGCGGCGCGCGCCGCGGGCCCGGCAGCCGACCCGGTGCCGCCCCCGAGCATCGTGGCGATCACGCTGCCGGCCGAGGCGGACGAGCGGCGCCCGCTCGCGTTCCCCACCGAGCCGGGCGACACGCTCGAGGTCGAGTTCCCCTGGCCGCTCGAGGACTGGGCCGGCCGCGGCTTCACCCCGGATCCCGAGAGGTTCGCGGGCGACTTCGTCATCGAGGCGGCGCGCGGGAAGCCGCGCATCTTCGTGACCCCGGTCGCAGCCGACGCCCACCGCGTGCTGCACGTGGTGCTCGCGCAGCCAGGCGGGCGCACCCGCGCCCTACCGATGGAGTTCATCCCGGCGCCGGCGGGCCTCGCCTGGCGAAAGGTCGTGCTCAGCGCCGCCGCGGCGCCAGCCGAGCCAGGCCCGGCGGCCGCGCTCTCGGCTCGGCGCCCGGTGGCGAGGCTTAGGGAGCCCAGCCCGGAATCGGAGATCGGGCTCCTCGACACCCTGCGGCTGATGCTCAACTCGACCGCGGCCGGGGCGCGCGCCATCGCGGCTGCGAATCCCTCGCTCGCGCTCGCCAGCCTCGACTGCCCGCCGCGAAGCTTCGGCGACTTCACCATCCGCGCCAGGTTCGCCGTCCGGGACTCGACGACCGACACGCTGGGACTGTGCGCCAGCGTCGCGAACCAGACGGCGCGGCGCCTCCTGTTCGACCCCGTGAGCTGGGTCGTCCGCGCAGGCGACAGGGTCTACCCGGTCCGCACGGCGGAGTTCGCGAACGAGCTCGAGCCCTGGGCCACCGGGGCCGCCCTTCTCGTGCTTGCACGGGGCCCGGGCGGCGAGGCCACCCGGCTGCTCCCCGACAACGATTTCAAGATCAGCGTCCTTCTCATCGGATCCGTCAATCCGCGCCCCGTCGACCGCCTACCCCTCGACGGATTTTCGCCGCCATGAACGACAAGGCAGGGAGCTCGACCGCATGGGCGGGGGTCACGCCGAGGGCCCGCATGCTGCTGGCCGGCGCGCTCGCCCTCTCGGCCGCCGCATGGGCCTGGAGGGACCGGAAGGCCGTCCAGGCGGACGGCCACGCGCCCGCGGCCGCGCCCATGCCCACTCGGCTGCAGCCCGAGGCGCTTAGCCAGGCGGAGGCGGAGCGCGAGGCGCCCCCCGTGTCCGGCGCCTACCGCCGGGAGATCGTCCGGCCAAAGCCGGTGCAGGACCTCGCGGCGAACGCTCCAGCCGGCGACCCTCAGCCGTCCTCTGAGCCGCCCGGAACCCCCGCCAGCCGCCGCAGGGACGAGAAGAAGACGCTCCCCGAGATCTTCCAAATGCCCCCAGATCCAGGGCCCGCCGTCGCCGCGCCGGCGCCGGCGCAAAATGCCGCCGCGAGGCAGGACCGGCCCGCGGTCGGCGACGAGTTCGCGCCCTTCGGGCGCCTCGTGAAATGCCAGCTCGTCGACACGCTGGACAGCGTCACGGCGAGGTCCGAGCCGATCGTTGCCCTCGTGACCGAGGACCTGGACTGGAACGGCAACGTGATCATTCCCGCGGGAACGGAGGCCTTCAGCTATGCCAGACCGGAGCCGATACTCGACGCGGCAGGCGTCGGGCGCCTCGTGGACGACGGCGAATGGACCCTGGTGCTGCCGGGCTGCCCCGGGGAGGCCAACGGCCGCGAGCTGATCCTGAGGGCCCGTGCCGTGGACCGCCGGGAGGTCGCGACGTCCGACAGGGGCCGGCCGAGATCATGGGGCCTTGACGACGGCGCCGACGGGCTAGTCGGCTACACGCTCTCGACGCTCGACAACAAGGAGATCAAGCTTTTCGCGGCGGCTGCCATCGGTGGCATCGCCCAGGGCTTCGGTGCGATCGCGGAGCGCCAGGAGACGGCACCCGGCCTGCCGGGCGCCCTTGGCGCGACCCAGGCGGCGCCCACGCTCGGCAACGCGCTCGTGGGGTCCCTCGGGGCGGGCGCCACCGATTACATGAACCAGCTGGCCGGCCGGATCCGCGAAGAGATCTCAAAGCGCGGCGTCTACATCCGGGTTCCGGCCGGCAAGCCCTTCTATCTCTTCGTCGAGCAGACGATCGACCCGCGCGCGGCCGCTGTCGGCCTCAGGCTGCCCCAGGGAAAGGCCCAATCTCGTTGAGGACAATCCTCGCAGCATTGCCCGCCGGCCTCGCCCTGCTCGGCGCCTGCACGGCCCAGAACCACCCCCAGGCGGCGCCCGGCGCCACCCACGTCGGGGCGCCTAGCCCGCCGTTCGACCAGGCGGTCCTGGACGGCTCCGCCACGGCCTATGGCAACGGCGCCGAGCGGGCTGCCATCCTGATGCCCGACCGGATCACCCTTCCGGCCACCTACAGGCTCATCCTGGTGGACGGCCACCTGGCGCTCGTCCGGGAGACCGACGCGCAGGCCCTTCAGCCCGGGCCGACCTCGATGCGGATCGTGATGGGGGAGATCGCCCGCGGCGAGCTCGCGTACCAGCCGGCGCTTCTTCCCCAGGAACTCGCCGCCGAGGTCGCCTCCGACCGCGAAAGCGCGGCCCGCATGGACAACGCGCTCGAGTCCGTGATGAGGCGCAGCCGCGAGCTCTCTGAGCAGGCGCGCCAGCTGGAGGAGCAGGGCCGCAGGCTAGCGGAGCTCCTGGCCGCGGCGCAGGCCCGCGCGCGCGAGCCGGAGCCCGCGGGCGCACCGGGGCCGGGTAAGGGCGCACCCGTCCAGCCGGAGCCCAAGGCGCAGACGGAGTGAGTCCATAAACTATTAAGTTTGACTTGTCCAATATCGCACGGAGAAAGTCCGCCGCCATGCCCTACCTCAATCGATACTCGTTCATCGGAAACCTGACGAAGGCGCCGGAACTGCGCTTTCAGCCCACGGCCCAGAGGCAGGCCCTCTGTCTCCTCAACGTCGCCATCAACCGGGACTCGCGGGACGAGAGCGGCGAGAAGCGGACGCAGACCACCTTCGTCAACGACATCGAGGTGTGGGGGCCGCCGGGAGAGGCCTGCGCGCATTTCCTCACCCTCGGATCGCTGGTCCTCGTGGAGGGCCGGATGGACGTCGACCAATGGCAGGACAAGCTGAGCGGGGCGAAGAGGTCCCGGATGAAGGTCGTCGCCGAGAACGTCCAGTTCCTGAGGATCCGCAGGCCGGACGACCGCCCGAATCCTGAACCATCCGCGGACCCGGCCTCCGAGGGGCCCGCGGCCCAGCCCATGCGAAGGCCGGCCCGCCGGGCGCCGCGCGCCGACAGGGCCGAGGCGTGATCGGAGCGGCCGTCCGCAGGGCGCTCATCCGCACGGCCCTGGTCACGGGCGGATTCACCTTCGCCGCGCTCCTTGTCCCGCGGTTTCCGGCCCCGGCGCTGGTGCGGGCGGCGGCCATGCTAGCCCTGCCCTGCTCGCTCATCGCGGTCCTCAGGCGCGAAGAGCGGCGCATCGCGGCCGCCGCAGGCCGGGCCCGGGAGCGAACCCTCAGACCGCCAGCTCCTGTTGCACCTGGTCGGCGGCCGCCGTGAGCTGCACGAGGCTCTTCATCGACGAGAAGTGCTGGCTCAGGTCGAAATCGCCGCCCATTCCTCCCACCAGGCGGTCGAACAGGTCCCGCTTGGACGCCTTGAGGGCCTGGATGCGTTCCTCGATCGTCCCCGCGGTCACGATGCGGTAGACGAAGACGGTGTTCGTCTGCCCGATGCGGTGGACGCGATCGACCGCCTGGGCCTCCACCGCCGGGTTCCACCACGGATCGAGAAGGAAGACGTAGTCCGCCGCATGCAGCGTGATGCCCGTGCCGGCCGCCTTGAGCGACACCAGCATGGCCGCAGCCCCGGGCGCGCCCTGAAAGGCCTGCACGGGCTTCAACCTGTCGAGCGTCATCCCCGTCAGCTCAAAGCGGGGCAGGTCGGGGAAGTTCTGGATGAGCGCGGCCCGGACACGGTCGAGCAACATCACGAACTGGGAGAAAATGACCACCTTGTGGCCGCTTCCCACGATCTCGGCCAGCTTCTCCATGAGCAGGTTGATCTTGCCCGAGTCCGTTAGCGGCGCCTTGAGCCAGGGCAGCATGTCGGGATCGCAGCAGGTCTGCCGGAGCCTTGTCAGGAGGGCCAGGAAGCCGAAGGACCTCTCCCTCATTGCGGCGCCAACGTCATCGCCGAGCCGCTCGAGGCCCTCGGCGCAGATCCGCGCGTACTCGGCGCGCTGCACATCGGTGAGCGGGCAGATGAGATCCATCTCCACCTTCGGGGGCAACTCCTGGGCGACCTCCATCTTCGTCCTGCGCAGGATGAACGGCGCCAGCTGCGCCCTGAGGCGGGCGAGCGTCCCCTCCCGGTCGGCCCCGAGCGCCCCCTCGAACGACGAGCGCGAGCCGAGCAGACCGGGGAGCAGGAACCTGAAGATGCTCCAGAGGTCGAGCTGGCGGTTCTCGAGCGGCGTGCCCGTCAGCACGATCCTGTGGCGGGCGCGAACCGCGAAGCAGGTCTGGGTGACCTTGGCGTCCGGGTTCTTGATGAATTGGCCCTCGTCGAGCACGGCGTAGCCGAACTCGATGTTGTCGAGCAGCGTGCGGTGCTTCCTCAACTGCGTGTAGCTGCAGAGCCAGACCACGGGGTCCCTGCGCGAGCCGAAGTCGTTGCCCGTCTTCAGGACGTCTACCGACATGGCGGGGAAGAACTTCGCCATCTCCTCCTTCCAGACCGGGACGACGCTCGCCGGGCAGACGACCAGGCTCGGGCGGTCCGGCAGCGGCCTCGCCGCCATGAGCGAGAGGACCTGGAGGGTCTTGCCGAGGCCCATCTCGTCGGCGAGGAGCCCGTGGCAGTCGACCTCGCAAAGGTGGTGCATCCACTCGACGCCGCGCCTCTGGTAGGGGCGCAGGACCGCGGCCAGCTCCGGCGGGGAATCGGGCGCGGCCAGCACCTTCTGGCGCCAGGCCTCCATCTCGGGGGAAAGCGTGAGCTTGAGGCGCGCGTCGTTGAAGAGCGAGAACACCAGGTACTGGAGCTGGGCCGCCCCTCCCACCTTCGTCTCCTCGATGTTCTTCTGCCAGGACGTGTACGACTCCCACCGGTCCGTCGCGAGAGCGACGATCCCCAGGTTGGGGAGGATGACGGGCTGGCCGCCCCGCTTGAGGAGCGAGGAGACCTCGCCGTCCGTCAGCATCCGCTCCCCCGCCCTGAAGATCCAGCGCAGGTTGAGGCCGGCGTCGCCGCTCACCCGCTCGGCCACGGCCTCGATCTCGACGCTCCTCGTCCCCTTGAGCAGGTTCGCCGTCCTGTCGTCGAGCTCGATCGCGAACACCCGCCTCCACAGCGGCAGCGTGATCTTGAGGAAGTTCGGTATCTCGACCAGCGACTCCATCAGGTAGACGCCCGTCTCCTGGCTGTACTGGAAGTGCGCCTTGCGCGCGTACGCCGCCAAGCCTATCAGCTTGGCGCGCTCGCCCGAGGAGACGTGGCCGTTCCCGTTGGATCCCGCGTGGGCATCGGGACCGAGCGCCGGGTGCCTGGTCTTCTTGTCGGCCTCGATCCAGAAGGCCTGGAAGGCGAGGCCCGAGGACCTGATCTTGAAGACGAGCGTGAGCGGGCGCGAGGGCCCGTTCAGCCGCGACATGGGCGCCGCGGGCGCTGCGCCCGCGCCCGAATCCGCCTTGGTGCCGCCTCCATTCGAGGCCCCGTTCGGCGCCGCGTTCGTTGCAGCCTCGCCGGACCGGCCGTTCTCGGCAGGAAGCGGCGAAATCTCGTCGGCGACAAGCTCCTCTATCTCGTGAAGCCCCGCCACGGCGAGCGCATGGGCTATCTCCCGGTCCGTCGTGGACGACCTCACGACTAGGCTGCCGGCGTTCCACTCGATGACGGCGTACTCGTCCTTCTTCTCTATCCTGCGGTGGATGATGGCGTCCCGGTCCGTCAGCTCGAGCTCCCTCACCTCCCCGCTTCTGTAGATCCGGCGGCCCTCGTCCAACTGGCTCTCGGAGAACGTCTCCGACCAGTCGTCCGCAAGCATGTCAAACCAGTACTCCAGAGAATGCGGCGTGTAGACCCGTTTCGGTCCGTGGGTTTGCATTAGCCTAAAAGGTCGAAAGTAGAGAGCCGGCGCGCCGCGGTGCAACAGTAATTTCACTCCGTGAATTATTAGTGAATGTGATGCTGCATCTTTCGGGCCAAAGGGAGGCCGTTTCGGCGCAGCATTGACGGGTAGCGCTTGATCCCCACCAATTTACGTCCGCATGGGGCCTCCCGGCAGCCGGGCACGGAGCCGCGACTCGGGGCCGGCCCCGTGCCCTCCCGTGCAGCGGCCGCACTCCTTATCAAGCGGTCCCCCCTCCCTTTGGCCGCCCCGTGGCGGCGGGATTCCGCTGCGCGCGCCCCTTCTCTGAAGAGGCGGAGCCGGCTTCGAGATCGCTTGGGGCCCTTCGCTGCTCGGCGGCGTGGATTGGGGAGGCGACACGCACCGGCGCAGCCGAGAAACTCCCCCGGCGCGGGTCCGCCGATTTATTTGATGCCGAGAGGTTCCGGCTTGCTCCCGGCAAATGTTGCCGTTCCTGAATGTAGGATGGCTCCACAGGCCAAGTCCCCAGGGGATCGTCAGCCCGCGGCCGACACCGCCCTCTATACGATCGGCGAGGCCGAGATTTTCGCGAGGCTCGGCTCTGTGGGCGGTGGCCTCACGTCGGAGCAGGCCGCCGCCAAGCTGAGCGAGTTCGGGTCTAACACGGTGGCGGCCGGACGCCATCGTTCGATCTTCGTCGACCTGTTGAGCCGCTGCCGCAACCCGCTCGTAATCCAGCTGCTGATCATCACGGCCGTCTTCTACCTTACCGGAGACCCGTTCACCGCCTGCATTGTCGGGGGCATGGTTTTTCTAAGCGTCTTCCTCTCCTACTTCCAGGAGTCGCGGTCCTCGCGAGCGGTCGAGAAGCTGCAGAAGATGGTCAAGACGACGGTGAGCGTCTTGCGCGACGGCAAGGAGACCGAGGTTCTGCTCGAGGACATTGTTCCCGGCGACGTCGTCGTGCTGGCCGCTGGCAGCCTGATTCCAGCGGATCTGAGGGTTCTGACCGCGAAGGATTTTTTTGTGAGCCAGTCGGCCCTGACCGGCGAGTCGATGCCGGTCGAGAAGAGCGCCGACTCGAACCAGCCGGCGGGCCGCGCCCCGTTCGATTTCACCAACGCCTGCTTCATGGGAAGCAACGTGCTGAGCGGCTCGGCGCGCGCCGTCGTGCTGATGACCGGGGGCAGCACCTATTTTGGATCGCTGGCCGAGAAGATGCTCTCCAAGCGCGACCCGACTAGCTTCGACAGCGGCGTGCGCGGCTTCACGTGGCTGATGATCCGGTTCATGGTAATCATGGTCACGACCGTGTTCCTTATCATCGGTCTGCGGGACCATAACTGGGTCGAGGCGCTGCTGGCCGCCCTGTCGATGGCGGTGGGCCTCACGCCGGAAATGCTGCCGATGATCATGACGGTATGCCTCTCAAAGGGCGCGCTCATGATGTCCCGCAAGAAGGTCATCGTGAAGCACCTCCACGCCATCCAGAACTTCGGGGCGATGGACGTCCTGTGCACCGACAAGACCGGCACGCTGACGCAGGACCACGTTGTGCTGGAGCGGTACGTGGACGTGACAAACCGGATCAGCGAGGACGTGCTGCGCTACGCGTACATGAACAGCTTCTACCAGACAGGGCTGCGCAACCTCCTGGACCGCGCCATCCTCGCCCACACCGACCTCGACGTGGAGCGCAACTGCCGGAAGGTCGACGAGATCCCGTTCGACTTCAAGAGGCGCCGCATGTCGGTCGTGATCGACTACGAGGACCGCCACGTGCTCATCTGCAAGGGCGCCGTCGAGGAGGTGAGCGGAGCGTGCGTCAACTACCAGGTCGACGAGGACATCAATCCGCTCATCCAACTCATTCGCGACGACCTGATGGACGAGTACCGCACGCTGAGCGCCCAGGGCTACCGGGTCCTCGCCATCTCGTACCGCGAATTCGACCGCTCGAAGACCGTGTTCTCCGTCGCGGACGAGTCCGAGCTCATCCTTCTGGGCTACATCGCTTTTTTCGACCCGCCCAAGGACACTTCGGCCCGGGCGATCGAGGCGCTTGGGAAATCCGGAGTCGCCGTCAAAATATTGACGGGCGACAACGAACTGGTGACGCGGAAGGTCTGCAACGACGTCGGAATGGTGATCACGAAGATCGTCACCGGGCCGCAGCTTGCGGCGCTTGACGAAGGCGCCTTCGGCAAGGAGGTCAGCGAGGCCAATGTGCTCGCCCGGTTGACGCCCGACCAAAAGGAGAGGGTGATCAAGACGCTGCGCGGACAGGGACACGTCGTGGGTTTCATGGGCGACGGCATCAACGACGTGCTGGCGATGAAGGCGGCCGACGTCGGCATCTCGGTCGACACCGCCGTCGATGTGGCGAAGGAGTCCGCCGACCTCATTCTGCTGGAAAAGAGCCTTCTCGTACTCGAGGACGGGATCGTCGAGGGACGAAAGGTGTTCGGGAACATCGTAAAATACATAAAGATGGGGGCCAGCTCAAACTTTGGCAACATGTTCAGCTACATTGGGTTCGGATTTGTGCTTCCGGCCGGCCTCCTGGCGATGACGCCGCTCCAGTTCCTGCTGAACAACCTCCTGTACGATTTCTCCCAGGTCGGCATCCCGCTGGACAACGTCGACCAGGAATACCTGGACAAGCCGCGCCGGTGGAACATCCGCAGCATCCAGAACTTCATGGTGTTCATCGGCCCCGTCAGTTCGATCTTCGACTATGCGACCTGGTTTCTCATGTTGTACGTCTTCGGCTGCGCGGCCTTCGGGCACGCAGGTACCTCCGACGCCGACAAGACCCACCTAGAGGAGATTTTCCACAGCGCTTGGTTTGTGGAGTCGATATTCACCCAGACCCTCATCGTGCACATCATCCGGACCCGGCATATCCCCTTCATCCAGAGCCGGGCCAGTGCCACGATGCTCGCGACAACCATCGCCATCATGGCCATAGGCACGTGGCTGCCGTTCTCGCCCTTCGCCCACCGGATCGGCCTGACTCCCCTGCCGGCCGCGTTCTTTCTTTGGCTTGCCCTTTTCGCAGTGACCTACTGCGTGCTCACGCACATCGTGAAGACGTGGTTCTACAATCGATTCGGGATGGATTGAACCAGCTGACCCATGCGTAGCATTCTAACAGCACTCCAGGAAGGGCGCCTTTTCGAACTGCCCGAGGCGGCCTCCAAGGAGCGGGTCCTGGCCTTCCTCGCCCGGATCCTCGACGCCAATCCGAACATGGAGGCCGGCCTCGACGCCGGCGACGAGATCACCCGACGCGAGAAGGAGTGCAACACGGGCATCGGCCTCGGCGTGGCGGTTCCCCATGTGCGCGGCCAGCGCGAGGAGGGCGAACTGTACTGCGCCATCGGCTGGTCCTCGCAGGGGATCGCGTGGGACGCGACCGACGCGAGCCCCGTCCACCTCGTGGTGATGTACTACATCCCCGGCGCGCAGAAGAACGTGTACCTGAAGGAAGTCTCGACCCTGTTCAAGGCCGTCAGGAAGGGCGGCGGCATCGAACCGATCGCCAAGGCCAGCGACCTGAACGCGGTGCGCAATCTCCTGCTCGACTGGGTGAGCTCGGTTCTGGGAGACGCCGGGCCGGAGGCGGTCGCGCGGATGATCAAGCTTGAGGTGAGGCACGCGCAGGCTCCCGAGGCGCCGGCCGCGGCCGCCGTCGGCCCCCAGCCCTCCGCGGCGCCGGCCGCCGTCGCCGGCTCCCGGGCGACCTCGTTCTCCGTGCTGGTCGCCCCGCCGAACGGCGCGATCGTGCTCGCGTCCGACGACGACTGCGTGGCAAGGCTCGAGAGGGAGCCCGACCTTGCCCAGCGGCTCGCGGTCGGGGTCTCGTTCTCAGCCGGCGGGCGGCAGATCTTCGTCACGGGCTCGATGACCTACTCGGGCGCGCGGGTTCTCTACCTTTGCGTGGCAATCGCGGCCAACCCGCCCGTTTCCGACGTGTCCAAATCGTAACATAGACGAAACACGATCGGCACATGCCGCGTGCACACTGGGATGCGTAAATAACGCCACCCGTGAAGCTCGCGATCGTTACCGAGACATTCCCCCCGGAAATCAACGGGGTGGCCATGACCTTCGGCGTCATCGCCCGCGAGCTCGCCAGCCGCGGGCATTTTGTTTCGGTGTACCGTCCCAGCCGTCCGGACCTGGCGGGACCCGAGTCCCCGCGCGAATTCCGGCAGATACCGATGGCGGGACTGCCGATTCCCGGGTACCCGCTGCTGCGCATGGGCCTGCCGGCCCGGCGCAAGCTGAGGCGCCTCTGGTCGGAGGATCGCCCGGACCTCGTCCACGTGGCGACCGAGGGGCCTCTGGGCTTCACCGCAATCCGGGCCGCGCGATCCCTTTCCATCCCGGTGACCTCGAGCTTCCACACGAACTTCCACGCCTACGCGAGCCACTACGGGATCTCGCCCTTCCGGCGCGCCGCGCTCTGCTGGCTGCGCCACGTCCACAACCTGACACTGAGGACCTTTGCGCCCACCGCCGACCTGTGCTCGGAGCTGTCGAACCTCGGGTTCACGAGGCTCTCCGTCCTCTCGCGCGGGGTCGACACCCGCCAGTTCAGGCCCGAGCTGCGCTCCCCCGCGCTCCGCGCTGAGTGGCGGGCCGCGCCCGACGACCCCGTCGTGATCCACGTGGGCAGGATGGCGGCCGAGAAGAACTACCCGCTGCTATTCCGGGTCTATGCCGCGATGAGGGAGTCCAACCCCGCGTGCCGGTTCGTCCTCGCCGGCGAGGGCCCCCTCAAGCAGGCACTCATGAGCGACCACCCCGATTGCTTCTTCGCGGGATTCTTCACTCGGGACGAGATCGGCAGGTACTACGCGTCCGCCGACATCTACATTCATGCGAGCCTGACCGAGACCTTCGGCAACGTCCTCACCGAGGCGATGTCGAGCGGGCTGGCCGCGGCCGGGTTCGACTACGCCGCGGCCCGGATATTCATAAGGAGCGGCGTGAACGGCCTTTCCGCCCCCTGCGGTTCGCCGGACTCGCTCATCGAGGCCGGGCGGAGGCTCGCGACGGACGCGCCGCTCAGGGCCCGGCTTCGCGCCGCCGCCCGGGGCGCGGTCGAGGCCCAATCGTGGGAGAAGGTCGTAGCCCGGTTTGAGCGAGACCTCGAGATCGCGGCCGGCATGGAGCGCATGCCGGCCGGCCCGGCACCCGTGCCCGCCTGAACATGGATCCGCGAGTACTCGTGCTGACCGCGGGTTATGGCGAAGGCCACAATGCCGCGGCCCGGGCGCTCGCGACCGCGTTCAACGAGGACGTCCCCGGCACCGCCCGGGTCGTCGACATCTTCGCGATGACGTGCCCCAGGCTCAACGTGCTCGTCCAGAAGGCGTACCTCGCGGCCATAAACGGAGCTCCCAGCGTCTGGAGGCGCCTCTACGCGTGGATGGACCGGCCCGGCTTCATGACGGGCGGGGTCCGGTTGCTCGGAGCCCAGTCGAGGATGCTCGAGTCCGTGATCGGGCGCGAGAGGCCCGCAGCGGCCTGCAGCACCTATCCCGCGTACGCGGCGCTCCTCCAGAAGCTCGCCCGGGAAGGCCGATTCCGCGGCCCCCACTTCAACATCGTGACCGACTCGATCAGCATCAACTCCATCTGGTGGAGGCCGGGCTGCGACGGCTGGTTCGTCTCCAACGAGGATTCCGCCGAGGTGATGCGGGCCGCGGGCGTGGCTCCCGACCGGATCCACGTCACCGGCTTCCCCGTGACGCCGTTCTTCCGGTTGAACGAGGGTACCGTGACCCGCCCGCGGCTCTCGGACGGCGCGGCGCCGAGGGTGCTCTACATAGTCAACTCGGGCACCCAGAACGCCGAGGCGACCGCGCGACTGCTTCTCGCCCAGGAGGACTGGGAGGTCACGTGCACGGTAGGTCGCGACGAGTCGCTGCGGCGCAGGCTTTCGGCGATCGCGGGCGCCAGGCGCCGAAGTGCCGAGATCCTCGGGTGGACGGACCAGATCCCGCGCCTGCTAATGACCCACCACGTCGTCGTGAGCAAGGCGGGCGGCGCGACCACGCAGGAGGCCATAGCCGCGCTCTGCCCCATGGTCGTGAACCAGGTGGTCCCCGGTCAGGAGGAGGGCAACTGCGAGCTGATCCTGCGCCACCGCGCGGGGGCCCTCGCGATAACGCCGGAGTCCGTCGTGGAGGCGCTCCGCGGCGCATTCGAGGAGCGGGGGAGGGCCTGGCACGCCTGGTGCGCGGCGCTTGCGCCGCTGTCGAGGCCGGACGCCGCCAGGGCCATCGCCGCCCAGGTCCTCGCCCGCGTGGGCCGCGGGGTCGGCGAGGCCGCGGCGGCTCCCGCGGCAACCCTATGAGGTTCCTCTTTGTCATCAACCCGCGCTCGGGGAGGAAGCGGCGCACAGCGGCGATCCTCGGCTTCCTGAGGGAGTTCGTCTCCGGGCGAAGGCTCGAGGCGGACTTCGCCACGACCGACGGGCCCGGCCACGCCACCGAGATCGCCAGGGAGGCCGTCGCCGCGGGATGCCGCCGGATCGTCGCCGTGGGAGGCGACGGCACGGTGAACGAGGTCGCCCAGGCCCTCATTCACACGCCGGCCGCGCTGGGCCTCGTCCCCTGCGGCTCCGGCAACGGTCTCGCGCGCCACCTTGGGCTCCCGACGACCCTCTCCGCCGCCCTCGAGCTCGCGGCGGGGACGTCGGGCCGGATTGCGGAGCTGGACACCGGCACGGCGAACGGCCTCCCGTTCGTCAACGTGATGGGGATGGGCCTCGACGCCGACGTCAGCCAAAGGTTCAACCGCCTCACGCGCCGGGGCCTGCCGGCCTACGCGCGCACCGCCCTGGCCGCCTTCCTCAACTGCGGGACGCAGAGCTGCCGCATCACGCAGGGCGGGCACACCGAGACCCTTGAGACGATCCTCATATCGGTGGCCAACTCCGACCAGTACGGCAACAACGCCAAGATCGCGCCCCGCGCCCGCGTCGACGACGGCGTGCTCGACCTGGTCGCCGTGGGCCCGACGGGGATCCTCGGGGGCGCCGTCCTGGGCGCGCGGCTCTTCCTGGGCTCTATCGACCGAGCCCGGGGGGTGCGCCGGTTCCGGGGGGCGCGTTTTCTTATCGAGAGGCCCGCCGCGGGAATCATCCACACCGACGGGGAGACCCATTCGACAGGCGCGGCCGTGGAGGTCGTCGCCCGGCCCCGCAGCCTCCGGTTCATCGTGCCCGCCGGCTGCGCGGCGATCGCGCCGGCCGAGAACCGGCCCGAGACGGCCTTCGCGCTGCAACTGCCATGAAGAAGTTCCGCGTAAGGACCGTCGTCCTCTCCGACATCCACCTCGGAACCGTCGACTCCAAGGTCGCCGAGGTGAACCATTTCCTGCGGCACGTCCGCTGCGAGAAGCTCATCCTGAACGGCGACATTATCGACGCGTGGCAGCTCAAGCGAAGCGGGCGCTGGACGAAGACCCACACCCACTTCATCCGCGTCGTCCTCAAGATGCTCGAGAAGCGCGACACGCAGATCGTGTACCTGCGGGGCAACCATGACGACATCCTCTCGAAGTTCCTGCCCCTCGAGTTCGAGAACCTGATCGTCGCCGACGAGTACGTGCACGAGGGCGTCAAGGGCCGCTATCTCGTCCTCCACGGGGACGTGTTCGACACGGTGACGACGAACTTCGTCTTCCTCGCGCACCTGGGCGACTGGGGATACCAGACGCTCCTTGGGATCAACCGCGCATACAACATCTGGCGGTCGTGGCGCGGCCTCGAGTACTGGTCTCTGAGCCGGGCGATCAAGGCGCGGGTCAAGTCGGCGGTCAGCCATGTCTCGAGGTTCGAGGAGCACATCACCGAGCTCGCCCGCTCTCGCGGCTGCAGCGGCGTCATGTGCGGCCATATCCACACGCCCGCGGACAAGATGCTCGGCGGGATCCACTACCTCAACTCCGGCGACTGGATCGAGTCTATGACGGCAATCGTCGAGCACTGGGACGGCCGCTACGAGCTCGTCGAGTACTCGGACTTCCTGCGGGAGTTCCCGGAGCCCGTGGGCGAGGCGGCCGCCGACGCCGCGGCGCTCGAGCCGGATGCGCCCGAGCCCGGGCCCGTGCCGAGGTTCGAGGGCGCCCGCAGCGAGTCTCCCTCGGCCTGACGTTGGGTTGACAGCTGCCGCGAGGCCGCCCGTCGTTGGGCTGCCGTGCCATCAGCCGAAAGAATCCTGGTCGCCATGTCCGGCGGCGTCGACAGCTCGGTCGCCGCGCTCCTCCTCAAGAGGCAGGGTCACGACGTCTCCGGCGCCTACATGAAGAACTGGATCAATGAGGACCCGGCGGTGGGCCGCTGCCCCTGGATGGAGGACATCGAGGACGCCCGCCGCGTCGCCGGGCAGATCGCGATCCCCTTCGAGGTCGTCAACCTCATGCGCGACTACCGCGAGAGGGTCGTCCAGTACATGCTTGACGGCTACGAGCGCGGCCTGACGCCGAACCCGGACATCATGTGCAACCGCGAGATCAAGTTCGGCGTATTCCGCGCCTGGGCGCATGCACACGGATACACGGCCGTGGCCACCGGCCACTACGCGCGGAGCCGCGGCGCCGGCCCGGTCGAGCTCCTCGAGGGCAGGGACCGGAACAAGGACCAATCCTACTTCCTCTGCCTCCTCGCGCAGGACCAGCTCCGCGACGCCCGGTTCCCCGTCGGCGACCTCGAGAAGCCGGAGCTCCGGCAGATCGCGAGGTCCGCCGGCCTGGCGACGGCCGACAAGAAGGACAGCCAGGGAATCTGCTTCATCGGCGAGGTCCGGATGGGCGACTTCCTGCGCGCCCACGTTCCGGACAGGCCGGGCCCCATCGTCCGGGCCTCGGACGGGCGTGAGCTCGGCCGCCACCGCGGGCTGCACTACTACACCCTCGGCCAGCGCCGCGGGATCGGCGTGCCGTCGAACGCCGACCGGGAGCGCTACGTCGTCGTCGGCAAGCGCGCGGCCGACAACGCGCTGCTCGTGGGATTCGACCACCCGGACGCTCCCGGCCTGTACCAGTCCGAGGTGCGCGTCCACTCGCTCAGCTGGACCGGCGCCCCCGTCGCCGAGGCGCGCGCCCTCGAGGGCCGGGTCCGCTACCGCGACCCCCGCGTGCCTCTTCACTTCCTCCCGGAGGGCGGCGCGACAGCCCTCGTCCGGTTCGAGAGGCCCCAGCGCGCGCTGGCGGCGGGCCAGGTGCTCGCCCTTTACGAGGGCGACCGCGTGCTCGGCGGGGGGGTCTACGCGTAGCGGCGCCCGCCCGGGTCAGCCCACCGACGCGAGCGCCAGCGCCGAGGCGAGGCCGATGAAGACGGCTCCCATCGCCCGGTCTATCCAGTGGCCCCCCTTGAGAAATGCGCGCCGCACCGGCTCCCGGGTGAAGAACACCGAGACCATCGAGAACCAGGCAATCGTGGCGGCCGACATCCACGCCCCGTACGCCCCCTGGACGGCCTTCGGGGTCGCCGGGTCGATCACCGAGGCGAAGAGGGCGACGAAGAAGAGCGTGGCCTTGGGGTTGAGCGCGTTCGTCAGGAAGCCGGTCGCCCACGCCCTGCGCGGGGCGGGCTCGGCGGGCCGCGAGAGCTCGGCCTCGGCCCCGGCGGGCGCGTCGGAGAGCCCGCGCCGCGGCCGGCTCAGAAGGGCCTTGACGCCGATCCACGCCAGGTAGGCGGCGCCCGAGAACTTGACCGCGGTGAACGCCGCCGGGGAGCTCTTCAGGACGATCCCTATCCCGAGGAGCGAGTAGGTGACGTGCAGGAGGATGGCGCTGCCGATGCCGACGCTGGTCCACAACGCCGCGCGCCGGCCGTGGGCGATGCTCTGGCGCACCACCATCGCAAAGTCCGGCCCCGGGCTCGCGACGGCCAGAAGATGGGCGACGGCGACCTTGGCGAACTGTGCCCAGAGTCCGTGCACGGCCTCGGCTCAGGGCTCGACGCTCTTCAAAGCCGGGTCCGCGACCAGCCGGTCGACGCCCCTGTTCTCGACGAAGTTGCGCAGGCGCCGGTCGTCCGGGAACCTCGCACGCGCCTTGTCCACGGCCCGCCGGGCCTCGTCGCTGCGCCCGAGGATCACCAGCACATAGACCCTCCGGAGCACGGCCTCGGAGTTCGCGGGCTCGCGGTCCAGGGTCGCCTCGTACGCGCCGAGCGCCGACTTGTAGGCCGACCGGGCGCCGCCGCGGTCCCCCAGCCGCACGCGCACGACGCCCAGGTTCAGCCACGTGTCGCCGGCGTCGGGACAGAGCTCGACGGCCCTCGCGTAGAGCCCCTCGGCCCGTTTCCAGTCGCGCATCGTCACGGCGAACTCGGCCTCGCTCGAAACGCTGGCCGCCTCCTTGCGCTGCAGCGAAGTTATCTCCCTCGCGCGGCATCCCGCGAGGGCGAGCGCCGCGGCCGCCACCAGGACCGGGCGCGCCATCATCCCAGGTCGGGCGGAACCGTGGCGATGGCCTCCTCGATCGTCGAGACCCCCTCCTTGACCTTTACGAGGCTGTCCTGGTGCAGGGTCTTCATGCCCTGGCGCACCGCGATCCTCTTGAGCTCCGCTGTCTCCACCTTCCTGTTGATGCCCTCGATGAGCTCCTCGTTGACGATCATCAGCTCGTGGATGCCCACGCGCCCGCGGTAGCCGCTCCCGGAGCACTTCGGGCAGCCCCTCGGGTTGTGCTTGAAGATCGCCCCGCTCCATCCGATCGCCTTCTCCAGGATCTCCTTCTCGCGGCCCTTGGGGTCGTACTGCACCTTGCACTGCTTGCACACCCGCCGCATCAGGCGCTGCGCGCAGACGCACAGGATAGAGGACGAGATCATGAAGGGCTCGATGTCCATGTCCGTGAGCCGGGCGATGGCGGAGGGCGCGTCGTTCGTGTGGAGCGTCGAGAGGAGCAGGTGGCCGGTGAGCGCCGCCTCGACCGCGATCTCCGCGGTCTCGACGTCGCGGATCTCACCCACGAGTATGATATCGGGATCCTGGCGCAGGAACGACCTGAGCGCGGTCGCGAACGTGAGCCCGATCTGCCTGTGCATCTGCATCTGGTTGATCCCCGCCAGCGTGTACTCGATCGGGTCCTCGGCCGTGCGTATGACGAGCTCGGGGCTGTTTATCTCGTTGAGCGCCGAGTAGAGCGTCATCGACTTGCCCGACCCGGTCGGCCCGCAGTGCAGGATCATCCCGTAGGGCTGGCGGATGCATTCGCGGT
>CAZCAJ010000016.1:0-71936 GCA_964496645.1 uncultured Opitutaceae bacterium
GCGAGCAAATATTCTACAACTCATTATGAGTACATAAGTTGGTGGACCCTACTGGGCTCGAACCAGCGACCTTTTCCATGTCAAGGAAACGCTCTAACCAACTGAGCTAAGGGTCCCCATTACCGGGGCGGAAATTAAGCGGGATCGGCGCCGTTTACGACAAGGAAAATTCCTGCCGGGCCGCGGCCACGTCGCGCCCGATCTGCGCTCGCAGCTCCTCGATCCCGCTGAACTTCCTCTCCGGGCGGATGAAGTGGATCCACTCCACGGCGATCGAGTCGCCCGAGCGGTAGGGACAGGGGACAAGCATGTGTATTTCGAGGCGCGGCTCGACCGATTGCTCAACGGTCGGGCGCAGTCCGTAGTTGGCGACGGCCGGAAGCCACCCATAGGACTTCGCCCCGCTCACCCTGACGGCATAGACGCCGTAGAGGGGCCTCAGGTCCGGCGACCAACCGAGATTGAGCGTGGGGAATCCAATCGTCCTCCCGAGGTGTTTGCCGTGCACGACCTCGCCCTCGGCGGTGTAGACGTAACCGAGAAGGGCCGCCGCGCCCTTCATGTCGCCGCCCCGAATTCGCTCCCGGATCCTGGTGCTGCTGATGGGCTCGCCGTCGAGGTTCACCCGCGGCGCGCTGAAGATGGAGATCCCGTGCAGGCGCCCCTGCTGGATCAGCAAAGAGACGTCGCCCCTTCGGCCCTTGCCGAAGCGGAAGTTGTCGCCGACGTAGATGCCTGCGAGGCCCGGGAGGTGGCGCTTGATCAAGGGGATGAATTCCTCGGCGGTTATGGCGGCGAACTCCCTCGTGAAAGGCTGCACGACCACCGCTTCCACCCCCAGGGCGCCGAACTTGGCCACCTTGGCGCGGAGGTCGAGGATCATCCTCGTCGGGTCGGCCGGGTTGAAGAGCAAGCTTGGATGGGGCGAGAATGTCAGCACGGCCGACACGCCCCCGCTCGTCCGGGCCGATTGCACCGCGCTCTCGATCACGACCCGGTGGCCGAGGTGGACGCCGTCAAATATCCCTATGGCGACATGAAGCGGCCTCTGGGGCAGGGAGACGCGGTCGAGCCCGTCGAATTGCGCGGGATTGCTCACAGCGCGAAGCTCGGGACGGCCCGGTGGACGGGAATGAGCCTCTCCTCTATCTCGGGGATCGAGAGTCCCTCGATCTGATCGAGGCTGAGGGCCTGGGACACGCTGAGTCCGTCTATCGCCGTTCTGCGCAGGGCGCAGAGGTGGGCCCCGCAGCCGAGCTTGATCCCCAGGTCGTGGGAAAGCGTCCTCACGTAGGTCCCCTTGGTGCAGCGCATCCGGAAGTCGATATGGGGCGGGTCGAAGCGCAGGAGATCCCACGACATGACGCGTATGAACCGCGGCTCGCGCTCGACCTCTTGGCCCTTCCTTGCGCTCTTGTAAAGGGCTACCCCCCCGATCTTTATGGCTGAGAACATCGGCGGGGTCTGGTACTGGTCGCCTAGGAACGCCTGCATCGCCGCCCGGACCTCGCCTTCCGTCAGGGGCGGCACCGGCCTAGTCTCCATCACCTGGCCGTCGGCGTCCTGCGAGTCGGTCGTCTTTCCAAGCTCGATTGTCCCCTCATACTCCTTGTCGAGGCTTATTAGGTACTGCGAGACACGCGTCGCCTTTCCAAGGAGCATGACCAGCAGTCCGGTCGCCATCGGATCGAGCGTCCCCGCGTGGCCGATCTTTCTCATCCTTAGCTTTCCGCGAAGGCGCGCGACGACGTCGTGCGATGTGTGGTCGCGGGGCTTGTCCACGAGCAGCACGCCCTCGAGCTCCTTCTGGGGCGCTTGCATGGTCCACTACACGGGCCGCTTCGCAAGCTCCGCGTCCATCACCCGGAGCCTCTCCCCGAGGGCGTTCAGGAGTAGCGTGCGGAACTCCCCGCTCGGCTTCTTCAGGCTCAGGCCGGCGGCGCAGGCGTGGCCCCCGCCGCCGAACAGGCCGGCGACAAGGTCCAGGCGGCAGAGGGGATCCTTGGCGCGAAGGCTCGCCTTGACGCCTCCGTCCGGCCTTTCCTCTATCAGCACGCCGATGTCGACGCCGTCGACGCGCCTCGCGAAGTCGACGAGGCCCTCCGTGTCCTCGGCCGTCGTCCCCGTCGCCTCGAAAACGCCGGGGCCGAGCGTCCCGATGCACACGCGCCCGCCGTACTCCATCTCGAGCGACGAGAGGAAGCTCCGAAGCAGGCGAAGGCTCCCCGATGACTCCCGCTCATAGAGCTCGTAGCCCGCCTCCGCCGGCGACGCCCCGCGGCCGACGAGCTCCCCCGCCAGCATGAACGTGCGCTGGGACGTCGAGCCGTAACGGAACTGGCCCGTGTCGGTCATGATCCCCGCGAACAGCGCCGCCGCCGTGGCGGCGTCCACGGGGAGCCCAGCGTCGATGAAGAGGCCCGCGAGCATCTCGCAGGTGGCCGCCGAGGCGTCGTCCACGATGTTGATGGCCGCGAACCCGCTGTTCGAAAGGTGGTGGTCGATGTTGCCGGCGGGCATAGGGAACCTCACCCGCAGGCGCTCCCCCGCCCGCGCGTGGTCCGCGCAGTCGACGAAGATCGCGACCACGTCAGCGGGCAGCTGGAGGGCCTCGACGGTGCGCACGAACTCCACGGCCTTGGCGACGTACCCGAGGCGGCGCGGCACCGGGTCGGTGTTGACGCAGAAGGCCTTGCACCCCTTGGAGGCCAGCACCCGGGCGAGGGCAACCTGGGAGCCGATGCAGTCGCCGTCGGGCCGCGAATGCCCTACGACCGCGACCGTCCGGCCGGAGACATCGGCCAGGAGCCGGCTGAACGCCTCGGAGTAGCTAGGATAGAATTTCCCCATGGCCGGGGCCGCTTGAAGGTCCGGACGCAGGCCCGATTTCGTCAAGGGCCTGGAGCACCCGGGCGGCGCGGGCGCTGGACTCGTCGAGCACGTACTTGAAGTGCGGAAGGTACTTGAGCACGATGCGCCGGCCCAGCTCCCTGCGGATCTCGGGGGCCAGCCGACGCAGCCAGCGCAGGCGCTCGGCGACCGTCTCCGCGTCGCCCACGATCGCCACGAACACGCGGCCCTCGCGCAGGTCCGGAGCCACCCTTACCTCGGTGATGGTCACGGCGACGGCCTCGTCCGCGTGCCGGCGGCGCAGGATGTCGCTGACCTCGCGCTGGACCAGCTCGTTGATTCTGACGATTCGGTTGGACACGTGCGTGGGGCCGGCGGCGCGCCCGTCACAGCGACGCCCGGACCTTCTGGGTGTCGTAGCACTCGATGACGTCGCCCACCTGGTAGCCGTTGAAGTCGTCCAGCTTGACACCGCACTCGAGGCCGGCGCGCACCTCGTTCGCGTCGTCCTTGAAGCGCTTCAGTGTCGCGACCTTGCCCTCGTGCACGATCTCGCGCCCGCGGCGCAGGCGGGCCAGCGCGCCCCGGTTCACCTTGCCCTCGGTGACGAGGCACCCGGCGACGAAGCCCTTGGCTAGCGGGAACGTCGCGCGCACCTCGGCTGCGCCGAGCCTGATCTCCTTGATGTCCGGATCGAGCAGGTCGGCCATCATCTCGCGCACCCTGTCCCCCAGCTCATAGATGATGTCAAAGGTCTCGATGCGCACGCTGTTGTGCTTGGCGAGGGGGGTGACGCCGTTCTCGAGCTTGGTGCTGAACCCGAGGATGACGGCGCCCGCCGCGGCCGCCATGATGACGTCGTTCTTCGTGACGAGACCCACGTCGGTCGACACGATCTCGAGCGACACCTTGGCGCTCTTGATCCCCTCAAGGATCTGCCTGACGGCCTCCGCCGAGCCGAAGACGTCGGCCTTGATGATGACCTTGAGCACCTTCTGCTGGGTCGCGGCGATGTTCGCAAACAGCTGCTCGACGGAGACGTCCTTGGGCGCCGAGGCCACCGTCGTGACCTCCTTCTTCAGTCGGTGAGCCTCCTCCTCCGCGAGGTTCTCGGCCTCCCTTGCGTTCTTCGCGCCCCTGAAGGCCGAGCCGCTGTCGGGCGTTCCTGACCAGCCGATCACCCGGACCGGCATGGACGGCGGCGCCTCCTTTATCGGGCGGCCCTGGTCGTCGTAGAGCGCGCGCACCTTCGCCCAGTGAGTGCCGCAGACGATGGCATCGCCCGTGTGAAGCGTGCCCTTCTGGACGATGACGGTGGAGAGCGGGCCGCGACCGACGTCAACCTGCGACTCGATGACGACGCCGGAGACCTCCGCCTTGGGGTTCGCCTTGAGCTCCAGCACATCGGCCTGGAGAAGGATCATCTCGAGCAGGTCGGTAAGGCCCGTCCCCTTGACGGCCGACACCGGCACCGTGATCGTCTCGCCGCCCCAGTCCTCGGGCGCGATCCCCCGCTGCTGCATCTGCCCCTTGACCTGGTCGAGGTTGGCGCCCTTCACGTCCATCTTGTTGACGGCGACTATCACGACTACCTTCGCGTTCCGCGCGTGCTCGAGGGCCTCGTCCGTCTGGGGCATGAACCCGTCGTCGGCCGCCACGACGAGGACGGCGATGTCGGTGACCGACGCGCCCCGGGCACGCATCTTGTTGAAGGCCGCGTGGCCCGGCGTGTCGAGGAAAGTGATCTTCCTTCCGTTGTACTCGACCTGGTACGCGCCTATGTGCTGGGTGATGCCGCCCGCCTCGCCGGCGGCGACGTTCGCCTTGCGGATCGCGTCGAGGAGCGTCGTCTTGCCGTGGTCCACGTGGCCCAGGATGACGACGACGGGGGGCCTGGCCTCCATGTCCTTCGACTCGTCCTCGACCCGCTTGACCTTCTCCTTGTCCTTCGCCTGCTGCTGCTGCGAGGCGTCGCCCCTGTGCTTGATGTCGAGTATGAACCCGTATTTCTCGGCGACCTTCTGGGCCACCGCCTCGTCGATCGTCGAGTTCATCGACGCGAACCCGACGATCTGATTCAGCTCCGAGATGAGCTTGAACGGCTTTAGGCTCAGGGCGACAGCGAAGTCCCGCACGATGACCGGCGGCTTCAGGTGGATGATCTTGACGTCGCCGTGGACGGTCACGACGGGCGCCGCCGACGAGGAGGGGGAGAGCGGCTGAAGCGGCCGCGAGAAGGATGGGGGCCGCGGCGGCAGGGGCGGCGGGGCCGTTGACGTCTTGGGAGGCTCGACGTACGGGTGCGCCGACGCGACCGACGGGGCGCGCGGCGGCGGGGCGGCTACCGGTGCCTTGACCGCCACCGGCGGGGCGACGAGCGGCGCGGCCGGCGCTGCGCGCGGGGGCGACACCGGCCGCGGGGGCGGCGGCGAGGGCGCCTTGGCGATGGGTGCTGAGGGACGGGCCGCCGCCGAGGCCTTCGCCACGGTCTCCCTCTCGCGGGCCACGTCCTGGGCCGTCTTGACGAATATGCCCACGGGCATCCGCGGCTTCGCGGGCTCGGCGGCCGGAGCGGACGGGGCCGGCGCCGGCTTTGCCGCCGCAAGCTCCGGCGGCGCCTTGGCGGCAAACTCCTTCTCGATCTCCTCGACGTAGATCTTGCTGACCGTGCTCGACACCGACTTCGTATCGGCGGCGACGTACCCGCGCTCCTTGAGCAGGGCCAGCATCTCCCGGCCCTCCATGTTGTGCTTCTTCGCGAGTTCGTGGATGCGGATGCTCATTCGGCTGGCGTCGTGGTCGTCAGGATGTGACGCGCTGGATGACGTTCTGGGCCTCCTCGGCCGTGAATCCCGCGCTGATGAGGTCCTCGGCGACGACCCCCTCGAACGCGGCCGGGGAATTGATGCCCATGTCGACAAGCCGCCCGGCGATCGCGGGGTCGAGGCCCAGCGCCTTGACGAGGGAGGCGACGGCCTTGCCGCGAGGATCGTCGCCCTCTGCCTTGAACTCCTCGATGTCGATGCGCCAGCCGATGAGGCGGGACGTGAGGCGCGCATTCTGTCCCTTTCGCCCGATCGCTATCGCCAGGTCGTCCGTGGCCACCCTGAGGAGGATGCGCCGGTTGCGCTCGTCGATCACGATCTCCCGCGGCACGGCGGGCTTGAGGGCCTCGATGACCATCTCCCTCGGCTCCGCGAAGTACTTGATGATGTCGATCTTCTCGCCCCCCAGCTCGCGCACGATCGTCTTCACCCGCGCGCCCCGGGCCCCGACGCACGCGCCCACGGGGTCCACCTTCGGGTCCCTCGAGGAGACCGCGATCTTCGTCCGGTAGCTGGGTTCGCGGGCGAACGCCTCGATCTTGACGGTGCCGTCGGCGATCTCGGTGACCTCGAGCTCGAACAGCCTCCTCACGAACTTCGGGCTCGCCCGGGTGAGGATGATCTCTGGCCCACGCGGCGTGTTCTCGATCTCGAGGAGAAGGCAGCGGATCCGGTCGCCGGGCTGGTACTCCTCGCCCGGGACCTGCTCCTTCGCCGGCATGACGGCCTCGGCCTTGCCGATGTCGATGTAGATGTCGTTGCGCTCCCTGCGCCGGACCGTGCCGGTGACAATGTTGCCGACCTGGTCCTTGAAGTCGTCGTAGATCCGGTCCTTCTCGAACTGCCTGAGCCGCTGCATCACGGCCTGCCGGGCCGTCTGGGCCGCGATGCGTCCGAGCGTCGAGGGGTCGATCTCCTTCTCGATGAACTCGCCAATCAGGGCCCCGTGCCTAACGGCCTGCGCCTTCTCGACATGGATCTCCGTTTTCGGGTTGCTGACCGAATCGACGACCTTCATCAGCGCCCAGGCGTGCAGCTGCCCGTTCTTGGGATTGATGTCGATCTTCAGCTCCTGGCCCGAATTAACCCCTTTTTGTGCAGCCGTTTTCAGCGCATTCGCAATCGTCGCGATCATATCGGCGCGCGGAATGCCCTTTTCTTTCTCCATGTACTCTAGGACGGAAAGAATCTCGCTGCTCATAGGTTGGAATTGTGGAAAAAAAAAGCGGGCCCCAGGGCCCACTTTGTTCTGAAAGTGAGTGTGATAAAGAGCCGGCAGGCTAGCCCGCCGACCCCAGGAATGTCAAGCCCGGCTCCCTCGGGCGGCGACGGCACGCCCTCGGACTGGATCACCGGCGTCCAGACGGCTGAAATGAGGCGGCGCCCTGCCCGGGAGGCCGGTCCCGACGCTCCCGTAAGACGTCACTGCCCCGCGCTCTGCTCGGCCTCGAGCGGCCCCTCAGAGTTCAATGACCTGCACCTCGCCCTGGTATTCGTCCGTCAAGGCCCGGGCGAACTCGACAACCTCATCAATGCACTCGCTCGGGTAACTCGAGGTCAGCATGGCGTCGTCCCGCTCGCAGATGCCGGCGACAATCTCCTCTATGACGTCCTCCACCAAGGTGCAGTCCTTGCCGACCACGCCGACGAAGACGACGCCGTCGCGGACGAAGCCCTTCACCAAGTCCGCCAGGCGCGGCTCGAAGCCGTTCGGGCAGTGCAGGACGATCTTCTTGGAATACGCCACGGCTGGACTAATGTTGCATCAACCCGCGGCCGGCAACGACCCGGCTGCCGTCCGCTCGAATTGCGACCCGTAAAGGCGCCGCATCGATTGGTCGGCTGGGCATTCTAGATTTCGCACGCATACAGCATTGCTCCAGTCGGATAAGGCGCCAGCACCCGGAAGATCTCCACTCGGAACTCGCTGACCACGCTTATAATCTGCCCATGATCGCCAGTGTGAATGCCCCGCGCCGTCTGGTTCTTCATCGCCTGCGACAATGCAGCTTCGTCGGCAAACTCAATGACCGCGTGATACTTAGGCATTTTCGTCCTAGCCCCCTCGGAAGTGTTCCTGAGCAGCCTGTATGCGGACACCTCCCCGGCAGCGGACAGATCGCGCAGAAACCGATCCACGACCATTAGGCCGGAATCCTCGGCGATCCCCTCCTTGAGGGCGAACCATACGTTATAGTGGATCACGGTCTCTCAAGTCAGGAGCGTTGAAGGGAACCTCGGCCAGCGCCGCCTCGGTGCCTCGGAAGGCGCAAGGGGCCCGGACGCCGGCCCGGTGCCTTGCCATCCCCTGTGCCCGTCTCCAGGCTTAGGTGCGGCGGCACCCGAGCAAACGGGCCGGCAGGAACAAGATGGCCCGAACCAGGGCTAGCAACGCCTCCATGACCGTGGCCACGACGCGAAACGGGATCGAAAGCAGCCAAAGGATCGGCCAGATGAGGAGAAGCAGGAGCGCAAGCGGCCAACAAACGGCCAACAGGATGGCCCAAAGAAGCAGGGCGATAAGCGTCTTCATGCGAAGCTAGGGTCTGTTTGCCTCTAGAACACGGCACACGCCGAAAAGTAGCACCACGGACCGCGCCCGCGAGACTCGAATCAAGGGGGGGCACGCTGCTGGGGGCGTTCTGATGATTCACCCTTGAGGTCGGCACGGCAAGTGACGCAGGCGTTGGGGCCACCCGTTGGTCAGGCTCCACTTGAGAATCGCTTGCGGTCAGCGATCGCCCCGATGAGCAAGGCCTTGATTGCCCGACTCTTCGCGCGAGCCATCTCGCCAATCTTCACGTGCCGCAGACTTTTCCCGGTGCCCTCCAGGAGTCCTGACGGATCCCTGAGCGACGCTCCGTGATAGAAGCCGAGGTTCAAGTGGGACCTATGAAACCCGATGTAGGCATAGTGCTGGGTCATCTTCTTTGGGCCAACGCCGAAGCTGGCGATCCCCTGGCGGGGCCAATCGACCTCCACGCACGCCTTGTCGAGTGACATTATCAGGTCGCGCAGGAGATCCGCGACGGGACGTAGCGCTGGGGGGGCCGCCAGACGCACCTCGGAGAAAGTGCCGTGTGTTTCGTTCGTACGCGTGGAATGGGCTGCCATAAAACTTGCCGGTGTTCCCCCGCCTACGTCCGCCGCGGCGGACGCAGGCTCCGGATCCCGGCATTGGTTGGGTCCCGGGGTAGCCTACTCCACGTCGACCTCGATTCCACCGATCCAACCCGCGATTAGGTTGTACACCCACGCGCTGACCACGCCTGCAACAAAGCCCATGGCGGCATAGAAAAAGGGCATCATGAGGGCGAAGCCGGTGCCGATCGCCATTATGCCCACTCGCTGCTGGGCGGGAGCGTGGGAGGCAATTAGCGACATGAGCAGGAATATGGGGCAAAAGAGGACGCCCATTATGCCGTATCCTATGCAGAATATCTTTCCGAGTTGCAGAGGTGCGATACGCCTAATCCTGCGAGTGGTGGCTAGCGGCGGCGGGGTTGAGGTCATGTGCTTTTTGGGGGCTGTTTGGGTGCTCTGAACGTACGAAAGGCTGGCAGCGGCGGATGGCGCGCCTCCTGCACGGAAAGGATGCATGACACGCGCCGGAGTCGGGTCCAAGCGGCATAACCGAGCTCAAGAACAAAGGGGTATCATCCTGTCGGAAGAACACAACCCCGCTATGGCGCGCCAATATGGTCCGGCTCTAAGTCAACGACGATGAGGCGTCCCCGCGGGCCGGCCCTTTTTTGGTGACAGGACCCGCTGCCGCGTCGACGCTCGGGCCGATGCCAACCTCGCACCGGCTGATTCCAGCCTCGATCGCGACGGCCCTCCTGACGGCCGTGGCTTTCGCGCCCCGACTGAGGGCACAGGTGACGGAGCCGACCCAAACGATCGATCCCGGCGCGATCCTCATCCGCATGGATGCGATCTCGCTCGGGATTAGGCCGGATTCGGATGCGCCGAACCAGTACAAGTCCCTTGCCGTGGGCACCACGATCGTCTCCACGGGGCTCACGAGCACCGTGGACCTCGAGTTCGGCACCCAGCTCTTCCTCCAGGACACCTATTCGACGGAGGGGACCAACCACACCGAAAGCGGAATAGGCGACATCACGCTGCGGCCCAAATGGATGTTCTTGCGCGACCCGTCCACCGGCCAGGAGGCCGCGATAGTCCCCTACGTCATGCTGCCGACGGATTCGAAGGCGGTGGGCAATGATTCCATCCAGGGGGGCGTGATCCTGCCATGGTCCATGGACGTTGCCGCGGGAACGAAGGCGGCCGCCATGGTGGAGTGGGACGAGCTTCGAAACGTTGCGAACACGCGCTACGACACGCGCTGGTACGGGAGCGCCTACATCAAGTGGGACCTCGGAAAGACGATTGGGGCCTATGCCGAGACGACGCTCAGCGACTCAACGGCGGGATCCTCGACCTTCGCGGGGACTGTCGGCGGGGGAGTGACGCTTTCCGTATCAAAGACCTTCACCTGGGACTTCGAGGCCTCCAAGGTCCTCGGACCCGGCCGGAGCTCGTGGACCGAGGTGCTTCGCTTCAATTGGAAGATCCTGTAGGGATTCCCTCGGGGCGCGATGGAGGCGCTCGATGGCCGCGTCAACGCCTTCTGCGCCAGTCTCGCGAGCGACCCGGACGGCGAGAACACGCCGGCGCCTGGCGCGCAAACACCCGCGCGCAGCGGCCGCGCGGGAAATTGGCGGAGGAGGAGGGATTCGAACCCCCGGTGAGCTTGCGCCCACGTCTGATTTCAAGTCAGGTGCCTTAAACCAGCTCAGCCACTCCTCCGAATGGTCCCCCAACGCTGTCGCACCGGCCATGAAGGTCAATCGCTTAGGCGGCGGATGCCGGCGTGGGCGGCGCGGCGATAGCCCTGGTGCCGGGAGCCTGGCTCGCGGAGCAACGGCGAACGCGTCCCTCGTTACGTAGTCTCCCCAGTAGCCACCTCGGGGCGGCACCCCGAGACTACGCCGCATGAGAATCGGTGCAACTCCGGGTGGTGGGTCCGGCGCGGCCGCATGAGAGAGGCCTGCCAGCCCATGTCGGGCCAGCGCGCGGCGGCCTCAAACCCGCCCTCGTGGCTCGGGTGGCGTGGCTCGGGGTGCATCCTGGTCATCGACGACGATGACTCCATCAGGACCATGGTCGCGCGCGCGCTCGCAAAGCTCGGCTTCACAGTTGACCAGGCCTCCGACGGCCAGCAGGCGGTCTCGAAGTTCGAGTCCGATCCCTCGCGCTACGCACTCGTGGTCCTGGACCTAAAGCTCCCGGGGATGGATGGAAGCGAGGTCGCGTCCCGGATGCGGGACACAAGGCCCGGTGTCCGCCTGATCCTCATGAGCGGCGTGAGCCGGGAAGAGGCCACGGACGAGTTCATGGGGCAGGACGCCGCGGGGTTCCTGCAAAAGCCGTTCACCCTGAGCGGGCTGGTGTCCGAGCTTCGCGCAGTGCTCGAGGCCTAGCCATTATGGCCGAGTGCCGAGCGCAGCCAGGTCAGTTGCGACGCGACGAGAGGAGCTGGAGAAGGGTGAGCAGGGAGCCGATGAACGCCGCAAGGTAGGTCAGCGCGGCCGCGTTCAGGGTCTGGTTGACTCCGGGCATCTCGTCCTGGTCGAGGATCCCGAGCGACACCAGCTGAACCTTCGCCCTGCGGCTCGCATCGTACTCGACCGGCAGCGTCACCAACTGGAAGAGCGTCAGGACGGCGTAACAGAGTATCGCGACATCGAGGACGGTGCCGCTCAGCCCGCGCAAGAACATGAAGCTCGCGACGTAGATGAATGGGATCACGCCCGCGGCTATGCGCGTCGCCGGCACGAGCGCCATCCTGAAGTTGAGCAGCTGGAAGCCCTCCTTGTGCTGGAGGGCGTGGCCGGCCTCGTGGGCCGCCACCCCTATCGCGGCCAGACTCGTTCCCCTGTAGTCCTCGGACGAGAGCACGAGCGTCTTGTGCACGGGGTCGTAGTGGTCCGTGAGGTGGCCGCCCGTCTCCACGATCTCCACGTCGTCTATGCCTGCCCGGGCCATAACGGCCGCAGCCGCCTCGCGCCCCGTTATGCCGCCGCGGGACGGGATCTTCGAATTCTTGGCGTAGGCGCTCGAGACGCGCACCTGCGCGTACAAGGAGAACGCGAGCACGAAGATGAAAAGGCCCCAGAATAGACCCTGGGGAATGTAGAAATAGGCGAGGAGTGCGGGCATGGAAGTTTGGCCTACAAGCATCCCCCATGAAGGCCGAATTATCAAGCGGCGAGTCCGCTGCGGGCGAGAAGCGCCCCAAGGTCCGGGTCGCGGCCCATGAAGTCCCTGAAGAGCTGGGACGGGTCGGCGGAGTTGCCCCGGCTCAGTATCTTCGCGGCAAACTCGGCGCCGACCCGGGGGTTGAATATCCCCTCGCGCCGAAAGCGCGTGAATGCGTCCGCGTCGAGCACTTCCGCCCATTTGTACGAGTAATATCCCGCTGCGTAGCCCACCGGGTCGGCGAAGACATGCGTGAATCGCTTCAGGACCGTTGGCGCCGGCGGATCGGTCGGCACGAGGCAGTCGGCGATGAATGCGCGCACCCGCGGTTCCGGGTCCCCCTCCCCTGCGAACTCCGACGGGCGCATGTGCATGAGCAGGTCCATCTTCGCATACGAGACTTGGCGCATCGCGGCGCACGCCGACCTGAAGTTCCTCGCGGCCGTCATCTTGCGGAAGAGGGCCTCCGGCACCAGCGCGCCGGTCTGGTAATGCCGGGCGAAGACGTCGAGGCCCTCGCGCTCCCAGCACCAGTTCTCCATGATCTGTGAGGGAAGCTCGACGAAATCCCACGCCACGTTGGACCCGTTCAGCGACTTGATCTCCACCTCGCCCATGAGGTGGTGGATCAGGTGCCCGAATTCGTGGAAGATCGTCTCGACCTCGCGATGGGAGAGGAGCGCCGGCCGGCCGGGCGCGGGGGGCGTCAGGTTCCCGCACATGACGCACAGGTGGGGCTCGCGCGATCCGTCCTGCAGCGGGCCGCCCGTCATCAGGGCGTTCATCCATGCCCCTCCGCGCTTCGACTCCCGGGGATGCCAGTCCGTGTAGAACGAGCCGATGTGGCGCGAGCGCGAATCGAAGACGTCGTAGAAGCCCACGTCCGGGTGCCACGTCTCGACCTGTCCGCGCGGGGCCTCGACGACGCGGATGCCGAACACCCGCGAGGCGATGTCGAAGAGCCCGGCCACCACGCGGTCCATCGGGAAGAAGGGCCGCAGCTCCTCCTCGTCGAAATCGTAGCGCGCCCTGCGCAGGCGCTCCGCCCTGTAGGCGATCTCCCACGGCGCCAGCGGCGCGGCCGTTCCGGAGGTCTCCCGGGCCTTCGACTCCTCGAGTTCGCGGCACTCGCGCGCAAATGCGGCCGCGCACCGCCGGCGGAAGTCCTCGACGAACTCGAGGGCCCGCGCGCCCGACTTTGCCATCCGGCGGCACAGCACGAGGTCCGCGAAGTTGTCCCTCCCGAGGAGCTCCGCCCTCTCGGAGCGCAGCGCCAGTATCCTCGAGATCAGCCCGGTGTTGTCGCGGGGCGGCCCCGAGCCCACCGAGGACGAGGCGCGCCACATCTCGGCGCGGAGCCCATCGTCGTCCGCGTAGGTCATGAAGGGCTCGAGCGAGGGCATGTGGAGGGTGAAGCGCCAGCGGGGCCGCTCCGGCGCCCCGATCCCCTTCGCGGCCGCGTCGGCGCAGGCTCGGGCCTTTGCGTGCGCAGGGAGTCCGGAAAGCCTGCGCTCGTCGTCGACGACGAGCTGCCAAGCGTTCGTGGCATCGAGCACGTTCTCCGAGAATCGCTGCGTCAGCTGCGCAAGCTCGGTCTGGAGGGCCTCGAGCCTCTCTCGCCTGTCGGACGGCAGGTCGGCGCCGGCGTCGCGGAACTCGGAGACGGTCTCGCCCACGCACCGCGCGCGCACCGCCGAGAGGCCCGCGGCCCCTGGCGAGTCCGCAAAGGCCCTGAGCCTTTCCCACAGCGCGGCCCTGAGCGGAATGCGCGCCACGAACGCAGACACCTTCGGCAGGGCCTGGTTGTGGGCCTCCCGCAGGTCGGGCGAGTCCGCCACCGACTGGAGGTGGGTCACCCTGTTCCAGGCACGGTTCAGCCCGTCCGTCGCCCTGTCCAGGGCGAGGAACGTGCTCTCGAACGTCGGCGGCTCCCGATCGCCCTCGATCCTGCAAAGCGCGGCCTCCGCCCGGGAGATGGCCTCGTCGATCGAGGGCCCGACGAGGCCGGGGCTCAGGGCCGCCCAGCGGATGTGAAACGAGGGATCGAGAACGGGGTTGTCCGGCATCAAGCTTACCAACCGTAGGTTGCCCCAAAAGACAACTGCCGGCGCGAGGCGGGCACGCCGGGCACCGACTGGAATGCGCTGTTCCAAAGGTTGTCCACCTGCGCCGAAATCTCCAGCTGCGGGGTCCGCTGCGGGTGCCAGTCGAGGCCGGCCGAGCTCGTCAACGCGTCGTTGCCGCCGGCCGTCCGCAGGCTGTCGGGCTCCTGAATTCTCCCGACGTTGTCCAGTCGCAGCTCGACTGTCCGCGTGAGGCGCAGCAGCAGCGCCGCCGTGAGGCGCTGGCGGGCGTAGTTGAGCGCATAGAAGCTCGCGGTCACCGGGGCGCCCAGATAGTCGGCGCTCTTTGCGAGCGCCGTGTAGCCCAGGACGACGCTACACCTGCTCCACGAGTGCCGGGCGACGAGCTCGAGTCCTTCCGTCCCTATGTCGACCGGGTTGGCCGAGCGCCCGAATACGCCGGCGGTGTAGGTCCAGTCGACGAGGCTGTCGTCGCGCCTGTAGAAGACGGCCGCCTGGCCCGTCCAGCCTCCCACGTTTCCGCTGACCCCGGCCTCCGCGTCGCGGCTCGTCTCGCGGCCGAGGTGCGGGTTGCCGAGGAAGAGGCCCGAGTTTGGGCTCGAATCGAGCGCCGTGTAGGACGGCATCTCGGTCGCCGTCGAGAAGCTCGCGTATATCCTCTGCAGTTCCCCCGAGTCCCACGTGCGCGCGAACTCGGCCACCGGCGAGACGGTCCCGCTCGCGCGGTCGGATCCGTCGTAGGTCGCGCCGGCCTTGAGGGACACCGCTCCTCCGGACGCCGCCCAGGACACCTCGGGAACGAGCGCGACCTTGTCGAGCGTGCGGCTGTGGTAGGGGCCGTAGATGAGCGAGGTCGACATAAGGGAGTCGCTCGTCTCCTCGGCGTGATAGTTCAGGATGATGCCTGCGATCGCGGCGCGGCCCCCGAAGCCGGCGCCGTATTCCCATGTCGTGTGCTGGTACGGGTGGACCGGCCCCAGCGGGGCGAAGCGGTCGAAGGCGTAGTCGTCCTTGTTGCGGCGGTAGAAGGCGCCGCCCTCGAAGTACTGTCCGTCGCCAAGGTTCTCCCGGTTGTTGACCGCAACGAGCACGGTCTGGAGGTTCTCGGTCTCGTCCGAATCGAAGGGCGTGTAGAGGTCAGGCCAGCCGAAGAAGCTCGCCTGGTATCCGGCAAAGAGGTCGGTCCTTGACCCGGGCGCGACCCATTCCACCCGGGCGTCCGCCCTATCGAAGTGGAAGTCCCCGAAGGGCACGGTCCCGTTCCCCTCGGCGTGCGACCAATCGGCGTCCGCCGCCAAGTGCCTGGCCCCCGGCCCCGACCAACCCCCGTAGACCTCCTCCCGGGACAGCCCGTCGTCGCCGATCGACCCGGTTGCGAACCCGGTGCCGCTGATCGGCCGCCATCCGTAGGCGACAGAGCCTCCGGTCGAGTTCATCGCCTCGGTCGCCTGGGCGGCGCCGGTGAGGATCCGCGGGGCCCCGAGCATGGCCGGCGCGACGGGAAGCTCCATCAGGTAGTGCCCCGTTTGGGGGTCGGATATCGAAAGGGCGCCGAGCTCGAGCCCCGTGCTCTCGAACGTGTCTCCCTGGATCGTCACGTCGGCCTGGGCCTCCGCCATGTTCCGGGGCTCGATGTCCACCATCGGCTCGTAGCGCAGCGCCGACACCGGCATCGCGAACGCCGCCGCGGGCGACTGGTTCGCGACGCTCGGCGAATACACCGTCACGGCGGGCAGGCTTGTCGCCGCGTCCTGCGCCCAGAGGGGCGGCGCGGCGCCGGCCATCGCCGCAAGCCAACTGACGGACGCAATCAAAACGGCCCTCATGAGGGGCCGACGGCTAACAGCCGCGCGCGAAAAAACAAGCCTCTCGTTAACGCTGGCTCGCGAATCCGTTAACGAACGGTCCGTCGCCCCTGGCGGCGCCTCCCCTACTCCTTGTCGCCGTCGTCGCCTATGGCCTCGACGGGGCAGCCCTCGAGCGCCTCCATGCAGCGGGCGATGTCCTCCTCGCTCTCGGGCTGCTTGTGGACGAATGAATAGCCGCCCTCGTCATTGCGAGTGAAGAAGTTGGGAGCGGTCTCGCGGCACAGATCGCAGTCGATGCACTGTTGGTCGACGTAGAATTTGCCCGATGCGTTCTGCGCCCATTTGTCAGCTTTATTGGCCATAGATATAGGTGCATAAGAAGGGACCGCTTGGAGGGCGCGCTGTCAAGTGAGGACGGAGGCGGGAAACACCCACCGGCGCCCTCCTGGGCGGCCGCGGCGCCGGGCCCCGGCCGGCGCCGCTTAGGCGGCTTGTGTTTGCCAACGCTACGGTTAAGGTGCGGCGATGCTTCAGGATCGCCCCTACATGCGCGACGGCTACGAGAGACGCCAGACGAGCATCGTCACTTGGATCCTGTGCTCCATCGCGGGGGTGTTCGTCATCCAGAACGTCTTCTCCCACTGGCTGCCGATCGGGCTCGAGTGGGAGTTCGGCCTCTCGCCCGCCGGCCTCAGGGCGGGCCACGTCTGGACCCTCCTCACCTACGGCTTCCTGCACAGCACGAGCAACCTGCTCCAGGTCGTAGCCTACCTCCTCGCCGTCTACTTCTTCGGCAGGGAGGTGCTTCCGATTCTGGGTAACCGGCGCTTCGTAGGCTTTTACGCCGCGTCCCTCAGCGCGGGCGGGGCCCTCTGGACCGCGGTGCACTGGCGCCATCCCGAGCTTCTCCTCGGCGCCTCCGCGGCCGTGGCCGCGCTTGTGATCCTGTACGCCTGCTTCTTTCCCAACCGCGAGATCACCCTCCTCCTTTTCTTCGTCCTGCCCGTCACGATAAAGCCCAAGTACCTCGCATACACCCTGGTCGCGGTCGACCTTTTCGGCTTCGTGTTCTACGAGCTGCTGGGCGCCGCATCGCCTGTAGGCGCGGCCCACTCGGCGCACCTCGGCGGCATGGCCGCCGGCTGGATCTACTACCGGTTCATGCACGCGTCCGACTGGAGCCTCGCCTCGGGGCGCGCCCAGATTGAGCTCCCGCGGTGGATGAGGAACCGGGCCGCGAATTCGGCTCCTCCCCAGGCCTACAGTGTCAATGTCGGCGACCGCGGGCACCTGCGCGCCGAGGTCGACCGGATCCTCGACAAGATCAACAGCCACGGGTTCGGATCCCTGTCCGCCGACGAAAAGCGAGTCCTCGACGAGGCCCGGGATCTGCTGAGCCGGCGCTAGCGCCCTGCGGCGCACCGTGAACGAGGGCCCCCTGAGCTTCGAATCCTCGGGACGGATCGAGCGCCTGGCCGCCGCGAGCCCGCTGTATGCGCAGGAGCTTCTGCGGAACCCGGCGACCGCGCGCTGGCTGGAGGAGCCTCGCAATCTTTGGGAGTCCTTCCGCTTCCAGGCGTTCCTAGACACGTGGATCGAGTTCGCGCCGGGCGCCGGCGACATGGACGACGGCGCCCTCCTCGGGGCGCTCCGCAGGTGGCGCCGCCTGATGTCGATGCGCATAGCCCACCGGAGCGTCAACGACATTGCCGACGAGCGGACGACGGTCGAGGAGCTCACGATCCTGGCGGAGTTCTGCCTCAGTGAGTGCCTCAACCTGGCGACGCGGCGCTGGCAGGAGCGCCTCGGGATGCCCATGGAGGGCAACCGGGGCGAGAAGGCCCGGTTCTGCGTCCTAGCGCTCGGCAAGCTCGGCGGGCGCGAGCTCAACTTCTCCTCGGACATCGATCTCCTTTACCTCTACGATGGCGAGGGGGCGTGCGTCAGGGGCGGCGCCGAGTCCTCCGTGTCCAACGGGGAGTTCTTCACGAAGGTCGCCGAGACGGTCACCCGCGCCCTCAACGAGCGCACTGAGGACGGATTCCTCTTCCGCGCGGACGTGCGCCTGCGCCCCGAGGGGGCGATCGGCCCCCTCGTGCGCTCCGCCACCGACCTCGAGTACTACTACTCGACGGCGGGGCAGACCTGGGAGCGCCTGGCGATGATCAAGGCTCGTCCCGTGGCAGGCAGCCTCGAGCTCGGCGCGGAGCTCCTCGAGAGCCTTCACGGGTTCCGGTACCCGCGCCACCCGCCGCCGAGCCTTCTCGAGGAAATCGCGGCGATGAAGGCGCGCAGCGACGCCGAGATCGTCGGGGCGGGCGCGCTCGACCGGGACGTGAAGCTCGGGACGGGCGGCATTCGCGAGATCGAGTTCGTGGTCCAGTCGCTCCAGCTGCTAAACGCGGGGCGGTATCCCTTCCTGCAGACCAACTCCACGGAGCAGGCGCTGGGGCTCCTCTCCCGCTACGGCCTCTTGGACGCCTCCGACGCCGCGAGGCTGGTCGAGACGTACTGGTTCCTGCGCAAGATCGAGCACCGGCTGCAGATCCGCGAGGAGGACCAGACGCACCTTCTGCCGGACGATCCCGCTGACCTGGCGGCGATCGCGGTCTCGCTGGGTTTCGCCTCGGCGGTGGACCTCAGGGCCACCCTCGCCTCCAGGTGCGACCACGCCCACGCTATCTACGCGGACCTTTTTGCGGACCGCGGCATAGACGTTGAATTCGAGGCATGGTGGACCTTCTTCACCACCGATTCCGTCCCGGCACCCGTCGCAGCACGAATCAGCCGCTGGTTCGGCGCGAACCCGAAGGCCGCCGACGAGCTGCGGATGTTCGCCTGCGGCGGCCGCCACGTCCTTATCACCCGCGAGCTCGTCGTCCGCTTCCAGCACGTGGCCGGCGCCTTCGACGGCTTCCTGCGCGAGCTCGCCCGCCCGCTCGGTACGCTGGCCAGGCTCGCGCGGTTCGCCGAGCGCTACGGCACCCGCCGGCAGTTCCTCGAATTCTGCGCAGGGAACCCGGGGCTGTTCCGCGTCTTTTCGATCCTATGCGACCGGAGCGAGGCGGTCGTGGAGCTGCTCTGCGCCCACCCGGAGATCATCGAGGAGGTGCTGCGCCCGGAGAACCTGCTCAGGCGCAGGGGCGCCCGTGACCTGGACGACGACATCTCGGGCGCCGCCGGCTCGCCCGGATTCCACGACTGGCTGTGGCTCTTCGTGCGGGCGGAGCAGGTGCGCCATGCCATCAGGGGGATTCTGGGAAGTCTCGCGCCGGAGGAGATAGAGGCCGCGATGACGGAGCTCGCCGACGCGGCGCTTCGGCAGCTGACCCGCGGCTCGGGCGTCCTCGCCGTCGCCCTCGGCAAGTACGGGGGCGGCGAGATCGCGTTCGGCTCGGACCTGGACCTCCTGTTCGTCGCGGAGGACGGGCGCGAGACCGAAGCGGCGGCCGTCGTCGCGGCGGTCCGCGCGGCCCTCGGGGGGAGCGGACCCCTCGGGCCCGCATTCGCGCTGGACCTGCGCCTCCGCCCCCACGGGCAGTCCGGCCCGGAAGCGACCTCCGTCGCGGCGCTCGACGCCTACCACATGGCCGGGGGCGGCGGGCAGATGTGGGAAAGGCAGTCGCTCATCAGGGCCCGCGTGGTGGCGGGCCCCGCGGCGCTGGCCGAGTCCTTCCGCGCCTGGCGGGACCGCTTGCTCTACGGCGCGCCCGCCACCGACGCGCAGATCGAGGAGATCCGCGCAATGCGCGCGCGCATCGAGAAGGAACTCGGGGCCGGCCCGCCCGGCGCGGCGTTCAAGGCCGGCGCGGGCGGGCTCGTCGACATCGAGTTCCTCGTCCAGGCCCTCCAGCTGCGCCAAGGCTGGACGAATCTGCAGTTGCGGGCCACGGGAACGCGGCCCGCCCTGCGGGCTCTCGCGGCCGCCGGCCTGATCCAAGCCGGCGATTCCTCCGTCCTCGGCCAGAACTACGGCTTCCTGCGCCGGATCGAGACGGCGCTGCGCCTCGACGCAAATCGCTCGGTGAGCAACCTTCCGCCGGATGCCGATGACCGTGAGGCGCTTGCGCGATGGCTGGGCTTCACGGGCGCGGGTCATTTCATGGCCGAGCACCTTAACCGACTCGGGGAGACCCGGCGAATCTACGACAATATGCCCTCCCTTCTTGAATTCCGCGCCCCGGCGTGAGACAGTAAACGCAATTGGATCTTCCATTATCGAAGCTTATGGCAATCAACGCATGACCTTCCGTCCCGGCTATATTCGCAGGTCGCTGGCGCCTTGGATTCTGGGCCTTGCGTCGGCCGCCGGTCTCCCGGCGGCGGACCTGCATTTCACGACACCCCCGACGCTTTCGACGGAGGCCCAGGCCCTGGTGACGCTCCTTGAAAACGCCCATTACAACCGCGGCGCCGTGCGCAGCGAGGATTTCAAGGAGGTCGTGCCCGAGTACATGAAGGCGCTGGACAACCAGCACCTCTTCTTCCTCGAGTCGGACGAGGCCCAGTTCGCGAAGCGCTATGGCACCAACGTCTACTACAATGTCGACTACCTCGGCAAGATCGACGCGGCCTACGACATCTTCTACGTCTACGACGACCGGGTAACCTCGAGGATCGGCTGGGTGTTCGGGGAGCTCAAGAAGGACTTCGACTTCACCTCGACCGACACGTACCGCTTGGACCGCTCCAAGTCGCCGTGGCCGGCCAGCTCCCTGGAGGCCGACGAGCTGTGGCACAAGCGCCTCAAGTTCGAGCTTCTGGAGGAACTGCTCAACGACAAGACGCTCGACCAGGCCCGCGAGGTCGTCCGCAAGCGCTACGAGCGCATGCTCAAGAGCGTCGGCGAGACGGAGGGGAACGAGCTCGCGGAGCTCTTCCTCACCACGATAGCGGGCCTGTACGACCCGCACTCGACCTACTTCTCGGCAGAGACCTACGAGGACTTCGGTATCCAGATGAAGCTCGAGCTCGTCGGCATCGGCGCCATACTCGGCACGGAGGACGAGACCTGCGTCGTCAGGGAGATAGTCCCGGGCGGGCCAGCCGACCTCAACCGCCAGCTCAAGCCCAACGACAAGATAATCGCCGTCGCGCAGGGCAGCGGCGAGCCGGTCGACATCATCGGCTTGAAGCTGCGCAAGATCGTGGACCTGATCCGCGGCTCCAAGGGCTCGCAAGTGCGCCTGATCGTCCAGCCTGCCAGCGCGACGGACTCGTCAGTTCGCAAGGAGATCGTCATCACGCGCGAGGTCGTGAAGCTCAACTCGGCGCGCGCCCGCGCGGCAGTCTTCCAGGTGCCCGGCGACGGCGGAAAGAGCCTGCCGATCGGCGTCGTGACGCTTCCTGCCTTCTACGGGGCCGGCGACGAGGGCAACACGGACAGCGACAACTCGAGCGCGAGCGAGGATGTCGCCAAGCTCATCGGGCAGCTCAAGGGCGCCGGCATCAAGGGCCTCGTCCTCGACCTCCGGCACAACGGTGGCGGATTCCTCAGCGAGGCGATCGAGCTTGCGGGGCTGTTCATCCACAAAGGGCCCGTCGTCCAGGTGAAGGACTACGAGGGCGACATTCAGGTCGACAGCGACCGGGCCGAGAACCTGACCTACGACGGTCCAATGGCGGTCCTCGTGGACCGGTTCAGCGCGTCGGCCTCGGAGATCGTAGCGGGCGCCCTCCAGGACTACGGCAGGGCGGTCGTGATCGGCGACAACTCGACGCACGGCAAGGGCAGCGTCCAGACCGTCGTTGAAATGAGGAGATTCGCCCCCCAGCTCGCGACCTCGCCCGTCAAGACGGGCGCGGCCAAGATCACGATCCAGAAGTTCTACCTGCCGGACGGATCGTCGACGCAGCTCCGCGGCGTCGTGTCGGACATCGTCCTGCCCTCGGTGGACGAGTTCCTACCGATCGGCGAATCCGACCTTCCCCACGCGCTGGTCTGGGACAAGATCAGGACGAGCTCCTTCCGCGGGGGGCCCATCGACCACAGGGTCCTCGCCCGCCTGCAGCTCCTGAGCACCCAGCGCCAGGAGAGCCTCCCGGAATTCGCATTCGTGCGCAAGTACGTCGACTGGTTCAAGGACCGCCAGGCACAGAAGCTGATCTCACTAAACCTGGAGGAGCGCCGCAAGCAGAAGCAGGCGGACGACGGGTTCCGCAAGGACGGCAAGCTGAGGCGCGAGGAGCTGGCGAAGGACGATTTTCCGTACAAGGAGTTCAGGCTGGGCCCTCCGCTCCCCCCGAGGATCGTCGCTCCCAAGGCAGATGCGGCCAAGGCCGGCCCGGCGAAGGACGGCCTTGACTCGGAATTCGACGACCCGGATGACGACGTGGGCGCCGATACCTACGGAAAGGTCGACGTCTCCCTGCGCGAGGCCCTGCGGGTCGTCAACGATGCGATCGACCTGGGCCGGGACCACGAGTACTGGGCGAGCGACCACGCTCCGCTCACGGTGGCCGGCAAGGGCTGATCGGGCCCGGAACCGGCGAGAGCTCACCTCCAGGCCAGGACGAACCGGTCGCGGCCGGCAAGGTCGGGGAGGGCCTCGCTCCTAGCGAATCCGGCCCGCCTGAGCGCCTCCTCGAGCCTGGAGCGGTGGCCGGCGCCGGTCTCCAAGGCGAGCATGCCCCCGGGAGCGACGGCCGCGGACGCCCCCGCCACGATCCTCTCGATGTCGGCGAACCCTCCGTCCCCCGCCGAGAGCGCCAGCGCGGGCTCGTGGTCGCGCACCTCGGGGGCCGCCGCCGCGGTCTCCTCGGGCGACAGGTACGGAGGGTTGGAGACGACCAGGTCGTAGCCTTCCCCGGCCGGAAGCCGCTCGAACCAATCCGACTCGACAAAGGTCACCCGCCCCGCCAGCCCGCTTGCCAGCGCGTTCTCCGCCGCAAGCAGGAGGGCCTCCGGACTCTTGTCGACCGCGGTCACCCTGGCGGCGGGAAACGCCCGCGCAAGGGCGAGGGCGATGGCGCCGCCCCCAGTGCCCAGGTCCAGGATGCTCGACGGGGGCGCGGCGCACCTGGCCGCTACGATCTCCACGAGAAGCTCGGTCTCCGGGCGCGGGATGAGCGCGCGCGGGTCCGTCTTGAGCCTGAGCCCGCAGAAATCGGTGAAACCGAGGATGTGCTGAACGGGCTCGCGCCGGCCGCGCCTACGGACGAGTTCGCGCAGCGCCCCGAGCTCGGCCTCGCTGACGGGGCGCTCGAACTCGATGTAGAGGCGCATCCGCGGAAGGCCGAGCACATGGCCCACGAGCAGCTCGGCGTTGAGCCTGGGCGACTCGATCCCCTTCGTCGCGAAGAACGCTGAGGTCTTCTTGATGACCTCGATCACGGTCAGCATGGTCGGTCGCCTCGGGTCCCCGGACGGGCCTCAACCGAGCTCGGCGGACGGTCTTGCTAGCTCGAAGGAGCGGCCCTCCAGCGCGGCGAGCCGCTCCCGGCGGTGGGCCTCCTGGAGGGCGTCGATCAGCGGGCCGATCGCGCCCTCCATGACCTGCGAGAGTCCGTGGAGCGTGAAGCCTATGCGGTGGTCGGTCAGCCGGTTCTGGGGGAAGTTGTAGGTGCGAATGCGCTCGCTCCGGTCTCCGGAGCCGATCTGGGTGCGGCGCTCCGCTGCATACTTGGCCTTCTCCTCGTCCTCCTTGAGCTTGAGGAGGCGGGAGCGAAGCACCGTCATCGCCCTCGCCTTGTTCTTGAGCTGCGATCGCTCGTCGGAGCATTGGACGATGAGGCCCGTGGGCTTGTGGAGGATCTGGACCGCCGAGTCGGTTGTGTTGACCCCCTGCCCGCCGGGGCCACTCGCGCGGCACACCGTTATCTCCAGCTCCTCCGGCCGGATCTGTATGTCGACCTCCTCGGCCTCGGGAAGCACCGCTACCGTCACGGTCGAGGTGTGGATCCGACCGTTGGCCTCCGTCACCGGAACGCGCTGGACCCTGTGGACGCCGCTCTCCCACTTGAGCCGCCTGTACACGTCCGTGCCCGAGATCAGGAAGACAACCTCCTTCAGCCCCCCTCGCTCCGACGGGCTGCTGCTCATGGGCTCGACCCGCCATCCCTGCGAGTCGGCGTACTTCTGGTAGCATCGAGCGAGCTCGGCCGCGAAGAGCGCGGCCTCCTCCCCGCCCGTTCCCGCCCGGATCTCCATCACCGTGTTGCGTGAGTCGGAGGCCTCGGGCGGCATCATCGCGAGGAGCACGGCGTCGCGGAGCTCGGCGGCCCGCCTCTCGAGGGCGGCGATCTCGGCCGTCGCGAGCTCGCGCAGGTCAGCCCCGCCGGAGGCCTCCCTCGCGAGCAGGATGGCGTCGCCGAGCTCGCGCTGCACCTGGGCGTGCGCGCGGTGGTCGTCCACGAGCCTGCGCAGCTTTTGGTGCTCCCGGGTGACCTCCGCCGCGCGCCGGGGGTTCGCGTAGAACGACGGCTCCGCCATCTGCGCATCAAGCTCCTCGAGGCGCCTTTGAAAAGGTGAGATATCTGGAAGGGCGTCCATGCCTGACCTATTTGCGAATTGCGCGGGCCGCGACCGGAGGCCTAGCATGCCGCCTCACGCACCGCATGGCCGCGACGCTCTTCACACAGAACATTATCGCCTGCATCTGGGATTTCGACAAGACCTTAATCCCGGACTACATGCAGTCGCCCCTCTTCCGTCGCTACGGCGTCGACGAGGCGTCGTTCTGGACGGAGACCAACGCGCTGGTCGAGAACTACCGCAGGCGCGGCTACACCCTCTCCGGTGAGATCAGCTACCTGAACCACCTGCTCACCTACGTGCTGTCGGGCCGCATGAGCGGGCTCAACAACGAGATCCTGTCCAAGTGCGGGGCCGAGATCCGCTTCTACCCGGGCCTCCCGGAGTTCTTCGGCGCGTCAAAGGCCTGGGTGGCGGACAAGCCCGACTACCGCAGGCACGACATCCGGCTGGAGCACTACATCGTGAGCACGGGGCTCGCCAAGATGATCCACGGCAGCGCAATCGCCCCCCACGTGGACGGGATCTGGGGGTGCGAGTTCATCGAGAATCCGCTCCAGCCCGGGTTCCTGCAGCAGAAGGAGCTCGAGCTCGACGCGAAGGCCGAGATCGCCCAGATCGGCATGGTCATCGACAACACGACCAAGACGCGCGCGCTCTTCGAGATCAACAAGGGGACGAACCGGAATCCCGCGATCGACGTGAATTCAAGGGTCGCCGCCGAGGATCGCCGGATCCCGTTCCAGAACATGATCTACGTGGCCGACGGCCCGAGCGACGTGCCGTGCTTCTCAGTGGTCAAGGGCAACGGCGGAAGGGCCTACGGCGTGTACAATCCGGCCAAGCAGTCGGAGTTCGAGCAGAACGACCGCCTCCGCCAGGTGGGCCGGATCGACCACTACGGGCCGGCCGACTACACCGCGGCGAGCAGCACGACGAAGTGGCTGCACCTTCAGGTCCACGAGATCTGCGACCGGATCGTGAGGGACCGCGAGGCCGCGGTGGCCCAGAGGACGACCCGGCCGCCGCGGCACCTCTCCGCGGCGCCGAAGGAAGAAGCGGCGCGCAAGGTTCAAAAGGCGCCGGAGCAGTCCGCCTTCCTGGAGTGAAACCGGGGGGCGGCCCCCCCTCACCGCGTTCCGGGCTGCCCGCTCCTCTCGAACTCGGCCGCGAGATTCGCGGCGCGGGTGGCGTAGTCGACGACCGAGGCGCCCGGATGCTTGTCAAGAGCCGCGCCTATCCCGCCGTTCCAGGCGAGCGCGATCCGGAAGGCCGACGCCTCTACGCCGCGGCGCTCGAGCTCGCCCCTCAGCCAGTCGTAGTGGCGCACCGCCACGGCGTCCGACGACTGACGGTCGAGCGCCTTGATGAAGGGGGCCTGGGTGTACATCCTCCACGTCTGCTCGCGGAACTGGTAGGGGCCGAGCTCGCCCAGCTGGCCCGGCTCCGGGGAGTTGCGCGGGTTCTCCAGCTGGTGGATTGCCTCGAGCGTGGCCCAGCGCTCGGAGGCGGACCCAAGCGCCGCGAGCATTAGGGACGAAAGGACGAAAACGGCCGCCAGTCGGGCGGCGAGCGGCGCACGCGGGAGGGCGAATCGGTTGGTCTGTGCATTCACGCCCGCCGCAGACCGGGGCGCCTTATGGGAGTTCAGCGGGGCGCCAAGTTTTTTTGGACATATAAGCGGAACACTTCCGGTATTGCACAATGCACGGCCCCGCCGGCGCCGCCGGGAATTGTCTCAATCCATTTTCATTCAACGAATTCCTCTAAGAGGCGCGCCACGAGCGAAGTCCATCCCGTCTGGTGGTTGGCTCCCAGGCCACGGCCGGTATCCCCATGGAAATACTCGTGGAACCAGACGAGTTCGCGCCAATGAATGTCGTCTGCGAACCTGGCGTCGCCCGCCAGGGCGGGCCTCCGGCCCCGCGAATCAGCCGTGAACAGCGATATCAGCCGCCTCGCCAGTTCCCGCGCGATCTGGTCCAGGTTCATCATTCGCCCGCTCCCCGTGGGGAACTCCATCTTCAGGCCGTCGCCGTAGAACAGGTGGTAGCGCTGAAGCGCCTCGATGAGGATGTAGTTGAGGGGGAACCACACGGGCCCCCGCCAGTTCGAGTTTCCGCCGAAGAGCCACGTCCGCGACTCGCCGGGCTCGTAATCGACCCCGTAGGCGCCGCCCCGGATATCCAACATGAACGGATGGTGGCGGTACGCGCGCGACAGGGACCGCACCCCGTATGGCGACAGGAACTCCGACTCGTCGAAGACGTAGCGGAGCACGCGCTCAAGGCGGGCGCGCGTCGGGATGGCGAGGATCCTGCGGCCCGGGTCGAACTCGCCCCGCGTCATGTACGAGATGTGCCCGGCCAGGTCCCTCCTGTTCTCGAGGAACCACCGGGTGCGCCTGGCGAAGCCGGGGAGCTTGTCAAGCCGGCCCTCCTCGATGAACTCGACGGCGAAGAGGGGGATGATGCCGACGATGGACCTGAGCCTCAGGGGAATCGATCCGCCGTCGACGAGCAGCTGGTCGTAGTAGAACCCGTCCTCCTCGTGCCAGAGGCCCGTTCCCCCCAGCCGGTTCATCGCGTCCGCGATGGCGACGAAGTGCTCGAAGAACTTCGAGGCGATGTCCTCGTACGCGGGGTCGCCCTCGGCGAGCTCGAGAGCCATGGCGAGCATCGTGCTGCAGTAGAACGCCATCCAGGCCGTGCCGTCAGCCTGCTCCAGCTGCCCGCCCCCGGGCAGGGGCTTCGAGCGGTCGAAAACTCCGACGTTGTCCAGCCCGAGGAAGCCGCCGCTGAAGACGTGGCGCCCGCTGACGTCCTTGCGGTTCACCCACCAGGTGAAGTTGAGGAGCAGCTTCTGGAAGACCCTCGCGAGGAACGCCCTGTCGCGCGAGCCCCGCGGCCCCGTGATCTTGTAGACTCGCCAGCAGGCCCAGGCATGAACGGGAGGGTTGACGTCCGAGAAGTTCCACTCGTACGCCGGGATCTGCCCGTTGGGGTGCATGTACCACTCGCGCAGCACGAGGTTGAGCTGCTCCTTGGCAAACACCGGGTCGAGTCTTGCCATGGGAAGCATGTGGAACGCGAGATCCCACGCCGCGAACCAAGGGTATTCCCACTTGTCCGGCATCGACATCACGTCGCGGGAGAAGACCTGGGGCCAGTCGCTGTTGCGCCCGGTGAGCCGCTCTGCTGGGGGCGGGGGCTGGTTGGAATCGCCCGCGAGCCAGTCCTCGACGACGTAGTGATAGAACTGCTTCGACCAGAGGAGGCCCGCGTTGGCCTGGCGCGCGATCAGGCGGGCGGCGGGGTCGGACGGTCCGGGCAGCGCCGCGTAGAACTCGTCGGCCTCCTTCCTCCTCGAAGCGAACGTGCGCTCGAACGCGGGGCCGAAGGGCCCGCCCGGCCCGGGATCCCCGGCCCTGAGCCTGAGCCGCACGACGCGCTCCTCCCCCGGGGCGAGGTCGAGGACGAAGTGCGCGGAGCACTTCGTCCCCTTTTGCTGCGGGTTGACCGCCCCCTTGCGCCCGCCGACGACGAAGTCGCCGATTGAGTCCTTGACGTAGGCCGAGGAGTTCTCGGCGCCGAACAGCAGGGCCAAGTTGCTCTCGTTCTCGGTAAAGAGCAGCGCGGCGGCGGTGCCTGCGCCCGCCTCGACGTCGAACCACATCCGGCCCAGCGTATCGTGGTCGCACTGGACGCACACGGGGGAAACGGCGCGCATCCTCGGCTTGAGGCCGCAGCCCTCGTGCCGGCACCCCCAGGACCAGGTGTTGCGGAACCAGAGAGTCGGCAGGAGGTGGAGCGGAGCCCGCTCCGGGCCGCGGTTGGCAGCGGTCAAGCGGATACAGATGTCGTCCGGGCCCTCCTTCGCGTACTCGGCGGTCACGTCGAAGTACCTTCCGCCGTCGAAGACGCCGGTCTCGAACAGCTCGAACTCGGGGTCGTCGCGCGTCCTCGACGCGGCCTCCGCCCGCAGGCGCTCGTAGGGGAACGCGGCCTGAGGATACTTGTAGAGAGCGCTCATCCACGAATGGGTCGGGGTCGAATCCGTGTAGAAATGGCACTCCTTGACGTCCTCTCCGTGGTTGCCCTCGGAGTTTGTGAGCCCGAACAGCCTCTCCTTGAGGATGGCGTCCCTGCCATTCCAGAGCGCAACCGCGAAGCACAGGCGGCACTCGCGGTCGGTGATGCCGAGGAGCCCGTCCTCGCCCCACCGGTAGGCGCGGCTGCGGGCGTGCTCGTGGGAGAAGTACCGCCAGCTCTCGCCGTCCGAGGAGTAATCCTCCCGCACGGTGCCCCATTGTCTCTCGGAGAGGTAGGGGCCCCAGCGCTTCCAGTTTTTTGCGCGCGCGCCGTCCTCGGCCAGTCGGGCCTGCTCGGCGTTAGGGGATGTTGGACTGGGCATGGCCTCGGCTATTTGCGCCCCCACAAGCTGGCCAAGGCCGTCGCGCTCGTCGCGAAAAAAATCGCGCCCCATGCGCCCCTGGTCCGCCGGGCGCGGCGCTCAGAGCAGCCTCCGGATGGCCTCGACGCCGGCCTTGCTGGCGACCGCGTAGTCGAAGCGGCTGTCGGACCAGGCGGCGGCTGCGCCGGCAGCCTCGGAGATGAACGAGGCGCCGTTGTCCGCGGAGTCGCCCGGCGGGCTCTCGCGGCGAGCCACGTAGAGGTGGAAGAGTGCGCCGTCGCGCGAGAAGCAGACCTCGAGCACGTCGCGCCCTGCGAAGTTGACCGTGCGGCATCCCGTCTCCCTCAGCCTGTCGAAGTCTATCTGGCCGGGGCCCGGCATCCGCGCCCCGTTCGCCTCCAGCGCCGCGATGAGCGCCCCCGCGGGTTCGCCCCTGCCCCCGTGCTTCGCGTTGGCCATGTCGCTGATCGCAAACGCCGCGAAGGAGGCCGCGCCTTGCTCCGGTCGCGCCGGCGTCTTCATCGAGAATAGCACGAAGGCGAGGGCGGCCGCCGCCGCCATGCCCGCGGCCCATGCCCAGCCGCGCCCTAGGCTCCTCTGCTGCCCGCTGGCGCGCGCGCCGGCGAGGATCGCCTCCCGGAGACCGGCCGGCGGCTCGATCTGCCTGAGCCTGCCCGCGACCGCCGCATCGAAGGCCGTCGAACGGGCGAACCATTCCCCGACGGCAGGGTCGGCGGCCGCCATGCGCAGGGCGTCGCCGAACGCGGGCAGGCCCGCGTCGCTCCCGTTCGGGCGGTACGCGCAGAGGATGAAGCGGGCCTCCTCGATGGTCATGACGCGCGCTCTCCTCCCTCGCCCGGGAACGGAAGCACCTTGGCGACCGGCCTCTCCGCGCGCAGGAACGCGGCCCTGAGCTGCGCCTTCCCGCGGGACAGGCGCGACATCACCGTGCCTATGGGCACGTCGAGAGCGTCGGCGATCTCCTGGTAGGACATGTCCTCGATATAGAAAAGCGTCAGCGGGGCACGGAAGGGCTCCTCGACCGACTGCAGCGCGGACATGACCGCCGCCGAGTCGATGCGCGAAACCCGGTCCACGTCGTGCGCGAGTGGCTCGTTGCCGCCCGGCGGCAGTTCCTCGAGCGAGGTCGAACGGGCGTCGCGGCGGCGCCCGCGCAGGAACTCCCGGTAAAGGGTCGTGAACAGCCACGACTTGGCCTTCGAAAGCTCCCGGATGCCGTGGCCCTTCGTCGCCCAGATGAAGAAGGTCTGCTGGACCAGGTCGCCCGCGTCAGAACCGTTGCGCGCGAGGCTCAGGGCAAAGCGGTAGAGGGGCGCATAGTGCGCGTCAACCAGCTGCGTGAAGGACTCGCTCGTCATGGGGCTACTGGGTCTCGGAGCCGCTTTGCACGTGTTTTATTCCATTTCTCCTGGAAAATTGAAAGCATTGACCATGGACGCCGTGACCGCCCTTCGACTCCACCTGCCGCCGAACCTGCCCGCGGCGGCCGCAAGGGACGCCGTCGCCATCAGGGTTGAGCTCGACGCGGGGGCGGAGCCTGATCCCGGGCTCGCCCCCGCCCTAGCCCTGCTCCAAGGCTGGTGCGCGACCCCGAGGCCGCCCGCTTTCATCCAGCTGAGCCGCCGGCAGCTGCGCGAGCTCGCGGCCGCGGCGGCGGGCCGGCCGATCTTCGTCGAGAACGCGCGGCCGGTGGCCTGGGGCCACGACGAGCTCCTAGAGGAGCCGGAGGCGGCCCCCAGCCCCGCGCCGCAACCCGCCCGCCGCGCGCCGCGGCCCGCCGCAAGGGAGCCCCTGGTCGTCGACGGCTCCGAGCACTACCTTGCTTTGAGCCTTCCCTCGCGCGAGGACCCCCGCCACGGCGAGGTGGTTGAGCTGCTCAGGGCCGCCGGGTTTGTCCTGGAGCCGTCGAACAGGAAATGGTGGCTGCGCGACCGCCACAAGACCTTGTCCTTCATCGCGATGCACGGCGACCGCCTGCGGCGGGAACTAGGGGCCGAGTTCACGCCAAACTTCGCCGCGAGGACGGCCCACCTGGCCGCGGCGGAGATCACGTGCGAGGTTTCGCCATCGGGCGACGGCTGGGAGGTCTCCCTCGGCCTCCGGGGCGCCGGTGCGAGCGACGGGGCCATCCGCGATGCGATCGCGGCCGGCCGCGCCTACGCCGAGTGCGATGGAAGAATAATCCTGGTCGACCCGGAGCGCGTGCGAAGGCTCGCCGATGCGCAACGGGCCCTCGCCGGGGGTGGGCCGGACGCCGCCTGCGCGCGCCGGACCCAGCATGTCGGCGCCGCGCGGGCCGCCGACGTCGAGGAGTTGGTGGAGCGGCTTTCGCCCGGCTTCCGGCCCCCGGACGAGTGGCGCGCGCGGACCGCGGCGCTGCGCAACCTCTCCCGGCTCGAGCCGGCGCCCGTGCCGCCCGGCCTCGAGGCTGTCCTGCGCCCCTATCAGCGGATCGGCGCCGCGTGGCTCTGGCACCTCCATCGGAACGGCCTGGGCGGCGTGCTGGCCGACGAGATGGGCCTAGGCAAGACCCTGCAGGCCCTCGCGCTCCTGTGCGCGGCGACGGCCGGATCCGGCCCGGGCCTCGTCGTCTGCCCGGCCTCGCTCGTCGAGAATTGGCGGCGCGAGGCGGCGCGCTTCGCACCTGGCCTGCGGGTCTTCGCCCACCGCGGGGATCGCCGGCTGCGGGAGGTGGGCGACTTTGCGAACTGGGACCTCGTCATCACCTCCTACGGGACACTTGCGCGGGACCGCGACCTCATGGCTTCGGTCGAGTTCGCGTGCGTCGTCGGCGACGAGGCGCAGCACGTGAAGAACAGCCGGTCGCAGAACGCGCGGGCGCTGCGCTCCCTCAGGTCGCGGGGGCGGTTCCTGCTGACGGGCACTCCCGTCGAGAACTCCCTCGACGACCTGCGCGCGCTCTTCGATTTTGCCCTTCCGGGCTACGTCGAGCGGGTTCCCGAGGGCGCCCGCGCCGAGGAGCGCGCCTGGCTGGACGACCGGCTGAGGGCCAAGGCGGCGCACTACATCCTGCGCCGGACGAAGGGATCGGTGGCCCCGGAGCTGCCCGCGCGGATCGAGCAGGTCGTCTGGTGCGCGCTTGAGGCCGAGCAGGCCGCGCTCTACCGCTCCTTCGAGGAGAGGTCGGAGCGCCAGCTTCTCGACCTCGAGGCCTCCGGCGCCCCGGAGGCGCGGGTGCGCCTCGCGGCGCTAACCCAGCTGCTGAGATTGCGCCAGATCTGCTGCGATCCGCGGCTCGTCGGGAGCGAGGGCGCGGATCCTCCGGGGGGGGGATCCGGCGCACCCTACGCGGGGTCGGCGAAACTCGACGCTTTCCTCGAGATTCTGGCCGAGGCCGCGGACGGCGGCCACCGCCTCCTCGTGTTCTCGCAGTTCACTTCGCTCCTCGCCCTGCTCCGCGCGGAGCTGCAGGCGGCGGGCACCGCCCACTGCTACCTCGACGGCTCGATGGCGCCGGCGGCGCGCCAGCTCGAGATAGACCGCTTCCAGTCGTCGGCCGACGTGCCCGTCTTCCTGCTCTCGCTCAAGGCTGGCGGCTCCGGGCTCAACCTCACCGGGGCGGACACGGTCGTCCATTTTGACCCGTGGTGGAACCCCGCGGCAGAGGCGCAGGCGACGGACCGGGCGCACCGGATCGGCCAGTCCCGCGTCGTAACGAGCTACAAGCTTGTGTGCCCGGAGACGGTGGAGGAGAGGGTGCTGTCCCTCCAGGGGGACAAGCGCGCGCTCCTTGCCGGGGTCTTCGAGGCGAGCGATGCGGCGGCAGAGCGTCTTTCGCTCGCGGACCTGAAATCCCTGCTCGGAGGCGCCTGAGCTCCTGGGACGACGTCACGAGCGCGTCAGGCGCCGGTACTTGATCCTGTGGGGCTGGTCGGCATCCTTGCCGCGCCTGCGGTGAAGGTCCTCCATGTATCCCGAGTAGTTCCCGGCGAACCAGCGCGCGGTGCTCTCTCCCTCGAATGCGAGGATGTGGGTCGCGACCCGGTCGAGGAACCACCTGTCGTGGGAGACGACCACGGCGCAGCCGGCGAAGTTCTCGATCGCATCCTCCAGCGCGCGGATCGAGTTGACGTCCAGATCGTTCGTCGGCTCGTCGAGCAGGACGAGGTTGGCCCCGGCCTTGAGCAGGCGGGCGAGGTGGACCCGGTTGCGCTCGCCCCCCGAGAGGACGCCCACCTTCTTCTGCTGGTCGGGGCCGGTGAACCCGAACTGCGCGCAATAGGCCCTGGCGTTCACCTCGCGCCCCCCCATCCTCAGGATCTCCTCGCCGCCGCTGATCGCTTCGTAGATCGTGAGGTGGCCCGGGAGCGAGTCGCGCGACTGGTCGACATGGGCGATCTTGACTGTCTCGCCGATCCGGAGCGTCCCGGCGTCCGGCCTCTCGGCCCCGGTTATCAGGCGGATGAGCGTCGTCTTGCCAGCGCCGTTCGGTCCGATGACGCCGACGATGCCTCCCGGCGGGAGCGAGAAGGAAAGGTCGTCGAAGAGAAGGTTCTCCCCGTAGGCCTTCGCGAGACCCCTGGCCTCCACCACTAGCGTGCCGAGGCGCGGCCCGGGGGGGATCACGATCTCGAAGTCCCTCTCCTTCTCGTCTACGGAATCCTTCAGCATCGACTCGTAGGCGGTGATGCGCGCCTGCGACTTCACCCGGCGCGCCACCGCCGACTTGCGGATCCACTCGAGCTCGCGGGCCATCGCCTTCTGGCGGCGGTCCTCGGTGCGCTGCTCGACAGCGAGCCTCTTCTGCTTCTGCTCGAGCCATGAGGAATAGTTGCCCTTCCATGGGATGCCGTGGCCCCGGTCGAGCTCGAGGATCCACTGCGCGACGTTGTCGAGGAAGTAGCGGTCGTGGGTGACGGCGATCACCGTTCCCTCGTAGCGGGCGAGGTGCTGCTCGAGCCACTGGACGCTCTCCGCGTCAAGGTGGTTGGTCGGCTCGTCGAGGAGAAGCACCGCGGGCTTGCGCAGGAGTAGGCGCGCGAGCGCGACCCGCCGGCGCTCGCCGCCCGAGAGCTGGTCCACGACCTGGTCGGCGGGGGGGCAGCGGAGGGCGTCCATCGCCATCTCCACCTGGGGCCCCACGTCCCAGGCCCCAAGGGCCTCGATCTTCTCGTGAAGCTCGCCCTGGCGCTCGGCGATGGCCTCCTTGGCGGCCTCGCCCTCGGCGGTGTTGAGCTCGTCCCACGTCGCGTCATACGCCGCGACGAGCTCCGCGAGATGCCTGACCCCCTCCTCGACGCTCGCGCGAACCGTGGTCCCAGCCGCAAGCTGGGGCTCCTGCTCGAGGAGGCCGACCTCGTAACCCGGCTCGATGTGGACGCGGCCTTCGATCTCCGTGTCGCGAAGCGCAAGGATGCGCATCAGGGACGATTTCCCGGAGCCGTTGAGCCCAAGGACCCCGATTTTGGCGCCGTAGTAGAACGACAGCGAGATGTCGCGGAGGATCTCCTTGCGCTCGATCCTCTTCGAGACGCCGATCATCGAGAAGATGATCTTGGGCTCTTCGGCTCTTGCCATCAGCCCACTCAAACGCGCCCGAGGCGCGCCGCAAGCCCGGCGGGCCCTTCCTACTGGAGGCTCAGGAACACGCGCGGGCCCGTGCCATGCTCCTTGTGACCCGCGCCCTGCGCGAGGAAGAGGCGCTCGGGCGCGATGCGGCCCGTGTCGATCAGATAATCCCTAACGCGCCGCGCGCGTTCGGTGGCCAAAGCGCCGAGGTCGTTGGCACCGACCTGTATCGACTCGGCCAGCCTTCCCGTCATCACCTCAAGAGGCAGGCCCGCGGCGGCGGCCTGCTCCACGTCCTTAGCATGCTGGGAGGCGAGGTCCTCGGCCCTCTTGCGCGCAGCCGCCTCGTCGCGCTCTCTTCTGGACGTCAGCGCGTTCACGATGCGCTCAAGGAGCCCTGGCGGGGGACCCGGTGGCGGTGGCTCCACCGCGGGCGGCGGCGGCAGAGGCGTGCCAAACTGCGTGCCGGGCGGGAACTTCGAGTCGAAGAGCTTCTTGACCATGGCGGCGTTCTCCTCCGGAGAGATCTCGAGCTTGTCTGGCGGGGCGATGTTGGGGTCGGCGGCGTGGCGCTCCTCCCAGATCTGGCCCCTCACAAGCTCGGCGAGCATCGAGCGCTTGAGCGCGTATGTGTCCGCCGCGGTGTCAAAGCCGCCCTCAAGGCCCAGGCTGAGACCGGGCCGGTTTGCCAGCGCCTTCGCGACGACCCCGAGCTTGGGGAGCTCCGACGCCTGGAGCTCGCTGCTGCCCGGGGCGAATTCCTGGAATGAGAGCTCCTCGCCTCCTCCGCCAAACATCGAGCCAAGCAGGGTGAAGGGTGAGACGGCGGCCTTGGTCAAGAGGTTGACGACCACCCGGAGCACGACCTTGCCGATCCGGAAACTCGGGTCGGCCAGGCTTCCCTCCAAGGGCAGGTCTATCACGATCTTTCCGTCGACGTCCTTGAGCAGGGCCACGCCCAGCCTCACGGGCAGCGCCGTTGCGTCCGGGCTTGCGGTCGCCGACCCGAGCGTGAACTGGTTGAGCGTAACGACGACTGTCGAATCGAGCTTCTCGCCGTCGACTTTGACCTTCGAGTCGACCACGAGCTGGCCGCGAGCGAGCTCGTATCCCGCGTACTTGCCTACGTACGGGCTCAGCGGGAGCAGGTCCACGTTCTTCATGCCGATATCCAGCGCGACGAACCTGTGTGCACCAAGGGGATCGAGCTTGCCTGTGATCTCGACGGGACCCTGGTCGCCGACCATGCCCTTCAGCGCCACGTCGGCCCGCGCAAGGTTCTCCGATGACAGCCCGGAAATGAACCCGGCAAGCTCGCTCAGCGACACCCGCACGTTGGGCTCGACGGACATATCGGTGAAGCTGAGGTCGCCGCCGGTAATTGCGACGCGGCCAATCTCAATTTTCGCCGCGGCCCCCGCAGCAGCGGCGCCCCCGGGGGGCGCGGCCGGGGACGGCTCTGCGCGCCTCAAGAGCGAGGCGAGGTTGAGCGATCGGTCCGCGTCGACGCGCACGCGGACGTAGGGGCCGAGGAGGTCGACCTGCCGCACCGACGCCGCCAGCTTCGGCGTGGTGGCGGCCTTCACCCCGGAGAGCCGGAGACTCGAGAGTCCGAGGAGCGCCTTGTCGCGGGCCGCGTCAACGATGCCCAGGTTCTCCACTCGCATGTCGCCTTCAAGCGCCACCGCGGGCTGTCCGGAGGCCAGGGACGCGCGCAGACGGCAGGATGCCGACACAGCCCCCTGGGTCACCCGCGCGTTCACGAGCTCCTCGAGGTACGGGCTGAAGGGAAGAATCTCCATGGCCGCTATGTTGGCCTTCAGGTCGGCCCTTGGCCCGGGCTTCAGGGCCACGGTGCCATCGAGCTCGACGGTTCCCTTCGGTGCCCATTCAAAGGAAAGGCGCAGCGGAATCGCGGCCTCGCTGGCAAGGGTGAAATCCTTCAGCGAGAGCTGCAGGCTCCTCAGCGACAGGTTCGCGCGGTGGGAGGGCGCGTCGTCGGCGATGTCGACCCAGAAATCCCTGAGAGCCACCTCGCCGGCGGAGACCATGGGAACGGCGGCCGGGGCGGCGCTCGCGACGGCGCCCTGCGGCGCCGCAGCCGGCCCCAACAGCGAGAGGAGATTCACCGAGCCGTCCTTGTTCCTGCGCACCGTGAGGTGGCCGCCGGCGAGAGCGACGCGTTCCGCCGACGCCCTTGGCTGCACCGCGTCCGCCTGGATGCCCGTGACATCGAGTGAGTCCAGTTCAAGCACGGGGCTTCCGCTCGAGCGCTCGACGACCCTCAGGTCGCGAAGATGCACCTCGGAGTCGCCTAGCACCAGCAGCCGGCTCATCGGGTTGAGGTCCAGGTGGTAACGGCCGCGCAGGGAGAGCTTGCCCGCGGTGAGGTCTGCCCGCGATCTCGCCTCGAGGTAGGGCGAGTACTTCTTGAGGACGACGTTCTCGACGTCGAATTCGCCGCGGGACTCGAAGGGATTGGCGGAGAGGGTTCCCTTCCACTCAAGGCTCTCGCCCGCCTCGGTCTTCGCGGCGAACTGGTACGGGGCGCCCCGGCGGCCGGTGGCCCGAAAACCCGTGAGCGAGAACGTCACCGGGCCGATCGTGGTCGCGAACGGGTGCCTGAGGGAGTGGTCGCTGAAGTCCACTCGGGCCTGCGAGACCCTGAGGTTGCCGATCAGGACGGACGGGGCCGGCTTCGGCGGGGGGCCCGCCGGCGGCGGGGCAAACTTCGAGATCAGGTCGGAGAAGTTGAAGGACCCGTCGGGATTCACCACCGCGCCGGCGTGGAAGCCGTCGAGTTCGATGTCGCCGAGCACCCACGCGCCGGCAAGCGAGCGCAGGGCATCGAACCTCACGTAGAGGCGCTTCCATCCGAGAAAGGAGCCGCGGCCGTCCCTTTCGGCCACGTCGAAGTCCTCGATCGCCGCTGACAGCATGAAGGGGTTCACCCGCAGCTTCCCGATGGACACCGTCCGGCCAAGCTCGGCCGAGAGGCGCTTCTGCGCCTGAGACCTGGCGATCGGCGGGATGACGAAGAAGCCGACGGCGCCGTACAGCAGAAGGCAGGCCAAGGCCGTGGCCAATACTCGCCGCCTGCCTAGCGAGACGTTCATTGGCGAAAGGTGAAGCGGGCATGAGGGCCCGGCAACACCGAAGCGGGGCCGCTGCCCGGACATGCGCCCCCCGGGTCCGGTGCGGCCCGGGCGGCCGCTTAATCACTCGTATTGCACTTATTTACAGTATTTTACGCACCGCGTGCCCATATTCGCGGGGAATGGACGCGCCGGCTTTGACGCGGAGCAATAAATCGTCCAGCCTCGGGCGCGATGAAGCCCGTCAAGGTTCCGGCGCTCGAGTTGTTCCTCCACGAGATGATCCCGCTCGCGAAGGCCATGGGCGTCGGCGTGCAGGTGAGCGACGACCGCGCGCTGGTGCTGACCGCCCCAAAGGAGCAGAACAAGAACTCGCTCAACACGGCGTTCGGCGGGAGCCTTGTCGCGCTTGCGACGCTCGCCGGTTACGGCGTCGTGTGGGAGCTGATGAGGGCGGAGAACACAGACAAGCCGGTGTGGCACATCGTCGTCAAGGAGAGCCGGGCTGCCTACAGGCGCCCGGTGATCGGCGACCTTCGCGCGATCTGCGAGCGCCCGGCACAGGCTGCGATCGCCGAGTTCAAGGACGCGCTCGCGCGTTACGGCAAGGCGAAGCTCAAGCTGCGCACCTCGATCATCGAGGACGGCTACGTGGCCGTTGACGTCCAGGCCGCTTTCGTCGTCTCGCGCTGAGAACCCACGCGGGCCCGCCAGGGGCGGACGGCCCTTCAGATGTGGCGGGAGTCGGACTCGTCCTTCTTGGCGTACCCGGTCTCCTGGCGCTGGAGGTTCACCTGGTTCTTCTTCACGTACGCCTGGTAGACGTCGTCCGCGCTCATGCCGAGGGTCCGCGCGAGGGAGACAAGGAAATGAAAGAGGTCCACGACCTCCACCCGGGCGTTCTGCGCGTCGAACTCCTGGTACTTCGCCCACCATTTCCAGGGCACCGAATCGACGAGCTCCGCGAGCTCCTGCTGCATGGCCCGCGTGTAGTTGAGTATCCACTTGGCCTTCTCCTCGTCGCTCCCCGGCGGCAATTCCACGCCTATCCTCCGGTTGAGCGCGTCTTGCATCCTGAATATCTCCTCGAACTTGTCCATTTGCGTCGAAACTGCGGCCGCGGCGGGCGGGTGCAAGATGCAATTGGCGGGGTCGGGCCGGATCTCTTTTGGAGTTGCCCGCCGGGCAAGACTGAGCGAGACTTATCCGCTTCGGCGTTTGCGTCCGAGCGCGTCCCCATGCGCTCCGCGGCGCCGCATCAACAACGGCCGCTCCCGCATTCCGGTGAGCGCCACTACACAAAACAAAAACACAATGACAGATACAAATCAGTCCGGCGCTCCCGCGGCCCCGGCCGGCGATGGTCCGGCCCCAGCCGCTGGCGCCGAGACCCCTGCCGGAAGCTTCGGCAGCACACGCGGGTCGGGCCTCTCCCGCGGCAGGCGCCCAGTGAGCGCCTCGGCCCCAGCGGCAACTGCGGTGAAGAGCGACTACAAGCCCACCGCCGTCGAGGTCATAACGCACGAGCGCGAGTACAAGAATCCGTTCGCGAGCCAAGATGGCGCGAGCGCGCCGGCTTCGGAGCCGGCCAATGTCGAGGTCCCCGCGGCGCCAGCCGCGGCGGATGCCGAGGCCACCAACGCGGCTGACGCACCCGCGGCCCCGGCGAGCCCGCCGGAGCCGGTGGCGGAGAAGCCGGAAATCCAGATCCTTCCACCCGCCGAGTCGGCCCGCCCCGCTGTGAGGTGGGAATCGCCCTCGGCCCTGTCGCCGCGCGAGTCACATCCCGGCGACCGCCCTGACCGAGGCGTCGGCGAGGGCCGGCCCACGTTCCGCGCCGACCGCAGGGACGACCGCAGCGAGCCGCGTCCGGAGGGACGCGACTTCCGCCGCAACCAGCCGCAGCGCGATCAGCGCCCGCAGTTCGAGCAGCGCCCCCGCCCCGAGCAGCCGTTCCAGGCGGACCGCGCTCCCCAGGAGGCAAAGCCTGCCGCAGGCGGCTTCTTCGGCTGGCTGAAGCGCCTGTTCGGCGGCAGCAAGCCGGCTGAAGCGCCCGCCGGGCGGGAAAGCGCCGGCGAGCCCTTCCAGGAGGGCCACCGTCACCGCAGGCGCCACCGCGGCGGACGCGGGCGCGGCGGCGAATTCCAGGGCTACCGCGGCGACCGAGCCCCCCAGGGCGGCGAACAGGAGGCCCGCGGCGGCGACCGCGGTGGAGATCGCCAAGGCGGCCGACGGCGCAGGCGCCACCGGGGAGGCTTCGGCCGGGACCGCGGCGATCCCCGTTCCGAGGGCCACCAGGGCGGCGGCGCGATCTGACCCGCCGTTTAGGTCTTGCCAAGGCGCTCCTCAAGGAGCGCATTCCAAGGCGTCCGCCGCGCGCGGACGCCTTTTCCTTTTCCATGGCCGATCTCGTCGTAAACGGCGGCAAACCGCTGTCCGGAACAGTGACTCCCTCGGGCAACAAGAACGCCGTGCTGCCCATCCTCTGCGCCACGCTGCTCACCAACGAGCCGGTCACGTTGACGAACGTCCCCGACATAACGGACCTCGACAAGCTCGTGTCGTTCTTCCAGGCGCAGGGCTCGGCGATAGAATGGGACCGGGCATCGGGCGTCATGCGGGTCGACCACCGGTCGTTCCGGAATACGCTCGCGAACGCCGAGCTCCCCCAGGACATGCGCTCGACCGTTCTCCTGTATCCGGCGCTGCTGCGCCGGATGGGAAGGATCGCCCTGCGGTCGAACGCGAAGGGGTGCTCGCTCGGCGTCCGCGAGATCGATCCGCACCTGCAGGTCCTCTCCGCGCTCGGCGCCACCGTGCACGAGGGAGACCCGCTGTCGATATCGGTGGACGGGGGCTTCCGCGCAGCCCGCCATTGGCTCGACTACATGTCGGTGACCGTGACCGAGAACTTCGCGATGGCCGCGGCCCTGGCGCGCGGAACCTCCACCCTGATTAACGCGGCAAGCGAGCCCCACGTCCAAGAGCTCTGTAACGCGCTCGTCGCGATGGGGGCGAAGATCGAAGGGATCGGGACCAGCATGCTCTCGGTCGCGGGCGCGAGGGCCCTGCACGGGGCGACGATCGAGATAGGCTCGGACTACCACGAGGTGACGACGTTCCTGGCGCTCGGCGCGATTACGGGCGGCGACGTGCGGGTCCTCAGGTCCGTGCCGCGGCACTTCGACCTTATCGCGCGCTCGTTCGCAAAGCTGGGCGTGACCGTGGGCCACGAGGGCGACACCGCGGTCGTGCTCGCCGGACAGCCGAGGGTCATCGAGAAGCCGTACACGAGCAACCTGCTGCCCAAGATCGAGGCCGCCCCGTGGCCGTATTTCTCGGTGGACCTGCTGCCGCTGCTTGTCGCGCTGTCCACCCGCTGCGAGGGCACGATCCACTTTTGGAACAAAGTCTATGAAAACGGTTTCTCGTGGATGCCTGAGCTGGCGAAGTTCGGGGCACACGTGCTCGTGAGCGATCCCCACCGCATCGTCGTCTTTGGCAACAGGCCGCTGAGGCCCGCCGTGGTCGATTCTCCCTACGTGATCCGGGCCGCCGTCGCTCTCACCATGGTCGCGGCGTCGATTCCGGGCCGCAGCGTCGTTCGAAACGCGGAGATCATCAAGCGGGCCCACCCTCGCTTCGTCGAGAATCTCCGCTCCCTCGGCGCCGAGCTGGAATGGAAATGACGCCCTCCACTCCCGCAGGGGACCGCGCCAAGGGGACGGGGTTCATCTCGTCGACCCTGGCGGCGCCGGTCACCCCGGCGGAGGCGGCCCTCAGGCCCCTGTTGTTTTCGGACTTCGCGGGACAGACGAAGACGATCGAGCGCCTGCAGGTGATGGTCGGGGCCGCCAGGAAGCGGGGCGATTCCCTTAACCACATCCTCCTTTCGGGTCCACCGGGTCTCGGCAAGACCACGCTGGCGTTCATCCTCGGAAACGAGCTCGGAAGGAGCGTCCGAGTGACCTCGGGACCCGTCGTCGAAAAGGCGGGCGACCTGGCCGGGCTGCTGACCAACCTGCAGGAGGGGGACCTGCTTTTCATCGACGAGATCCACCGGATCCCGAAGACGGTCGAGGAGTACCTCTACTCGGCCATGGAGGATTTCCGGATAGACATCATGATCGACCAGGGGCCGAACGCCCGGAGCGTGCGGCTGACGCTTCCGCGGTTCACGCTCATAGGGGCGACGACGCGCTCGGGCCTCCTCACGGCCCCGCTCAGGTCGAGATTCACCCTACAGACGCGCCTGGACTACTACGATAAGGCCACCCTCCACCAGATCGTGCGCAGGACGTGCAAGCTCCTCAAGGTCGAGATCGACGAGGGCGGCGCCGCGGAGATCGCGTCCCGCGCCCGCGGCACGCCGCGCGTCGCCAACAACCTGATCAACTTCGTCCGCGACTTTGCCCAGGAGCGCGCCGGCGGGGTCATCACCCGCGACGTGGCCTCCGCCGGCCTCGCGCTCCTCGAGATCGACGCGGCTGGCCTCGACGAGATGGATAAGCGGATGCTGCGCGCGATGGCCGAGAACTACCGGGGCGGGCCGGTCGGGATGACCACGATCGCTGTGGCCGTGGGCGAGGAGGCCGAGACCCTAGAGGAGGTGCACGAACCTTTCCTCATCCAGGAGGGCTACCTGCAGCGGACGCCCCAAGGACGCGTCCTCACGGAGAAGGGCTACGGTGCCGTCGGGCTAAGGCCGGCAGCGGGCGGCCAGGCCACACTGCTGTAGGCCGCCGCGCAAGTCCCGGCGGTCGGCGCCCCGGGGTACCGGCGCAATCTCCGGGTCCCCTGGTCACCGCCCGGCCACGCTGTGGGTATCGGGAAGCGCGAACGCGCCGCGGTCGCTCGTCGGGATCGCCGAGAGGATCCGCAACGCGGCGGGGACAACGTGCGCGCGGATGAGGAACCCCACGCCCAGGCCGGCCTGCACCACCCCCATGGTGTCGAGCCAGAGCGCGCGGGTGCTCGACTGGTCGGCCCCGGTCGGGGGAAACCACGACGGGAACACCGCGGGAAGGAGACCCATGACCGATCCGATAAGGGCAAAGATGAATGAGTTAAGGCTGTTCATTGGCGGTGGCCCTGCTCGCCCCGCCCGGGCGTCCAGTGCCTGTTCATGCGGATCCTTGAGCCGGAGCCGTGCCAATATACCCGCCTCGCTGCTAAATATTATCAATCACTGCCTTATGCTGGCAACCTTCGGCCGGATTCCACGGGATTCCTGCATTCTGCAAAGAATGCGCCCGCGGGTCGTGCAGGGTGCGGGATCCCCGGGCGCGCCCCGGGGACGCCCCTAGACGTCGCCGAGCTGCGGGCGAAGCACGATCTCCTCGACGACTGTGCGCCGCGTCATTCTGAAAAGGGTGACGAAGGCCCTTGCCACGTCCTCCGCCGGCATCATCCGCGCCTTCGCGACTCCGCTGCCCTTCCATGAGGGCGAGACCGTGGCCCCGGGGTGGACGCAGCAGACCCGGACCCCCTTGTCCTTGAACTCCGCCCGCATGGCCTTTGAGAGACCGGCGACGCCGAACTTGGCGGCCGTGTAGGCCGACCCGCCCGGGTAGGCAGTGAGTCCCGCGATGGAGCCCATGTTGAAGATGTCGCCCCGGCGCCGGCGCACCATCGCCGGCGCGAACGCCCGGGTCACCAGGAAAAGGCTCCTGAGGTTCGCGGCCAGCGTCTGGTCGAAGTCGGCCGAACTCGTGCCCAGGAACGGCGCGCCGAAATACTTGCCCGCATTGTTCACCAGCACGTCCACAGGGCCCAGCCGTTGCCGGACGGCGCGCTCCATCGCGCAGACCGCGGCCTCGTCCGTGACGTCGCACGTGAAGAGCTCGGCCTTGGCGCCAAGGCGCGCGCAGGAGCGGGCGACCGAGGCCAGGTTTCGCGCGTTGCGCGCGACAAGCGCCAGCCGGACGCCTGGAAGCTCGGCCGAGAAGGCCCTGGCTATGGCGGCGCCGATTCCCTGCGACGCGCCGGTTATGACTATTACAGGGGGCTTGAAGCGGGCTGCCATGGCTTTCCGATCGCGCGCCGCTAGCACCTCAGCAGGGAGAAATCCATGAAATCGGCCGTGAACCCACCCCTCAGGCCCTTGCAGATCACGCTCACGGCGTCGTGGGAGTGCAGCGACTCGAGGTGCGAGCAGGCGATCTGGAAGTCCCTGATCCTCGGGTCGGCGTCGAAAGCCTGGTAGAGCAGCCGCGCCGCGTCCTCGACGAACTTGAGGTGGGCGCCGTTCAACTCTGCGAATGCCTGCTCGTCCTCGCGCTTCACCATCACCTGGGTCTCCGTCCCGAGCGCCCGGGCACACTTCGCCTGGATGTCCTCGATCCAGATCTTCCTGCCCTCGGCCTCCTCGATCGTGAGCCGGGCCCTGCTCCTCTGTGAGTGAGGGACGGCGTAGGCCCCGCGCGCGTCGCGCGCGTGCTCGGCCAGCTCGGCCGAGCAGGGGCAGGCCGACGAGTAAACGAAGTCGAAATGGACGAAGCGCCGGAGTCTGCCTGTGCGCGTCAGCACGCCCTCAAAGGCCACATCGTAATACTGGTAGCCCTCGAGGCCGCTGCGCAGGCTCCTCTGGAGGATGGGATAGGAGAACTCGAGCCTCAGGCGCGCGTCCTTCGTGCGGACCCGCCGGAGGTACTTCTTGAGGATCCGGCCGATGGTCTCGCCCGTCACCACCTCTCCCTTGTGATCATAGAACGAACGCAGGATCCGGCTCATGTTTATCCCCTTGAGCTCGGCCTCCAGCGAGACGGTGCCGGTCACGCTCGTCTCGAGCGTCACGGTGGCGCCCTTCTTCCTGCGGAACTTAAGCGGCAGCCTGAAGCCGGAGACGCCGACCTGCTGGATGGGCACGTGAGCCCCCCTAATCGGGTGGTGCTCCGCGTCCATTATGTCGGGCAGCGAGGCGCGGTAGCTCGGCGTCGGGCGGAATCGGGAGTCGTATGAGCGGTTGACTCGCGGGAGCCCACCCTCGGCGGTGGGGTGCAGGTACATGCGCTTCGCCTTGCTCATTGCACGTGGCCGGGCCCGCGGTATTCGGCGAAATTGCGGGGCGTCTCGTACAGGCGGACGCAGTGCAGCTCGCCCGCTTTGATGCGAGGGGCGATGCGCCGCCAGAACGCGACCGCGAGGTTCTCGGCCGTCGGTATCGTTCCCTTGAGGAACGCGACGTCCTTGTTGAGGTTCCGGTGGTCGCACGGGCCGACGACGGCCCTCTCCAGGATCCGCTTGAGCTTCCCGAGATCGAGGACATAGCCGGTCTGCGGGTCCGGCCGGCCCCGCACGGTCACCTCCAGGACGTAGTTGTGCCCGTGGCCGTTCGGGTTGGCGCACGGCCCGAACGTCCGCTCGTTCCAGAGCCTGCCGCGCGCCGGGTTGTGCAGCCGGTGCGCGGCGTTGAAGTGCACCTGGCGCGTGACGTACACGTCGCCGGTCCCGGCGTCCCTCGCACTCGTCGGCATAGAGGTGCAGAGGTAACACAATTCGCGCTCGGGTCAACCGGGCGCATTGAATACCGTTGCGCCTCCGGCGGCCCGGGACTGATGATGCGCCGGGATGGCGATGAGATTCTGCATACTGGGCAGCGGCAGCTCGGGCAACAGCGCCCTGGTCGTGACGGAGCGGGCGCGGATTCTTCTGGACGCCGGCTTCTCCGCCCGGCGCCTGGCCGCAATGATTTCCGCGTCGGGCGAGTCGATCGAGCGGGTCGACGCGGTGTTCGTCACGCACGAGCACAGCGACCATTCGTCGGGGATCGAGAGCCTGAAGAGGTTCCCCAACCTGAGGTTCTTCGCGAACGCCTCCACGGCCCGCGCCATCCAGAGGGAGCTGTCGTGGAGCCCGCACTGGCGGATCTTCGCGACCGGATCGTCATTCCACTACCGCGACTTGCTTGTAGAGAGCTTCGCGATCCCCCACGACGCCCAGGACCCGGTCGGCTTCCGTTTCACGTGCGGGGGGGACGGCGACCTCTTCTCGCCTCAGAGAACCCTCGCCTGGGTGACGGACCTGGGCCACGCGCCCAAGAGCGTTCGCGACAGCATCCGAGAGTCCGATGTCGTCGTGGTCGAGGCCAACCACTGCCCCCGGATGCTTGAGGCGGACCCCAGGCGCTCATGGACGCTCAAGCGGCGGATCGGGGGCCGCCACGGCCACCTGTCGAACGAGCGGATGAGCGAGCTGCTGTCGAGCGCAGCCAGCCCCCGCTGGCGGCGGGTCTACCTCGCGCACCTCTCGAGGGACTGCAATTCGCGCGACGCCGTGGAAAAGGCGCTCGCTGCGGTGCGCCCCGTGCTTCCGTGTGAGTGCTCCATCGTCGGCCACGGCGAGGGCACCCCCTTCTTCGAGATCGCCTGAAGGCAGGCACCGCGGGCCCTTTGGCAGGATCGAGAGGGCGTCGCGCCACTTGCACATTCGTTGCGACGGCGAAGCTGGGGCCCCGAAGCCCTCGCGGGAAAACGCGGGCGGGGGTCCTTTTGCCAGCCTTGGCGCCGCCTGCCACAGTGGCAGGCCCGGCCCAGTTGCCGCCGCGGCACGGGCGGCGGCGGCGACGCGTGCGTTCCGGACGCGACGCAACTTCGTATTTTGTAACATAGCGCCGGTTAATGCGTAGCGAATACACGTACAATAATCATTGCGCGGGACTTCTGGTCGGATACGCCCTTAGCCCATTAGTGATAGATGCTCGGTCGGTAAGAGATTTTCATAATTTCCATCATTCGTCTGTTACCGATTCGGGTGTCGGCCGTCACTAAGCCCAATGTCTGGTCCTGTCTCCGCAGCTTCAGCGCAGAGTCTGCGCCTAGGTGTATTCGGGGTTGTGTTCGTGTCGGTGCTCGCAGCACTGGCCCGGGCCGACTCCCCCAGGCTCTCGAACATCTCGACTAGGGGCCAGGTCGGAACGGGGCCCGACATCATGATCGCGGGCCTCGTCGTAGGGCCGGGCGACCCGGACACCGTGCTTATCCGCGCCGTCGGCCCGTCGCTTTCCCAGATCGTGCCCCAGGGCGCGCCAGGATTGTTAGAAGCCCCTGTGCTTTCGATATTTAACTCATCGGGCGCCCTGATCCAGTCGAATCAGGGATGGGGCAGCGGGAGCGCGACCGCCGCGGTCATGAGCTCCGTTGGCGCGTTTCCCCTGATTCCCGGAAGCACCGACTCCGCACTCGTCGTGACGCTTCCGGCAGGAGCATACACGGCACAGGTCTCCGGCGCCGGCGCAACCACGGGACTCGCCCTGCTCGAGGTGTACGAGGTCGCGCCCACGCCGACGACCGCGCGCCTCATCAATCTTTCGACGCGGGGTCAGGTGGGAACCAGCGGCAACATCATGATTCCGGGATTCTCGCTCGGGCCCGGCACCGGCACTAGGACACTGCTCGTGCGCGCCGCCGGCCCGGCCCTGGCGGCCCTCGGCGTCGCGGGAACGCTCGGCGACCCGGCGATCACCGTGGTCAACTCCAACATCACGATCGCGAGCAACGACAACTGGGGGACCCCGGTTGGCAACGGCGCCGACGCCGCGACCCTAAGCGCAGACTTCACCCTGGCAGGGGCCTTCCCGTTCGCAGCGGGCAGCCTCGATTCGGCCCTGGCGGGCACCTTCGCCTCGGGCAACTACACGGTCCTCGTGAGCGGCAACAACAACTCGACGGGCATCGCGCTCGTCGAGGTGTATGACATCACGCCGTCCGCGCCCGACGTCGTCACCATCGCGGCGACGCAGGCGAACGCGGACACGAGCGGCTCGAATCCCGGGGCCTTCACGGTGACGCGCACCGGCGACGCTTCCGATCCGATCACGGTCAACTACACGGTCGGCGGATCCGCTGTGGACGGGATCGACTACCAGGGCCTGTCGGGCACGGTGACCATCCCCGGCGGCGCGGCCTCGGCGGCGATCGCCGTCGTGCCGAGCGCGTCGCTGTCCGGCTCCTCGTCGAGCACGGTCGTCCTGACGCTGGGCGCGGGCAGCTCCTACACGGTCGGGGCCGCGAGCTCCGCGACGGTCACCATCACGAACATCCCGCCCACCCTCTACGTGGCGCAGATCCGCCCGACTGCGGACGCCTCGGGCTCCACGGGGACGGGCACGGCGACGATCCTCCTGAGCGCAAGCGGCACCCTTGCGAGCGTGAGCGTGTCGTTCAGCAACCTCTCATCAGACGAGGTCGTCGCCCATCTGGCCATCGGCGGCGACATGAGCAACGGCACCTACGTCCTCAACCTCCCGGACGGCCAGGTCGACAACCTCCAGTGGACCCCGACGGCGGCGGGCCAGTACTCCGCGGCCCAGGTGATCGCGGCACTCGCAGGAGGCAACCTGTACGTCGAGATCGACAGCGCCCAGTTCCCGAGCGGCGAGCTCGGCGGGCAGTTCATACTGAGCCCGGGCTCCCAGACGTTCGTGCCGCCGCCTCCGCCCCCCCCCATCAACCTGGATTCCGTTTCCGATGTCGACGCGCCGCGTTTCCTCACCCAGGCGACGTTCGGGCCGACGGCGGCCGCCATCAGCGACCTTCAGGCCCAGGGGTACGAAGCCTGGATAAACAACCAGATGGCGCTCCCGGAGACGTCCCACCGAAGGGCGACCGACGCGGACTTTGCGGCCTTTCCCTTGAGCAAGCAGACGACCGCCTCCCAGCAGAACCGGCAGGCGGCCTGGTGGATGATCTCCCTGACCGCCCCCGACCAACTCCGGCAGCGCGTCGCGTTCGCGCTTAGCGAGATCTTCGTCACCTCGGATGTCGCGTCCTCGCTGGCCAACCAGGCCGACGGCCTGGCGAACTACTACGATCTTCTCGCGAAAGACGCTTTCGGGAACTTCCGCACGCTGCTCAACGACGTGACCCTCAGCCCGGCGATGGGCAACTACCTCAACATGCTTCACAACGCCAAGGCCAATCTGGCGAAGGGGACGAGCGCGGACGAGAACTACGCGCGCGAGGTCCAGCAGCTCTTCACGATCGGCCTCAACGAGCTCCAGCCCGACGGCACGCTGGTGCTCGACTCCAGCGGGCTGCCCGTCCCCACCTACGACCAGAACGAGATTGTGCAGACGGCCAACGCCCTCACGGGATGGGGCTACTTCTCCCCGGCCGCCAACCCGAGCTTCTACGGCTCCGCAGCCGACTTCGACGACCCGATGATGCCGTATCAGGCATTTCATGACGTCACCCAGAAGACGATCGTCAACGGCATCGTCATCCCTGCGAACCAGACCGCGCCCCAGGACCTCAAGGCGGTGCTCGACGCCCTCTTCGACCACCAGAACACCGGGCCCTTCATCTGCTCACAGCTCATCCAGCGCCTGGTGACGAGCAACCCGAGCACCGGCTACGTCTACCGCGTGGCGCAGGTCTTCGACAACGACGGGACCGGCACGCGCGGGAACCTCGCGGCGGTGGTCAGGGCCATCCTGCTCGACTACGAGGCGCGCTCCCTGACCGAGGTCAACAACCCCGGATACGGGAAGCTGAAGGAGCCCCTGCTGCGGGTGACCGGCATCTTCCGAGCGTTCAACGCCGCGTCCGCCGAGGGGCGCTTCCCGATCTTCGACCCCGAGGTCAGCATGGACCAGGCCGCCCTGCGCTCCCCGACCGTGTTCAACTTCTTCCTCCCGGGCTACGTGCAGCCCGGCACGCTAGCGGCGGCAGGGCTTCTCGCGCCGGAGTTCCAGATAACCACGGCGAGCACCGCGGTCAGCGTGCCCAACTACATATACTCTAGCGTCTACACACCGGCCGCGCCGTCGGCGTCGACGGTCGTACTCGATCTCTCGTCGCTCACGGCGAGCGCCTCCAATCCGGCGGACATGGTGTCGACGCTGAGCCAGCTCCTGTGCTCCAACGAGATGAGCGTGCAGACGCAGCAGCTGATCACCGCGGAGCTCAAGTCGCTCCCCTCCAGCACCCCGCCCACCGCCCTCGCACAGGCGGCCCTGTACCTCACCGCGACGTCCCAGGACGCAGCGATCCAACGATGAACACCCCCTACGACCTGACCCGCCGCCGCTTCATTGGGCGAGCCTGCGCGGCCGTCGGCGCGACCGGCATGCTGTCCGCGCTCGCCCAGCTGCGGATGATCGGGGCCCTTGCGGCGGACTCCGCGCCCACCGACTACAAGGCCCTCATATGCCTGTTCCTGTACGGCGGGAACGACTCGAACAACATGCTCGTGCCGACCGACAGCACGAATTACCAGCTTTACGCCACCGACCGGTCGGTGCTCGCCCTGGCCCAGTCGAGCCTGCTGCCCATCTCGCCGAAGACCTACAGCGACGGGCGCACCTGGGGCCTCCATCCGTCGCTCGTCGAGGTCCAGCAGCTCTTCTCGAACGGCAACCTGGCGCTCCTGGCCAACACCGGCACCCTCGTCCAGCCGGTCACCCTCGCCCAGTACAAGGCGGGAACCGTCGCCCTCCCGCCCCAGCTCTTCTCGCATGCGGACCAGCAGGTCCAATGGCAGAGCAGCGTGCCCGACCAGCCGTTCGTGACCGGCTGGGGCGGGCGCCTCGCCGACATCGTGAACGCGCTGAACTCGAACCCGAAGATATCGATGTCGGTCACGGTGGCCGGCCAGAATTCCTTCCAGGTCGGCAAGATGGTCACGCAGTTCGCGGTGAACGCCAACGGGGCGGCGGTCCTCGCCGGCACCAGCGGCAGCGCGCTCGCGACCAGCCGCTACGCCGCCCAGCAGAACATCCTCAACCAGCAGGAGCAGAACCTCTTCGAGGCCGCGTTCGGCGGCCTGACTACGAGCTCCGTCGTGAACACCCAGCTCCTTAACACGACCCTAGCCTCGGCGCCCGCCCTCAAGACGGTGTTCCCCAACACGTCCATCTCCACCCAGCTGAAGATGATCGCCCAGATGATCGGCATCGCCCCGCAGCTTGGACTCACCCGGCAGGTCTTCTTCGCAAGCCTCGGCGGATTTGACCTGCATTCGGACCAGCTCCCGGCCCACGCGACCCTCTTCCAGGACCTGAGCCAGGGCCTCAACGCGCTCAACGCAGCCACCATCGAGCTCGGCGTGCAGGGCCAGGTGACCACGTTCACCGCGTCGGACTTCAGCCGGACGTTCAACACGAACGGGACGAGCGACGGCACGGCCGGCTCCGACCACGGGTGGGGCTCCCACCACATGATCATGGGCGGGGCCGTCAACGGCGGCGACATCTACGGCCAGGTCCCCCTCCTCGAGCTCGGCGGGCCCGTGGACACGGGCAGGGGCCGCTGGATACCGACGACCAGCGTCGACGAGTACTCCGCCACCCTGGCGACGTGGTTCGGCGTGAGCTCCTCGAACCTTCCGCTGGTCCTTCCCAACATCGGGCGATTCGGCGCGCCCAATCTCGGCTTCATGGCCTAGCGCCGGACTGCGATGGGGTCGAAGCGGGTTCGAATCGCGCTGGTCGGGTCGGCCGTCGCACTTGCGGGACTCCTCTTCCTGCTCACCGAGAGGACGGATCGGCGCCAGGCAGGGGCGCGCCCGCCAGCGGCGCTCGGGGTAGCGGCCTCTCCGGCCGCGCCCGCGGGCGCGGCGGCGGGCGCAAACGGCCGCTCCGAGCTCGCCGACGGGCTCAATTCACCCGCGGGCAACGTCCAGGCGGACCTGCGCATCGTCGACCAGGTATTCGTCGCCTACCGAAGCGCGCTGCACTCGGGCAACCCTACGGGCGAGAATGCAGAGATAACAGCGGCCCTCGCGGGGCGCAACCGGCTGGGTTTCGCCTTTATCCCTCCGGACAATCCGGCGATAAACGCCAAGGGCGAGCTCTGCGACCGGTGGGGAACGCCCTACTTCTTCCACCAGCTCTCCGGCGAGAGGATGGAGGTCCGCTCGGCCGGTCCCGACCGAAGGCTCTGGACCGAGGACGACGCCGTTTTCACCCCCTAGCACGCCCGGCGCCGCCGGCGTGCGGCGGCCCGCCGCGGCGCGCAACCCGGGGCCCGGCCCCGAGCGAGCGACGCCGATTGACGGGCTAGCGCATTGGCATTCAATGGGGCCCGGTCCACATGGAGGAAAACCCGATACCCGTCACCGTCCTCACCGGATTCCTGGGCGCCGGAAAGACGACGCTGCTCAACCGGATCCTATCGGAACAGCACGGGCGCAGGCTGGCCGTCATAGAGAACGAGTTCGGCGAGGTCGGCGTCGACAACCAGCTTGTGATCCAGGGCGACGAGGAGCTCTTCGAGATGAACAACGGGTGCATATGCTGCTCCGTGCGCGGCGACCTGATACGTATCCTCGGGCGCCTCCTGAAGAGGAAGGACCGGCTAGACGGCGTCCTCATAGAGACGACCGGCCTGGCGAACCCGGCCCCGGTCGCCCAGACCTTCTTCACGGACGACGAGATGCGCCGGAGCTTCCGCCTCGACGGCATCGTGACGGTTGTGGACGCCAAGCACGCGGCGGGGCACCTCGACTCCGGCGACGAGTCCGTGAAGCAGGTGGCGTTCGCCGACGTCATCCTCCTGAACAAGATCGACCTGGTGCCGGGGACCGGCGTCGATGCGCTGGAAAAGCGCATACGGGGGATGAACGCGGTCGCCTCGATCCACAGGACGCGCGACTGCGACGTCGCCCTCGGGCAGGTGCTAGACATCGGAGGCTTCAATCTTGGCAGGGCGACCGAGATCGACCCGAAGTTCCTGGAGCCCGAGTACCCCTTCGAATGGGCGGGGGCGTACCCGCTGCCCGCGGGCTCCCACGAGCTGGTGGTCGGCCACTTCGCCGACCAAGGCCACGAAGGGGCGGACGGGCACCACCACCATCACCACCGCGGCGCCGAGAACGAGCTCGACGTCCTCGTGATGCCCGTCGCCTCCCTCGGGGAACCGGAGATCGCGGCCGTCCGCGACAGGGCGGCGGCCGCGTTCTCGGAGCGCGCTAGGACGGTGCCGGGCGGCGGGCGGATCGCGCCCGGGGCGCCTCCCAGCCGGCTGCTCCTTGACGGTGGAGGCGGGCGATTCCACCTGGACGTCGCGCAGGCCGGGCACCTACTGGTCTTCGAGGGGTGCGGCGAGGAGCCGCTCCACATCCAAGTGGGGGCCGACACGGTCAGGCCGTCCTGGCAGGCCGACTATCACGCGGCCCATGAGCACGACGGAAGCGTCTCATCGGTCGGCATCCAGCAGCCGGGCGACCTCGACGGAAAGCGGCTTAACGACTGGGTCAGCGGGCTGCTTCGGACCAAGGGAGGCGACATCTACAGGATGAAGGGGGTCCTAAGCGTGAAAGGGGCCGCCAAGCGCCTCGTGTTTCAGGGCATCCACATGCTCTTTGACGCCAAGTTCGACAGGGACTGGGGTCCCGGCCCGCGGATGAACACCCTGGTCTTCGTCGGCAAGAACCTTGACCGGAGAGCGCTCACCGAGGCATTCAGGGCCTGCCTTTCGGAATGACCGCCCCATGCAGCTGACGAAGCACTGGGCCGCGCAGCTGGACGACTACGTGATCGACCTGGCGTGGTCGCCCGACGGGGCGATGCTCGCCGCTGCGTCGGCGGCCGGGCCCCTCTCTCTCCTGGGCTCCGCTGACGGCGCGGTGCGGGCCCAGCTCCCCGGCCACGAAGGCGGCTCGAACGCGATCGCCTGGAGGCCGGGCACGGCCCTGCTGGCGAGCGGGGGCCAGGACGGCGCCGTAAGGCTCTGGGACGGCGCCGCCGGGCAGCACGTCGCCACGGTCGCGCTGGGGCGCTCCTGGGTCGAGCACCTCGCCTGGCGGCCGGGGGCCGGGGCGGCGATCCTCGCAGCCGCGGCGGGAAGGAGGCTCGCTTTTGTCGGCGCCGATGCCGCCGTGAGCCGCGAGTTCCCGGACGCCCCGAAGACGATCACTGCGCTCGCGTGGCACCCGCAGGGCCGGTGCGTCGCCGCCGCATACTTCGGGGGCGTGTGCGCCTGGGGCGCCGACGACGGCGCGGCGCGCAGGGAGTTTCCCTACGGCAACGGGATCCACGCGCTCGTGTGGTCGCCGGACGGCCGGTGGCTGGTGTCGGGCAACCAGGATCCGAGCGTGCACCTCTGGATGCCCGAGGGCGACCTGGAGCTGCAGATGAGCGGCTACGAGGGCAAGGTGCGCCACCTTTCGTTCGACTCCGGGAGCCGGTGGCTCGCCACGAGCGGGAGCCGCGACGCCTGCGTCTGGGACTGCTCGGGCGCGGGGCCTGAAGGGCGCGACCCCGTGATGCTCGCCCACGAGGCCCCGGTCTGCGGGGTCGCGTTCCAGCGGGCGCACGGCCTGTTGGCCGCGGCGTCCCAGGACGGCTCGCTCATGCTGTGGAGCCCCGAGCGTGGGCAGCCCATGCGTGCCGCGGTGCGGATGCCGGCGGCGGCGGCGTGCCTGGCCTGGTCGCCCGACGATCGGCTTCTTGCAATTGGATCCGAGAAGGCAATGGTGTACGTCCTGCGCTGCGAGCCATGAGCCCGTCGACGCCTCTCGCGATGTCCGGGGATCTCTGGCAGGCGCTGGGCCTGTCCCTCGAGCTGGCGGCGGTGACGACCGCGATCCTAGGCGTGGTCGGCCTGCCCCTCGCCCACTGGCTGAATTCGTCGCGGCGCGCGGCCGCACCGGTCGTGGAGACCCTGGTCGCGCTTCCCCTCGTCCTTCCCCCGACCGTCATAGGCTTCTACCTCCTCATCTCGTTCTCCCCGGCCCATCCGCCCGGCAGCTGGTGGGTGCAGCTTACCGGCCACTCGCTCGCGTTCACCTTCCCCGGGCTCGTCATCGGATCCGTGGTCTACTCCCTGCCCTTTGCGGTGCAGCCCTTCCAGGCCGCCCTGCGCAGCGTTCCCCGGGAGCTCCTCGACGCCTGCGCCGCCCACGGCGCCCCACCCTGGCGCGTCTGGACCCGCGTTCACCTGCCGCTGGCCTCGCGGGGGATAGCCGCCGGGCTGACGCTCGGCTTCGCCCACACACTCGGGGAATTCGGGGTGGTGCTGATGATTGGCGGCTCGATACCCGGCGTCACAAGAGTCGCCAGCATAGCGCTTTACGACGAGGTCCAGAACCTCAATTACCCCAAGGCCCACGCGTTTGCCGCGCTCCTCCTCGTCCTTTCGTTCGCGCTCATCCTAGCCGCGACGCTGCTCCGCAGGCGCGTCGAAAGGCGCTAGCGCGGGAGCGGGAGCCAGCCTCCGGCCCGGCCATACGGCGTCAGCGCTCGGCACCCCCCAGGCCAAACACGGCGTCGGCGTAATCGGCGGCGCTGAACGCCTGGAGGTCCTCGGGGTCCTCGCCGAGCCCGACAAAGAAGACGGGCAGCCTAAGCTCGCGCCAGATCCCGACGATCGCGCCTCCCCGGCTCGTCCCGTCAAGCTTCGTGACGACGAGTCCCGTGAGCCCGAAGCTCCTGTGGAAGACGCGCGCCTGCTCGATGGAGTTGGCTCCGATCGAGCCGTCGACGACCAGCCACGCGTGGTGCGGCGCGGCCGGATCGATCTTCGCCAGCACCCGCCGGATCTTCGAGAGCTCCTCCATCAGGTTCCCCTTGGTGTGCAGGCGCCCCGCAGTGTCCACGATCACCCAGTCCCTGCCACGGCTCCTCGCCGCCTGCACCGCGTCAAACGCGACCGCCGCCGGGTCAGCCCCCGGCTGGTTTGAAACCAGCTCAAGCCCGAGCCTGTCCGCCCAAGACTTAAGCTGGTCGATAGCGGCCGCGCGGAACGTGTCGCACGCGGCGACGAGCACGGTGGCGCCCTCCTGCTTCAGCCTCCACCCGAGCTTGGCCGCGGTCGTCGTCTTGCCCGATCCGTTCACGCCGACGAGCACGACGACGGTCGGCGCAGCCGCAGCCTTCTCCAGGCGGCCCTCGGAGCCCGCAAGCACCCCCTTGAGGACCTCGGCGCCGATCTCCGCCGCCCGGCTTCCCCGCAGGGTCTTGTCCAGCCGGGCCGCAGCCTTGATCTCCTCCAGGATCTTGCCCGTGGTCTCCACCCCGAAGTCCGCGGCAATGAGCGCCTCCTCAAGGGCCTCGAGCGACGGCGCGTCGATGGGGCGCCCGCCAAAGACGCCGTGCGTCCTCGACGAGATCGCCGAGACGGTCTTGGCGAGGCCCCTTCTGAACTTCTCGAGGATCTTTCGCACGGCCCGCGGGGCATCGGCCCCGACACTAGTCCGATGCCTTGCGCGCGTCGCGGCCTAGCTGGTCCTTGAGCCGGTCAAGGATCCCGTTTATGAACCGCTTCGCATCCGCGCTGGAGAACTGCTTCGAGATGTCGATGGCCTCGTTGATGGAGACGACGGGCGGGATGTCCTTGCGGTGCAGCATCTCGAAGATGGCGATCCTGAGGATCGCCAGGTCTATCTTGGCGATTCGCTCGAACTCCCAGTTCTGGGCCAGGAGGCGTATCTGGGCGTCGATAGCCGCCTGGTTCTTGATGACGCCGTCTATCAGCTCCTCGCCGAAGGCGTAGTGCTCCCGGGGATGCTCCTGTCCCTCAAAGAACACCCGGAGATCGTCGGGGAGGCTTGCCGGCGTGTTGATGCTCCACGCGTACAGGTACTGGAGCGCCGAGACGCGGCCGTCGTGCCGCTGCGCGTATTGCGCCTTGCTCATCGGGCGAGGGCCCTTCCCATCGCGGCCATGGACACGGCCGCGTTCGCGAACTCGGCGCCGCGGTCTATCCGGCCCTGGCACCGCGCCCGCGCCTGGGCCCTGTTCTCGGCCACGATGATCCCGTTGATCACCGGCACGCGCGATGAAATCGCCACGCCCTGGAGGCCGTTGGCGGCGGCCGACGCGATCAGCTCATAGTGGATGGTGCCGCCGCGGATGATCACGCCCAGGGCCACCACGGCGTCGGGCTTGGCGGCGTCTACCAGCATCCGGGCCGCGACGGGCAGCTCGCAGGAACCCGGCACCCTCACGACCGTGACGTTGCGGTCCCGGACCCCGGCCGCGGAAAGCCCCCTGCGGACCCCGCCGAGCAGCGCATCGACAAGCGGAGCGTTGAACCGCGCCGCCGCGACAGCGATCCTCAGTCGGGAGGCGTCGACGGGCTCCGGCGCGGGTGAGTTGCCACTCATGGATGGTCGACAGGAGAGACGGGCGCGCGCGATGCGCAACATGAATTCGCGCGGTGGCGCACCAGCGCGGCGATCGAGATCATCCGAAGGCCGAACCGGCGCCTGAACCGCACGATGTCGCCCAGGCGAGCCACGGTGCCGTCGTCGTTCATGAGCTCGCACAGCACGCCGCTCGGGTGGAGGCCGGCGAGCATCGCCAGGTCGACCGCGGCCTCCGTGTGGCCGGCGCGCTCGAGGACGCCGCCCGGGCGCGCGCGAAGGGGGAAAACGTGGCCCGGGCGCACCAGCTGCTCCGGTCGCGCGTCGGGGTCACCGATGACGCGGATCGCCCGCGCGCGGTCCGCCGCGCTGATCCCCGTCGTCACGCCCTCGGCGGCGTCCACGCTCACCGCGAAATCGGTGCGGTGCCTGTCGCGGTTGGCGGGCACCATCGGCCCCAGGTCCAGCCTCGAGAGGACATCCGCGGTCGTCGCGACGCAGACGATGCCGCTGCAGTGGCGGATCATGACGGCCACCGACTCCACGGTCACCCTTGAGGCGGCCATGATCAGGTCCCCCTCGTTCTCGCGCCGCTCGTCGTCCGTTACGATAACCATCCGGCCCACGGCGATTTCGGCCACCGCGGCCTCGACGGAGTCGAATTCGGGGGGCGTCGACGAGGGCATCGGGACAAAATCATCCCGGCAATGCCGGCTGTCAACGCGGGGCCTGACGGGCGCGCGCGCGGATCACTGCTGAAAATCGACGACGTAGGACTCCGCGTAGTCCGGCTTGCTATCCACGAGCAGCGTGATGTGCAGCTTGAACGACAGGGGCCCCTTGACGACGTACGACGAGGCGAGCACCGACGGGTCGTCCGTGGGCAGCAGCTGGATCCGCTCGGCGTTGGGCTGGTAATGGACCGGCCACCAGAGTATCGCCGAAGTCGCGTCGGCGGGAACCGGCTTCTTCTTCTCGTTGTAGAAGGTAATCTTGAACGTGCGGTCCACGACCTCGACGCCGAGCCAGCCCCCCTGGGCGCGCGCCACGGGGATCCCCGCGATCGTGCCCTCCGCCTCGTCCGTTGGGGTGGGTGTGGGGCGCGGCGCCGCCGGGCAGGCGGCCGCGAGTAGCAGGCCGAGCGACGCGATCAGGGCCGTGCGTTTCATGGGCAGAATGCTACGGCGCTGGGCCGCGGTCGGCAAGGACGTTCCCGGCCCGGGCCGCCAGCGCCGCCTTGATCCCGCGCCAGCGCTCGATGCGCTCCGCGACGTCTGCCTCGGCTCCGGCGGCCTTGGGGGAGTACAGGCGCAGGGGCTTCTCGAGGTACTCCTGGCCGGATATGCCATCCGGGAAGTCGTGCGAGTATGCGTAGCCCCTGCCCTGGCCCATCCGCCTGCTGGCCTGCCCGCTCTTGTCGCGAAGGTGCATGGGCACCGCCTGGACCGGCGACTCGCTCAGGGCGCGCTGGGCCTCGCCGAGGGCGATCGTGGAGGAGTTGCTCTTGGGCGCCGTCGCGATGTACAGGGTCGCGTGGGCGAGCGTCAGCTCGGCCTCGGGCAGACCGACGAAGTCGACCGCGTGGTGCGCGGCCACCGCCAGCGGAAGCGCATGAGGGTCGGCGAGCCCCACGTCCTCGCTCGCAAGGATGACGAGGCGGCGCGCGACGAACCGGGGGTCCTCGCCGCCTGCGAGCATCTTGGCGAGCCAGTACATCGCCGCGTCCGGGTCGCTTCCGCGGCAGCTCTTGATGAAGGCCGAGATCGTGTCGTAGTGCTCGTCCTCGTCCGCGTCGTAGCGGATCCTCCGCTCCCGCGCGAACATAGCGAGGTCCGCTGCCTCTATCGCCGACGGCCCCCCCTTGCCGAGGGCGATGACCTCGAGCGCGTTCAACGCGCGCCTCAGGTCCCCGTCGGAAAGGACCGCGAGGTCGAGAAGGATCTGCCTCGCCGCCGTCACCCCGAGGGAGCCAAGGCCGCGCTCCTCGTCGGACAGCGCCTTCGCGAGGAACTCCGCCACCGCCTCTGTGGAAAGGGGCTCGAGGCGGAACAGGTGGCTGCGCGAGAGCAGCGGCGGATTGATGTAGAACCCGGGGTTGTGCGTCGTCGCCCCGATCAGGCGGACGACGCCCTCCTCCACGTCGGGTAGCAGCAGGTCCTGCTGGGTCTTGTTGAACCGGTGCAGCTCGTCGATGAAGAGGATCGTCCCCGCACCGGGCCTCCGCCGCGCGGCCGCAAGGACGTCGCGCAGCTCCGCGACGTTGGACAGGACCGCGTTGACGCGCACGAAGCGGCTGCGCGTCTCCCGTGCGATCGCCACGGCGATGCTCGTCTTCCCGCTACCGGGGGGGCCGTAGAAGAGTAGCGAGCCGAACCGGTTCTGCGCGACGAGGCGGGCGAGAAGGCTGCCGGGCCCGAGGATGTGGTCCTGGCCGACAATCTCGGAGAGACTGCGCGGCCTCATCCTGACGGCCAGCGGCCGGCCTGCCTGGCCCGACGCCTCGCCATCCAGGGCCGTCGGCTCGGGCTCGTTGAAAAGTTCGCTTTGGTCCGCGGGGCTCACGTCGAGGTCGGCGACGGTCCAATCTCCGCCCAATCCGCCCCGATGAGAAGCAATTTTCTGCGTGTCATGGGCCCCCAAATCGGAGACTGTCAAGCCCCGTCATGAAGAGCGCCTACGAGCTGGCGATGGAACGCCTGTCAAAGTCGGACCCCGAATCGTCCCGGTCCATGACGCCCGAGAAGCGCGCCAGCCTCGCCGAGGTCGACCGCGTGTTCAAGGGCCGGATCGCGGAGCGGGAGATCTTCCTAAAGGAGCGGCTCGAGCAGGCCCTGTCGGGAGCGAACGCCGAAGAAGCGGAGAAGATCCGCAAGCAGATCGCGTCCGAGCGGTCCCGGCTCGAGGAGGAGCGGGAGGCCGAGAAGGACCGCATCCGCGGCGCAGGCGCCTGAGGGAACACGGGCGGCGCCGCACGGCGCCAGTACCGCTACCCTGCGAGGTCGAAGTCGGCGACCAGCGGCAGGTGGTCCGACGCGATCGAGTCCTCCAGGTGATGCCTGACGCACCGCAGCCCCGAGTTGTAGAATATGTGGTCGAGCACGAACGGCTGCCGGCGCCAGGTCGGGACCTTCCGCTGGACCGTGGCGTAGCCGTGCTCGGCGAACTGTTCGACGATAGGGTCGTCCTGGCTGGTGTTGAAGTCGCCCCCGAGGATCGTCGGCAGGTCCGACGCGGCGAGACGGTCCGCGACGAGGTCGCGCTGCCACGGGAACATCGTGCTGCTCATCCCCAGCATGAAGAACGCGAGGAGGTGAACGTTGTAAATCTGGACCTCCCGCCCGTTGACCAGGCTCTTCGCGCCGATCATCACGCGGTCAGTGGGGGTGGTCTTGCGCCCGCGAAACACGAACTCTATCGCCGGGGACGGGACATCGATTCGCATCTTCTCGAGCAGCGGGGTCCGTGAGAAGATCGCCAGGCCTATCCCGAAGGGCAGCTCGCGCGGATCGGCCTTGGGATACGAGAACCAGCTGTCGAACTCCGGCAGCGCCTCCTTCATCCGCGAATAGTTCGGGGGCGGCTCGATCTGGACTCCCCCAAACTGGGCGTGCTCTACCTCCTGCAGCAGGACGATGTCTGGCTTGTGGCGGCGTATCTCGGCAACCGTGCTCTTAAGGTCGACCGGGCCGTTGTCGGGCGCCTTTGGATCCCATCCCATGCCGAATTGCATGTTGAATTGTAGGACCCTGAACATGTTAGTGACCGCCAGCGGCCCGCCCATATTGATGTGTCGCCGATTTCATTCGCAACATCGCGATATTCGTGACTTCGCAAACGGGTTGCAGCAACTCAAAATTGTCGCGAAACCGCCTCATTGGGGGTCATTCGGGCTCCGCCGTGCCCTCGACGACCCATTCGCGCGCCTCCGGGACCTGATCGAAGAAGGCGCCAAGGGCCGCGCTCAGGTGTTCGGCATAACGGAAGTGGGCGCCCATTCCCGTGCGCAGCTCGGCCTCGTAAATGAACTTATCGGCGTGGGTGCCGTGCTCGAAGGGGGTCTGCGCCCCAAGGAGAAGCGAATAGACGTAGGACGCCGACTGCCGCGCCATGAGCTCGCGTGTAAGCTCCATCTGGTCAGCCAGAAGCGCGCCGTGGTCTCGATGCCGGATCTCGGGAGGGAGATAGAAGCCCGCCTGGATGAGCGGCGTCGACCGGTTGCCGGTCCTGTGGCGGTTCAGGTCGCGCAGCTCCGCCAGCGCCAGGTTGTTCCAGGCGAAGGTGACGCGCATGCGCCTCGTGGCCTCGCCCTGTTGGCCGTATCGGTTGGCCCTGTGGCGCAGCGCCTCCGGCACGGCCTGAAGCAGCGGATACCACGGCGGGGACGCCCGGTCCACGCTCACCCATACCTTGTCGGTGAGCGGCGCCGTGCTCAGGCGCTCAAGCCCCATCCTCAGCGAGACGGCCAGCTCCTGGCGCGCCTGTTCGCCAAACGAGGGGTCGGCGCTGCTGTGCCTCATCAGCCTCGGCGACATCTTGAGCAGCTCATCGCGCACCAGGGTCGCCGCGGCGCGGGCCTCCGGCTGGGGAAGCGAGTCAAGGTGCTTGACGGTCTGCGCCCACATGCGCGCGGTCTGGACGAGCCCCACGTTGGTCCTCGTCGCAAACGGGACGAAGTATCGGGCGCGGTCTAGCGCGTAGTTCTTGCGCATCCGCGCCGCCACGGCCGGCTTGGCGTCCCTCGGCATGCGGACGAGCTCAGGGTGCTGGACTGAGAGCGCGTCCAACCGGGCGTACTCGCGGTTGTAGGCCTCGAAGGAGCGCGCGACGACGTCGCGCCAGCGGGGCGCGAGGTCGCCGGGAATGCCGAGCTCGTCGGCGCCCGCGATGTTCGCGGGATCCATGGCAATGTAACGCGTGCTCGACTCCTGTCCGTCCGCCATCTGCGCGATGTCGAAGAGCTTGTAGGCAAGCCACATAGACACCCCGTCGAGCGCCACCGCGAGCCCCCCGGTCAGGCCGCCGATCGAGGCGTGCCCGTAGTCGACGAACTTGAGGATCCGGTCTATTGATGCGTCAGGATTGGCAGCATCGATCCTGGAGAGGATCGCCGCAATGCCCTCGTTGCTGCGCGAGTAGCGGGCCAGCACGGACGCGAGGAGCTCGGGCGTAACCGTCGGAAGGGCCGCCGCGCTCGGGGGGGGGACGAGGGCGAGCCCCGTTACCTTGATCATGGGCCCCTAATGAGGCAGCATTTGGAAAAGGAAACAATTCCGGAAACGACGCGGCCGCCCGATGCCCCTTCACGGCGCCCTCGCACCTTTCCCTGCGCGGGGTGTAACATTTTGCCAGCGTCGCCGTCTAACCCTACGAATCGATGAGTGCCCAAGAAGACACCCTCCCATGAAACTGACTCAAGTCTCCCTATTTGCCCTCGCCTGCGGCGCCGCGCCGCTCGCAGCCCACGCAGGCGTTGAGGTTGGAATAAACGTCGGCGTCCCCGAGGTCATCGTGGGCAGCCAGCCGCCCCAGCCAAGGATCGAAGCCGTCCCTTTCTCACCCGGGCCCGGCTACATTTGGATCCGCGGCCACTGGAGGTGGCACCGCGGGGAATGGGACTGGGTAGGCGGGCGCTGGGAGCTCGTCACGCAGCCCGGCTCGACTTGGGTTCCCGGCCAATGGGTCGTTCGCGGCAATGGATGGGTCTGGGTCGAGGGCCACTACGCCATGGTGGCCGCGCCCCGGCCCCCTCCCGGACAGCAGTACGAGGTGGTGGCCGCCGAGGAGCCGCCCGCCCCCATCGCCGAGGTGGTGCCCGTGGCCCCGGGACCGGAATTCTTCTGGATCGGCGGGCACTGGCACTGGAACCGCGGCTGGGTCTGGCTTGGCGGCCATTACGACCGCCACCCCCACTTCCACCCGGGCGCCGGGTGGGAGGCCGGGCGCTGGGACCGCCGCGGAAACAGCTGGGTCTGGCACGAGGGCCACTGGCGCTGACGGCTCGCGGCGAGCGCCTGTCCTAGCGACGGGCTCGGGCGCCGGGAACCTCAGCGTCCGGATACCCAGTTCCAGAGCGGCCCCTGGTAGAAGCCGAGGACGACCGAGGCCGCAGTGAGCCCCGCGAGGGCCATGCCAAGGGCCAGTCCGGCGCCGACGCGCGCGCGCTCGGCGCTCTTGGGCGGCACGGGGCCCTCGTCGCTGAAATAGGCCGCGCGGATCCACCCGAAGTAGTAGTAGATCGAGATGACCACGCCGGCCACCGCGACCACGAGGAGCCCGAAATGCCCGGCCCTGAATGCGGCGACGAAGACGAAGAGCTTCGCCATGAACCCCGCGAAGGGCGGGATGCCCGCGAGCGACCCGAGACCGCACGCGAGGACCCCGGCGAGGAACGGGCTCTGCCTGGCAAGACCCGCGTAGTCCCCGAGTTCCTGGTCCGTGTCGTCGGGCCCCGACAGAACGGTCATCACCCCGAGCACGGCGAACGACGCGATCAGGTAGGCGTAAAGGTAGAAGTACACGGCGCCGGCCGAGATCGGCGCACGCGCCGACGAGACGACCGCCAGGAGTATGAAACCCGCGTGGGAAACGCCCGAGAGGCCGATCAGCCTCTTGACGTTGTTCTGCTTCAGCGCCGCCAGGTTGCCGAACAGGATCGTCGCGGCGGCCATGAGGACGAGCACGGGCTCGACCATCCAGGCATACGCGCCGAAGACCTCGGTCACGAGGACAAGCAGGACGATGAATCCGGCGCCCTTGGACGCGACCGCGAGCAGCGCGGTCACCGGGGTCGGCGCGCCCTGGTAGACGTCCGGCACCCAAATCTGGAAGGGAAAGGCGCCGATCTTGAACGCCACGCCCGAGAGGACCAGGGCGATTCCGGCAGCGGCCAGGAAGTTGCCCGGATTGGCCTCAAGGAATCCGGCGAGCCCGCCATACTGCATCGCGTCGGCTGTCCTGCCGGCCAGCGCGGGGCTGCCCGCTGCGCCGTACAGGAGCACGATGCCAAAGAGAAGGAGCGCCGAGCTAAGCGCGCCCATGATGAGGTACTTGAGTCCCGCCTCGAGGGTTCTCGGATTGGCGCGGCAGTAGCTCACCAGGATGTAGAAACCCACCGTCACCGTCTCGAGGGCCACGAAGAGCATCACGAAGTTGCGGCTCTCGACGAGCAGCATCATGGCCGCCGTGACGACGAGCACGACGTGGTGGAACTCGACCCGCGGGGCGCGCTGCAGCGCCAGGCACCGGCGCGCCATGAGCGAGGCGAGGATCGAGGAGACGAGGAAGAACACCCGCATCAGCTGGCCCGCCGGGGAGATCATCAGGAGGCCGTTGAACGCCGCGCGGTAGGGCGTAGAGAAGTTGAGGACGAGGGCGGCCAGGATCCCAACCTGGCCGATCAGCGAGACGAGCGGGATCCGGCCGTGCGCCGCCTTGGGCAGGACGGTCTCGGCCACGAGCAGGAGCAGCGCGAGGCACCCGAGGCACAGCTCGGGCCAGATCGCCCACCACGGGTTTGCGCCGGCCATGCTTCTCAATGTGGAAAGATCCATGTGGATTCTGGGGCGTCGCGGGTTCGCCTACCGGGTGGCCACCATGGCCGCCGGCGGGGCCGAGAGGGCCCGGTCGATCCCGGCCGAGAACGACCTGGGCCAGAAGCCGACGAAGAGCAGCGCCGCCACGAGCACGAGCGCCGGGATCCTCTCGCTCCACGTGATGTCGGGAGGGGGGTCCGCGGCGGCCACCCGCGCGAAGGCCTCGGTCGGCGGTCCAAAGAAGACCAGGGCCGCGGCGCGCAGCCCGTAGACCGCGGAGACCACGGTGCCCGTCAGCGCCACGACGGTGAGCGCGTGGGAGAAGCTCCAGAGCGCGACGAAGATAGGCAGCTCGCCCCAGAAGTTCGCGAAGCCGGGGAGGCCAATGCTCGCGAACGTCGCGGCGACGAAGAGCCCGGCGAGCACCGGGGCGTTCCGCGCGAGGCCGCCCATCTGGTCCATGTCAAAGGTGTGCGTGCGCCGGTAGACGCTGGTCGACAGGAGGAACAGCAGGGCCACCGAGAGCCCGTGGGCAACCATGAGCATCACGACGCCGCCGGCGCCGAGGACCGACCCGGCCGCGATCCCGAGGAACGCGTAGCCCATGTGCATCACCGAGCTGTAGCCGACCATCTGCTTCAGGTCGCGCTGCGCCATGGTCACCAGGCCGATCACGAGTACGTTGCCGACCCCCGCGGTGGCCGCGAGGGCGTGGCTCCACTGGTGGGCGCCGAAGGGCAGGAGGGGCAGCGCGATCTGCAGAAGGCCGTAGAGCCCGAATTTCTTGAGGACGCCCGCATGAAGCATTGCGGCCGAGCTCGGCGCGGCGCCGTATCCGAGCGGCGCCCAGGAATGGAAGGGCCAAAGGGAGACGAGTATCCCAAACCCGAAGAGAAGGAGCCCGAAGATGTGCTTCTGCGTGGTCTCGCCGAGCGGGGTCGACGCCAGAGTGTCGCGAAGAACCATGAGGTCGAAGCTGGTGGCGCCGCTCTTGACGTATATGGCGATGAGCCCGACCAGCGAGAGCATCGCGCCGAGGGTGAGGTAGACCGTCATCATCATCGCCGCGTACGTCCGGTCGCGACCGCCCCAGATACCCACCATGATGAACGTCGGAATGAGCGCCAGCTCGTGGAAGAAGTAGAAGAAGAAGACGTTAACGCTCGCGAACGTGCCCATCAGGCCGGCATGCATGACGAGCAGGAGCAGCAGATAGGTCTTCATCCTCTCGGCCTTTGACTGGATCGCGTAGAGGCCCGCGGCGAAGCCGACGAGCCCGGCAAGGACGAAGAGGGGCAGCGAGATCCCGTTCAGCCCGAGCTTGAGCCCCACCCCGAGGCGGTCGAGCCCCGTGGAGTAGTCCGTGAGGAAGGCATATCCGTGGGCCTCCTTCGCGGCGGACCCGAAGCGCCGCCACGCGTCGAGCGCCACGAGGGCCGGTACCGCGAAGCCCGCGTACGCGAGCTTCACCGCCCACCTCTTGGGCAGGCCGAGCGCGATCGCGACTGCGACGGCCAGCGGCGCGGCGAACGACAGGAGCAGGGGATCCAGGGCGGGGGTGCTCATGATCGAGTCCTCACAGCAGTCCGGCCGCGTAGGCCCACAGCACGACAACGCCACCCAGGAACCAGTAGACGTAGTTGCTCAGCCGGCCCGTATGGAGCCTTCGGAAACCGAAGCCGACGAACTCGGTCGCCCCGGCGAGCCCCCGGACGACGACGCCGGACAGGCCCACGACGTCTATGAAATTCAGGACCATGGCGGCGCGCTGCTGGACCTTGGCCACGTAGAAGTCGTAGCCCCTGTCGAACGACGACCTCAGGGCGGCGAGGAACCCGAACACGGCGTGCGACCCCCTCTCCAGCGAGTCGACCCCGTCGGTCGAGTAGAACGCGAGCGCCGTCCCCGCGCCGGCAACCAGCACCAGGACGCTCGCCGCAAGCACGATCGCGTGGGTCGAGCCCTGCGCCTCCGGGATCTGCGAGAAGACGCCCTCAAACGCCCTCGGGTAAGCCCGCCAGTAGCCGCCGACGGCCGAGAGCGCCGCAAGGAGGACGAGCGGGGCCGTGATGGCGATCCCCTGCTCGTGCGCGCGGCCGGCCGCCTCGCTCCGGGGGGCCCCAAGGAACACGATCTTCCAGAGCCTGAGCATGTAGAACGCGGTCAGGATCGCCGTGAACGCGAGGACCGCGAACACGGATCGGTTGGCCTCGAACGCGAGGACGAGGATCGCGTCCTTCGAGAAGAAGCCCGCCAGGCCCGGCATCCCGGCGATGGCCGCCACAGCCACCGTGAATGTCCAGAAGGTCACCGGCATCCGGGTCCTCAGTCCGCCCATCCTGAATATGTCCTGCTCGTGGTGGCACCCGAGGATCGCCGAGCCGGCGCCGAGGAAGAGGAGCGCCTTGAAGAAGGCGTGCGTCGTCAGGTGGAACATGGCCGCCCCGACCGAGCCCAGCCCGAATGCCGCCACCATGTAGCCGAGCTGCGACACGGTCGAGTACGCGAGGACCTTCTTGATGTCGCGCTGCGTGACCGCGCACAGCGCCGCGTACAGGGCGGTCAGCGTTCCAACCCACGCGATGGCGACCCGGGCCTGGGGCACCATCAGGACGTTGATCCGGCACAGCATGTAGATTCCGGCGGCCACCATCGTCGCCGCGTGGATGAGCGCGGATACCGGCGTCGGACCCTCCATCGCGTCCGGGAGCCACACCTGCAGGGGCAGCTGCGCCGACTTGCCGACCGCGCCGCAGAAGAGGAGCAGCGGGATCAGCCGGCTGTACACCGCGTGGGATCCGGCCGGGTCCGCTCCCAGCGCCGAGAGGCTCACCGTTCCATTCGACCAGTAGCAGAGGATGATCCCCAGCAGGAAGCCGAAGTCGCCCACCCTGTTCACGATGAAGGCCTTCTTCGCGGCATCCGACGCGGACTGCCTCTCGCGCCAGTGGTTGATGAGGAAGTAGGAGCTGAACCCGACCAGCTCCCAGAAAATGAACATCATGAACAGGTTGTCGGCCAGCACGATTCCGACCATCGAGAACATGAATACCGACAGGCCCCCGAAGTAGCGCGACTTTGCGGCGTCGTCGCGCATGTAGCCTAGCGAGTAGACGTGCACGCACAGCCCGATCACGCCGACGACCGACAGCATCAGCGCCGCGAGGTCGTCGAACTTGAAGCCGATCGTGAAGGCGAAGGACCCGAACCTCAGCCATTCCCACGCGGCGCCGAAGCGCGCGCCGCCGAAGGCGAGCGAGAGCCCGGCGACGGCCACGAATGCGGCCGCGGCCACGGACACGGCCGATGCGGCCGCCCCCCTGCGGCCCAGGAAGAGCGCGATCAGCGCGGCCGAGGCCAGCGGGGCGAGCAGTATGTAGACTGCGGTCGTGGCGGGCGTCATGTCTCGGGGCCGGGGCGGGGGGGGGCCGTCAGTGCCTGAGCGAGTCCAGGCGGTCGACCTGGACGGTCTGGCGGGCTCGGAAGAGGGCGACGATGATCGCGAGGCCGACGGCGACCTCCGCGGCCGCCACGGTCAGGATGAAGAAGACGAACACGTCGCCGTCCTCCGTCGCGTTGAAGCGCGAGAACGCGACGAGGGCCAGGGTCGCGGCCACGAGCATGAGCTCCAGGCACATGTAGATCACGAGCGTGTTGCGCCGAACCAGGACCCCCAGGAACCCGACCGCGAAGAGCGCGGCGCTGAGCAGCACGTACGCGTCGAGGGACGGCGTCATTCTGACCCCTCCGCCGTCCTGCGGCTGATGACGACGACGCCCACCATCGCGACCAGCAGCAGGAAGCCGATCACCTGCACCGGCAGCAGGTAGGTTGTGAAGAGCTGGTAGGCGTAGAGCTTGAGCGAGGAGCCGACCGCGTGGCTGAGAGGAGGCCCGGCCGCCAGGCGGCCCCTGACCGCTAGCAGGCCCAGGCCGGTCGCCAGCAGCGCAGCCGCGATGAAACCGGCGAGCCCCTGCATGGCCCGGAAGTTCCACGGCTGCCCGCCCTGCATGTCGAGGAGCATGACGATGAAGAGGAAGAGCGCGACGACGGCCCCCGCGTAGACGAGCACCAGGATGAAGGCCAGGAAGTAGGCGTGCAGCTGGACGAACAGCCCGGCGATTCCCGCGAGGCACAGAAGCAGGCACATCGCGGCGTTCACGACGTTCTTGTTCAGGACCACGCCAAGCGCGCAGGCCAGCGTCAGGATCGAGAGGGAGAGGAACGCGATCTGGTACATTTGCGCCTGCCGTCAGTGGTGCCCGCTGGCGCGCTCCTCGGCAGCCTTCTTCACGCCCCACTTGAAATGCCTGTCGGGGAGCGTCCCGCCCAGCTCGTAGAGCCGGTCCTTGTGGTTCACCATCTCGGCTCGGCTGTAGCCCGACATCGAGTACTGCTGCAGCAGGAAGATCGCCTCCTCTGGGCAGACCTCCTCGCACAGCCCGCAGTAGATGCACCGCAGCATGTCTATGTCGAACGCCTGCGGCGCCTTCTCGACATGGTCGACTCCGGCGCCCTCCGGGACCGAGCCCGGCGTGATCCGTATCGCCTTGGGCGGGCACACGAACTCACAGAGCTGGCACGAGACGCACTTCTCGCGGCCGTTCGGGTCCCTGACGAGGGTCGGGACGCCACGGTACCCGGGTGGAATTGCCGGCCGCTGCTCGGGGTACTCCATCGTGTCGGCGGGGCCGAGGAGGTGCTTCAGCGTGGTCCACATCGCCCCCATGACCTGAGGGAGATAGGTGCGCTCCGCCAGGGAGAGTGGCGTTCGTTGGACTTGGATCACGGCCATGGTCTTCGGGCTTCCGGTTCTACCGCTGCAGGAACGCGATGCCGAGCGCGTACGCTATCAGGTTGGCGATGGAGAGCGGCAGCAGCTTCTGCCAGCCGATCTTCATAACCTGGTCGTAGCGGAAGCGCGGCACGGTCCAGCGGATCCACATGAATATGAATATTATAAGCAGGACCTTCGCGAGAAGTATGACGACGGAGACGAGGCCCGCTACAAGGGGATGGAGCCAGAGCGCGGACCCGGTCAGGTGGTGCAGGGTCTCGAGCAGGCTCGCAAGCGGCAGCCAGGGCAGGAGGTTCCAACCGCCCAGAAAGAGAAGCGAAAACACGGCCGACCCTACGATCATGTTGGCGTACTCCGCGACAAAGAACAGCGACCACTTGAAGGCGCCGTACTCCGTGTGGAAGCCGCCCACAAGGTCCGCCTCGGACTCGGGCATGTCGAAGGGCTGGCGGTTCGTCTCGGCGAACAGCGCGACGGCGAAGACGAACGCCGAGACCGGCATGGTGAACAGGAACCACGCCCCGCCCCAGAACCCCGGACGGCTCTGGAACTCCACCACCCTCGAAAGGCTGAGCGAGCCGGCCGCCCCGGGCTCGTTCACCCAGAGGAACACGGGAAGCACGGCGAGCATCATCGAGAGCTCGTACGAGATGAGCTGCGCCGACGCGCGGACCCCGCCCAGGAACGGGTACTTGGAATTGGAGGCCCAGCCGGCGAGGATGAGCGAGTAGATCCCGAGCGACGCCACGGCGAAGACGGCGAGTATCCCGACATCCACGCTCGAGAGTGCCAGCGGGACGATCCTGCCCCCCGCCCCAACGTAGGCGCCGAACGGGACCACGGTCACGGTGGTGAGCGCCGGCACCATCGCGATGACCGGGGCGAGCGTGTAGTAAAGCCTGTTGACGTGGTCCGGTAGCGGCTCCTCCTTGAAAAGGAACTTCCCGCCGTCCGCCATCAGCTGCCACACGCCGAGGCGCTGCAGGATCACGGCCCCCGGGATCCAGGCGAAGACCGGCGGCATGGCCCGGTTCGGCCCGGGCCGGCTCTGGATCCACGCGCACACCTTGCGTTCGGCCATCGAGCACGCCGCCGCGACGGGGAAGATGACCAGGATCACCGCCGCGCCCTTGAGGAGGGCCAGCAAAGGCGCCGGAAGGCCGAGGAGCATGTCAACCACGGCCTGCCGCCTCCTTCTGCGGGGGATTGGCCGGCCTGAAATGGAGCCCGGGCCCCTCGGCGAACGCGAGGCCCGCCCATGGCGCACCATCGAGGAGGAGGCCCGTGTCCGGAATGCCGTCATAGCCCACGCCGGCCAGCGCGGGAACCTCGGCCGCGATATGAGCCCAGACGGAGCGGACATCCCCGCCCAAGGACGGCCCGCCCACGGCCGAGGTGAGCCTCGCGAGGGCCGCGAGGTCGTCGGTCGCGCCGGCGGGGCCGGGCACCGCCTTCTCGAACTTCTGGATCCGGAACTGCTGGTTCACGAAGGTGCCGCTCTTCTCGAACACGGTGAGGGTCGGGATGACGACGCGGGCCGCAGCGCTTGTCGGGTTGGCGTGGGTCCCCAGGTACACGATCGGGACCTTCGCGAGCTGGGCGGCGCTCAGGCCGGCCTCAGCGAGGTCCTCCCCGATCGATACGACGGCCTTCACTGCGCCGGAGTCGATCTGCGCGCCGAGCGCGTCGAGCCGCGCCGCCGGCAGGCCGGCGACGAGGCCGGTGACAAGCGCGCCGCGCACGTTTGGATTACGGTCGGCCGAGACAAGGAGGCCGTCACCCCTGCCGACCCGCGAGACGAGCGCGGCCGTCGCCCCGAGGGCGTCTCGGAGCCTCCTCGTAAGAAACTGCTCCTCGACCGAGCTCCGGCCGGAACCGACGACCGCGACCCCTCCGCCGCCGAGGATCCCGCCGGCCGCCCTGAGCGCGAATTCGAGGGCGCTTTCCGCCCCGTCCACCCGGACGGAGTCGAGCCGCCCGTGGGCGCGGATCGCCTTGTACAGGATCCGCCCGCCGTCGGCCATCCACGTGTCGTTCACCTCGTCGTTCTGGCGGGGCGTGATCCGGTAGACCGCTCCCTCGCGGGACCAGACGACCGTGTTCGCGCCCACGCTCGAGCCGGTGTCGAGGCTCTTCGTCTGCCTGAGGAACCAGACGCGCATCTTGAACCTGAAGTCCGTGCTTGTGAGCGCGCCGACCGGGCAGATGTCGACGGTGTTGAGCGAGTAGTCGTTCTCGAGCCGGCGCCCCGGGTAGCATGCGAGGGTGCTGTAGCTCCCGCGGTCGGTGAAGCCCAGGACGTCATCCTTCGCGATCTCCTTGCAGAAGCGCACGCAGCGCGAGCACAGGATGCAGCGCTCGTCGTCGAGCATGACGCGGGGGCCGAGCAGCGTGCGCTTCGGCTTCACGTTCTTCTGCTCGATGTAGCGCGAGTAGCCCCGGCCGTAGCCCGTCGCCTGCTCCTGAAGCTTGCACTCGCCCGCTTGGTCGCAGATCGGGCAGTCGAGCGGGTGGTTCACGAGGAGGAACTCCATGACGCCCTCGCGGCAGTCCCTGACGAGCGGCGTCGTGGTGCGGATGTGCAGCCCGGGCACGGCGTTCGTCGAGCAGGCGATCGTCGGGCGCGGGACCCAGTTTATCCTCTGCCTGCCCGTCGCCGGGTCGATGACCGGCGCCTTGGTCGCCGGGTCGACGGCCGGCATGCCCATCTCGACCAGGCACATCCGGCAGTTTCCCGCGACGGTCAGCTTGGGATGGTAGCAGTAGTGCGGCACGTCTATGCCGAGGCGCAGCGCCGCCTCGATCATGTTGGTGCCCCTGGGCACGGCGATCTCCCTCCCGTCAATGTTGACGGTTATCAGGTCCTGGGTGGCGGGCTGGGTCATCGTGCGTGGGCCGGAGCGTGCAGTCCTCTTCTGGTCTCAGACGAGCTCCGGCTCGGCGTCGGATCTGGGCCGGTCCTTCTGCCGGCCGAATGCGGCGAACTCGTCGCCGAACTTGGCCACGAAGCTCTGCGTCGGCCACGCGCACGCCTCGCCGAACGCGCAGATCGTCCGCCCGGCGATCTGGTCGGCGACGCTCTTGAGGAGGGCGCCGTCTTCCGGGCGGGCGCCGCCGTGTGCCATGCGCGCAGTTATCCTCTGCATCCAGAGGGAGCCCTCCCGGCAGGGCGTGCACTGGCCGCAGCTCTCGTGGGAGTAGAACGCGTTGATGTTGCCGAG
>CAZCAJ010000017.1:0-68142 GCA_964496645.1 uncultured Opitutaceae bacterium
ATGCCGGGGCGCTCCGTCCTGCAGTGGGACAAGAGCGACATCGAGGACATGGGGCTGCTCAAGGTGGACCTGCTCGGGCTCGGGATGATGGCCTCCCTCCAGGACGCGATCGAGATCTGCGCCGGGCGCGGCCAGCCGATCGACCTGGCGCGGATCCCCAAGGACGACCCCGCCGTGTTCAAGCTGATGCAGGAGGCCGACACCGTCGGGGTCTTCCAGATCGAGAGCCGGGCGCAGATGTCGACCCTGCCCCGGATGAAGCCCCTGAACTTCTACGACCTCGCGGTCGAGGTGGCGATCATCCGGCCCGGGCCGATCCAGGGGGACGCCGTGAACCCCTATCTCAAGCGGCGCGCGGGGGAGGAGCCCGTGACGTACCCCGACGAGCGGGCGAGGCCCATCCTGGAGCGGACGCTCGGGGTCGTGCTCTTCCAGGAGCAGATCCTGCGGCTCGCGATGGAGCTCGGCGGCTTCAGCGCCTCCGAGGCCGACGAGCTGCGCCGGGCGATAGGGTTCACGCGCTCCCAGGAGAGGCTGGACCGCATGAAGGACAGGCTCGCCGTCGCGTTCAGGAGGAACGGCGTGGGAGAGCGGGCGGTGGAATACCTCATCAAGTCGCTCGCGTCGTTCGCGCTCTACGGGTTTCCCGAGTCGCACGCGATCAGCTTCGCGCTGATCGCTTATTCGAGCGCCTGGCTCAAGGTGCACAGGCCCGCCGCGTTCTACGCGTCGCTCCTCAACTGCCAGCCGATGGGGTTCTACTCGCCGGCGAGCCTCGTCCAGGACGGCCGGCGCCACGGCATCGCGTTCCTGCCGGTCTGCGTCCAGTCCTCCGGCGTGAAGTGCCGGGTGGACTCGGACACGACGGTCCGCCTGGGGCTCTCGGCGCTGCGCGGCGTGCGAGCCGCGGCGCTCGAGTCGATGGTCGAGGCGCGCAGGCAGGGGCCCTTCGCGTCGCTCGCCGATTTCCTGCGCAGGACGTCGTTCAGCGCGGCTGAGCGCCGGGTGCTGGCCGGCGCCGGGGCGCTGAACGGGCTCGCGGGACACCGCAGGTCCGCGCTGTGGCGGGTCGAGGCCTTCCACGCGGGCGACGACCTGTTCCGGGAGGCGGCGGAGGCCGACGAGGGGGAGCTCTCGCCCCTGGAGCGCATGACGCTCCTCGAGCGCCTGCAGGCCGACTACAGGCACCTGGCGCTCACGGCGGGGGCGCACCCCATGGCGCTCGCGCGCCCGAGGCTGCAGGGCGTCCGCGCCGCCGGCGAGCTCGGGGGCGTGCGTCCGGGCGAGCGCGTGAAGATCTGCGGATCGGTCATCACGCGCCAGCGCCCGGGGACGGCGAAGGGGTTCTGCTTCATCACGCTGGAGGACGAGACCGGGCTTGCGAACGCGATCGTCCGGCCCCGGCTCTTCGAGGAGTCGAGGCTCGTCATCAACCTCGAGCCCGCGCTCGTCATCACCGGGCGCCTGCAGAACGAGAAGGGGGTCATCCACGTCATGGCGGAGGAGATCACGGGGATGCCCGACCTGGGCCTGCCCATTCAGGCGGCGCACGACTACCGCTAGCGATTGACCCTGAGCGACTCATGCAAGTTCGCCAGCGGCTGACCGGCCGCGGCGTCGGGTCACGGCCGGCAGCGGCGCGGCCTTGCCCCGCATAATTGGCGGGCGCCCAGGCAAAAGTCCGCTAACATGCGGCCAAGAACCACGGATTCAAGGCGGGCCCGGCGATGATCAGACGAACAACGAAATCTGCAGGGGGAACCAGGCGCGGGGGGGGCGAGGCGACGCCCCCGCCCGCCCCGGCCGCGGGCCCGAGCCCGTTCGCGGAGGGCATACTCCGCCACGAGAAGGCGCTGCGGCGCTGCCGGAAGCGCTTCTCTGAGAAATCCGTCCACAAGCTGCGGATCGAGGCGCGCCGGCTGCTCGCCCAGCTCGAGCTCCTGCGGTCGCTGATCCCCGGCCGGGCCTACCGCAGGGCGCAGCGCGGGCTCAAGAGGCAGCTGCGCGCCTCCACCTTCCTGCGGGACGCGCAGGTGCAGCTGCAGCAGGTGCGCGCGCTGCTGCCGAAGCGCCCGGAGCTCGGGCCCATCTACCGGCATCTGGAGAAGAACGAGAGGTGCCTGCGGCGATTCGCCAGGAGGAAGCTCAAGGGGGGCGGCAAGCTCCTTCGGCGCCTTGCGGCGATCGAGCGGGACGCGGCGCCGGAGCTGTGCGCCCCGAGCTCCTCCCGCCGCCTGAGGGAGGCGCTGAGGCTGGCCCTGCGCCGCGCCTCCGGACGGCTGGCGGAGTTCCGCGCGAGCCCTCCGCGCGACGCCGCAGGCATCCACCGCCTCAGGGTCGCCCTGAAGAAGTTCCGATACATGGCCGAGTCGCTTCCGGCGGGCCTTTCGGTCCTGACGCCGGCGGAGCTTGAGGTCATCCGCACGCAACTGGGCGTCACCGGCGCGATGCACGACCTCGACCTTCTGATCGCCCGCCTCAAGAGGATCGCGACAAGGCGGTTGCGCGAGCACGGGCAGCTTGGCCCCCTTTGGCGGTCGCTGCGGCGGGAGCAGTCCGTCCAGATGCGCGCCTGGCGGCGGCTCGCCGGGGACCTGATCGCGATCCTTGACGCCGTTGCCCAGTCCGATTCCCGGCTGGCGCCCGCGACGGGGACGGGCGAGCCGTTCGCGGACCAGCCCATGGCCGAGCGGGTCGCGGCGCCCCGGGCGTTCACCGCCGCCGGGCCGGGGCGTCCGGCGAAGACAGGGCGCCGGGCCGCGTCCCGGCGCGCCCGGGCGCGGGCGCCGGAGGGACAGCGCCCATGACGCTGCATTTTCGCAACCGGGCCGAGGCGGGCGAGATGCTCGCGGAAAAGCTGGCGAGGTACGCCGGGAGCCCCGACGCACTGGTGCTCGGCCTTCCGCGCGGCGGGGTCCCCGTTGCGGACGCGGTGGCGCGCAGGCTCAGGCTTCCCCTGGACGTGTTCGTCGTTCGCAAGCTCGGGGTTCCGGGCCAGGAGGAGCTGGCCATGGGAGCAATCGCCTCCGGGGGCGTCTGCGTGATGAACGACCAGATCGTGGCGGCGCTGCGGCTTGCGGACTCGGAGGTCGCCTTGGTCCGGGCGAGGGAGCAGCTCGAGCTGGAGCGCCGCGAACACCAGTACCGCTCCGGCAGGCCGGAGCTCCGCGTCAAGGGTCGGACCGTCATCCTCGTGGATGACGGCATCGCCACCGGCGCCACCATGCGCGCGGCCGCCATGGCCCTGCGCAAGGGCGGGGCGGGCCGCGTCGTCGTAGCCGCGCCGGTGACCGCCCACACGGCGCGCGGCGACCTCGGCGATGTCGCGGACGATTTCGCGGCGGTCCTGCAGCCGGCGTTCTTCCAGAGCGTGGGCCAGTGGTACTCGGACTTCACCCAGGTGACGGACGGCGAGGTGGCGGCGCTCCTGGCGGCCTCCCCGGCCGGGGCCGGGGGACCCGCTGACATCCGCGGGGACCCCCGATTGGGACGGACGTGAAGGCCATGGTGCTCCAGTCCCCGGGCCGGCCGCTGCGGGCCGAGGAGCGCCCCGTGCCCGAGGCGGGGCCTGGCCAGCTGCTGGTGCGCGTGCGAGCCTGCGCCGTCTGCCGCACGGACCTGCACGTCGTCGATGGCGAGCTGCCGTCGCCGAGGCTGCCGCTCGTGCCCGGCCACGAGATCGCGGGCTGCGTCGCGGCGGTGGGCGAGGGCGCCTGCGCGTTCAAGGCCGGCGACCGCGTCGGCATTCCCTGGCTGGGCTGGGCCTGCGGCGAGTGTTCCTTCTGCCGGTCCGGGCGCGAGAATCTCTGCGGGCGCGCCCTCTTCACCGGATACACGATCGACGGGGGCTATGCGGACTACACGGTGGCCGACGCGCGGTTCTGCCTCCCGCTGCCAGAGGGCTACTCGGACGCCTCGGCCGCGCCGCTTCTGTGCGCCGGCCTCATCGGGTACCGGTGCCTCCGGAGGGCCGGGGACGCCCGGCGCCTGGGCCTGTACGGCTTCGGCGCCGCCGCCCACCTGATCATCCAGGTCGCCCGGCACGAGGGAAGGACGGTCTTCGCCTTCACGCGCCCGGGCGACCGCGAGGCCCAGGAGTTCGCCCGGTCTCTGGGCGCGGCGTGGGCCGGCGACTCGGACGCGCTGCCGCCCGAGGAGCTCGACGGCGCCATAATCCTCGCGCCCGTCGGCGGCCTGGTGCCTAAGGCGCTCCGCGCCTCGGCCCGCGGCGCCTGCGTGGTGTGCGGCGGCATCCACATGAGCGACATCCCGGCGTTTCCCTACGACCTGCTCTGGCAGGAGCGGACGGTCTGCTCGGTGGCCAACCTCACGCGCCGCGACGGCGCGGAATTCCTTGCCCTGGCCCCTCGCGTCCCGGTCCGCACAACGATACGAACGTTCCCTCTCGCCGACGCGAACGAGGCCCTGGCCGAGCTGCGCCGGGGCCGCCTCAGCGGCGCGGCGGTGCTGATCACCGGTTGAGCGCGCCAGCCACGAGGGGGCCGGGGGCCCGGCCGGAGCCCGCTGGCTTGCAATGCGCATTTTTTTAGGGCGCTGTGTCTACGAATGGAATTCCGGCTCGCCTCCGCCGCCTTCATCGCCGTCTTCGCGGCCTACCTGTTCCTGGGCGGGATCGGCGTCACGGACCGCGCCAACCCGTACCCCAGGGACGCCGCGTACAACCTGCTCTCCCGCGGCCTCGTATCCGGGCACCTGTACCTCGACAAGGAGGTGCCGCCGATCCTTGCGCGGCTCGCGGACCCGTACGACCCCGCCGCCAACTGGGCCGTCCGGGACGACCCCGCGTACCGGCTGCACGACTTCAGCTACTACCGCGGACGGCTCTACCTCTATTTCGGGATCTCGCCGGCCCTCTTCCTCTTCATACCCTGGCACCTGCTTACGGGCGCCTGGCTCGCGCACTGGGCGGCCGTGGTCTTCCTCTGCGAGGTCGGCCTGCTGGTGAACCTGTCCCTCGCGTACGCGATCAGGCGCGCGGTTTTCCCCGGCGCCGGGCCGTGGCTCATGGCGGCCTGCACGCTGGTCCTGGGCCTGGGCTCCTACGCGCCGCTGCTGCTCGCGAGGGCCGACATGTGGGAGATCCCGATCGCGTTCAGCTACCTCGGGGTGTCGGTGGCGCTCAGGTGCCTCTGGGAGGCGTTTGGCAATCCGGGGCGCTCGGCGAAATGGATCGCTATCGCAAGCGCCGCGATAGGCGCGGCGTTCGCGGCGCGCCCGACCGTCCTGCCCAACGCGGCCATCCTCCTGATCCCGTTCCTCTCGAGGGAGACGCGGAGGAGCGTCTGGGCGTGGATCGCGGCGGCCGCCCCCCTCGCCCTGTGCGGCGCGGGCGTGGGCCTGTACAACGCCCTCCGGTTCGGCGATCCGCTTGAATTCGGTTTGCGCTACCAGCTGGCGGGGGTCTATGTCGCCAGGCTCCACGCGTTCAGCCCCAGCTATGTCTGGACGAACCTGCGCCTGTACCTCTTCCAGGGGGTCAGCCTGTCGCCGATCTTCCCGTACACCCACGAGGCCCCGCTGGGCCCGATCCACGCGCGGCTGCCGGTCAACCACGGGGGCGTCGAGCACATCTCCGGCCTGCTGCTCAACGCCCCGATCCTCTGGGCGGCGGCGGCCGTGCCGCTGCTCATCGGCACCACGCGGCGGGACGGGCGGCACGCCCTCATCTGCGCGGCGGCGGCTTGGGTCGCCCTCAGCTCCCTGTTCACGCTGTCCTTCTTCTTCGGCGCCTGCTCGAGGTACCAGTTCGAGTTCGCGCCCGCGCTGGCCCTGCTGGCGTCGGTCGGCCTGATGGAGCTTGAAGGCGCCACCGACGGGCGGATGCGGGTGGCGGCCCGCTGCGTCTGGGTCCCCGCGCTGGCCATTTCCTCGGCGTTTCCCGTCCTCTACGGCGTCGAGCGCTGCTCCGCCGACCACAACTACTCGGGCCTCGCCTACCTTGCGCACGGCGACGTCCTCAGCGCCGAGCGCGAGTTCGGCACCGCCCGGTTCCTCTCGCCCCGGAATCCGCTCTCGCGCCTGGGCTCCGGCGTCGCGCTCGTCACCGAGGGCCGGTTCCCGGAGGCGACGGCGGCCCTTGAGGCGCTGCTCCGGGACTTTCCGGATTACGCGGTGGGCCATTTCGCGCTGGGCAACATCCTCGCCAAGGAGGGCCGCCGGGACGAGGCGATCGCCCAGTACCAGACGGCGCACCGGCTCGATCCGGACGACGCGACGATCAAGTCCGGACTGGACTCCGCGCTCGCGGGCAGGCGGTGACCGGGCCCCCGCGCCGTTGCATCCGCAGGCCGAACCGGTTCGTAATCCCCGGAGATGGGCCGACTCCTCATTGCCGCCGTGATGCTTGCCGGCGCCGCGCGCGCGTGCGCCGCCGACGCGATCGCCTGGCAGCCCTGGTCGGGCGAGGCCTTCGCCAGGGCGGCCCGGGAGCGCAGGTTCGTCATCATGGACCTCGAGGCCGTGTGGTGCCACTGGTGCCACGTCATGGACGAGACGACCTACCGGGACCCCAGGGTCGTCGCGCTCATCGGCGCGCGCTACGTCGCCGTGCGGGTCGACCAGGACTCCCGCCCGGACCTCGCGAACCGCTACGAGGACTACGGCTGGCCGGCGACCATCGTCTTCGCCGCCGACGGGAGCGAGATCGTGCGCCGGCGCGGGTACCTGACCCCCGCGGAGATGGCCTCGATGCTCCAGGCCATAATAGACGACCCGTCGCCCGGGCCCTCCGTCACGTCCGAGAGGGGACCCCGGCCCGCGCCGGACGCCCCCGCGGGCGACGCCCTGGCCGCCGAGCTGAGGAAGAGGCTCCTCTCGGGCTACGACAGGGCGGCGGGTGGGTGGAGGGGCGAGCACAAGTTTCTGGACGCCGACAACGTGGAGTACTGCATGCGCGCCGCGGCCCGCGGCGACAGCGAGGCCGCTGCCATCGCGCGCGACGTGCTGCGGCTGCAGCGCCAGCTCTTCGATCCGGCGTGGGGCGGGGTCTACCAGTACTCGGCGGAGGGCGACTGGGTGCACCCGCACTTCGAGAAGATCATGTCGATCCAGGCCGACAACCTGCGCACCTACGCCCTGGCCTCCGAGCAGTGGCCCGACTGGGGCTACGGCGCGGCGGCGGCGGCGGTGCGCCGCTACCTGCGGGACTTCCTGCAGGGGGCGGACGGGGAGTTCTACACCAGCCAGGATGCCGACCTCGTGCCGGGCCAGCATGCCGGCGGCTACTTTCTGCTCGACGACGGCGACCGGCGGGCCCGCGGCGTCCCGCGCGTCGACACGCACAGCTACGCGCGGGAGAACGGGTGGGCGATCGGCGCGCTATGCGCGCTGTCCTGCGCGACCGGGGACCCGGCGCCCCTCGGCGAGGCGGCGCGCGCGGCCGGGTGGGTGGACGCGCACCGCGCGCTTCCGGGGGGCGGGTTCCGGCATGGCGAGGACGACGCGGCCGGCCCGTTCCTCGGCGACACGCTCTCGATGGGCTCGGCGTTCCTCGCGCTGCACCAGGCGACGGGGGACCCGGCGTGGCTCGCGCGGGCCGAGGCCGCGGCCGACTTCATCCGGGGCCATTTCGCCCGCGGCGCCGAGCCGGGGTACGCGACGTCCGACACGACGGTCGCCTCGTTTCCGGCGCCGAGGCCGGAATTTGACGAGTCCGTGGCCCTTGCCCGCTTCGCAAACCTCCTCGGGCGGGCGACGGCCAGGCCGCAGGACCGCGCGCTGGCGGAGTCGTCGCTAAGGTGGGCGGTTTCACCGGAGGCCGCCGGCAGGCGCGGCCCGTACGTCGGGGGGCTGCTGCTTGCGGACGAGGAGCTGCGCACCGAGCCGCTCCACGTGACCGTCGTCGGCGGAAGGGGGGACCCGGCGGCCCGCGCGCTCTTCGCCGCGGCGCTGCGGTCCCCGACCGCCTACAAGCTCGTCGAATGGTGGGACAGGCGCGAGGGGCCGCCTCCGCGCGGGGAATCGATCTTCCCGGACCTCGACCGCTCCGCGGCATACCTGTGCGCCAACGGCGCATGCTCCTCCCCGATCTCCGACGCCCAGAAGCTCGCGCTGCGCGTCGAAAAGGCGCTGGCCGCGGGCCCGCAGTAGGCGCGCGCCCGGGCGCCGTCGCCGGCGCGGCCCGCGCGCGGGACGTAGGGAAGGGCGCGGGGCGGCAAGGCCGGCGCCGGCACGTGCGCAAGCCGCCTCCCCCCTGCTCTTGAGTTCCCAGGCCTTCCGGTCCATCAGTCGTCGGAACCCCGGCTGCCGCCCGCACCCTCGCCTCCGAATGAAAACCTCCCGAATCCTCGCCGCCCTGTGTCTCGTCGCGCCGTTGGCCGCGCTCGCCTCCGCCGGCGACGACCCGTCCCTGAGGCTTCCGCGCAGCACCCCGGAGGAGCAGGGTGTCTCATCGGCGGCCCTGCTTGGGTTTGTTCAGGCGGCCGAGGAGAGGATAGACGCCCCGCACAGCTTCATGCTGGTGCGCCACGGCCGCGTCGTGGCCGAGGGCTGGTGGGCGCCCTACGCGGCGGACGAGCCGCACGAGCTCTATTCGCTCAGCAAGAGCTTCACCTCGACGGCGGTCGGCCTCGCCGTGTCCGACGGCAAGCTCAGCGTCGACGACCCCGTGCTGAAGTTCTTCCCTGACAAGGCGCCCGCTGCGCCGTCCAAGAACCTAAGGTCGATGAGGGTGCGCGACCTGCTGAGGATGTGCACCGGCCAGCGCGAGGAGGACTTGAAGGCGTTTCCCTTCCAGTCCCAGCTCGACCTCGCCAGGGTCTTCCTGGAGCTACCGGTGCCGGACAAGCCCGGCTCGCATTTCGTCTACAACACGGCGGCGACATACATGCTCTCGGCGATCGTCCAGAAGGTGACGGGCCAGACCGTGCTCGATTTCCTGCGGCCCCGGCTCTTCGAGCCGCTCGGCATCTCGAACCCGACGTGGGAGGCCAGCGCGCAGGGGGTCTCGCTCGGCGGGTTCGGGCTGAGCGTCCGGACCGAGGACATCGCGCGCTTCGGCCAGCTGTACCTCCAGAAGGGCCAGTGGCGCGGCCGCCAGCTCGTCCCGGCCGGCTGGGTGGAGGCGGCGACGTCGCTGCAGACGTCGAACGGCAGCGATCCGGACAGCGACTGGGACCAGGGCTACGGCTACCAGTTCTGGCGCTGCAGGCACGGTTTCTACCGCGGCGACGGCGCGTTCGGCCAGTTCTGCGTCGTCATGCCCGAGTATGACGCCGTCATCGCCATCACGAGCGCGACCAAGGACCTTCAGGCCGTGCTGAACGTGGTCTGGGAGCGGGTCCTCCCGGCCTTCGGGGAGGCCCCCCTCCCGGCCGACCCGGCGTCCGACCGCCTGCTGGCGGAGCGGCTCGCGGGCCTCAGCCTCCCGACAAAGGCCGGGCAGCCCACGTCGCCAACGGCCGCGAGGATAGCGGGGCGCCGCTTCGTGTTCCCCGCCAACCGGCAGGGAGTCGAGTCCATCATGTTCGAACCCGCCGCGGAGGGGGCCGACGTGGTGATAGCGGCCAGGGTCGCGGGGAAGGACCAAAGGATCGTGTGCGGGCGGGGCTCGTGGGTGAAGGGGTCGATCGTGATGGGCGAACGCGGGCCGGTCCCGATAGCCGTCAGCGGGGCCTGGAGCAGCGAGGACACCTACAGCTTGATCCTGTACCGCTACGAGACGCCCTTCTCCACGACCTACGACGTACGGTTTGCCGGCGACGAGGCCATCCTCGATGTGGACACGAACGTCGGCTTGGAGCCGCCCGGCAGGATCCGCTTGGTCGGCAAGGCTCAGCCCTGACCGCCAGCGACCCGGCTGATCGGCCGGCCGGCTAAATCCGGATCTGAATGCCCGCGTAGGTGAGGAGAGAGAGCTTCGGGGAAAGCGAGTTGTGCGTGTCCCGGCCGATCGCCAGCAGCAGCGTGGCGTGTCCGGAGAGGTCGAAGCGCGTCCCCGCGTCGACGAGGACCTCGTTGCGGTCCATGGAATCCGAGCCCGTGTCGTACACCTCGGCATCGACCTCCCATCCCTTCGACACCTCGCGGCCGACGCACAGCCCGGCGATCCAGCCCCGGTCCCGCGCCGCGTTGCTGAACGCGTGGCCGATTTCCGCGTTGACCGACAGCACGCCGAAGTCCCTCCGGACCTCGAATGGCACAAGGAAGGACGTGCCGGGGTCCGCCGTGCCGCGCCTGTCCGAGCCGGAACCCGGGTTCACGAACGTGATCCGCGGGTAGGTGGAGACCTGCAGGCCCGTCTCGCCCGCATCGTAGAAGCGCCATTTCACGGCGAACTGCGAGTCGCTGGCGCCGCTCTCCGACGCCTCGCCGGCGGTCCGCAGCACGTTCCAGGAGGCCATGTAATTTAGCTGGATGCGGTCGCCGACGCCGTAGTTCGCGTCCAGCAGGGGAATCCCCTCCAGCGTCTGTCCGGGGGTCCGCTGGTCGGTCCATGCAAGGTTGATCTCCCAGTGCCTGTCGCCGGGGGTGCCCGGGTCGTCCGTGACCATGGGGGGCCCGCCCTGCGCGCGGAGACCGCAGGCCGCGCCAGCAAAGGCGGCGACGGCCATCAGTGAGTATAGGGCCGATGGTTTGATGGGCCAATGACGGCGGCGATTCCGGGCCTGGTAAACACCTAAGTCGGAAATCTGGCGACCCGGCGCCCCGCCGGCGTTCCCGACCCGGGCGGCGCGTGGAATTGGGGCCGACCCTGCGGGCGCGGCCCGTGCCGCGCGCCTCTCGGCGGCCCAGGCGGGGAACCTGCGCCAGCCTGGCCCGGGGATCCGCAGGCTCCCCGGGCCGGTGGCGCGGGCCCGATCCCGGCCGCGGCCGTCAGTCGGTCACGCCGGAGATCTTGACATGCTCGCTCTTCAGGAGTCCGTCCACGAAACGCTTGTCCAGCTGCAGGGACTCGAGCGCGGGCGGGGCATAGGCGGCCGGCACGGCCATCTGCGCCGGCTTCGAGAGGGATGCCGTGAGCTCCTTCAGGTCGTTGAAGTTCTTCCCGAAGTACGACGCGCCGTTGGCGATGAGGGCCGGGATGACCTCGTCCATGGGCCCCTCCGTCTCCAGGGCGCTCAGCTTTGTCCGCCACAGGAGCCGCGCCTCATGGTGGACGAGCGACTGGTAGTCATACGCCGAGACGACCACGAAGTAGCGAGGGTACTTTGAGTCCTGAGCCACGGTCTCCAGCTGGCCGGCGAGTATCGCGGGTGAGGAGACGCTGTCGTTCGACCCGGTTCCCTTCTCCCGAAGGAGGATGTGGTTCTCCACCTCCGCGCCCAGCTTCTCGGTGCTGACAAGCTCGATCCGAGCCCTGAGGTTGGTCTTGATCCCGTACGGTACCCTGATCTGGGTGCGGTCGATCCGCAGGACGCCCCAATGGTAGGTCACCACGATGTCGGGCGTTCCCTGGGCGGCCCGGAAGCCGTTGGACGCAAGCGCCGCGTTCAGTCCCTGGCTAACCTGGTCGGCGGACGGGGGCCCTTCTCCGGCGATCGGATCGCCCGCCTCGATGTAGCCCCCATCAAGTGCGACGTAGGTCACCGGGTTGCCCTGGGGGGTCGGGGCGGCCTGCATCTGTTCGGCCACCACCAGCATGTCTACATTGTTGGAAAAAACGCCGGCGGCCGCTCGGGTTCCGAATCCAGCGGCGCAGGCGGCGGCGAGGCCGAACGCGAGGTAGGTGCGAGTCTTCATGGGGATTGGCAATGCTTTGGTACTTACTGCAAGGAATTTGATCCGTCTTAAATGACAACTTCTGGTGTACGAATAGTCAGACGAGCCGGACGCCGCCAAGGTTGCGGCGCGGTGCGCGGGCCTGGAGGGGCCGACCGGGATCCGGTCTGGCTAAGCCACTCCGGGCCATGCAGTACGGCATGCCCGATCACCTGCGAACCCGCGGGCAGTCTTGGCGGCCCAGGAGACGCGCCGCCCGCTGAAGGGTTCGGAGATCGCGGAAGACCGGCTCGCCGATGCCGTGGCAGGTTCGGGCCGGCCAGCAGGCCCCGTCAATTCGAGGGCGTTCCGTCCGTGGCGGCGTTCGCCGGCTTGACGAGGTTCTCGTCGTGCTTTGCGACGACCGTCTCCGCCTTCTTGACGAGGTTGCCGTAGACGCTCTGGGGCTGGTCCGCCACGAGCGAGTGGGGCGCGGGCGCGGCCGGCTTTGCCGCGGCCGCCGCCGGTTTCTGCGCCGGCGGGGCGGATGCGCCGGAGGGCCGGGCTGCAGCGGCCAGGCTGCCCGCCGGAATGGTTCCGGTCTGTCCGTTGTAGCGTATCGAGATCGTCTTGTCGCCCCGCTCCAGGACCTCCACGGCGGTCCCCGCCTTGAGCGAGACCAGGCTGCGGTCCGAGCGCATTACGGTGTTGTTCGGAAGAGCGATGATGTCGCCAGCCTGGCAGCTGCCGACCGCAAGGGCCACGACGAGCATTCGAAGGGGCAACGGCATCGTGCCGCCCTTATTTGGGCCAACCCCGTACGGTGTCAACAGGTGCGGGCGGCTCCTTGTCACGGCACCTCGTAGACCTCTACGAGCGACACGCCAGTGTCGCCGCTCGCGCCGGAAACCTGCGCCGTGTAGGCGCCCGGGGGCAGCGTAATGAGGATCGCTGAGTCGGCGCTCGTGGGCGAACTCCAGGCGAACGCCCCCACCGCGGCGGCCTCGGCCGCTATCTGCGCGTTGCCACCCCATCCGTCATTGGCCGCGATCATGGTGGAGCCGCCGAACAGCTGGAGCTGCGGATCCGGGAGCGGCCCCGTTACGTTGAAGGCGGAGAGCGCCGGGCCGGACGCCCTGACGAGCATCGTCTTCGAGGTGGTGCCCCCTATCACGAAGCCGGCTATCAGGATGTCGCCCCCGGTGCCCACCTGGGCGCGTGTGGAGATGTTTACGAGTCGTGGCGACGCCAGCGTGTACGAGGCGGCGGGCGTGGTGTCGTAGACCTCGGCAAGGGCGACGCCAGCGTCGCCGCTCGCCCCCGAGATCTGGGCGGTGTAGGGCCCGGCGGCCAGCGTCTGCAGGAGCGCCGAGTCGTGGCTTGTCGGGTCGGTCCAGGCGAAAGCGCCCACGGCCGCGGCCGCGGCCGCTATCTGCGAGCTGCCGCCCCAGCCGCTGTTCGACGCGAGCACGGTGGCTCCGCTGTACAGCTGGAGCTGCGGATCCGGGAGCAGCCCGGCGACGTTGAATGCGGCGAGCGCCGGGCCGGACCCGCGGACCAGGAGCCTGTCGGAACCCGTCGTTCCGGCGCCTCCCACGACAAACCCGGCGATGAGGATGTTGCCGCCCGTCCCAACCTGCGCCCGCGTCGAGATGTTGACCAGCCTGCCGACGTCGCTCGTCGTGCTCACCGTGAGCGTCGCCGCGTTGCTCATGGCGGTGCCGGCGGAGTTGCTCGCCTGGCAGTAGTAGGTGCCCCCCTGCGCGGCGCCGCTGATGACGAGCGTCGGGCCGGTGACGCCCGACACGCCCGCGCCGGCCGACAGCGGATTGGCCCCGAGATACCACTGGTAGGCCGGGGCGGGCAGGCCGCTCGCCGCCACGCTGAAGACGACGGTGCTCCCGCTGGCGATCGTCTGCGAGGTCGGTTGCTGCGTGATCGAGGGGGCGACCGTCGTCGCCTGCGCGCCTACCTCGATCGTGAAGGCGAGTTCGTTCGTGACGTAGGTGCTTCCGGTCGTGCCCACCGCAATGCCTACGGGAACGTCGAAAAGCGCCGCCGCGCCGGTCCCCGGGACACTCGCGAAGGTCCCGGGGGTGCCTGCCAGGGTCGTCACCACGCCCGCCGGCGTGACCTTCCGGATCGTGCAGTTCCCGGAGTCCGCGACGTAGATGTTCCCGGCCGCGTCCGTCGCCACGCCGCGGGGGCTGCGGAATCGCGCGGCGGATCCCGTCCCGTCCGCGGTTCCCGCGCTTCCCGGCGAGCCCGCGAGGGTCGTCACCACGCCCCCCGACGCGATCTTGCGGATCGTGTTGTTGTTGGAGTCCGCCACGTAGAGATTGCCGCTGCCGTCGATGGCGATGCCGATGGGCTGGTTGAACCTTGCGGCGGTGCCCGTGCCGTCGGTGCTGCCGGCGGAGCCCGCGGTCCCCGCGAGCGTGGTGACAACGCCGCCCGAGGTCACCATCCTCACCGTGTTGTTGCCCAGTTCGGTGACGTAGAGGTTGCCGCTGCCGTCGATCGCGATGCCGTACGGCTGGTTGAACTCCGCGCTCCCGCCCGTTGCGTCAATGTATCCGGACTTTCCCGGCGCTCCCGCCAGCGTCGTCACGACGCCCCCCGACGCGATCTTGCGGATCGTGTAGTTGGAGGAGTCGGCGACGTAGATGACTCCTCCGCTGGCGACGGCCAGGCCGACCGGCTGGTTGAATTGCGCGGCGGCGCCGGTCCCGTCCGTCGTGCCGACGCTGCCCGGCGTCCCCGCCAGGGTCGTTACCACGCCGGCCGCCGTGACCATCCGGATCGTGTCGTTGGCCTTGTCGGCGACGTAAAGGTTGCCGCTCGAATCAAGGGCCAGTCCGTAGGGATCCTTGAAAAGGGCGGCGGAGCCCGTTCCGTCGGCGCTGCCGGCCGTGCCGGAGCTCCCCGCCAGGAAGGCGAACGAATAGGGGGTCGCGTAGTCGATCTGAGCCGCCAGGCGCGTGCCGGGGCCCGTCGACACCGAAAGCCACAGGATGAGGCTCCAGATTGATCGCACTGCGAGAGGGCGGAAAGGCTTATGCATTTTTTTGTACCTGCGCTGAAATGAACCCCGACTCCTATTTTCCATGAACCCCGCGGTCAATCCCTTCGGGTCCGCCGGGGAAGAGCGGCGCCCAATTGGGCGGCCCAGCCGGACGGGACGCAAGACGGAGAAGATTGGAAAAGGAACCGGCGATTGCCGCTAGACACCCGATCGATGCCAAGGTGCCATCGGCCGGCGGTCCGGGGTGGCTGGCACTGATGCGAATCAAGATGCTAACGGCAAGCATTTTAGACATGGGTCGGCGGGCGGATGGCCGGTCCCAATCCTCTGGCAACCTCCCCGGGCCCCCGTTTGGAAGGGCGGGCGGCGGCCCGCGCCGGCCACACCCTAGCGAAGGACGACTTCGACAGGGTCGCCGCGGTACTGGATGCGCTGGCCGGCCGTGGGTGCAAACGAGAAGCCGACGGGCTTGTCCGCCGAGACGAACACCACATCAAAGGAGCGCCGCGCCAGCATGCCCGGGAAGGAGCCGGTGCGCGCCCCAATGGCAAGCGTGCGGGTGGAGTCGTTCCAGCGCAGCGGAATGAGGGCGAAGGCCCCCCGCTCGTAGCCGTAGGTGAGGCCGTCGTCCTCGTAGAACGTGAAGGCCCCGTCGGCGCCCGCGTACACGTATAGGGTGGTCGGGTCCGCCGGCTTCTCGCCGGTGTACTGGAGTTCCGGCCCGACCGGGACGATCGACCCCGCCCTGGCGTAGACCGGGATCGAGTCAAGGGGCGCGGCCGTATCGACGGACCGGCCGCCCCGGAGGGCCGCCCCGGTCGAGAAATCGTACCACAGGCCCTCCCCGGGCAGGTAGACGGCGCGGCTGCGCGCCAGGTAGGACGTCACGGGGGCCACGAGCAGGGCGGGGCCGAACATGTACTCGTCGGGGATGTCGCGGGCCCTGGTGTCGGCGGGGAAGTCCATCACCAGCGCGCGCATGATGGTTGAGTCCTCCCGGGTGACGGCGCCGGCCAGCGAGTAGATGTAGGGCAGCAGGCGGTAGCGCATCCTGTCGTACTTGAGCTGCGCCTGGTACGCGGGGCCCGAATCGCCGCCGAACTCCCACATCTCGCGGTACGGGGCCTGCCCGTGGACCCGGAGCAGAGGCGCGAACGCGGCGAACTCGAACCAGCGCGCGTTGAGCTCCCGCCACTCGTCGACGTCCGCGGGCCCGGCGAGCCCGGGCGAGAAGCGCGCGGGCACGGAGAAGCCGCCGGAGTCCATGGTCCAGTACGGCAGGCCCGACAGGCAAAATCCGAGGCCCGCGGCTATCTGCTTTTCCATGGCCGTCCACGTGCTCGAGGAGTCGCCCGACCAGACGGCCGCCGCGCAGCGCTGCATTCCCGCGAAGCCCGAGCGGGTGAGCACGAAGACGCGCTGGTCGGGCGCGGCGGCGCGCTGGCCCTCGTAGACGCCTGCGCTGTTCATGAGCGGGTAGGCGTTGAGGACGCGGGAGCCCGGGCCGAGCGCCGTCGGGTTCGCGTAGTCGCGCTGGCCGTCGAGCGTCGGCGTGGGCCTGAGGTCGGGTTCGGTGGCGTCCATCCACCAGGCGTCGATGCCGCGCCGGAAGAGCTGCCGGTCGATCTGCTCCCAGAAGAGGCGCCGGGCGCCCGGATTGAAGGCGTCGTAGAACGTGTAGGGCGCGCCCAGCCAGTCGCGCGTGCCCTCCGCGAGGTTGCGCCCGTAGAGAAAGCCGCGGTCGCGCATCGCCGCGAAGTTTCCGGTGCCCGGCGTGAACTTGCCCCAGACGGAGATCATCACGTGCGCGTGAAGGTCATGTATCGCCCTGACCCATCCGTCGGGATCCGGGAAGCGCGCGCGGTCGAAGTCGTGGGAGCCCCAGGTGCCCTCGGGCCAGTAGCGCCAGTCCTGCACGATGTTGTCGAACGGTATGGCGCGCCGGCGGAAGCCCCGCACCACGTCGAGGCTCTGCTGCGCGGTCTCGTAGCGCTCGCGCGACTGCCACAGCCCGAAGGCCCACGCGGGCATCATCGGGGCCGCGCCGGTGAGCCGGCGGTAGGCGCCGATCACGCCGTCGAGCGCGGGGCCGTAGACGAAGTAGTAGTCCGTGCCGTCGCCCGCCTCCGACCACAGCGACGTGGCGGCCGCCGCGGACGGGGTCTTCCACCTCAGGCGCATGGTCGGCATCTTCCCGTCCCTTGTCCACTCGAGCCTCAGCCTGTGCCGGTGGCCCGCCTGCAGCCCCACCTGCGCCACGTCCAGCCAGGGAAGCCAGTCCTGCCTCCAGTGGTTCATGACCAGCCGGTCGTCTATCCAGAGCTTGATTCCGCCGTTGGAGAACGACTCGAACGTGTGGATGCCGCCGGCCTCGGGCTCGATGAAGCCCTCCCAGCGCACGCTGCAGCCGCCGTCGGCCGGCAGGGCGGGGTGGATGTCGCGGTTGGGCAGGTCGACGGCATTGGGAATGGCGATATCGACCCTGGCCGCCATGGCCGTCGCCACCAGCCTGCCGAAGTCCGTGCCTGCGTAGTAGGACGCGGTGAGCCCGCCCGCGTGGCCGTCGGCGTCGAACAGCCGCGGCGCGGGCATCGGCTCGAAGTCGCGCAGGTCGCCGAAGCGGGTGTAGGAGTTGTTGTCCCAGAGAATGCCGTAGCCGCCGCTCGAGACGAGGAAGGGCACCGCGACCGTCCCGTTGTGCTGCCAGAGGTCGAGGTCGTGGCCCCTGATGTCGAGCAGGCCGAGCTGGTTCTCGCCGAGGCCGTACAGCGATTCCCCTGGGTTGGCGGCCCAGGCCTGGCGGACGTGGAGGGTCGCCGCACCCTGCACCACGGCGGGCTCCAGCGTCCGGGAGCCGGGCTGCTCGGCGAGTAAAGGGCGGCCCTGCGGGTCCAGGAACGAGACCGCCCCGGAGACGAGGTCGACGCGCGCCTGGAGCCTGGCCGTGCGCAGGGTGGCGTACCGTGCGTCTGTGGCGAGCTCCCAGGCGGCCCGCGCCGCGCGCCGCCGGTCCACCATGAGGCTTGCGCGGGTGAAGAACGCCCTGTCCGCCGCGACCGCGACCCGGATGGTGTCGTCGGCGCAGACCTCGACCTTCAGGAACGAGTCGCCCCGGGCTAGGATGATGCCGTCCGCCTGCCGCTCCAGGGAGGCGGGGGGCCGGCCGTCGGCCGCGCGCAGCGGCGGGCACCAAGACCCGGGCAGGAGCAGGAACGGCAGGGCAAGCGTGGCGATCGACTTCATGGGGAATTGGCGACTGGGTCGGGTTCTGTCGGGGCGGCCGGATCCGGCCGCGGCGGCCTCGTCCTGCTCGACGCCCCGAGCGGCGGGACTTGCCTGGGCGCGCATGGGGGGCTACGCGGCGGACACGGCCGCCGGGGTCGCGCGCCCGATGCGCTCGACGCGGACGCCGTCATTGCTGTGGCGCATCGGTGTCCGTCTTGAATTCCAAGGCGCGGGCGCCTCAGGACGCAGGCGGTTCGGCCAGCTTGCGGCGCAGGCCCTCGACGATGAGGTGAGCTGCGGTGGCGGCCGACGTCCGCCCGGTGTTGATGACCAGGTCGTAGGTGCAGGGATCCTCAATGTCCTCGCCGAAGTGGGACTGCAGATGGCGCCGGCGGGCCAGGTAGGTCTTCTGGATGAGGGATTCGGCGGTGGAGGCGTCGCATCCCTGAAGGTCCATCATGCGGCGGATGCGGATCTCGAGCGGGGCGACGAGGCGGGCGTGGAAGCCGCCGGGAAGGGACCGGGTTATGATGTGCGCCCCGCGCCCGACGAAGAGCACGTGGCCGACGTGGGCCAGCTGCAGGATCACCTCTGCCACCTGGTGCTCAAGCTGCCAGAGCGAGGGGTGCAGGCCCATCAGCTCGCCGATCACGCCCCTGATCTCTGAGATCCGGTCCTCCGGCAGGTAGTCGGCCAGCCGCTCCTCCAGGTTCTGGCGCGTGAGCGCGTGCGCAAGGAGGTTCTTGTCGAGGAGGACCCAGCCCTGGCCGTCCTCGGCGAACGCCTGGTTCAGCATCGGCACGAGCAGCTGGCCGACCGTGGTCGCGCCGGCGCAGACCTCGCGCGAGATTGTAACAAAGGGCTGGGTGCCGATCGCGGGTGCGACCCGGATCTCGGCCGTGGGCGTCATCAGCCGGGCCTGCAGTACTGCCAGGCTGTGTTCGAGGTAGGGATGATGCGTTTGCATGGGATGGTTCCCACCTAAAGCGCTGCCAGTCCCCGACGGTGGTCCGTTTTCCGGTGGTAGTCAAAATCCGTTTGTCGCCCCCCGGTCCGCCGCGCCGGCAGTCCGCCCGGCTTCGGCGCCAATGCCCGGGAGAGCGGGGTGCCGCCTGGGCGCCCCGCAACGCGGCTGGATCCAGCCCGCAGGTGCTCGGTGATTGATCCCGGCGCCGTCCTCCCCTAGGCTCTCCCAAACCTTCCCCCTTGTCCGCCAAACAAATCAAGCGCATTGGAATCCTGACAGCCGGGGGCGACAGCCCGGGGCTCAACGCCGCCATCCGCGCGGTCGGCAAGGCGGCGATCGGAGAGCGAGGCTGGGAGATCATCGGATTCCGCGACGGCTACCTCGGCCTCGCCCAGGACAACTTCATGGCCCTCGGCAAGGAGCACCTCAGCGGCATCCTCACAGTCGGCGGCACGGTTCTCGGCACCAGCCGCGACAAGGTGCACCGCATGATGGTGGACGGCCAGGAGCGGGACATGACAAAGGCGATCGCGCGCAATTACAGGCTGCACCGGCTGGACGCGCTGGTCTGCATAGGGGGGGGCGGCACGCAGAAGAACGCGATGCGTCTGGCGGAGCAGGGGATCAGGATCGTCACCCTGCCAAAGACGATCGACAACGACGTCCCCCTCACGGACGCGACGATCGGCTTTGACACGGCGCTCGGCATCGCCACCGAGGCCGTCGACCGCCTGCACAGCACGGCGCACAGCCATCACCGCATCATCATCGCCGAGATCATGGGGCACAAGGCGGGCTGGCTCACCCTGGGCGCGGGCATCGCGGGGGGCGCCGACGTGATCCTAATCCCGGAGATCCCCTACGACCTCGAGAAGATCGCGGCCGCGATACGCCGGCGGTCCAAGCTCGACACGAAGTTCAGCATCGTGGCGGTGGCCGAGGGCGCCAAGACCCAGGAGGACGCCGCCTCGTTCGTGACGGCGGAGCGGCGCAGGGCCAAGGCCCAGACGGTGGAGGAAAAGGGCTTCGCGAAGCTGAGGCTCTCGGAGCTCGAGGCGGAGCACGCCGGAAACACCCTGCGCCTCGCCAAGCAGCTGGAGGGGCTCACGGGCCTGGAGGCCCGGGTCACCATTCTCGGCTATGTGCAGCGCGGCGGGACCCCGTCGTTCGGCGACCGCCTGCTGGCGACTCGGCTGGGCACGGCCTGCGTCGACCTGCTCGCCAACGGCGCGGAGGGCATCATGGTCGCCTCGCGCGGCCACGGCGTCCAGCCGGTGCCGATAGAGTCCGTGGCCGGCAGGCTCAAGCTCGTCCCGATGGACCATCCATGGGTCGCCTCCGCACGCTCGGTGGGCACGTGCATGGGCGACTGAGGCGCCGAGGAAACTGGACCCGCCCACCCGGGCCACCTGCCAAGCCCCGCGCCGCGCCATGACCCATCCCGTCGACCAATTCACCGAGTGGCTGGACGAGGCCGCGCGCAGCGGCGAGCCCGAGCCGACGGCGATGGCGCTGGCCACGACCGAGCCCGGGGGCGGTCCCGCCGTGCGCATGGTGCTGCTCAAGCACGCCGACGCGCGCGGCTTCGTCTTCTACACGAACCTGGGCAGCCCCAAGGCCGCCGACCTCGCGGCAAGGCCGAGGGCGGCGCTGTGCTTTTACTGGAACCGCACCGGCCGCCAGGTGCGGGTCAGCGGCGCGGTCGAGCGCGTGGCCGACGCCGAGGCGGACGCCTACTTCGCGACCCGGCCGCGCCTCAGCCAGCTCGGGGCGTGGGCCTCGAAGCAGTCCCATCCGATGCAGGGCTACTACGACCTCGAGAAGGCCTGCGCCGCGTACGCGCTCAAGTACCCGGTCGGCGCGGTGCCGCGGCCGCCCTTCTGGTCAGGCTACCGCGTCGTGCCCGACCGCATCGAGTTCTGGAAGCAGAAGCCCTTCCGCCGGCACGAGCGCGTCCTCCACGTCCTGGAGGACGGCCAGTGGCGCGAGCAGTGGCTGTATCCCTGAGAGCCGCCGGCGCGCAGGCGCGGGCGCCCGCGGCTAGAGCCCCGGGGCGGGCAGGCGCCGCGAGGCGTCGTCGATCACAAGGACCCAGTCGCCCTGCGCCGGCGGCGTGAACTGCCTCGTTCCCTCGGCCGCGAAGCTCCCCGCGGAGGTCGCCTCGCCCGTGCGGGGGTCGTACCACCAGGCGTTGGCGCGCCCCTTCGCGAGCTTCGTCGCGTCCACGGTGACGGTGCGGGCGTCGGGCATGTAGGCGATCACCGTGGAGCCGTCCGGAGTGGCCGCCGCGGCCAAGTAGTCGAGCCCCCAGTACTCCCCGATGCCCCCGGTCACCACCTTGTGGCCCGTGTCCGGCACCAGCTCGCTCCAGGGTCGCGAGCGGAACAGCCGGCCCCAGTGCATGAGCGACACCGATCCGGGCGAGTCCAGCGCGGCCTGCCAGCCGGGGTTGAACGACCAGATGGGATAGTTGCCCATGACGTGGCCGAACTCGCCGCACAGGATCGCCCAGTACGCCTGGCGGCGGACCTGCACCTGGGACGAGTTGTGCTCGCCCTCGTATACCGACTCGATCAGGAAGAGCGGCATGGTCGGCTTCCGCTCGTAGTCCCAGGTCAGCCGGAGGTGGACGATCTCGTAGGCGTACGACGTTCCGACCTCGAGCCACGACCCGGGGTACTGCTCCGCGGGGGCGGAATCCGAGTGGCAGTGGGCCGTCATCAGGTGACGCCGGTCGGACTCCCGGATCCCGTACGCGACCATGTCGACGTTCTCCCGGGCCGGGCCCGGATCGCGGTCGCCGCCCATCACCCAGATGATGTTGTCAAAGCCCTTGTACCGCTGGCCGAGGTACCGGCCGTAGGCCAGGCATTTCTCGGGGCCGGCCGCCATGACCTCGTCGTAGAATCCCTCGTCCAGCCCGGGGTACCCGAGGTACACCGGCGCCAGGAGCACCACCAGGCCGTTCTCGGCCGCCTTGCGGATCACCCAGTCGGCGTGGTCGAAGTACTTGCCGTTCGGGGCCGCGAAGTCGATGGGGACGGGGAAGGGGGCCTCCCCGTAGGCGTTGCGGGGCGCATTACGGGCGAACTTGTGCTCGATCAGGTTGACGAGGACCGCCGTGAAGCCCTTGGCTCGGCGGTCCTGCAGATAAAGGGAGGCCTCCTGCTCCGTCGCGTTTGCGATGAGGGACCACGCGGCGTCGCCCTGGAGCAGGAACGGGGCGCCGCCGCGGTCGACCAGGAAGCGGTGATTGCCGCTTATCCGCAGGGGCGAGTCGGTGCCGGCGGGCTGCGCCAGGGCGGCGCCCGCCATGGCGGCCGTGCAGGCGAGCAGGCGCCTGCCGAGGGCCGCGGGGCCGGGCGATTCGCGGGATGTCCGTTTCCTTGGATGGCCTGGGAACTTCATGGGCGTCCTTTCCTGGATTGGCTCGGGTGTCCTGGGGGCGTGGCCGGCGGGGGCCGCCGCCAATTGGGGGGAAGGGGCCACTGCCCCCCAGACGAGGAAGCCATAAGGCCGCCCAATGCGAGTCCGTAATTCCGGCGGGGAGTGCCGGACGGCGGGCCCCCCCCGCAACGGCGGGCCACGGGGCGGTCCCGTGCCGGGGCCGGCGTCTCCCTCGTGCAAATGCGCGTGCAGGCCGCCTAATTACGGCCGGGCCCGCAGGAGTTTCCCTTGCGCGGCGGTGCCAGCGGGATAACGTGGGTTACTAGGCCAGATTATATCTGGTTGTAACGCCTCGGCATCAACCACCCAATCCAAGTCGCCATCCCGGTCCGGAACATCCCCGCCCATGAGTCCCCACGCCGCCGCCCCGAAGAAGTCTTCCCCGGTTGCCCCCGCCCGGGCGCGGCACAAGCCGAAGTACGCCGGCATCCGCGTCACCTGCAACGGCAACCAGCTGGTCACCCAGCATGTGGAGACCCGAATCACGGAGGGCGGCGTGTTCTACCCGATCACACCTTCGACCGAGGGCGGTGAGATCTACCAGCAGTCCTACGCCCAGGGTGAGCTCAACGTCTGGGGCCAGCAGAAGGTCGCGGTCGAGGCGGAGGGGGAGCACGCCGCCCAGGGCGGCGCCACCTCCTATTCCGTGCAGGGGCGGCGCACCGTCAACTTCACCTCCGGCCAGGGCATCGTCTACGCGATGGAGCAGTACTACCATGCGCCGGGCAAGCTCTCGACGATGGTGCTGGAGGTCGGCGCCCGGGCGCTGACAAAGCACGCGCTCAACGTGCACTGCGGCCACGACGACTTCTACGCCGCCCTCGACACCGGATGGACGATGCTGGTCGCCAAGGACGCCCAGCAGGCGGCCGACCAGGCGATAATCCTGAGGCGGGTGAACGAGCTCTCGCTCAACCCGGGAATGAACATCCAGGACGGCATGCTCACGACCCATTCCGAGCGCGGCTACCTGGCGCCCGAGGCCGAGCTTCTGCGCGAATTCCTGGGGTCGTCGGAGGACCAGATCGACTGCCCGACGCAGGCCCAGCGCGAGCTATTCGGCCCGCGGCGCCGGCGCGTCCCGCAGATGATGGACCTGAAGAACCCCGTCCTGCTCGGGCCCGTGCAGAACCAGGAGCACCACATGAACGGCGTCGTCGCGCGCCGGAACAACTTCAACGAGCACATCCTGCCGATGCTCGAGGAGGCCTACGCGGAGTTCGGCAGGCTGACCGGCCGCGAGTACGGCCTGGTGCAAGAGTACAAGACCGCCGACGCCGACACCGTGTTCGTGTCTCTGGGATGCGCGGCGGACAACATCGAGGCGGCGTGCGACTACCTGCGGGAGCAGCGCAACGCCAAGGTCGGCTCCATCCATGTCAACGTCATCCGGCCGTTTCCCGAGGCGGCCGTCATCAACGCGCTCCGGGGCAAGAAGCGCGTCATCATCCTCGAGCGGACGGACGAGGGGATGGCCGGCGACAACCCGCTGGCCCGCGACATCCGGGTGGCGCTGGGCAAGGCCAACGAGGCGGCGAAGTTCGGCGGGAACCTGCCCGGGCTCACGCCCGCGGAGACGCCGCGGCTGTTCCGCGGGGCCTACGGCATCGGATCGCGCGACTTCCGGCCGGAGCACACGCTGGGCGCCTACGAGTTCGCCACGGGCCTGACCCGGCGCACGGACGGCCGGGGGGCCGACGACGGCGAGACGTTCTTCGTCCTCGGGGTGGACCACCCCTACGCCGTCATCAGCAAGGATGCGCCGTCGCTGCTGCCCGAGGGCGCGATCGCCGTGCGGTTCCACTCCATCGGCGGGTGGGGCATGATAACGACGGGAAAGAACCTGGGCGAGCTCATCGGGGAGTTCGGAAGGTACGTCTCCGAGCGCGACCCGGCGTACGACGCCGACGGGTTCCTGGTCGAGCGGCTCCACGTGATGGCCAACCCCAAGTACGGCTCCGAGAAAAAGGGCGCCCCCACCAACTATTACCTCACGGTCGCGCCGACGCCCATAAAGGTGAACTGCGAGCTCAACCACGTCGATGTCGTCCTTTGCTGCGACCCGAAGGCCTTCACGCACACAAACCCCCTTGAGGGCCTGAAGAAGGGCGGATGCCTCGTCTGGGAGTCGAGCGAGACGCCCGAGGCCGCCTGGGAGCGGATCCCGGCCCGGCACAGGCAGTTCGTCCAGGAGAACAACATCCGCATATTCATCCTGCCGGGGTTCGACATAGCGCGCAAGGCGACCGGCCAGCCCGAGCTGCAGCTGCGCATGCAGGGCAACTCTTTCCTGGGGGCGTTCTTCCGGGTGAGCCCCTTCCTGCAGACCTACGCCATCACGGAGGAGAAGTTCCAGGAGAGCGTGCTCAAGCAGTACCAGAAGAAGTTCGGCCGCCTGGGCGACGCGGTCGTGGCCTCGAACATGACCGTCATGACCGAGGGCTTCGCCAGGGTGATGGAGATCAGGTACGGCAGGCCCGGCGACGCCGACCGCTCATCCATGCGCGATCCCCTGCTCGCCCCGCAGGGCGAGCACTCGATCGTCCCCACCGCCGGCTGCGGCGCGGCGGGCTGCTCGAGCATCCCGATGCCCGCCCTGCAGGGCGGGCGCGCGCCGTTCCAGACCGTCGGGAAGTTCGACTCCGAGTACCGCGCCGGGCTCGGCTACCACCAGCCCTCGGGCGCCCTTGCCTCGGTCGGCGTGATGGGGGCCGGCACCGGCGCGACCCAGTCCAAGTACGTCGCGCGCAGGGAGACGCCGGTCTTCATCGCCGAGAACTGCACGCAGTGCATGGAGTGCATCACCGCCTGCCCAGACACTGCCCTTCCCAACACGGCCCAGGACGTGAGCACCGTCCTGAAGACGGCCGTGAACAACTATGTCACTGACGTGGCGGACAGGCGCGCCTTCGGCGCCGAGCTGGCCGGGATGGAGGCCCGCGTCCGGGCCAGGATGAACGAGTCGGTCAAGCTGAAGTCCAAGGTGCCCTTCGAGGACATAATCCGCGAGGAGGTCTCCGCCCTGGCGTCCGTCTCGGAGAAGGGCCGCTCCCAGCTGATCGAGATCGTCGCCAAGCTGCCGATGGCCTACGCGAATGTCCCGGCCATCTTCCGGTCGCTCGAGGCGAAGACGCCCGGCAGCGGCGGGCTCTTCTCCATCTTCGTGTCTGACCTGTGCAAGGGCTGCGGCGAATGCGTCCAGGTCTGCGGCGACCACGACGCGCTGCGCATGACCCGCGAGACGGAGGAGCTGAACGCGGAGCTCACGACGGCCCAGGTCTTCTCGCGCCTGCTGCCGGACACGCCGCAGCGCTTCCTCGGCCTCTACACCGACGCCGAGGCGGCGGGCTCACGCGAGGCCGCGCTGCGCAATCACCTGATGGTCCGGCGCAACTACGAGGCCCTGGTGTCGGGCGACGGGGCGTGCGCCGGCTGCGGCGAGAAGAGCGTCCTGCGCTCGCTGGCGAGCGTGACGGAGGCGTACATGCGCCCGATCTACCACCGCAAGGCCGACCGCCTCCGGGCGAAGGCCGACCGCCTCGAAAAGGAGGGGGCGGGGAAGCTTGCGGCGCTAAAGGCCCGCAGCCCGGGGGAGTACGAGCTGTTCCGGAAGACGTTCGCGCACCTTGTCGCCGACCTCGGCGGCGAGAACGACGCCGATTCCGCGGCGAGGCTTTCCGACCACGAGGCGAAGCACGGCCCGATAACGGACGAGCAGATCGTGGGCGGGCTCGCGGCGGTCCTGCGGCAGGACGCCTTCAACCACAAGGACCTCCAGGCGGTCGACGGCCGCCGAGCCAACGGCATGTCCGTCATGATGATGGGCGCCAGCACGGGCTGCAACACGGTCTACGGGTCCACGCCGCCGTCGAACCCCCACCCGTATCCCTGGATGAATTCGCTGTTCCAGGACGGCGCGACGATCTCGTGGCTCATGGCCGAGTCGGTGATCGTCAACCATGCCCGCCGCTCGGTCGCCCCGGAGCGGATGACCGACGCGCTGCTCGACCGGGAGACCGGCGTCGCGACGGAGGCGGAGCATTTCACGCTCACCCACCTGGACGACGCCCTCATGACGGACCAGGAGATCCGCGAGCTGCCCAAGATCTGGGTCGTCGGCGGCGACGGCGCGCTCGGCGACATCGGGTTCCAGAACGTCTCCAAGGTTATCCTCCAGAACCGGCCGAACGTTAAGATGCTGATGCTCGACACCCAGGTGTACTCGAACACGGGCGGCCAGAACTCCGACTCGTCCACGATGCTCGGCGGCTACGACATGAACCAGTTCGGGGTCGCGTCGCAGGGGAAGCTGATCGAGAAGAAGAACGTGGCCGAGGCCTTCACGAGCGGCCACGGGTCGCCGTTTGTCGCCCAGGTGTCGATGGCCAACGCCGCCAAGCTGTACAAGGCGATGCTGGACGGCCTCGAGTACCGCGGCACCGCCTTCTTCCAGGCGTACACGACATGCCAGCCGGAGCACGGGGTCGGCGACAACATGAGCGCCGACCAGGCGAAGCTGGTGCGCGACGCGCGCGGCATGCCCGAGTTTGTCTTCAACCCGCGGCGCGGCGAGACGTCCCAGGAGGCGTTCGACCTGAAGGGCAACCCGAGCGCCGACCGCGACTGGTGGCGCACGAAGTACGCGACCGACGGCGCCGAGTACAACTTCACAGTGGCGCACTGGGCGGTGTCGGAGAACCGGTTCCGAAAGCATGTGAAGGCGGTCAAGGAGGAGGACGCCGGCCGGCTGACGCTGCTGGACGACCAGCTGCTCCTCATCACGCAGGACGACGTCATCCACCGGCGCGTGTTTGACCCCGCCCACCGCAGCTTCGTCACCAACTTCGGCTGTTACATCAAGGCGGAGGAGCACGGCAAGGTCCGCTTCTACGCCGTCTCCCGCCAGATGGTCCTGTTCGCGGTCGAGCGCCGGAAGGCCTGGCGGATGCTCCAGAGCAAGGCCGGGGTCGCCAACAAGGACTACTCCGCCCAGAAGTCTCTGCTGTCCAAGATCGACAAGGGCGAGATCGCCCTGGCGGACGCGCGCGCAAGGATCCGCGAGCTTGTCGCGGCCGAGCTGGCTGCGGTGAAGTGACCTGGCGGGGATCCAGGGCGGCCGGGCGCCCTCAGGGGGCCGAGGCGTCCCGGCCCATCACCTGGCGGAACAGGTCGCAGAACGGGCCGCGCTCGTCCGTGCGCTGAGCCACGGCCGCGAACGGGCCGGCGGGGGGCGTGAACTCGATGTACCGGCGCTCCCTTGGGTCATAACGCGGCCACGCGGGAAGGCCTGGCCCGTTCGGGTCGCCCGAGCGGGCGAAATTGGTCCAGTAGCCCTGGATGATCGCCGAGAGGGCCCGGTCCTCGTCCGTGAAGGCGCCGCCCTGGCTGCCGGCGGCGTAGAGGTTGCCGAACACGTACGGCAGGTCGCTGGAGTGCGCGACCCGGGGGCGCGGCGGAATGGCCCGGTTGAACTCGTACTCCCACGTGGGATTGCCGGCGCCGCTGTGCCATTGGCCGTCGACCACCACGGGGCAGCGGAACAGGTCGCTGCCCCACTGGTCCGCCGCCGTGCCGTAGATCGGGTTGACGAACACCGGGAGGCCGCCGCCCGCGACGCCGTACAGGGCCAGCGCCCTCGGCGCCAGGTCCCCGAAGGCGGCGCGGATGTCGCGCCGCATGTCGTCGGCCGATCCCGCGTAGGGGAATTCGATGGTGTTGCTTCCGATGATGAGCGGCACCGGGTGCTCCCGGCCCGAAGCCCAGGTGCGGAGGGGCGACTCGGGGAAGACCCAGCCGTCCGTGCAGAACGAGACCACGCTCTCGCCGGCCTTGAGCACCTCCGCGGTGGGCAGCGAGCGCAGGAAGCGCAGCGCATCCCGGTCCGGCGCCCCCATCCTGGCGGCGGCGCGGAGCCCGGCCTTTTCCGCCGCGTCACGCGTCTGGACGTGGGGCGGGTCCATCGCGCCGCTCTCGCCTATGGCGCGCTGGAACAGGCCCTTCGAGAGGGGTGACGCCATGAGGGCCGTGACGTCGTAGGAGCCCGCCGACTGGCCGAAGATCGTGACGTTGCCGGGATCGCCGCCGAACGCCGCGATGTTGGCACGCACCCACTGCAGGGCCGCGATCTGGTCGAGGATCGCGAAGTTACCCGAGGTGTGGTGCGGCGACTCGCGCGCCAGTTCCGGATGCGTGAGGAACCCGAAGATGCCGAGGCGGTACTCGATGACGACCAGGACGACACCGCGGCCGATCAGGGCCCTGCCGTCGTAGAGGGGGTCGAAGCCGCCCGCCCCGGCCACGTTCGCCCCGCCGTGAATCCAGAACATCACCGGCTTGCGGGCCGCGGACGGTCCCGCCGGCGTCCACACGTCGAGGTAGAGGCAGTCCTCGCGGCTCGCGGCTGCGGACCGGTCGTTCCATCCCAGCGGCAGCTGTGCGGCCGGTGGCCCCGACTGTGCGGCCTCGCGAGTCCCCGTCCACGGGGCAACCGGAAACGGCTCGCGCCAGCGGAGGTCGCCGACGGGGGGCTGCGCGAACGGGATTCCCCGGAATACCGCGCCGCCGTTGTCCGGCAGCAGCCGGCCCCGGATGGTGCCGCCGGTGACCGAAACCACGGGATCGGGTCCCGCCGGCGTTGCCCGGAGCCCGGCAGATGCCGCGCAGAGCAGGAGGCCGGCCAGCGCGCGAGGCCAGCGGCGTGGGTGGGCGCCGGGATTCGGCGGGGTCGAGGGGAAGGGAGTCATTGGGTTCCCGCGAGGCCAGCGAATCGCCGCCCCGGGGTCAGCAGAAATCTCAGGTGGCGCTTCGCCGGGGCCGCGTCATGAGTCGGCTGCCGGGCCGCCGGCGCCTGGGAAAAACTTGAGTCCCGCGGCAACGCCCCCAATACGTTTCGTCCGCATCGCGGGCCCGTCCCCGCGCCTCCGGCGGGACGCCCGCGGAGGGCCGCGCGGGCGCGGCCGGAAGCACCCTAAACCAGCCACAAGCCCACTCCCCAGGCGCCGATCAGGCACTTCCCATGAGAACCAAGCTGGCAACCCTGCTTATCCTGGCCGCGCTCGTGCCGGGCGCCCGGGGGGACCAGCCGGTCGCGACCGCCAAGATTGCCGAGTGGGCTGCATCCACCAGGGGCGGCCGCGCCGATTACCAGGAACTCGCCCACGGCCAGGCCATCGACATCGACGGCCTGGCCTGCCCCGGGAAGGTCACGGTGGTTGATTTCTCGAGCGACTACTGCGCCCCGTGCGTGCAGCTTGCGATGTTCCTTATCAAGACCAGCAAGTCCTATCCGCAGCGGTACGCGATCCGGCGGGTGAACATCAACCGGCCCGGGTTCAATGGGATCGACTGGCAGTCACCGGTTTCCAGGCAGTACCATCTGGAAAGCCTTCCCATGATAGTGGTGTACGACAACAGGGTGAGGGTGGCCGAGGGGAGCGCCGCGCGGCAGTGGCTCATGGACGACATAAGCAGGATGGCCGCGAAATCCGAGGACGCCCAGAAGAACTGAGCCTCGGGGCGCGGCGGCCCGAAGCCACACGACCTGTCGTCCAAGCTTGCGGCCCTTGGCGACCCGCCATAGGTTGGATTGCGATACCGAATTGGCCTGCCCCGAACTGAAATGCCGCGCCTATCCAAGATGAAGGCCTGCCTATTGATGTGCTGCGCGGCGATTTCGGCCTCCATTTCCGCCGCCGGTCCCTTCAGCGTCATTTCCGACAGCGAGAAGCTCACCGCCGTCTCTTCGAGCGCGCACAACGGCTACGTTCGCACCCGGATGGCGGACGGCTCGTTCCGGCCCGAGACATACGCGTTCGGGGAGGGCGGCGTCACCGGCGTGCTTACGATAAGCGACCCCACCTTCGACAACGTGGGTTTCCTCCCCATCGCGCGGATGCTGGCGGTGCCTCTGGCCACGCAGAGCTACCTGCCGACACGGGACCCGAACGCTACGGACCTGCTGATCATGGTCTATTGGGGAACGACGACCGGCGGCGTCAACACGTCGGATGGCTTTCTGCGGGACCAGCTCAACTACGCCAACGCCCATCTGCTGGGATTCAACCTCGAGGGGCCCTTCCGGGGTATGCGCGATCCCATTTCGGATCCGAGCGAGGTCTTCTTTGGCCCCTCGTTCAGGCAGACCATGCTCAACACCGTCTACGGCGACGTGATGGCCGCCATCGAGGTGGACCGCTACTGGGTCATCCTGGAGGCGTACGACTTCCAGTCGGCGTGGAAGCACAAGAAGCTCAAGCTCCTCTGGGAGACGCGGTTCAGCCTGTCGGCGCGGCGCCACGACTTCGAAAGGGACCTACCGGCGATGGCGCAGAGCGCCTCCCTGTATTTCGGCCGGGACAGCTTCGGCTTGGTCCTCAAGCCGGTACCCGAGGGTCGCGTCGACGTAGGCGAGGCCAAGGTCGTCGAGGATCAAGCGGCGGACGACATGGTGTCGAGCGGCGACCTGTCGGGCGTCGCCGGCGACTGGCGGGGCAGGTCCTCGAACTTCCGCCCGGTGATCTTTCACATTCGCGAGGCGGGCGGATCGACACTCGAGAGCCCGACGAACCACGTGGTTTGGCCGGCCGTGGTCAAGGTGAGCGGGAGCGACGTGAAGATAATGGTGCCGGGCAGGGGCGTGATCTTCAGCGGGACGCTCAGGGGAAGCCACATGTCGGGATCCCTAACCCAATACGGGAAGCGCTCGTCCTTTACGCTGTCAAGGAGCCCTGCGGCGATTCCGGTCGGGCAGTCCGATTCCGCCGACGCGCCCGGCAAATGACCGGGTGAGCCGCCCGCCGGCCCGGGCCGCGAGAGAGGTTCATTCCGGCCGGGCCTGATTCAGCGGGGGCACGGCGTCGGCTCCGGTGCCCCATGCGGGATTCGGCTTCGGGCCCATCTCGAATTCAAGCCTCCCGCCGGCCACGATCTCGTCGTGGTAGATCCAGGCGCGCCCGAGGGGGCGGCCGTTGAGCCGGGCGGATTGAATGTAGACGTTGGCCGGCGAATTGTCGTGGGCCTCGATCACAAACTCGCGGCCGCCGTAGTAGCGCCGGTCCAGCCGGAGGGTGATCCGGCTGAACAGCGGGCTGCTCAGGTCGTAGTACGGCCTGACCGAGCAGCCGCCGTCCATCTCGAACAGCCCCATCGCCCAGAGGACGTAGAGGGCGCTCAGCTGGCCCTCGTCCTCCTCGCCGACCCAGCCGCTCAGCGGGTCGTCGTTGTACAGCCGCTCCATGCACTGGCGCGAGTACTTCTGCGTCAGCCAGGGCTTTCCCGAGTAGTTGAAGAGGAACGGAGCCTGGAGGTTCGGCTCGTTGGTCAGGTCGACATAGCCCTTCTCGAACCCCTCCTCGAGGCGGCGGTTGAACTCGTCCCGTCCGATCAGGCGGACCAGGCCCGCCGGATCCTGGGGGACGAACAGGGTGTAGATCCACGCGTTCTCCTCAACGAACCCCGGTCCGTTCCATCCCCCCTCGGTGCCGTAATGGAACAGGTCGAAGGGCTCGACCCAGCTGCCATCCCTGTGCCGGCGCCGCGCGTACTTGATGGCGGGATCGATCCCGTTGCGATAGTTGGCCGAGCGCTTGAGAAAATAGCGGTAGTCATCCGTCCGGTTCAGCGCGAGGGCCAGCTGCGACGCGGCCCAGTCGTCGTAGGCGTATTCGAACGTGTTGGAGGCCGGGCCCTCCTCTTCCGGCACGAATCCCAGGTCCATGTAGGCTTGAAGGTTGCGGTCGCCCGCGTATCGGCCGCCCGGCATCGCGACCCCCGGGGTCGTGAGGTCGTGCTTGATGGCCCGGAAGGCGGCCTCGGCGTCGAAGTCCCTGATCCCCTTCTGGTAGCTGCTCACGATCAGCGACTGCTCGTGCTGCGCCACCATGACCGGCGAATAACCCCCGTTCACCGGGGCCTGCGGGAGCCAGCCGCCGCGCGCCGCCGCCTCCAGGAAGAAGTGGACCCATGAGCTCGCAACCTCCGGGGTCGCCAGGGTCCACAAGGGGAAAAGGGTCCACTGGCAGCCCCAGAGCCCGTCGCTGCTGTAGACCGCCGCGGTCGCGGCGTCGACCTTCTGGACCCGCCTGTTCATGTCGAGGTAGGTCCCGTCGACATCGCTGATCGTGCTCTTGGCGGAGTAGGCCCGGTAGAGGCACGTGTAGAAGACCCGCCTTTGGGCCTCGGTCCCGCCCTCGAGGCTTATCTTCCCGAGGATCCCGCCCCAGGCCCCGCGCGCATGGGCGACGACGGCGTCGAAATCCCAGCCGAACGGCCTCGTCTCGGTGTCAAGGTTCAGGCGGGCCTGGGCCACGCTCACCAGCGACAGGCCGGTCCTAACCAGCACCACGTCCCCGGCCTTTGTCCTGAAGTTAAGCGCCACGCCGCAGCCGTCGTGGCCGGTGAAGGCGCGGACGTTCCTTCGGTAGTCAACCGGCGTTTGCCAGTCGGTGCCGTAATTGGTGGACGCCCCGGTGAAGGCGCCGCGCTGCCACGAGTCGATCGAGTCGAAGGGCCGGTCCGTCTGGATGATGAAGTGCAGCGTGTACTCGCCGGCGTACTGGTTGGACTGCCGCACCGACCCGCTGATCTCGGCCGGCCCGGTCTGCGTCGCGGACGCCTCGATGATCCTGCACTGCTCCTCGGTGGGGAACGCGAAGTCGAGCAGCAGGTGGGCCTCCTCGGTGGCGGGATAGGTGAGCCGCATCAGCCCGCACCGCATGGTCGCCGTCACCTCCGCCCTGACGCCCCAGTCGAGCAGGTTCGCCGAATAGTACCCGGGCGAGGCGGCCTCCTCCGCCTTGCGGATGCGCGAGCGGTAGCCCGAGGTCCACATGATGCCGAACGGCCCGTCGGGCGAGCCCGGGAACACGCGGTACATCCCGGGCATGTATTCGATCGGGCCCGTGACCGGCATGAGGCTGACCCCGCTCAGGGAGAAGGCGTGCAGGTGGCTGAATCCCGAGATGCTCCCGACCGTGTACTCGTAGCCCCCGTTCCAGACGTTCGCCTGGTTGTCCGGGCTCAGCTTCACCAGCCCGAACGGGAGCGTCGCGCCCGGGAAGAGCATCCAGCGCGAATTCGACGTGCCGGCGAAGGCGTTGACCTCGTCAATGGAGTCTGCGCCCATGGCCCCGAGACAGCCGGACCAGGCGAGGCAGAGGACGGGAAGGAGCCGATTGTGCTTCATGGAGGGGGCCTCCGGGGGTTTCGGGAAGAGGTGGGACCGTCTGCGGGAGGTTGCTCCGCGCCCGTTCGGGGCGTCCAGGGCATGCCGCCGCGAAAGGGGGCGACGGCCTACCCACGAAAGCCGGACCTGGTCTAGCCGGCGCCGCATTCCGGTTCAACTGCTTACGCGCCGCGGCCAGGGGCCGCAGGGGAGGGCTCAGCGGCCCACGGACAGGATCGAGAACGTGTCGGGGATCATGGGCCGGCGGGGCCAGCCGCCGCTTGGAGGCGGCGTCGGGGCCGGGCCGAACTCGGCCGTGATCAGGAGGACGCGGTTGGTCTTGGGGTCCAGGGTGGACGTCCGGGCGCCCTGCATCGTCTTCACGGTCTGCTCCACCGCGAAGTCCCGCGGGCCGTTTTCCTTGATCACCGTGAGCGTGCCGTCGGCCCCGTTCGAGCTGAATGCCTCCATCGTGTTTGGGTTGAAGAGGGCGCCGTCGGTCCCCCTGCCGATCGGCAGCGTCGCGAGGACCGTGCCGTCATCCGCGTCCAGCACCACCATCGTCGCCGGGTCGTGGCAGGACGCGAAGAGGACGTGGTTATTGGCGTCCAGGGCGAGGCCCCCGGGGCCCCCGCCCTTGCCTGAAATGTCGTAATGGGCGGTCACCGCGAGGTTTTTGGCGTCCACGACGGCGATGCTGTCCTTATCCTCGATATCCACGAACAGCCGGCCCCGGCCGTCGGTTGCCGCCTGCTCGGGCGCCCCGCCCAGGTCGACGGTGCCGACAATTGAGCCGTCCTTCGCGTCGATCACGGTGGCGTTTGGCGCCTTGTGGCTGAATACCCAGACGCGCGAGTTGAACGGGTCGAAGAGGATCCCGTCGGGGTTCCCCTCGACGTCGATCTTCTTGATCACGGCCAGGGTTTCCGTGTCCCACATGGTCACGGGCTTGCTGCTGGCAAAGCCGTGGTGGGAAACGGGATCCACAGCCGCGCCCCGGGCGTTCACATCGGCTATCTGGCCGACGGTCTCCAGCGTATCGAGGTTGAACACCGTGATCCGCGGCGCCGTGCCCATCCGCGGGATGTACAGGCGCCGGCCGGCGGAGTCGGCATAGACATAGTCAAAGCCGCCGTCGCCCCCGACCTTGACCTTCTTGGTCAGCGCGTAGGAATCGCTGGAGGCGGACGATTGGGCGGGGGCGGCAAGGAGCGCCTGCGTCAGGGCGATCGCGATCAGGCCGAGGCTTCGGGTTGTGTTCATAAACTGGGGCTGCGTTCTGCGGTGGGCGCTGTAATGGGCGGAGGTTCCTGCCGGTAGTCAAATGGCGCGTCCGCGGGAATCCGGCGGCCTTGAGCGAGGGGGCGGTCCTCTCGGCGCGCCTGTCCGGGCGGCTCCCGGCGGGCCTGGGAGGCGCCGTCCCCGCCGGAGCGGACAAGGGCGCCGACCTCCCTCAGCCTTTCCAGCTGGGGCCCGGAGATGAGCCCGTCCCGGTCGGGCGGGACGTCGAGCAGATAGTTGGCATTCCTATGCCTGCACATCCGGAGAGTCCTGACGATCTGCGCGGCGGGTTGGAGGTCGGACGGCCGCCGGGCCTCGGTCCAGAACCAGCGCTGGCCGGTCTGTATCGTGTCGCAGACCTCGGCCGGAAGCGTGTTGCCATCCGGGGGCAGCTGCCCGCTCCAGGGATACTCATAGCTCAGCACGTCCGAGTCGCGCAGGTTGTGGGCGTTGTTCGCGAGCAGGACGCAACGGGGATCGACGGACCTGATGAAAGCCTGGATCTCGGGCCACCGGCTGCCGGTGTACTTGTTCGCGTACTGGTCGATCCACAAGAGGTCGACCGGGCCGTACCTGGCGAGCATCTCGGCCAGCTGGCGCTTCATGAAGCCGACGTAATCGCCCGCCGCCTCCGGCGGCAGCCCGTGCAGGCTGGGCTTGCCCGGAGGAGGCGCGTTCCCGTGCGCCTCGTCCGAGTAGTCGCCCGGGAAACAGTAGTACAGTCCCACCCTCAGGCCGCGCGACCGGCAGGCGTCGACGAACTCGCGCACGATGTCCGCCTTTCCGTCCCTGAACTTCCTGAACATCGTTATGTCGTGCTTCGTGACGGCGCTGGGGTAGAGCGCGATGCCCTCGGTGTGCTTCACGGTCAGGACCATGTATGTCATGCCCGCGGCCTTTGCCGCGTCGGCCCATTGGCCGCAGTCGAGCTTCGAGGGGTTGAACAGGTCGGGGTCCTCGTAGCCGCTGGCCCAGTCCCTGTCAGCGAAGGTGCCGATGTTGAAGTGGACGAACATCCCAAAGCGCCACGTCATGAAGTGGCGCTGCTGCTCGGAAAGCGCCGGCGCCGCGCCGGGCGGCGGGGCCTCGCCGGCGCGCGCCGCCGGGAGGAAGGCGCCGATCGCGAATGCGCAGAGAAGGAGCCTCGCCATGGGGTCAGGGTGCTCGGCCGTGCCAGGCTGCCTTCTCCTGGGCCGCTAGCGCTCGCCGGCCGACTCGACGAGCCTCTTTGCCTCGGCCTCGTTGGGGGCGGCCACGTTGTGGCTGCCCATGTTGGTCTCTACATCGTAGAGGTTCACGTTTCCGGCCGACCGTACGAGGAGGACCTTGGTGACCACCTCCTTGGTCGCCACGGGCTCCACCTCGTTCTTCGCGGAAAGGCTCCATTGCATGACGAGCAGCCCCTTCGCCGCCTCGACCGTCAGGTCGAATTCCGAGAGGTCCTTCCATGAGTTGATGATGTGGAACGTGCCCTGGCCCGTCGCCTTGTTCCAGGTGAAGCCGTTGACCACGATGGCATGGCCCTCCTTGCCCCCGTCCCACGCGTGGGCCGCGACGAACTGCGGCGGCAGCCCCTCCCATATCGACTCCGGAAACGCGGCGAGGATGGGGTGGCCCCTCCGAAGCTCGTCCCTCGCCCAGTCAAAGGGGTCCCTTATCCCGTCCGGGTAGTGGATGGCCGACCGCGGGGCGTATTTCCTTGGAAACATGAAGAGGGCCGGCGCGTAGCGGGGGTCGGCCCACGGGTTCTTCGGGCTCGTGGCCTCGATCATGTTCACGATCTTGTAGACCTCGGGCAGCTGCACGTAGAAACCCGCGATGTCCATGGCGTGGACGATTGCGTAGAGCTGGCAGGTGTTGCCGATCTGGTCCCTGAAAACGGCCGGCGGACAGAGCTGGACCGTTTCCAGCGCGCCCTCGACGGTCGAGCGGACGATGGTCTGCTTCACGGGCTTCGCGGTGGCCTCGGCGGCCGCGATGGTGACCGTGGAGTTCCCGTGGCTGAGCGGGTGCTCCGACGCGAACTTCTCCAGCCATGCGCGGTCCGCCGCGCTCAGGGCCGTCAGGGGGACCAGGCTTTTCTTGCCGCCGGAGAACAGAATGACGGCGTAGACGTTGTCGATGCGGGCCGAGACTGCGCCCTCCAGGGAGGCCGGCGCGTTGGCGCCGCCCGGGTCCGCGGGGCCCGCTACCGGCGGCGCGACCGCGAGGATGGCGGTCAAGAGCGAAGCCCTGAGGCGCATGGCAAATGCACGTTCGGTTCGGATTCGCTGTCAAGAGGCGGATGCGCCGGGGTGCGGCGCCTCCGGGCAATGGGGATCAGCGCCGGCCGCCCGCAGCGCGCAGGTGCTCGTCCATCCAGGCCAGGGTCCTCGCCCACATTTCCGGCGTGTAGACGTGCCCCTGGCCGGAATAGACGATGCTTTGAAAGCCGCCCTCCGCGCCGTAGAGGCGGTAGACCGGGCCCACGGCCGACTCGATCGCATGGATGCCGTCCACCGGCGACGTGGGGTCCCTGTCGCCGGTCTGAAACAGCACCGGGCGCGGCGCGATCAGCGCGATGACGGCCTCGCTGTCGAATTGCCTCAGGATGCCGGGCACGAAGTAGCCGATGTGGTGCTCGTGGAGGGAGCCGTGCTCGACCAGGCTCTGATACCGTGTCATGCAGGCGATCGCCACCCCCGCCCTGAGGCGTTCGTCGAGCGCCATGAGCCACCACGTCCGGGTCGCGCCCATGCTCATTCCGGTGACCCCGATCCGGTCGGGATCGACCTCGGGGCGCGACGCCAGGTAGTCCAGCGCCATCAGGTCGTCGCGCAGCAGCATCCCCCAGAACGTGCGCCCGACCCAGAGGTCGAACTTGGTGGCCGTCTCCTCCGCGGAGCGGCCCCTCTCGGCCGGGCCGTCAGGGCCCTGGCCGTTGCGCTCGCCGAAGCCGCTCGCGTCGATGGCCAGGACGGCGTACCCGCGCGCCGCGAGGGCGGGCCCCGGCGCCTCCGGCGTGTGGCGCGCCTGGAACAGCTCGATCTTTCCGCCGTCGTATTCGCCGCCGTGCCAGTGGCAGTAAAGGATGGCCGGAAGCCTCGCGGGGGCGCCCTTCGGGAGGATGAGGTAGCCCGGCACGGTCGCGCCCGCCCCGTTGTCGAACTGGAACTTCTCCAGGACGAAACCGCCGCGGTCCTCCCGCGCAAGCGTCTCCACCCTGGGAACCGCGGGCCGCGGCGGCAGCCGGCCGAGCAGCTTCCAGAGATCGGCGCGCACCTGCTTGCGCTCCGCCTCCCAGGCATCCCTGGATGCCGGCGCGGCGAAAGGCGGAGCGACCTCCGCCTTGTCAAGCCAGCGCCGGGCCGCGGTCTGATCGGTCTGGGCCATGGTCGGGGCTGCGAATATCGCAGCGAGAAAACAGGGAAGGTATCGATTCAACGGCTGCAAGTATAAGCGCGCAGGGGGCGGGCGGGCGTTCAACGCTCCGGAGGCACGGGCACCTTCATGGTCGGCGCGACGGGCCTCCCGGCGAGGGGCGGCCAGACGTACAGGCCGGTCTTCACCTCCGGGCCGCGGTCCGCGTCGATTGCCGCGGGATCCGCGTCGGGGAAGATGATCTGCCAGGACCGGAGGTCGCGGTCCGTGCGGTAGCGCAGCCTCTCGCCCAGCGGGTCGTTCGCCATCACGCGGGCACGGGCCGCGGCCCAGGCGAAGTTGGCCCCGCCGTAGACGGTGACCAGGCGCCCCGCCAGGTCGTTGCTCTCCCAGAGGCACAGGGTGACTCCCAGCGCATTCGGGTACCTGGCCCCCTCCGTGCACCAGACCCGCGTGGCCTCATAGGTCCCGTGGAAGGCCAGGGAGCTTGCGCCGGCCCCCATCATGAACGGGGGCTTGCCGGCGCCGCCGTACAGGGCCAGCGCCCTGACGATCTCCGGCGCGTCGGCCCCAAGGTATTTCCAGGGCTCGACGACCACCTTGCCCCGGATGTCGTCGGGGACGGGGCGGCCCCCCTCGTCGGCCCAAAGGTGCATCGTTATCCGCTTGTTGTGGCGGGCGGCGACCCGCATCAGGGCCTCGTGGATTCGGCCCACCATTCTCGTCGGCGTCTCGTCCCTGTTCTGCTCTCCCGGGAGCACCGCCCAGACGGCCTCGTCGAGGCCGACGTGCACCGCGGCCTGGTCCTCCAGGCAGGGAACGATCTCGTCGTAGATCTGCTCGAGAAGGGCGTAAGTCTTCTCACCCATCGCGAGGGACGCCCCGCCATACATCCCGGGGCCGCCGCGGAGCTCCGGGTAGTGGTACACAATGCTCCGAACATGGCCCCAGGACTCCAGCTCGGGCATCACCGAGACATGGCGGATGCGCGCGTAGCGGACGAGCTCCGCCAGGTCCGCCGCGTCAATGGCCAGAGGGTTCTCGTGGCCGATCGGCAGGCGCGCGAAGCGGAAGCTGCAGAGCTGGTCGTCGTACAGATGCAGGTGAAGCGTGTTCAGCTTCAATTGCCCCATGATCCGGACCAGCCGCTTGAGGAGAGCCATGCTGTACGGGGCCCTTCCCATGTCGACCATCACCGAGCGGACGGGGTAGGCCGGATGATCCTCTATCGACACAAGCGGCACATAGCGCCGGGAGGCGGCGTCCTGCTCCTCGGGGGCCTCGCTGTAGGTCAGAAAACGAGTGCCGGCTCCCGCGTATGCCAGCAGCTGATAGACGGTCTGGGCCCCGTAGAACTGGCCGGTGTCCGTGGCGTATTCCACCTCGATGCCGGACGGGCCCGACGTGAGCGCGTAGCCCTCGGGGTGGGCGATCGCCGCGCTGCGCCTGAATTCCACCCGGTACGCCGCGCCCCCGCCGAGGCCCCCGTCCGACGGTATCAGCCGGAGAAGCTCCCTCATCGTCTCGATCGTACCCTCCTGTCCGGGGTCCGCCGGATCCAGCCCGACCACCGAGATGGCTGGCGGGAACGGCACCTTGCCGCCGCTGTACACGAGGCTCTGCGGGGTCGGATCAAGGGGGATGCGGTCCATCAGGCCGACGGGCAGGGAGCGGGCGCTGCTCGGCGCCGCAAGCAGGACCGGAACCACGATGCCGAGGATTCCTAGGTCTGCGCAGGTTCGCATGGGGGACGCGGCATCGGGGGACCACGATCCTTATTCCCTGGGGCCCGCCGGGAAACCCCGCGGGAGGTCAACGTTGACTGCCCCGCGCCCGGCCATACGGTCGGGCCCTCGTCCCCCGCTGCCGGTCATGAGCATCTACCGCATCGCCCGCCAGGCAAGGGTCTCGCCGTCGGCGGTCTCCCTCGCGCTGCGCGACAGCCCGAAGATCTCGCCTGCGACCAGGGAGCGCATTGCGAGGATTGCCAGGCTCCAGGGCTACCGGCCGGACGCGCGGCTCAACGAGCTCATGGCGCGAATGAGGCTCAGCAGCAAGCTGCGCGGCCGGGCGTGCTTCGCCGTCGTCTCCCTCTACGGGGAGGAGGCGCCGTGGAACCGCTCGGCGCACCACGTGCGCATCTACAGGGCCATGGCCGCGCGCGCCGACGAGCTGGGCTACCGGCTGGAGCCGCTCTGGATGCGGGCCCCGGGCATGACCTACCGCCGCTTCCGCGCGATCCTGGACGCGCGGGGGATCGAGGGGATCCTCTGCTTCGGGAGCCCCTGCGTGGACGATGAGTTCCCGCCGGAGCTCAAGCCCTACGCGATCGTCACGCAGGGCATGAGCATCCGCACGCCGCTGCACCGGGTCACAGGGAACTTCTTCAACGACGTGCTGCGCACCCTCGACGAGGTCCGCAGGCGAGGGTACCGGCGTCCGGGGCTCGTGATCAGCCGCTACGAGGACACCCGGAGCACGCACGCGTACGTGGGCGCCTACCTGGGATGGTGCGAGCGCGCCCTGGGCGGCGCGGGCCTGCCGGTCCTGCGGCTCGACCGCGTGGAGGACGAGGCCGTGCAGGCGTGGCTGCGGGGCTGCCGGCCGGACGTGGTCCTCTTCGTCCACGACCACGATTCGCTGCGGGAGCTGGACTCCTTCCTGAGGCGGCGCCGGATCCGGGTTCCCGCCGACCTTGGGGTCGCGGCGATCAGCCAGGTCCTCGACGGCACCGGCTTCTCGGGCCTCGAGGAGAACCAGCGCCTGATCGGACGGTGGGCCGTGGAACTGCTCGTCGACCGGATTGCAAACCGGGATTTCGGGTTTCCAGCCAGCCCTCGGATCGAGATGGTCGAGAGCGTTTGGGTGAACGGCGCATCGCTGCGCCGCTAGCCCCGGCGGCGCCTCACAGGGCCGACGACGACTCGGGATCGAGGTAGAGCACGGCGCTCGGATGGGTGCGCAGGATCGAAGCGGGGCATGCGGTGCTGATGGGGCCGCGAAGCATGGAGCGCACCGCGGCGGCCTTGCGCCTCCCCGGCACGTGGATGCTCAGGCGGCGCGCCCGGATGAAGACCGGCACGGTGACGGTGTATGCGCGCCTCGGCACCTGTGCCAGCGAGGGGAAGCACCCGTCGTTCACCTGCTGGCGCCGGCACGCGGCGTCCAGATCGACGACCTTCACCAGCGCCGGGTCCCCGGGGTCGGCGGCCGGAGGGTCGTTGAAGGCGATGTGGCCGTTCTCGCCGACCCCGAGGCAGATCAGGTCGATCGGGGCCTCGGCGAGGCGCTCGCCATAGGCCCGGCAGACGGCATCGGGATCCGCGTCCTCGGCGGGGATGAGATGGGCCGCGCCGACCGGCACGCGCGCCAGAAGATGGCTGCCCAGGTACCGGCGGAATCCCTGCGGATGGCCGGCCCCGAGGCCGACGTACTCGTCCATGTGGAACGCGACCACGCGGCCCCAGTCTATGCCGGCCCCGCTCGACGCCGGGTCCACGAGGGCCGCGAGGAACTCGTCCTGGGATGGTGCGCACGCAAAGACCACCCGGGCCAGGCCACGGGACGCGATGACGTCGCGCAGGTAGGCGGCGGCGGCCCCCGCCGCCGCGCGCCCCAGGCAGCGGCGGTCGCCGTGCACCTCGACCGCTAGGCGGTCGGCGGCGAAGCGGCGCAGCGGGGCCGGGTGCGTCGGATACAGGGCGGGGTCGATGCTCATGGATAAAGGAGGGTTCACCGCCTTCCGGCGGCCGCGGCCCCCGCGCGCCGCGGAGGGCGCGCCGGGTCCATTGCCGCGCTGGGGCGGGAATCCCGTTGTCTAGGGGATCGGGGGCCGGCCGCGACGCCGGAGCGGGTCAACGTTGACCGCCTTCGGACGTGCCCTTTTGCTCCCTGACGGCCACTGGCAAGGATGCGGATGAAACTCACGATTCGGGGCCTCCGCTGGTACATGGTCGGCCTCATCGCCCTGGCCACGGCCCTCAATTATTTCGACCGCCAGACCCTGGCCCTGCTTGCGGCCACGCTCCAGGATGCCCTGGGGATCTCGACGGTGCAGTACGCCTACATGACGGCCGCGTTCCTCTCGAGCTACACGATAATGTACGCGGTCAGCGGGCGGCTGATCGATCGCCTCGGAACCCGGCGGGGGTTCGCGATATTCGTCGCCGGATGGTCGGCCGTGGACGCGCTCCACGCCCTTGCCCGGACGGCGCTTCAGTTCGGCTTCCTCCGGTTCCTCCTCGGCGCGGTGGAGCCGGCCAACTTCCCCGCCGGGGTAAAGGCGGTCAGCGAGTGGTTTCCGATGCGCCAGCGGGCGCTGGCGGTCGGGATCTTCAACTCGGGCACCGCCGTGGGGGCCGCCATCGCGGCCCCGCTGGTGACCTGGATCGCGCTGCGCTTCGGGTGGCGCTACACGTTCCTGGCCGGCGCCGCACTGAGCGCCTCGTGGACGGCGCTGTGGCTCCTGCTCTACCGGGCGCCTCGCCGGCATCCATGGCTCGGCGCCGAGGAGCTGGCGCTGATCGAGGACGGGGCGGGGCCGGCCACGGTGCGCCCCGTGCCCATCGGCTGCCTCCTGCGCCGGCGCGAGGCCTGGGGCTGCATCGTCGCGCGGATGCTCACCGACCCGATCTCGTATTTCTTCGCCTTCTGGATGCCAAAGTTCCTCCAGCAGGAGCGGGGCTTCGACCTGCGCGCGATCGGAAGGTACTACTGGATCCCCTATGTCTCCCTGGCGCTCGGCAACATCGCGGGCGGCGCCCTTCCCGCCCTGCTGGTACGTGGGGGGTGGTCGGTCGACCGGGCGCGCAAGACGGTTATGCTCGCCGCGTCCTGCGTGATCCCCGCGTGCTTCATCCTGATCACGCGCTCCCTCAGCCCCTCCCTGGCGGTGGCGCTGATCAGCGTCGCGATGTTCTGCCACGCCGCCTGGGGCAACATGACGCTGCCGGCCGAGGTCTTCCCCATGCACGCGGTGGGCTCGGTTTCGGGATTTGGCGGCGCGGTCGGCTCCCTGGTGGGCGCGGCCGCCATGCTGCTCATCGGCTGGACGACCGCGGCGTCCTCCTTCAACATGATCTTCATCGTTTGCGCGGCGCTTCCACTGACGGCGTGGGCGGCCGTCTGCGTCCTGGTCCCCGACCTGGGCCGCGTGCGCGAGATCGCCCCCTGATCCATGGATACTCCGCTACTCTTCGATTTCCAGGTCAACGGCTTCGGCGGGGTCGACTTCCAGAGGGACGGCCTCTCCCCGGCGGAGTGGGCGCGGGCCGCGGGCTCCCTGAGGAGCCACGGGGTCCGGGCGTTCTTTGCCGCATTCGTGACAGCCGCGATCGACCGGCTGTGCCGGCGCCTGGAGGCCTGCGAGAGGGCATGCTCGTGCGATTCCCTGCTCCGGTCTCAAGTGGCGGGCTATCATCTCGAGGGCCCCTGGCTCTCGCCCGACGCGGGCTATCGCGGCGCCCATCCGCCTGGGCCCATGCACGCGCCGTCGGCTGCCGAATTCGACCGCCTGCAGGACGCCGCCTCAGGGCGCATCCGGCTGGTCACTCTCGCGCCGGAGTGGCCCGGCTCGCCTGAATTCATCGCATACCTGGTCCGGCGGGGCGTCCACGCCTCGCTCGGGCACACCAACGCGAGCGAACCCGAGATCGATGCCGCCATCAGAGCGGGCGCGCGTTTCGCGACCCATCTGGGCAACGGCGTGCCGCAAACGCTTCCCCGCCACGACAACGTGGTTCAACGGCTGCTCGCGCGTGACGAGCTGACCGCTTGCTTCATCCCCGACGGAATTCACCTGCCCCCCTTCGTGCTGCGCAACTTCGTGCGCGCCAAGCCTGCCGGCCGGGTCCTGTTCACGACCGACTGCATGTCCGCGGCCGGTGCGGGCCCGGGTCGCTACACCCTCGGGGAGCTGGAGATTGACGTTGGCGCGGACGGCGCGGCGCGCATGCCCGGGGGCGGTGGGCTCGCAGGGTCCACCCTGACCCCTGACGAGGGGGTGCGTCGCGTGGCCGCCTACCTCGGACTTTCCGGTGGGGAGGCCCTGAGGCTCTGGTCTGACGCCCCGGCCGCGGCCTTCGGCGTCCGGCTCCCGGCCTGACCCCGGTCGTCGGCCGCCCGATAACGCTCCGCTGCCGGGCCGTTTTCTGTTAGCACGACGGCGCATGAAGGCTCGCATCTACCTGTGGTCCTTGACGTCGGCTCTCGCGGGATTCCTTTTCGGATTTGATACCGTCGTCATCTCCGGGGCGGAGCAGACGATCCAGGCCCTGTGGCACCTCAGCGCCGCGATGCACGGATTCGCGATCGGCTCGGCCCTGTACGGCACCGTTCTGGGCGCATTTGCCGGCGGCTGGCCGACGGACCGGTTCGGGCGCAAGGCCACCCTCACGGCCGTCGGGATCCTCTATGTCGTTTCCGCCGTCGGCTGCGCGTACTCGTGGAATGTCTATTCCTTCATCCTCGCGCGCTTCGTTGGCGGCGTCGGAATCGGCGTCTCGACCGTGGCGGCGCCGCTTTACATCTCCGAGATCTCGCCTCCGGCCTATCGGGGGCGCCTGGCCGGGATGTTTCAGTTCAACATCGTCTTCGGCATCATTGTCGCGTTCCTCTCCAACTACCTGCTCAAGGACGTCGGCGCGAACGCCTGGCGCTGGATGCTCGGCGTCGCGGCGTTCCCCTCCCTGATCTACACGGTCTCGTGCCTCGGCCTGCCCGAGAGCCCGCGCTGGTTGATCGGCCGCAGGGGCGACCGCGAGGCGGGCCTGCGGGTCCTGCGGATCATCATGGCGGACGAGCCGCCGGACAGGGCCGGCAAGGCGGCCGACGAGATCCTTGCGGCCTCCCGCGAGCAGGTGGAGGTTGGGCCGTTTTGGACGCGCCAGCTTCGTCGGCCCATACTGCTGGCGGTCCTGATTGCGTTCTTCAACCAGCTGTCCGGCATCAACGCCGTCCTCTACTTCGCCCCGCGGATTTTCGAGCTGACGGGCCTCGGGGCCAAGGCCGCGCTCCTGCAGTCCGTGGGAATCGGGATCACGAACCTCCTGTTCACCTTCGCCGGGCTCCGGCTTATTGACCGGATCGGGCGCCGGACCCTGCTCTACGTCGGCTCGTTCGGCTACATCCTCTCGCTCGGGCTGACCTCCTGGGCGTTCTTCACCGGCCACTTCGCAATCGTGCCCGCCTGCATCTTCGCCTTCATCGCGGCGCACGCGATCGGGCAGGGGGCCGTGATCTGGGTTTTCATCTCCGAGATCTTCCCCAACCGGCATCGCGCGACGGGCCAGTCCCTGGGAAGCCTGACGCACTGGGTCTTCGCGGCCCTGCTTACCACCTTCTTCCCGAGCATGGTGACGGCCTTCCCCGCCGGCTACGTGTTCCTGTTCTTCTGCGGCATGATGGTGCTGCAGCTCGTGTGGGTGCGGCTGATGGTGCCCGAGACCAAGGGGATATCGCTCGAGGAGATCGAGCACCTCCTGGCCGGCAATCCCGGCGCGGCGGACGCCGGCTGAGCCGACCGGCGCCTACATTGTCCAGGGCTCGGCGCGTATGTCGACCGAGTCGGACCAGCGCCTCTGCAGCCGCTCGAGCTCCCCGACCGTTTCGCTCGGCAGGGGTTCGATCGTCCCGGCGCCGGCGATGCGCACGAAGGCGTCGAGGTTGGCCTTCCGGATCGTGGACCCCACCGTCGCCCGCACCCCGGGAAAGCTGAACGCGAAGCGCACGCAGAACTCGGCCCAGTCGGCGACGCCCGACCTCTCGAAGACCGGAGCCACCTCCACCGCCCTCTCCTGCAGGTACGGCCTCCACGCCGTGCCCGGCACGTCGCGCAGCTGGTGCACGGGCGCCCCACAGACCGTCCTCATGGCGACTATCGGGGCGCCCTTCTCCCGAATGAGGTCCCAGAGCGCATTGGACGCGAACCGCTGCAGCGGGTTGAGATAGAAGATGAACGCATCAACCACGCCCTCGGTGTATCCGGCCCGGAGCGCGCCGAATGATGTCCCGGAGGTCCAAGGGAACACCTCCATGACGTAGTTGCGGACCAGGCCCTCCTCCCGAAGGAGCCTGAAATCGTCAAAGCAACGCCCGCCCCCGCGAAACTCCTCGGCATAGCGCCCGCCGAGGCAGAGTTGGCCGACGTCGACATGGTCGACTCCCATGGGCTCGATGTTCTCCCGGATGTTCGCGCGCAACTGCGCCAGGTCGTTGTTCCCGATCTTGATGATCATCCGCGGCACCCGGGTGCGGTCCTCGTCGAAGGCGCGGCTCAGGATCTCAAGGGCGTCGCCGTACTGGCGGCTCGTGTGAAACCACACGCCCGACTCCATCGCCGCCCGGGCCATCTTTACCCGGTCCGCGGCCGGGAATCTTGCATCGCCGAGGCGCGTGGTCCCGTACACGTACTTTGTCGGGGAAAAGGCCGGGGCGGCTCCGCGAGTCGAGGTTGGGGTAGCCATGCGGGCAGATGCTGCCCGAGAGGACGCCAAAGTACAAACAGGGAACTCCACCGTCCGGCCCGGTTCGCGGCGGATTTCGCCGGGGCGGCGCAGCGCTGCAAACTGGGTCGATCGCGCGCGGCTGGAGCCAAGTCACGGCACCAGGGAGATTTCCTTCCAATCGATATGGTTAAGGGAATTGTCCGGCCAGCCGCGCACGGTCGGAAGCACGAGCACGCCCTTGTTCCAGTAATAGAGCGGGGCGTACGGCACCTCCGCCGCCAAGCGCGCCTCCTGGATGTCGAATGCCCGGGCGCGAGCCCGGGGGTCCGGGCTCAGTTCCGCATCGTGGTAGGCTTGGTCAAACGTGGCATCCGACCAACCTGAGTCGTTGTTCGGATTCCCCGTCTGCCCGGTCTGGTAATAGGCGGTGGGATCGTCCCATGTGCATCCCCAAGTGTCGACCATGACCTCGTAGTGCTTGGTGCGCTCCGCATCGAGGTACACTTTCTCTTCCGTTGGCGCGGGGTGGGCCGAAACCCCGAGAACATCCCTCCATGCGGCCTGGATCACCTCGCCCACCGCCAGGGTCTCGGAACTGCTGCCCACGACCATGAGCTCGATGGAGGGGAAGCCGCGGCCGCCGGGATAGCCCGCCTCCGCCAGGAGACTGCGCGCGGCGTCGGGATGGAGCTCATATGCGCCGGATGAGGGCGGCGCGTAGCCTCCGGCCCCGGGTCGCACCTGCGTGAATGCCGGTTCGGCCAGGGAGTGGAACACGGCCAAGCAAAGCCTTTTTCGGTCGATCGCCATCGAAAGGGCCCGGCGGACCCGGGGGTCCGAAAATGGCGCACGCGAAACGTTGAACGTGATGAAGCTCGATCGTAGCAGCGGCGATATATGCAGGACCAGCGGGCGCGCATTCTCGTACGCGGCCTCCTTTTGAGCGGGAAGGAGCGTCGTGACATGGTACTCCCCGGCCCTGAAACCGCGCTCCTGCACGGCCGCGCTCTCGACGGGGTAGAAGTCTACGCCGGCCAGCCTGACGCGGGCCGCGTCCCAATAGAGCGGATTCTTGCGGACCTCGATGAGCTGGTTCTGGGTCCAGCGCCTAAGGATGAAAGGGCCGTTGCAGACGAGATTGCCCTGGCGCGTCCACGGGCTGCCGCGCTGGTGAACGCCCCCGAATTTTTCGAGCGAGGGCCGGTAAACGGGCATGAACGGGGAACCCACGCCGAGGACGCCCAGAAAATAGGGGGCCGGGTGTGCGAGCCGGATCACGAACGTCTGAGGGGAGGGAGCATCCAGGCCCAGGGTCGAGATATCCTTTGTCCGGCCCCGGGCGTAGTCCTCGGATCCCTTTATCGCGAAGCCAAAGCTTGACGCCTCACATGCGACCAAGGGGTCAAAGACGCGCCGGAAGGAGAACAGGAAATCGTCGGACGTGAGCGCCTCGCCGTTCGACCAGCGCGCGTCGGGCCTAAGGTGAAAGGTGTAGACGAGTCCGTCCGCCGAGACATCCCAGCGATCCGCCACGCCTGGAAGCACGGTGTGACCGTCGCCCGACAGCTCCACCAGCCCTTCAAAAAGCGCGTTCAGGATCTTGTCGGTCTCGCTGTCTATGTTGGTGTGAGGATCCAGATCCGAGGGCTCCAGTGTGTTTGCTATTTGGAGCACGCCCTCCCGATTTCCGGCGTCGACCCTCGCGCCGCGCCTGCATCCTGCCGCTAGCCCGACTGCGCAGACGGCAACGGCCACCGCGGCGCGAAGCGAAGCTGTAGTCATAATGAACGACCGTACCTGAAGGCAGGATTCACTCCCTGTTGGAGGAAGGCAAGCGGGGCGGGTGCCGGGCAGGCCTTCAGGGTTCTGTCAGGAGAATTCGGCTACCTTCCTTGCAAGAGGTCCCCAAACGGAGGAAAGGTCAGGAGCAAACCCGTGGCCAGCAGCAGGATGGCGATCGTATTGATGATACCCATTGGGACCGATTTTCCTCTCCAGGCTCGTGAAAGGACGCCCCATGAAACCAGCCAGATAAGAATGCCGGTCGTCGTGACGCCCGAGAGCGGCCCGGTGGGCCCATAGAAAATGAAGAAGTGCGCGGAGGACTTGAAGGCATCCGCCAGCCAGGCGCAGACGCCCAGCGAAAAGCATCCCGCGCCGGCCGACAGGATGGCGGCCGCGGCGGCCCCGTTAGGGATGGACGCACCGCTTGCGTCTTCAGGCCCTGGCTGGCCGGCGTTCATGTTGGGGGTGTTCACTTCGCCTTTTCCATGAGGATCACCGTTGCCCCGCCTTGGACGGGCGCATTCTTGTTTATCAGCGCCCCGAGGATCCCCGCGACTCCCGCGGCGGCAAAGGCCGCGGCGGCAAAGACGAATACGGCGTATCGCACTCGCCGATGCCTCGCCAGGTCCGGGCCGTATTTGATGAAGACATACGCCACCATCGTCATGGCGATCGGCGCGAACCAGGCAACATACTCCTTCCACTCCATTCCAAAGTCATGCCAGCCGGCAGTTGTCGGGCTCGATAAGAGCCTCCTTTGCGGGTACTCGGCGTAATCGGTGAATCCCACGGGTGGGTGCGCGCGGTACCAGGGGTAAACGACGTAGGCGCCGGAGAGGACCGCAGCCCAGCCCAGGGCGCACATGGCGATCAGATAGGCCCGCAATGGTTTCAGGCCGCGGCTGCGGAGCTCCGGGGAGCCGTTCGATGCGCAGACTCGGTAGAGCTCGAACAGGGCGCCTGAGAATGCGAGGAGGAAGAACGCCCCGAAGCCCATGCCGTGCAGGGCGGTCACGAGCTCGCGAAATGACATTTGCATGGCTGTTGTCCTCTCCTTCGTCCTTCAGGTCCGCAATCGGGGGCCGTCCGTCATTTTTTTCCAGCCTTTTCCGGCCCGCCGGTCCAGTAAAGCGCTAGGTACCAGACCGTGTCGCGCTCGCCTGAGATCGAGTGGCCCAACGAGAACAGGAGGTTGAACCTCTCCGTGAAATTGATCGAGCCCCCGAAGTTGGCGAGAAGGGAGCCCGGCCCGCCGATCGCGTCTGTGCCCTGCCAGTAGAGCTCCCCTCCCAGCGTCACGTACTTGCCCATGTCGCGCTGGACGAGCCATCCGGCGAACCCGGAATTGCGTTCTCCCGGCGCGGAGTTGAGCGATACGCCGCCTCCCCCGTAGGAGGTCCACGGGCCCCAGCCCTTCTGGAGCCACAAGGGAAGCCTGTACCAGGTGCGTCCGTTGCCGAGGCCCCGGCCGGCATCTCCCGTGTCCAGCTCGGCCAGGGGGAAGACCCCGACCTGAGGGAGCGTCTCCGTCTCGTCGACAAAGCGGAACTTAATGCCGATCTCGGTATCGCCGTATCCCGTCGCCCAACCGGAACCCGCGTTTGCGAAACTGGCGACCGGGGCGATCAGATGAAGCTGCGTGTTGGGGGCGATGCCGTAGTTGAACTCGACGGCAGGCCCCGAAATCGCGTCGTATTCCGCGGAATGGTCGCCCTGCCCAAAGATGTAGAATTCCCAGTGGTTGAGGTCCACGGGCTCCGGGTCGTCCGTCAGGAATGGGGGCCCCGCCCTCAGCGCCGCACCCAGTCCAAGTGCGGAAAGAAGCACTGCGAGGCGTCGAACGGCCACTGCCTGGCCGCCTGCGCGGGGTCGGTGCCTGGCGGTCATCGAGTCCGGGCCGCCCCGCGCCCGCCGAATACCTCGCTCTGCAGCTCCAGGAGCCGGGTGCGCACCTCGGCCATCGCCCGGCGGCCGGCAGAGGTGATGCGGTACCTTCCGCCCCTGTCCTGCGCAAGCCAGCCGAGGCGCACCATGCGCGCGAGAAGGGGATAAAGGGTGCCCGGACTGACGCGATAGCCGTGCTCCCGTAGCTCCTCAAGCAGCCAGTTGCCCACGACCGGGCCCTCGCCCGCATGGTGCAGGATGTGGACCTTCCAGAGAGGGCGAAGGATCTCCTTCTCGGCCGCCGCGGGCCTTCTTACGCTCATCGTTTACGTTTATAGTAATCTAACGCCGCCGTCAAATGGCGGAGATGCGGCGCCCGGTGTGGCGCTGGTGCCGCCGAGGCGGGCTTGCTGCAAGGCGCCGGAGGAATAGTGGATTGCGGCGCTGCGGTACGACGGAGATGCGAACCCGGGTCTTGTCTAAGAGGCCCTTTCTGGCAGCCTGATAGGCTTGCCGATCCGATGAAGCTCCCGGTTCTTGCGACGGTCGTCCTTTGCGCCGCCGCCATGCTCCCGCTCCAGGACCTTGCCACATCTTCAATGAAAACCCCTGACACGCAGGAACGGCAGGTAAGAATTGCGATCGCTCAGATCTTCTGCCTCGACGGCGACCGGGCGGGGAATTTCGCGAGGATCGAGGGCGCAATCATCGAGGCGAAGGGGAAAGGCGCCGAAATTGTCGCCTTGCCGGAATCGACCATCCTGGGCTGGGAGAACCCGGCCGCGCATCAGCGAGCATACGCAATCCCTGGCGGCGACTCCGACGAGCTGTGTAGGTTGGCCAGGAAGCACAAGGTGTACCTGAGCGTGGGGCTGGACGAGAAGGAGCGGGAGAATCTGTACGACACCTGCCTGCTTATCGACGATGGCGGGAACATACTCCTGAAGCATCGGAAGGTGAACGTGCTTCCGGAGCTGATGACGCCGCCTTATTCGCAGGGCGACGGAATGGTCAGGGCGGTGGACACGAGGTTCGGGAGAATCGGCCTCCTCATCTGCGCCGACACGTTCCGGACGGACCTCGTGAAGGCCATGGCGGACCAGGAGCCGGACCTCGTGCTCATTCCCTACGGCTGGGCGGCGCCGGAGGAGGCGTGGCCGGGCCACGGAGACTCTCTGAGGGAAATCGTCCAGGCGGTCGCGAAGGCCGTGCGCTGCCCCGTGGTTGGAACGGACCTGGTAGGGGAGATCACGAATGGCCCATGGAGCGGACAGGTCTACGGTGGCCAGAGCGTCGCGGCGGACAAGGACGGCGGCGTCTTGTTCAGGGGCAAGGACCGGGACCGGGACATCACGGTGATTTCCGTGGTCCTCAAGCCCCGGGCAGGCGCCCGGTAGGCCCCGCCGATCGCTGGATCCGAACGTTTCCGTGTATGCCGAGGCCGCCAGGTTCATGAAATGCCCACGGGTGCTGGCGGCCGTGTCGTTCCTGGCCGTCCATGCCGCGGAGGCATCGCCGCCCGGCGAAGCCCTGGGGCCCGCCTCGATGGAGTCCTACCCGCAGACCATTCTCGTCACGTTCAAGTCCGAGGAGGCCGCACGGCGGGCGCGGCTTCAAATCGCGCCGCTATACCATGATTTCCGCGCGGCCTTCTCCACCCGGATGGACGACAGCACCCTGAATGACCTGCGCGCGGCCGAGGTGATGGGTTCATTCGGCCAGAAAGGGACGTTCTATCTGAATGATCCCAGGAGCTGGTACCAGGACAGCCCGGAGACGAGGATCGTGCTGCCGAGCAACCCGTCCGAGGTGATTCCCAGGCGCCTCCTCGCAGATGGAAACTCGATTGGAGGGCACACACTGGCCCATGAGATGCTCCCGGCGTTGTCCAAGAACGCTGCCTTTCGTGAGATCATGGGGATTCGCGTGACCCTCGAAACAAGGGTCGCAACGCCGGTGAACTCATTTGTGTACCCGTTCGTGGATTTTGAGTCCGCCCTGCGCGACGGAACCGACCGAGCGGACCTCGAGGAGATGATCCGCCGCGCGGGCTTCTACCAATTGGCTGAGCATCGGTACAACACGGACTGGGACAGCGGCTTCCAGGACGGGATCTTCATCACACTCGACAACGACAGCGGCGGCGGCCGGTATTCCGAGTCTGTTCTCACCCAGGCTCGTTGCGAGGCGGACCGGCCCCTGTTCCTGGTCACCATGCATGCCTGGGTGAGGGCATGGGGGGCTCCTGGATTCCCGAAGCTGGCCGCAATATATGGCAGGTGGTCCAAGCGGGAGGATTGGTGGTACTGCAACCAGAACCAATATGCGGCCTACCGATACCAGGCGCTGCACTCCCGCCTGGCGACCGTGGTCGAGGGCAACACGCTGAGGGCCACGTTGAGGCGGCCCAGCCCGCTGGACCTCAATGACTGGACCCCGCTCACGTTCAAGGTGGATGGCGTTTCCAAGGTCGACCCGGTCTCCGTGAGCAGCCCCATGGCGGAAACGAGGGCGCTTACGCTCGGGGAATCCTTTGCCTTCGACCTTTTTCACGACCGCGACAGGGGCCCGATGGAGACCTATGCGGAGACCGGCGCCTCATACGGCCAGCCCCGGGGACCCTCCGGCGGCGCCGAGGGCCTCGAGGCCCATTTGCAGAGGAAGGAGGGGATTCTCTCGCTCCTCCTGCACAACGGTGGGCCTCAACCCCTTCACGGCATCCGGGTCGTGTTCCGGCTGCCGCTGCGCTGGCAGGAAGGGGTCGTTAGGAGGGAGGTGGGCACCTTGGACGCTGGGGCATCGGTGGCGGTCGAAGCGGACCTTGCCGAGAGGCCGGACGCCGCGGACTACAGCGACGGCACGGAATACGACGTCGCCCAGGTGGACTTCAAGGGCTCCCGCCGCGCGAGGCTGTACGCCGTCAGGGAATCGGCGGCGGAGGGGCCGGCCCCGTTTTTCGCCCGCGACGGATTCTGGGTCCTGGGTCCCCTGCCGGGAGACAAGGCCAACTTCGACCCTTACGCGTTCTCAGCGCCCTTCATGGACGGAGGGAGGCCCGAAACCAGCTACTCTGTGCCATGGGTTGGAAGCATTGCCTGGAAGGTCCTTCCGGCAGCCAGGGCCGCAATCCTTGACCCCGACATCATTCCGACCACCGGCAAGGCAAACACACCCGACAACTACCCATTCGATCCCTCAATCTATTTCCCCCACAAGAACGCCCATTACCTTCTTTTGGGCAGGATTGTCTCGCCGAGGGATCAGGCCGTTCGCGTTGTCTGCCGCCGCGAGAGCGTGAGGCGCCTTTCCCTGAATGGCAGGAAGGTCGAGGGAGACGAGTTGGACCTCAGGAAGGGCGGCAACGACGTCCGCATCCTCTACGCGCCCGCGCAGGATGCCGGCTCGACGTTTCTCGAGGCTAACTACGGCTGCTACTTCCGTCTGAGGAACGCCGACGGGAGCAGGGCCGAGGATCTCCGATTCGAACGACCGGCAAAACCGTGAGGTGCGCGGTTCGACACCCAGGGATTCGGAAATACGGGCCGCGCCCGTCGGCCTAGGGGACCAGGTCGGCAATGACCTGGACGATGTTCGGATTCTCGTGTTGCGCGATGATCTTCGCGACGGCCCCGAGCGGTTCGGGCGGGCTGGAAACGATCGGGATCAACCCGGCTACGAGCGCGTCCTGCGCCGCGATAGTCAGCGCTTGCTGGGCTGGCTGCTGGACCGCAAGGGCATTAGCGACGGCCCACGCGGCCGCGCGCGAGCCGCCTAGGCCGTCGTCGATCAGGGCCATCTCGTGTTTGCCGAGGGCCGCGTAGAGATCCGCTAGCAGCGGGGACACCGAGTCGATTTCACCAAGCACGGTCTGCACCTGCTGGGCCAACACCGTGTTGATCTGGTCAAAATCGCCCTGGAACTGCTGCAGGACTGACGGTGTCCCGCACACCTGCTGCGTTGCGATGCCGAGATCGAGACCGATGTGGGAGGCGACGCCGGTCAGGATGTACTGAACGGCGGTGTCGCCCGGGGTCTCGGTCCCGGTGAACGCTGCAAGCCAGCATCCCGAGATGCCGGGAAACTGCTCCGGATGGAAATAGCCGTTGAGCGCGGTGAAGTAGCGGTTGGCGAACGTGGCGTCCAGCTGCGCCATGCGCTCATTGTCTTGGAACACCGTGCCTTGTCCGAGTGCGGCCTCGACCGCCTTGGTGATCCGCAAATAGAGCGCGGCGAAATACCCGAGCCGGCTTGCATTGGCCTCACACCACGCGACGAAGCCGACCATGGCCTGTATGACATCCGGCACCGTGGCGGCCGCGGCAAACGGCGGGGGCGGGTTGGACGGGCGCATCGGACCAGTTTTCTCCGGAACCGGGGGCCTTTGGCGATCATCAATTCGAACGATCCCCGGGACCCTCGCTGGCCATCCAACCGGAACACGGTCAATCGGATTGACTAGTTCCCCAGGATTTTTTCGCTGGAGCCATGGCCGATGAAGCGACCCAACCCGCAAGGAGGCCCTGGCACGTCTGGGCGGTGGGGGTCGTTTCGCTGCTCTGGAATTCAGTGGGCGCGATGGATTTCGTCATGACCGAGACCAAGAACAAGGCCTACATGAGCGGCTTCACGCCCGCACAGCTGGAGTTCTACTATGGCTTTCCCCTCTGGGTTGTGGCCGCCTGGGGGATCGCCGTGTGGGGCGGCGTATTGGGATCGCTGTTACTGCTGCTCCGCAATCGCCTGGCGGTTCACCTCTTTCTTGCGTCGTTCATCTGCATGATCGTCACGAGCATCCACAATTACGCTCTTTCCAACGGACTGAAGATCATGGGAGGAGCCGAGGCGCTGGCATTCAGCGCCGTCATCGTCGTGGTTGGCGCGCTGCTGCTGTTCTACGCCCGGTCAATGTGCAGGCGGGGTGTGCTGAGTTGAGCGACAGCCTGCGTCCGGGCTAGTCCAGCCGTCGTGCGCGGCGAGACCGTCCGACTTAGTTTCCGGTCCTGGTCCGGAGGCCCCGTGGGCCTCCAATCCCGGTTCGCCTTGGGACATCGCTGCAGGCCGGCAGCAGGGATGGCTTCCTCCGCGTCGGCCCGCCCGCCGCGGCGCCGCGCGGGAAGGCAGCCCGACTTTCCCGGACCGCCGCCCTCGCCGCGTCCGGGGCCCCCCGGGGCCCGTCGATCCTCCAAAATACCTCGTGATCGCCCCGAAACTGAATACTTCAGGACCCCGTACTCTCTGTGATCAAACTAATCGGCATCATAGTCATTGCTGCCGGCTTTGCGCTGCGGCTCAACACGCTGCTGGTGGTCCTCGTGTCGGGAATCGTCACCGGCTTGGTTTCCGGAATGTCGTTCAACTCCATCATGGAGGAGTTTGGCCGGCTGTTTCTCACGAACCGGTACATGACCCTGCCGGTCGTGATGATGCTTCCGGTGGTTGGCCTTCTGGAGCGCTACGGCCTCCGGGAGCGGGCCGAGACGCTGATCCGCCGGTCCGCGGCGGCGACCGCCGGCAGGGTGCTGCTTCTTTACACGGGCGTTCGTCAGGTTTCGATCGCCCTTGGAATCAACGTAGGCGGGCACGCCGGCGCGGTGCGCCCGCTGCTCGCCCCTCTCGCCGAGGGCGCCGCGCGCGTGTGCCACGGAAGCCTGTCGAAGGCTATGGTGGAGCGGATTCGTGCGAACGCGGCCGCGGCTGAGAATGTCGGGAACTTCTTCGGCGAGGACATATTCGTCGCGGTGGGTTCGATCCTGCTCATGAAGGGCTTCTTCGAGGGACTGAAGATCGACGTGAGTGCATGGGCGATGGCGCTTTGGGGGATACCCACGGCTGTGGCCGCCTTCGCCCTGATGGCTTGGAGGACCCGCGTTCTGGATCAGCAATTGGCCCGGGAGGCCGCTCGCGCGGCCGGGACCGCGAAGGCTGCCGGCGCGTGAGCTTGGTCAGCCTGAATTCGTTCTACGTCCTAGCGGGCGCCTTCGTGCTGGCGACGGCCGTGCGCGTCGCAATGGACAAGGGCCACGCGCGGCGATGGAGCACTGCCCTTTTCTGGGGCCTTCTGGGCGCCTGTTTTGCCTTGGGCGGGTCGATGCCGCCGACGGTTGCAGGGTACCTTGTCCTCGGGATGACGATCCTGGCCGCGAGCGGGAGGGTGGGGATGTCCCGCGAGCGCTCCACGGGGCGAGAGGAAAGGCTGGCTTCGGCGCAGCGCCTTGGGGACAGGCTCTTCTGGCCCGCGCTCTTGATTCCTGCCACGGCGGTCGTCGGCAGCCTTTTTCTGGGGCGAGTCCGCTGGCGCGGCTTGGCGCTCGTCGACACGGCCAACCTGTCAGTCACTTCGGTCTGCATCGGCGCCGTGCTGGCCCTTGCGGCCGGGCTTCGCCTGACACGGGCGCCCGTGCGCGATGCGGTGGGAGAGGGCAGCCGGCTCATCCAGACCGTGGGCTGGGCGCTCATTCTGCCGCAGGCGCTGGCCGCGCTGGGCGGCCTGTTCGCCCGCGCCGGCGTGGGCACGGTCGTGGCCGGCCTGGTTGAGCGGGCGCTGCCGACGCAGTTCTCGTTCGTCGCGGTGGCGGCCTACTGCCTTGGGATGGTGCTCTTCACGATCTGCTTGGGCAATGCCTTTGCCGCGTTTGCCGTCGTCACCGGAGGCATCGGCGTGCCGCTCATCGTCCACGCGCACGGAGGCAACCCCGCGATAATGGCGGCCATTGGAATGCTGGCGGGTTTTTGCGGGACGCTCCTGACCCCCATGGCCGCCAACTTCAACCTCGTGCCGGTCATGCTCCTTGAGCTGGAGGACAAGAACGCGGTCATCAGGGCGCAGGCGCCGATCGCCTTGGCGCTCTTCGCGTTTAATCTGCTCCTCATGGAATTTTGCGTCTACCGTTTCTGACCTCTTGCCCCGCTCGCTCACACCGCCTCTCGCGTCGAAATTTGCCGGCCTGGCGTTGGCCGGAATAGGGCGCGAGTGGCCCCACGCCTACCAGCACCTCGCCCAGCGCCCCGCGGACGTGCGCTCGCCTCGCGAGCTGCACCCGGCATTCTTCGGCTGCTTTGACTGGCATTCCTCGGTGCACGGCCATTGGGCGCTGGCGCGCCTCCTCAGGCTCTACCCTGCGCTCCCTTCAGCCGCGCGCATCCGCGCGGCCCTCGAAGAAAGCCTGACCAAGGTCCACGTTGACGGGGAGCTGGCGTATTTTCGGGCGCTGGGGCGGGGATCGTTTGAGCGTCCGTATGGCTGGGGATGGCTGCTCGCTCTCGCGGCCGAATTGCGCGCGGGACGCAACCCGTGCACCCGCCGGTGGTCGCGGGCGATCCGCCCGCTCGAGGGATTCATTGCGGAGGGCTTCTGCGGCTACCTTCCGCGGCTGCCATACCCAGTCCGGACGGGTGTGCATTCCAACACCGCCTTCGGCATGACGCTGGCACTGGACTACGCGAGGGCGGCGGGGCATCGCCGCCTGGAGGCGGCGATTGTCTCCCGGAGCCGCGAATTCTACGGTGCCGACGCCGACGCCCCGGTCGGTTGGGAGCCCGGCGGTGAGGATTTCCTGTCGCCCTCGCTGACCGAGGCCGACCTCATGTCCCGGGTCCTTCCCGCCGCGGATTTCCGGCGCTGGATTGTGCGGTTCCTACCGGGACTTGCCGATGGCGAATCCTGCGCCATCACGGAGCCGCCGCGGGTCTTTGACCGCCGTGATGGCAAGCAGGTGCACCTTGACGGCCTCTGCCTTAGCCGGGCTTGGGCGCTTCACCGGATCGCGCCCGTCATGCCCCTGGGCCACAGGGTGCGCGCGGCGGCAGACCGCCACGCGCGGGCCGGACTGGCGCGGGTCACAAGCGGCGACTACGTCGGCGAACACTGGCTCGCGTCATTTGCGGTTTACCTGCTCACAAGCGGTACGGCATCCCGATGAAGGGATCCCGTACAGATCAAGGGCGGCCGATGACCGCAGCCAGTTAGTCGGTCCCTGCAGGTTCTCCGCAAACACGCAACGAGGATAGCCATGATGCCCGGCCAATCGATCCAATGACTCCGACCGGGCATCCAGAAGAGAGGGCTCCTCTGCTGGCGACGAAGGGGGACTGGGTCGCCCTCGGCATGTCGGTCCTGGTCGTTATCTCATTCTACTATTGGACGGCCGCCACGAGCGATGGCCTGCCCCCGTGGCCGATGGGAAGGGGTTCGTACAGCGACTTTTACAACCTGCTCGTCCATGGGATCCTGAAAGGGCACCTCTACCTCGACGCCCCGGTGGATCCGGCGATGCTCACGGCCTCCAATCCCTACGACCCGCGCGTGTGGGTTCCTCATGGCTGGATGTTCGACGCCAGCTTCTACCACGGAAAGTACTACGTCTATTACGGAGTGGTCCCGGCGCTCGTGTTCCTGCTCCCGTTCAGGCTGCTGACGGGAGGGGACCTGTGGCTCGGGACGGCCGTGGAGTGCCTCGTCGTCCTCGATTTCCTCGCGCTTGCCTGGCTGTGGCTCAGGATCCGCCGGGACTATTTCTCGCGCACCGGCAGCGCGATCGTTTTCGCAACGGTCATGGCGCTGGGCATGGCAACAGGGCTGCTGTCCCTTGCGAGGCGCCCGCTCATGTATGAGTTCGCCATCGCATGCGGATGCTTCTTCGCGACCTTGATGCTCCACAGCCTGTATTCGGCGCTTTCCTCGCAGAGGCAGGCGGGGTGGATGGCGGCCGCCGGCATTTTCCTGGGCCTTGCCGTTGGCTGCCGCCCCACGCTTCTGCTCGCGATCCTGGCGCCCGCCTGGGTGCTCTGGAGCTTCCTTCGCCTGGAACGGCCGCCGATACGTTCATGGAGGCATCCGGGGGCGCCGGTGGGGGCGGCGACAGGATTCGCTGTTGGATTCGGGGCCATCTTCTCCGGGCTCCTTCTCTACAATTATCTGCGTTTCGGAAGCCCCCTTGACTTCGGCTTCAACTACCTGTTGCAGGACCCGCCGGCACCCCTGAGGCACTGGGGCACTTCGTATTTCTGGTTCAACCTCAGGGTCTACTATGCGGGCGCCCTTGAGTGGTCGCGCCATTTCCCGTTTGCCTCGATTGGCGTCCACCCAGCCTGGCCGCGGGACTATTACGGGTGCGCCGATGTCTACGGGATTCTGAAATACGTCCCGATTGCCTGGTTCCTCCTGGCGATCCCGGTCGCCCTGAGGGCTCCGTCCGGCTCGGGGCCCCGGCACGTCGGCGCGGTGCTCGGAATGGTTGGCCTGGCTTATCTCGGCCCCGGATTATGCGTCCTTCTATTTGGGAATTCCGCGCTGCGGTACACGGTGGACTTCCTTCCCAGTCTCGTCCTCGTGTCGACTTTGGGGGCTTGTGCGCTCGACCAGGCCGTTTCATCGCCATGGGCCAAGAATGCCGTGCGGGCGGCCTGGGCCGCTGCCGCCGCAGTGTCCGTGGCCGTCGCCGCGATCCTCAGCATTCCCCTCGAGGGCACCCTGACGGTGCATCGCGGAAGTGCGTACTTTGAGAAGGTGGCCCGGATCCTGAATGTGCCAACCTTCTGGTATGAGGTTGCGCGGGACTGGCACTACGGTCCGATCACCTGGCAGATGGCTTTCCCGGCAAAGCCCCCGCACACGGTGGAGACACTGGCGGAGACTCCGAACGCGTCGCTGCTGCTGGAGTATCTACCCGATAGCCGGATCCGCCTGGGCCTGAAGTGCGCCGGCGACGACTTCGTGCTGTGGGGTGAAGGCGCCGGGGTCGCCCGGGGCCGGGCCAGCACGCTGTCGGCGTCGTTCGGCTCGCTGTATCCGACCGCCGAACATCCGTACTACCTGAGGCGGGCGCCCAGCGCCATCAGCCGCTCCTCCGTTTACGCCGTCCTTGACGACCATCCTGTGCTTGAGGCCTTGCGCCCGCTGAACCCGGTCGATTGCAAGGACATTCATGTTGCGAACGGCCGGAACCGTCCCGGTTGGTTCTCGGGCAGCGTCTTGGCGGTCGCGCGGGACATGTTCCCGATTCGGGACATCACGCCGGATTTTGCGCCCCGGACCATCAGGCTCGCCGTGCCCAGCCAACAAAAGCCGGGGCGCTGGCCGTTGGTGTCTGCCGGCTCTCCGGATGGCGGCGACCTTCTTTTCATGGAAACCGCCGGCGGGGAAACCGCGCGTTTTGGGTACTTCTCGACGGGGTCGTCTTTGCGCTATGGCCCGCCGTTCCGGCTGGCGCCTGGATCCTCGCTGGAATGCGCCGTGCAGATGGAGCAGATGGATCCATCCGGCAGAATGCCGGGGCCGCTGCGCCCACTGTTGATCGAGAAGGACGGCCGGATCAACTGGATGGACTACGTTCCCTATCACCCTTGTGCGCCCGGCGCGGTCCTGACAGGCGAGAACGCGGTGGCGGGACCCTCAATCGAGAAGACGTTTCCCGGAGAGATTCGTTGGGTCGGGACCCCGCCCCGCCTCCTGCCGGCGGAACCAACCGACCACCTTCTGCTGCGGGTCGTGTTTCCCACCCAACCCCGCTGGGGCCTGAGGGAGCCCCTCCTGCTCACCGGCGTTCCCGGAGCCTGCGATGGCATCTGCGTCGTGCACTACGGCGGCGGGCTCGGCCGATTCCTTCTGGATCACTGGGGGGTGCTCAATCAGGAGGGGCCGATCGTCGGCTCCGTGGAAAGCGACACCCTCCACGACATCGAGATAATCACGCCCGTCTTCTCCCTTTATCGCGGGTCCCGCCAACCGGCGCGGGGAACCATACTGGTGAGGATGGACGGAAAGGAGGTGCTTCGCGTTGACTCGGACCTTTATCCCGCGCGCCTGGAAGAGGCCGTTGTTGGAAGAAACGACAAAGGCGGGCCGACCGAGAAGCAATTCCTGGGGGCCCTTCTCTCGCAGCGTTGGATCGGCGCCCCGGATCGCTGACTCGGTGGTATCAGTCACCCAGGAAGCGCGCGAAAGGAATGGGGGCCGCTAGACCAGCAGTTCGGTCTCTCGGCCCGCGTCCTCGGCCTTTGACGTCCCCACGGACGCCATCAGCCCTGGGGTCAACGGAGGCTTTGCCCGCTGCCCGATTCCTCGGCCACCTCCTGAAGGAGCCCTAGGCGGCTCTGTACCGGGGCCTTCCCCCCCTTCCTGAGGGTCATGAAGAACTCATGCCCCTCGGTTGGAAAGGACTGGAACGCTTGTAATGTGGTGAGGCCAAGCAGGTTCAGGTCGTGGACGAGTAGCCGGAACGACGCCGGAGTGAAACACCAGGCGTGGACATCCATCGCATGTCGCGCCTCCGGTTCCAGTTTCAAGTGAGCGAGCACGGATGGGATTTCGCACAGGAACTTGAATTCCCCGACCTGCGATGACGACCAGGCGATCTGCCCGCCCAGCGAGACTGCATTCAACATGTACTCCACAATGCTGCCCGCAGTGTGGCCGGTGAGCTTCGAATGATGGCTGTCCAACACCCGCGCGAGGCCCGAGATCGGGCGAAAATGGTCGAAGCAATACCGCTTGTCGGGCACGGCCAGCGACAGAACGCCTGAATCGGTCAGCAACTCCTCGCAGTCGTTGAGGAATGCGATGATGTCCGGGGTGTGTTCGATTACGTGGGAGGCGAGGATCCATTCAAATGAGTTCCGCTCCCCAAGCAATTCTGGGTACCGTTCACCTCGCCAGACGAAGTCAACCTCCTCAATGTTCCCGAGCTCCACGCCATGGTTCTTGTACTTGTCGAGCAACCCCTCCTTCGACAGGGTGTCGATTGTCGTGACTCGAAAGCCCTTACGTTTGGGCGCAACCGGACTATGGCTGGGCCCGATCTCGACACCGCGTGCCGACTTGTCGACTGCATGAAGTAGCTTCTGCTCGCGTGTCATGGTGTTCTAGAGGCGAAGCAGACATAGCCTTCCTCCTTAAGAAGATGGCCGTCAAGAGCACTGCTGAGGTTGAACACTCCGTCGACCAATGCTTTCCCAATGCCGTTCTTCCTGTTGCGGCCATCGCGACCCGGGATTCCGCGCCGGAGTTCAAGGGCCGAAATCCCTCCGCGACTTCGGGAATCGAATGGACGCCCCGCTGCGGTCGGCCGAAGGGGTCCCTGGAGGAACTTCGTGAGGAAACCCGGCCGCTGCGGCGCCGGTGGCGCGAGGTTCTGAGATATTCGCGGATCTGGATGACCAAGACTCAATCAAGCCGGTTGGCGCTCCGCATTGCCGCCGCATGCGCGGGCGCCCGCATGCTCGCCCTCCCGGTTGCGGCCGCCGGCGCCGCTCCCGCCGCACCGGTTTCAGTGTACATCACGTGGGCGGCGCATGACGAACTTTCCGATTCGGTTGCGCTTGACGAGGGTCTCGCCATGCGCGAGTTGGCCGCGGTGGCGCGGCTCAAGGCGCACGGGGCCCGGTTCGACTATTTCCTGCTCGACATGTTCTGGTTCGACAGGGACGGAGGATTCCGGGCGTTCCGTGAGAGAAGCTGGCCGGGCGGCCCGGCCCGCTTTTTCGCGGCGTGCCGCGAACAGGGACTCAAGCCGGGCCTGTGGCTCTCGACCAATGTCTGCGGATGGTCGGCAAATCCCTGGCTGACGCCGCGGCCGGAATGGCGGGATTCGCGGGGCGGCTACCTGGACCTGGCGATGAGCCTCCACGAGGGCGGCTTCCTTGCCTACCAGATCGAGACGATGCAGCAGTGGTACGACCGCGGGGTTAGGCTCTTCAAGTTTGACTTTGCCAACCTGGGCGCCGCGCCGCCCTCTGAGCTGGCCCGACTCGGACGAAAGGAGGTCGAGCGCCTGAACACAGAAGCCTGGCGGGGCGCGCTCCGCGGGTTCCGCGAGCGCAATCCCGACGTGCTCCTCATCGCCTACAACGGCTACGGCGGCGAGACGGCCGACACGAGCCCGGGGTTTTCGAAGACGGTCGACCGCCGCTGGCTCGAAGTCTTCGATTCGCTCTATTGCGGCGACCCGAAGCCCTCCGACGTGCCTTGCGCGAACTTCTGGCGCTCGCTCGACGTCTACAGCGACGCCATGGTGTTCCAGTACTCGGCGAACGGCATCCCGCTCTCACGCGTTGACAGCAGCGGATTCATGATTGGAAACACAGGCACATGCTACCGCCGCGGCAAGGCTGCGTGGAAGGGGATGCTGGTCCTGTCGGCGGCCCGGGGCGGACGCGTGAACACCTATTACGGGGACCTCAGCCTTCTCGATGAAGGGGATCGCTCTTGGTTCGCCAAGGTACAGCGCCTGTATTATCCGCTCCAGGCCCTGGGCGACACGGCCGTCTTCGGCGGTTACCCAGGCGCCGGGAGTCCATATGGATTCGTTGCGCGCGGCCCTGGAGGCACCGTGTGCACGGCGCTCAACCCGGGGCTCACGGCCGCCGACTTGGCCCTTTCCCTTCCCCCGAATGAGGGAAGCCGGCTTCTATTCGCCGACGCGGGACGAGCGCCGGTCTTGAGCGGGGGGTCCATCCGCCTCGGACCCGGACAAATGGCCGTGGTCGGAACAGGGGTCTATGCCGACCCTGCGTGGGACTTCGGCATCCAGGATGACGTGGTGATCCCAGAATCCTGCGAGCCACTGCGGGTTTCGGATGTCGTCCGCGGTCCCCGGTCCGTCTCGGCGACGGTTTTCGCGCCGCGCAGCGGGGCGCTCAGGATCGTGTGCAGCCAGTCCGGGACGGATGGACGCCCGTGGCGCGTCAGCGGCGGGGCGCCGCCCTCAGGGGTGCCGCTGGGCAAGCTTCTTGTCCTGAAGGCCGAGCAGGGCGGCCGGGAGTTGGAGTTCAGCCGCCCCTACGACCGCCAGATCTGGAGCGGACTCTCGTGGGCTGTTGCCGATATACCCGCGAAGGGGATGGACCCCGGCGGTCTGGTCCGCCTCACGTACACCGTCGACGACCCAAAGGGCAATTCCGGCACCGTGGACATCCGCGCGTTTGCCGTATTGAACTAGTCGACCGCCGCGCGTTTGCCGGATTCCGAGCGAGGCTCCCCATGTGGGCAGGCACCAAAATGAGGCTCGCGGTCGCGAACTGAATACACATTGCCGGAATGCCTTCGTGGTACTAGTGCCAGCAGACGCTCGAAGAGGCTGCGGCGATCGACCGCCCTTTCCCCTCACCCTAAACGACCGCTCAACGGACCTGTAAATGAAGCAGAAACACCTGTACTGCGTGGCAATCAGCGCGCTTGCCCTATTGTCGCTCAAATCCCTGACTGCCGACGAATCGTTTAGCGGACTGGGTACCAACCTCGGCAACCTTTATCGGACTTCGACGGCGCAGACCCGCTCGATAAGCGCTGAAAACCCGGGAGGGGAGCCCGGGACAGGCGGCTCCGCTAGTGATGGAACGGGCAAGCATGCCGCGCGCGAACTGGGCCAGGGCTGGAAGGTCTCCCCCAGCGTGATCATCAAGGCCGGGCAGGTGTTCACAGTGGCCGACGTCGAGGGCCCCGGCTGCATCCAGCAGATCTGGATGACCCCCACCGGCAACTGGCGCCTGGCGATCCTGCGCTTTTATTGGGACGGCGAGGCCGATCCGTCGGTGGAGGTTCCGGTGGCGGATTTCTTCGCAAGCGGCTGGGGCAAATGGGACCGGTGTGCCCTCATCAGCTCGTTGCCGATCTGCGTCAATCCGCGTTGCGCCTTCAATTCCTATTGGCAGATGCCGTTCCGCAAGCGGTGCCGGATAACTATGGAGAACCTGGCAGATGAAAGCATGGTGCTCTACTATCAGGTCAACTACGCGCTTGCCGACGTGCCCGCGGACGCGGCGTATTTTCATGCGCAGTTCCGGCGCGAGAGCCCGCTCAAGGCCAAGGGGCTTTACACCATCGTGGACGGGATAAAGGGGAGGGGCCAGTATGTAGGCACGTATCTCGCCTGGGGCGTGCATAACACAGGCTGGTGGGGGGAGGGCGAGGTCAAGTTCTTCATCGATGGAGACAAGGAGTTCCCGACAATCTGCGGCACGGGCACGGAGGACTATTTCTGCGGTTCCTACGACTTCGAGGGCACCGGACCCGGGGGCAAGACGCGTTACACCGAATTCACCACTCCCTACACCGGCGTTCCGCAAATCATCAGGCCGGACGGAGTGTACGACTCGCAACAGCGCTTCAGCCTGTATCGTTGGCACATCACCGACCCCATCCGCTTTAAAGAGGGGTTGAGGGTGACTATCCAGGACCTTGGCTGGCAATCAGGGGGCCGGTACCTGCCGCTGCAGGACGACATCGCCTCCGTTGCGTTCTGGTATCAGACCGAGCCGCACCAGAAGTTCCCGCCCCTGCCAACGCGGGACGAGTTGGAATGGCACTAGGCGGGTGGGTCGAGGACCGCGAGATGCCCTCGCGTCCGATTGCGCGTGGAGAAAAATGTCACGATAAAGATGAGATTCAGGAATCCCGCAATTCGAGCAGTATTGAGCGGCGATGGGTCGGCGATGCGGTTCGTCATGTTGATGTCCCCTTCCTTAATCGATTCATGGTTGCCCCTTTGTGGGCGGCGGAGGTGGTGATCGGAAAGCTGTCGGGACACGGGTTTGGCCGGCGACGCCGCGGCCCAGCAGTTCGGCAGGCAGAGCTCGACGGGTGAGCCGGGTCTTGCACGGTGGGTGAGGGGATGAGGGAGCCCATTCGGGTGCCCGCTATGTGTGAGGAGAATTCAACACGCCCGCGAAACCGTTGGGAGCCCTGTGGTTAGCCACGAATCAATTCAACATCCGGAACGGGATAGGGCATTCTCATTCTACGCGAGCCTACGGGTGCGTCCTGCTCTCGCCGTTACGAGCATGCTTCCAAGATAGGCCGCGAACACGAGCATCGAAAGACGGTGATTGCCGATTGCCATGCACAGGTATTCGCAGAAACCGCCGGCCATAGCTCCGATCAAGTTGGCTCCAAAAGCCGCCGAGGGCGACTCCGCGTCCCGAAATGTGGATGAGAAGATGATTCCCGCGAAGAAGATGGGAAGCGGCACCACAAAGAGGGTCCAAAGCATCCTGGTTTGATACTCGAATTGAAGGATGTACTCCCTCGGTACCACGAACAGAACAACAAGGCTGGCGAGAAGAGGTGCGTACATCCAGACGGAGAACCTCTTCATGCGTTCCGCCACCATGTTAGCCGCCATCACCATCAGAAGAATGCCCGTGACGACGACGAGCGTCACAAGCCATGTGGTGCCGAAATACAGCGTGCAATCGCTGATGTTCTTGGTCTCAAGCAGCAGAAAACCCATGCCCAGCAGACTGAAATGAGCGTCGCTGCGGCCATATGAGCGGCCTCGAAGGAGGGCTATGCTGCCGATGGAAAGCAGCAGGAGGCTTCCGATGGCGACCAGGTAGTCGGACGGAATGGTCCGCTTTATCAGGTAGAGGAAAGGCCAGTCGTCGGTAGGCAGGGCCATGACGGGCATGTTTGCATACCCTCCCTTGGTGAATTCGTAGAAGCTCTCGGGCAGCACGGCGTCGGCGTCCTTCGCGACGCACAGGATCATCGAGTTTCCCGCGAAATAGGCGGTCGGCACCCGGCCTGTGCCCTCCGCGACAAGCTGAAAGAGCTTCGGGCCAAGCCACGGTCTTCCCAGGTAAAACGACAAAGTGAGTACGCCGCGATCGTTTAGCAGACGGTAGGCTGACCGGATGCTTTCGACCGTGTAGACATACCCGTCTAATCGGACGTTGTTCATGTTGCTGAACAGCGCCTGTGAATCCAGAAAGCCGAAGGCGACCACGTCATAGCCGGGTCTTGCCTTGGCCAAGTAGGAACGAGCATCGTCCACGTGAACTGATACACGGGGATCCAAGTAAGGAGCTCCCGCGTTGAACCGCTGAGAAACCGCAACGATGGCTGGATCTATTTCCACCGCGTCGATGTGTCTGGCCCCGTTGGATAGGCCGGCCTCGACGTCACAGCCACCGCCCGCGCCCACAACTAGGATCCGGTCCCGCCCATGGGCGACCGCATAGGTGAGATCGTACTGCTTGCGGAGCCATGCAGCCTCCTTAGCGCCCCAGGTACCAGGCGTGTAACGAGCCGGATCGAGCGCCGCGTCGACGTGGTAGCCAAACTGGTTCACTTTGACGAAGTATGCAGGCGGATCCCGCATGGTTAGCAGGTCCGCAGGTGGCGCCGGCACCGCGCCCGACTGGGCCTTTAGATCAGTCACGGTGATGTAGTAATACGGGGACCAGATCGCGTTTCTATCGCTGTTCCACACGATTCCCGCGAGGACCGCGGCGAACACCGCGATGCTCACGAAAAGCCGGCGCCGTCCTTGGAGGACCAGGTAAATCAGCATGACGAACCCCACCCCGAGAACCGGCGAGAACAGCCTGAGGGAGAAGAGCCCGAATGTGAGGGTCCCGCACAGACTTCCTGCGAGATCCCACGCGTACGCCGTCAGACGCGGCAAGGAATTGAACAGGGTTCCCATCCTTTGCCCCAATGGAACGAAAAGCAGGGCATTGAGTGAGAATATTTCGATCAGGACCAACGAGTGGACCAACAACGCCGGGGGTGCGTTGAAGTGAACCTCGGACGGGGAGGCACCAAGGACGGCATTCCGGTTTAAGAGAAGTATCCCTATGTCCGCCGCCAGAAAGACAGGAAACCATCCAAATGCATTCCACCTTCTTCCGGCGGCCAACGCCCCCGCTCCCAGGCCCAAGAATGAGCTCAACAGCATCAGATTGGCATAATAAGCAACGAGATGGACGGTCGACGGCACCCACCGGATCACCATCATCTCGAGGAACAGGGCTGTGAACGACAGCCCGAACATCTCCCATCCCATCCGGCGCCTTTCGTCAGGGCGTTCGGTCATCGCCCTACGGTTACCACTCAGCAATTCACGAAACGAGGCAATTTGGATGAGCGACGAGTTCTCGGGTATCTCGCGCCCCCACGGGGATTCGAACC
>CAZCAJ010000018.1:0-60273 GCA_964496645.1 uncultured Opitutaceae bacterium
CTGCCCAAGGAGCACGCCGACCTGATCATCAGCATGCGCAACTGCGCGGAATGCCACCCGCCGAGCGACCCGGTCAAGCTCAACTACGACGACGCCGGCAACGTCGTCGTCCCGCAGGCGCACCTGGGCCTGCTGTCCATGGCGCACGGCCACACGCTGCGCAACAACAACTGCTACAACTGCCACGACCGCGACCAGCTCGACCAGCTGCACACGCCCGACGGGGCGGCGCTGAAGTTCGAGCAGGCGACGCTCCTCTGCGCGGCGTGCCACGGCCCGACGTACCGCGACTGGATGGCCGGTGCCCACGGGCGCACAGCCGGCTTCTGGGACCGAAAGGCGGGGCCGATCAAGCGCGAGGAGTGCACCTCCTGCCACGATCCCCACGCGCCCGCGTTCACCGGCATCATCCCGATGCCCGGGCCCCACCCTCTCCACCCCCTCCCCCCGTCGCGCCCCGGCGCCCCCGGCGAACATGGCCTCTGACCCTACAGATGGCGGGATGTCCCGCCGGAGCTTCCTGAGGACCTCGACCGTCCTGTCGGCGGGCGTGGCCGCGATCGCCGCCGGGCTGGCGCCGCTGCGAAAGCTCGGGGAGTTCAGCTCCGTCGACGAATTCCTGCAGAAATACTACAAGGAGCTGACGCCGGACGAGATGAAGGCCGTGTTGGCCCGGATCGAGGACGAGGTGCAGCGCCAATACGGCGTCCGGCCGCATGTGCGCGACTACAAGCCGATGAACGGCGTCGAATTCGTCTACGCCCTCAACCTGACCCGCTGCGTCGGCTGCAGGAAGTGCGTCCACGCCTGCGTCGCGGAGAACAACCAGTCCCGCAACCCGGAGATCCAGTACATCCGCGTCCTGAAGATGCCGAACGACGGCACGTTCGACGTGGACAAGGGGGACCACTACTACGCGCCGAAGTCCGTGCCGGAGCCGGGCGTATTCTACATGCCGGTCCAATGCCACCAGTGCAAGAACCCGCCCTGCGTGAAGGTCTGCCCGGTGAAGGCCACCTGGCAGGAGGCGGACGGCATAACGGTGGTCGACTACAACTGGTGCATCGGCTGCCGCTACTGCGAGGCGGCCTGCCCGTACTGGGCCCGCCGCTTCAACTTCACCGAACCGTCGGTCCCGCGCGAGCAGCTCAACCTCAACATGTCCTACCTCGGCAACCGGCCCAGGCGCAAGGGGGTCATGGAGAAGTGCCACTTCTGCATCCAGCGCACGCGCGCCGGCCGCTACCCGGCCTGCGTCGAGGTCTGCCCGACGGGCTCGCGCAAGTTCGGCAACATCCTGGATCCGGAGAGCGAGGTCTCCTACATACTGAGGAACAAGCGCGTCCTCGTCCTCAAGGCCGAGCTGGGGACGCTGCCCCGGTTCTTCTACTACTTCGACGTCTGACACCGGGCCGTGAGAAACTACATGAAATTCCTCCGCCGCTGCGCCGGCGTGTCCCTCGACGGGGACTGGCGATACTACGCGTGGATCGGGGCCCTCGCGGCGGCCTGCCTGGTCGGGCTCAACGCGTACGCCAGGCAGTTCGTGGCCGGCCTGGAGATCACCGGAATGAGCGACCAGGTGTCCTGGGGCGTCTACATAGCCAACTTCACCTTCCTCGTGGGGATGGCGGCCGCCGCCGTCATGCTCGTCATCCCGGTCTACATCTACAAGAACGAGGACCTCCACGACCTCGTCATCTTCGGGGAGCTTCTGGCGGTGGCCGCGATCCTCATGTGCCTCGCGTTCGTGACCGTGGACCTGGGCCGCCCCGACCGCTTCTGGCACCTGATCCCTGTCATCGGCGTCTTCCATTTCCCGGGCTCGATGCTGAGCTGGGACGTCCTCGTCCTGAACGGCTACCTGCTCCTCAACGTCTACATCTGCGGCTACCTGCTCTACTGCCGCTACCAGAACAGGAAGCCGTCGAAGTGGTTCTACATTCCCTTCGTCTTCACCGCCATCTTCTGGGCCATCTCGATCCACACGGTCACCGCGTTCCTCTACGTGGGCCTCGGCGGGCGCCCCTTCTGGAACTCCTCTATAGTCGGCCCGCGCTTCCTCGCCTCGGCGTTCACCGCGGGACCCGCATTCGTCATCCTGGCGCTGCAGGTCGTCCGCCGCGCCAGCGCCTCCGCGGAGGGGAGCAACGGGGCGCATCCGCCGGGACCGGCCGCGGCGCCGCGCAAGCTGGCGCGCCGCGCGGCCACCGCCTCGGACCTGGACCTGCTCGCAGCGTACCTTCCGGAGCTTGAGTCCGTCCCACTGGAGGAGCGCCGGGCATGCCTTGCGGGGGCGACGATTCTCGACGTCGCCGCCGGAGACGTCCTCCTGCAGCAGGGGGCGGTCGACGCTGACGCCTTCTTTGTCCTCAAGGGCCGGGTCGTCGTCCGGCGCCAGGAGGGAAGCCTTTACCGGACCACCCGCAACATCGGGCCGGGAGAGCAGTTCGGAGAGGTTTCCGCGCTCGCCGGGACGCCGCGCGCGGCCACGGCGACGGCCGCGGAGCCTTCCCTGATTCTGTGCGTGCCGCAGGCTTCCCTGCGCCGGCTGATGCAGAACCCGAAGATGAACGAGATCATCACCTGGCGGATGGGCGAACGGCTCATGATATCCGACCGAAGCCTGCTCATCCTCAGGGCCATCGTGCAGGTCTCGATGATCATCAACGTGTTCCTCCTGGCGAACGAGCTCTTCACCGAGTTCTACAACACGAACCGGCACGACGTCTCGTGGCGGTACCTCGTCCTCGGCCTCGACGGCTACCGCGCGCTGGTCCCGTGGTTCTGGAGCGCCGTCACGCTCAACGTCGGCGCAATGGTGATCCTCATGCTCCCGGCCAGCCGCCGGCTTAAGTGGCTCAACGCGGCCTGCGTGATGTGCATCTTCGGCATCTGGATCGAGAAGGGCATGGGCCTTGTGGTCCCGGGCTTCGTCCCGACGCCGCTCGGCGAAATGGTCGAGTACGTCCCCACGTGGAACGAGACCCTCGTCTGCACCGGGATCTGGGCGTTCGGCCTGCTCTGCTTCACGATATTCCTGCGGATGTCCGTGCCCATCCTCCAGGGGGAGCTCTCGCGGGCAAACGAGGGGCCGGGCTAGGCCGACCAAAAAGCCGTCCGCCATGCAGCACAAGCTGACTACCGAAGACGCCCGGGAGTCGCTCACCGCGCACGTCGCGGCCAAGGGGGCCGAGATCCGCGCGAAGTACGGCCCGACGATCGGCTGGCCGCAGCTCCAGGCCATCCTGGCCGACCCGGGCTGCGTCCGCTACCCCTGCGAGCTCGCGTTCGACGCGGCCCCGCTGCTGCCGGACGAGTGCGCCTTCCCGCTGCCGAAGGGAGCCCGCCCGGAAGACGGCTTCCGCCTGTGCGTTCACCCGTATTTCTCGGTGGATCCGTCGCGCGTCCCGCTCGTGGCGCTCTACCAGCTGGTCGCAATCAACTACGGGGCCTTCGCGTCCCCGGCGGACGCCGAGGTGTTCGGCTCCACCGCCCTCGGATTGGCGCGCGAGGACTACTATGCGGCCCTCTGCGCCATGGCAGACGAGGTCTCGACCAGCCACCTGGCCTGCGACGAGGAGGACCCGTGCGGCTGCGAGTGCCTCCCCGAGTCCGGCGAAGGCGGCGCCCCGCCGGCGGACGCCTCCGGGCTCGCGGCTCCGCGGAGCCCGCCCGGCCAACGGGAATGAGCGGGACCAGCCAGCCCCCCGGGGACCCCACCACGGCCGAACGGCTGGCCCAGGTGGAGGCCCGGCTTTCACGGCTGGAGGACTACCTCCAGCTCGACGCGGGCGAAGCCAGCGCGCCGTCGCCGGACGCCTCCCGCCGCAGGGAGGACGAACTCGAGTTCAAGGTCGGCCAGAACTGGTTTGCGGCGGTCGGCATCCTGGTCCTGGTCATCGGCGCCGCATTCACCCTGTCGCTGCCGTACGCGGGCATGCCGGACGCCGCGCCCTCGCTCATCGGATACGGGGTCGCGGCCGCCCTGTTCCTGCTGGCCCGCGCCTGGCGCCGGACCTTCGAGCTTGTCGCCGGTAACCTCAGGGGCGCGGCCATGGCGCTGCTCTACTTCGCCACGCTGCGCCTGTGCTACTTCGGCGACCGCCACGCGCTCGACGCGGCGGCGCCGGCAGGCCAGGCCCTCCTGGTGCTGGCGGCGGCGGCTAACCTGGCGCTCGCTATAGCCTGGAGGTCGCCGTGGCTGGCCGCCATCGCGCTCGCCAGCGCCTTCGCGACGGCCCTCGCCGTCGGCTCGGGCTGGTTCGCCCTCGCCGCCATCACCGCCTCGGCCGCCGTCGCGGTCATCATCGGGCGCGCGTTCAGGTGGCCGGGCTTCGTCCTCCTCGGCATCGCCCTGACCTACTCGACCTACCTGCTCTGGGCCATCGGCGACCCGCTGCTCGGCCGGCCGCTCGCCGTGGCGGCCGGGCCCCCCGCGAGCCTCGGGTTCCTGCTGGCCTGCGCGGCTGTCCTCGCCGCAGGCTCATGGGGCCGGCGCCCCGGGGAGCCCGAGGAGGCCGTCTCCAACCTATGCGCGCTCTTCAACTGCGGCGCGGCATACGGGCTCTTCCTCGTGCATGGGCTCCTCTCGTTCGCCCCGATCTTCGTCGCCGCGAACGCCGCCGCGTCGGCCGTGTTCCTGGCGATGGCGGTGGCATTCTGGGCGCGGGGGCGCAGCCGGGTTGCGACGTTCGTCTACGCGATGACGGGATACATGGCCCTCAGCTTCGCCATCATCAGGGCCTCGGACGTGCCTCAGGTCTTCATCTGGCTGTCGCTGCAGAGCGTGGTCGTCGTCGCGACCGCGATCTGGTTCCAGTCGCGCTTCATCGTCGTCGCTAACTTCCTCATATACGCGGCCATCGTGATCGCGTACATGGCGCTCGCCCGCGTCGAGACGGGGATCAGCCTCGCCTTCGGCCTGGTGGCGCTGGGCACGGCGCGCCTGCTCAACTGGCAGAAGGACCGGCTGGAACTCAAGACGGAGCTGATGCGCAACGCGTACCTCGTGAGCGCGCTGGTCATCTTCCCCTACGCCCTCTACCACCTGGTGCCCGGCGCTTACGTCGCTCTCGCGTGGGTGGGCGTGGCGCTGCTCTATTACGGGATGAACCTCATCGTGCGCAACCGGAAGTACCGGTGGATGGGCCACGCGACCCTCCTCTTCACGGCGCTCTACCTGGTGGTTGTCGGAGTCAACCGCCTCGAGCCGCTGCACCGCAACCTCTCCCTCCTGGTCCTGGGCTCTGTGCTCCTCATCGTGTCCCTGGTCTTCACGAGGCTGCGGTCGCGCGGCGCGGCGCCCGCGCGCCAGGCGCCGGGCGGCGGTCCCCAGTAGCCGCACCGTCGGCCGCGGCCGCGTGGCCGGCGAGACGGGCGGCCAGATGGTCGCCTCCGGGCGGAGCGGGGGCCGCCCGTTCAGCGCCGCGGAGTCTGGCGCGTTCCTGCGCCGCGTCGGGGGGTCCTACATCGTGGAGGGCGTTTCGGTCGGCGGCGGAGCCCTGCGCGACGAGTCTGGGCGGATCCTGGCCCCGAACTGGGGATTCAGCCGGGAGGAGCCGGCCCCGCGGCGCGCCGTCAGCCCCCCATCGAGACGATCCGCTCGAACGCCTCGCGGGCGAGCGGCATCACCGAGAGCCGGCTGTTGCGAAGCAGGGCGATGCCCGAGAGAGACGGCTCGGCGCGGATCCGCGCCAGGGTGACGGGCCGATTCAGTCGCCGCACGGCCCGCAGATCGACCGCCACCCATCCCGGCTCGCCGGCGGACGGGTCGGTATACGCGGCCCTGGCGACCCCGGCGACGCCGACGACAGACTTCAACTCGCCGCTTGAATAGAAGAGGACCCGGTCGCCGCGGCGCATGCCCCTGAGATTGTTTCGCGCCTGGTAGTTGCGCACGCCGTCCCAGGCCGTGCGGCCTTCGCGCTCGAAGTCCTCCCACGGGTAGCTCTCGGGCTCCTGCTTCACCAGCCAGTGCCCGGCGCCCGAGGCTCCCTTCATAGCCTGACGCCGCTTTCCCGGTTGATTCATGGCGAACGCAGATGCTGGACGGGGACGCGGCCCCCGGCAAAGGCAAATTCCCGGCGGGCCCCGGTTCCGCGCTGGCCGGAGCCGAACACAAATATCTCGAAAAAGGCCCCGCGTGCTTCCAGTCGTTTAGGCCGGCGCGGCCCGAGGCCCGCCGAACGCTCATCCGCGAACATGCCCTGGATCCAGGCCTATGACCCGATAAACGGCAGCATAGGCCTTTCCGCGGCGGTCGCGGCCGTCCCCATCGCGGTGGTCTTCGTGTGCCTCGCGATCCTCAGGGTGAAGGCGTTCAAGGCGGTCATCCTCGCGCTGGCCTCTGCCTTCGCCCTGTCCGTGTCCGTCTGGGGGATGCCCGCGAAGCTGGCCTGCCTAGCCACGCTCCACGGCGCCGCGTTCGGCCTTTTTCCCGTGTATTTCATAGTCCTGGCAACCCTCTTTCTCTACAACATCACCGTCAGGGGCGGGCAGTTCGATGTCATCCGCGCCTCCCTGGCCGGCGTGACCCCCGACCGGCGGCTGCAGGCGCTCCTGATCGCCTTCTGCTTCGGCGCGTTCATCGAGGGGGCCGCCGGGTTCGGGACGCCAGTGGCGATCGCCGGCGCCACCCTGGCGGGCCTCGGCTTCCGTCCCTTCTATGCCGCCGGCATCTGCCTGGTGGCCAATACGGCACCGGTCGCCTTCGGCGCCCTCGGCACGGCCATCGTGGCCCTCGGCGGAGTCATGGGCCTCAATGACGAGGGCCTAGCCAAGCTCTCCATCATGGTGGGGAACCAGCTGACGGTCGTCTCGCTTATCGTCCCCCCCTACCTTGTGCTGCTCATGGCCGGCTTAAGGAGGACGCTCGAGGTCCTCCCCGCCATCGTCGTCTGCGCCGTCACGTTCGCCGGCTGCCAGTGGGCGGCAGCGTGCTTCCTCGGTCCCTACCTGCCCGACATCATCGCCTCGCTGGCGTCAATGGCCGCCCTGGTGCTGCTGCTGCGGGTCTGGAAACCGAGGACGGTGTTCGGTTTCGGGCACGAGCGCACACCCGAGCCGGAGTCCCACGGCTACACGGTGGCCCAGGTGGCCCGCGCCTGGGCGCCCTACTTCGCCCTCACCTTCGTCGTGCTGCTCTGGGGGCTGCCGCCCGTGAAGGCGGCTCTGGGGAGGAGCACGCTGATCATTCCCGTCGCCGGCCTCGACAACGCCATTGCGAGGATGCCCACGGCTCTGCCGGGAGCCGCGCCCGGCCCTGTAAGGCTGCCGGCAAGGTTCAGGCTGGATTACCTCGCGAGCGGGGGCTCTGCCGTGTTCATCGCGGCCCTGGCCTCCGCCGCGCTCTGCGGCCTCGGCGCGGGCGAAACCGCGCGGCTGCTGGGCCGGACAGTCTACGACCTGCGCTTCCCCGCCGCGACGATCGCCGCCGTCATGGCACTCGCCTACGTGATGAACGCCTCCGGCATGACCGTGTGCCTCGGGATCTGGTGCACGGGAGCCGGCCGCCTCTTCCCGCTGCTCTCGCCGGCCCTCGGCTGGCTCGGCGTCTTCCTCACGGGCTCCGATACCTCGAGCAACGTCCTCTTTGGCGGCCTCCAGAAGGCCGCCGCGGAGCGCCTCGGGATCAATCCGCTCCTGACCGGCGCAGCCAACGCGAGCGGGGGGGTCGTGGGAAAGATGATCTCGCCGCAGTCGCTCGTGGTCGCCTGCGCCGCCACCGGGATGGTCGGCGAGGAGGGCTCCCTGCTCCGATTCACGCTGAAGCACTCGCTCGTGCTACTCGGCGCCGTCTGCGTGGTCGTCTACGTCGCGGCCTACTACGCGCCCTGGATGATCCCGCGCTGACGGCCTCGGGCGCGCCCGGCGCCGCCCCCGGGGGCCCGCCAACGGGTTTGGCATTGCCTCAGCTCGCCCCTCGCTGCGACGATCCGGCGGCCTCCCCGTCCGGCCAAAGCGCCCATCCCCCAGTGCCTTCGACGCCCCCCGAACTCGTCCTGGTCGTTCCCGTCTACAACGAGGAGGACGCGATCGTTCCGGTCCTCACCGAGTGGCGCGAGGAGCTGGCGCGCACCGTCGGCGCCGGCCGGTTCACCATCCTCGTGGTCGACGACGGATCGACCGATGCCACCCCGACCCGCCTCGCCGGCATCGCCTGGCCGGAGCTGCTCGTCCACCGCCATTCGAACCGGGGCCACGGCCAGAGCTGCCTCGCTGGCTACATCGAGGCCGCCAAGACGGGCGCGCCCTACCTCTTTCAGATCGACTCGGACGGCCAGTGCGATCCGGCCGGCTTTGCCCGCGTCTGGGAGAGGCGCCGCAACGCGCCGGCGATCTACGGAAGGAGGATCACGAGGGACGACGGCCCCGCCCGCAGGTTCATCAGCCGGGTGCTTCGCGCCTCGCTCAAGGTCGCGCGGCGCACGCGCCTGAACGACACCAACGTCCCGTTCCGCCTCTACGACGCGCCCCTAGCGGCGGCCACGGCGAGGCGGATACCGGCGGACTTCAGCCTGGCCAACATCGCCATGGCCCTCCTCCTCGAGCCGGCCGGCTTCGAGGAGGTGCCGATCCACTTTCGCGACCGAATGGGGGGGCACCCGACCGTGCGCCTGTGGGGGTTTGTACCCAAGGCACTGCGGTTGCATCGGGACCTGTTTAGACTAGGGCATTAGGTGAATGCGCGACAGCTATGACTTCCTAATCGTCGGAGCCGGCCTCTCGGGATTGGTCCTCGCCGAGCGCCTCGGTTCCATGGGGAGGAGCTGCCTTGTCGTCGAGCGGCGCAACCACATCGGGGGCAACTGCCACGACCGGAAGGACGCCAACGGCCTCTTCTTCCACGTCTACGGGCCGCATTACTTCCGCACGAACTCGGAGCTCGTGCGCACCTACCTGAGCCGGTTCACCAAGTGGAACGACGCGAAGTACCGGGTGAACGTCTTCGCGGGCGGCACGTACTGGAGCTTCCCGATAAACCTGCGCACATTCCGCCAGTTTTCCCGCAACCCGGCCGCGACCGAGGATGACTTCAAGGCCTACCTCGCGCGGAGCGCGGTGCCGATCGCCTCGCCGGCGAATTCAAAGGAGGCCATCCTCGCGGCAGTCGGCGTCGAGCTCTACGAGTTCTTCTACAAGGGCTACACGCAGAAGCAGTGGGGGCGGCCCGCCGAGGCGCTCGACGCCTCCGTCACGCGCCGGATCCCGATACACACCGGCCTGGATGAGCGCTATTTCCGCGACGAGTTCCAGGCGCTCCCCAGGGACGGCTACCATCCCATGTTCGAGGCCATCCTCGAGGCCTCCGGGGCGGAGGTGCGCCTCGAGACCGACTACCGGGAGGTCCTTCCGCTCGTCCGCTACCGCCACCTGATCTACTCGGGCCCGCTCGACGAGTATTTCGAATGCCGGTACGGCGCGCTGCCGTACCGGACCGCGCGCTACCAGCTGGAGGAGATCGCGCGGGAGCAGGTTCCCGCCGGCGGGTTCGTCCAGCCGGTGCTCCAGGTGAACTACCCGGGGCCCGAGCCGTTCACGCGCACCGTGGAGCTGAAGCACGTCACCGGCCAGGTCAGCGCCTGCTCGAACCTCGTCCGGGAGTTCCCCGCGGAGTACAGGCCGGGCGAGAGCGACCCCAACTACCCCGTTCCCGGGGAGGAGAGCGACGCGCTCGCGGCGCGCTACCGCGAGCTGGCCGAGCGCGAGCAGGGCGTCACGTTCATCGGGCGCCTCGCGCAGTACCGCTACCTGAACATGGACCAGGTCGTCGCAGCGGCCCTGCACACGTTCGACAGGCTGTGGGGCCAGAAGCAGTGACGACCCCGGCGCCGGGGGCGCGCGGTCAGCGCCTCGGCGCGGTCACCCGCTTCCAGAACCCGACCCTGCGCCCGTTTTCGGGATAGGTGAGGATGTCGCACCAGACGTACCTGGGCCCGATCGTCCTGTTGACCTTCTCCCAGAGCTCCGGGGTGTCGCCGTCGCGGTACCAGAGCACGTAGTCGATTCCCTGAGCGACAAGCCATTCGCCCGCGCCGGGCATGTCGCCGTCGAAGAGCCTGAAGAGCTGCTCATGGCGCCTGTGCACGTCCTCGCTGTAGGCCCTCCACAGGAGCTCGTGCCCGTACCACCCGAGCCACATGCGCTGGCCCGCGAAAAGGGGGATGACCGACGAGTTGACGAACCCGCCCTCCTTGTCGGGCCGCTCCACGGCAACCCCCGGCTTCTCCACCTTTAGGCGCCCGAGCATGAGGCGCGGGAACTCGTCCTTCGTCAGGTAGTAGGTCCCCTCGATCTTCCCCACCGAGTCCTTGGGGCCGTAGCGCATCGGCACCCACAGGTCGAGGGCGTAGAAGCAGGGGTAAAGGCAGAAGAGCACGCCCGCGATTCGGACCCAGCGCCTCCTGGCCTGCTCGAGGACGAAGGGCCCGAGCGTCATCAGCGTCCCGGCTGCCACCCAGGGCCACCACTTCAGCGTCGTGTTGAACCGCTCGTACACGCCCCCGTAAATGTCCTTTACGTAGAAGAACTCTGAAAAGAGAAGGAGGAGGAGCCAGAGCAGCGCGAGCCTCCAGCCCCGTGCGCTCCCGGACACGAGCCCCAGGGCGATCAGGCCGATCGAGGGAAGCATGAAAAGCAGGAATTCCAGCGGCGGCGTGTGCTGATTCCACGCCACCAGCCGCAGCGACGTGTTGTAGCCGGCTGCGGAGGCGGTGAACACCGACAGGTACACCCATGCGGCCAGCCAGATGATCGCCGCGCCGGCCACGACGGAAGGCGCAAGGCGGCGCCAGTCGCGACGGTTGGCCCCCAGCCAGGCAACGACGCCGATCCCGTGAAGCGGCAGGACCCAGGGGTTGGCGAGAAGGGTCCAGGTGAGCGTGCATCCCGCGACGACCGCGTACCTCCTTTGGCGAAGGCGGGACCAGAGCAGCATCGCCATGGCGCAGACCCCCATGAGATAATAGCCGGAGAGCGGGGCATGGTAGTCGCCCAGCTGGATCGAGTACGAGAAGGGCTCCCCGGGGAGCTCCATGTGCGGAAACCTGTCCTGGTACGCCTTGAGCCAGGTGCCGACCGGGGGTTTGTCCATCGGGGCGCTCCCGATGAATCGCATGCTCGTCCACGGGGATACCCCGCGGTCGGTCAGGTGCACGAAAAGGGTCGTTCCCATCCCTCCCACGATGAATCCCGCTATGACCAGCGCCCTCACCCAGGACTTCCTCGCGGCCATGAAAACGGCGCCGGAGAAGGCTGCGCCGCCGAGCGCGATCAGCAGGCAGAAGCCGACGTTGTAGGCGGTACCGGGGGGAATCACCAGCACCCTCCCCATCAACGCCGCCGCATAGTGCTGGAAGCTGTAGTACTGGGTCGACGGGTATGGATAGAACCAGACGTCGGGCACCGGAATCTTCTCGCCGGTGTAGTAGCTGCAGATGAATGAAAGGTCGGCGATCTTCTCCGACGAGCCGTCGATGTTCGGATAGGTGAACCGCCACAGCATTGCATATAGGAAGATCGCACCGGCCACGCCAAGGCACGGAAGCACCCGCCGGATAGCGAATTCGACCCGCCATTCGCGCAGGACGGCCACTCCCCGGGGCCCGATCCACGCAGGTTCCCAAGTTCCCAGGCTCAACCAAATCAATCCTGCCGACAGCAATGAGGATAGAAGGCCAAGGCCAGGGAGGGATGGACCCAATCCATGGTGGCATTCAATCGCATAAATAGTTGTAACGCAAAATAATGGGCCAACACTTAGTGCGAACCAGCGATTGCGCCAATATGACCCTGCAACCAGGGTCAGTCCCCATATGTTAACCGCCAGTACAGTCAGCGTGAAAATGAGGCCAAGATGCTGCATTTGGCGGGCGATTGTTAAGAATTACGATTTTTTTAAGTTTTGGTTGCATCCTTCAGCCAAGTCACCTGCAATGCAGTTACGACAGGCGAATTCGGCTCCATCACTGGGAAAAAACATACTGCCGCTGATGAAATCCGCGATGAGACAAGGGCCGGCGACTGGATCGCGCCGAATTCACTTTAGCCATAATTTTACAGCCGAGAAGGCCAAGGTGATCGCGGGAACGCATTCGCCGTGGCTTTTCGCAGGCTGTCGGGTGACGCCGTCGGCCGGTCTCTAGGCAAATTAGTGTCCGCTTCATGAGCTCTCCTGCAAATCGTTTCCGTCTGCGCGAACGCGGCGCCCGCTTGGACAAGCCCCCGCGCGGTATGACCCTGGTCGAGATGGCCGTGGCGCTCACCGTCGCCTGCATCCTCATGGTCGCGGTCGTCTCGTTCCTTGTCAACGGCGTCGTCAGCACGACCAAGACCACGTCGATCAACGACACTACGGTCAAGGGGAGGTACGTGTTCGAGCACATGTCCCGGGAGCTGGCAAGGGCCGCGGACCTGACAACCTCGAACTTCACGATGCCCAGCGGAAATGGCTACGCCGGCTTTTTCTACCGCGTCAATGTCGGTGGAGCGGCACCGACGACCCAACAGGCGCCGCTTTCCCAGAACTACATCGTCGTGACGCTTGGCGTCCCGACGGCGCCGGACGACCTGGTGCCGGAAGGCGGTGACTACGTTCAGCTGCCATACCCCAATCTCGGACCAACCGGCACCCCGATTGTAGCGGTAACGGTGATAGGCCCAAATCAATATCAGCTAACGCTTTCGGATACGCTTGCGAACATTTCCGGGCAGCCGGTGAGCGCCCAGGTCGATGCAAACGAGGTGGCGACTATCCAGCGGCAGCGCACCTACACAATCGACTCGATGACGGGAACCACCCTGCTTTGGTACCCGGCGACCGGGAGTCTGCCCACCTCCATGGTCGTCGCGGACACCCTGCCGGCGTTCCAATTCCCGTTCGTGCCGCAGCCCAAGGTAGCCGGAAGCGGGACCGCCGTGTATGTCGGGGTCAAGCTGTCGCTCACGGCTCCCGCCTCGGACGGCGTCCAGGTCCTCCCGGGCCAGGCGAGCTTCTACACAAACAACACGCTGAACGCGGTGTTCGCGAACAAGTCCGGCCCGTCCTTCAACCTGGTTTACCTGCCGACGCCCACGCCGACGCCCTCGCCCACGCCGACGCCGACGCCGACCGCCACACCGACGCCCTCGCCCTCGCCCACGCCGACCCCATCGCCGTCGCCGTCCCCGTCCCCGTCGCCGTCGCCTTCGCCGACCCCCACGCACACGCCGACGCCGACATCGGGTCCGACCCCGACGCCGACGCCGTCGCCAACTCCGACGCACACGCCCTCGCCGACGCCCTCGCCCACGCCGACGCCGTCGCCGACACTGACGCCGTCGCCGACACCGACTCCATCGCCGACGCTAACTCCCTCTCCCACGCCCACGCCGTCGCCGACGCTGACGCCGTCGCCGACACCGAGTCCGACGTCCACACCCACGCCGTCGCCGACGCCGACAGGGACCGGCACGGGCACGCCGTCTCCCACGCCGACACCGTCGCCGTCGCCGACACCCACGCCCACACCCACGCCGTCGCCGACGCCCACGCCGACGCCGACGCTAACGCCCTCGCCGACGCCGACTCCCTCGCCGACACCGTCGCCAACGCCGACTCCCTCGCCAACGCCGACGCCGTCGCCGACACCGACCCACACGCCTTCGCCGACGCCTACCCCGTCGCCGACGCCCTCGCCGACTCCGTCGCCCACGCCGACACCGACGCCATCGCCGACGCCTTCGCCCACTCCGACACCCTCGCCGACGCCGACGCCAACTATGACGCCGACGCCGACGCCGACTCCGACTCCGTCACCTACGCCTACGCCGACGGTGACCCCGACGCCTTCACCGACGCCCACCCCGACGCCCCCGCCCGACGATTAGGAGCGCCGGCCGGTCCGCTGCGGTTGAATCGCCAGGATCCGGTGTGCCACCGCCGGGAGAGTTGCACGCTGCCAAGGGGCTCGGCTGGTCTCCTCCCGGGCAGCGGGCGCCACTGCAAACCCCGGCAACCTCTGGTTCTCGCCGACTTCTCGCGGGGCTGAAACGCTGGGATGGACGCCATGCCGCCCTATCGGCCAGTCATTTCTGCGCCAAAACGCCCGGCTGCCCGGTGCCACTATTTCCCTCCTTTTATGGCCCTCCATGCGCAAAGGAGATGCATAAAGTGCGGAACATACGTATTACGATTCTTTGACGTTGTATTCGGTTGAAAGGCGGAGCCTCCTGCAATGCAACTGCAGAGCCAAATTCCAACTTTTCCACTCGATCCGCCGATTTTGCACCTCATGAAAACCGAGCTAAAGCAGGGAACCTGCGCCGGCCAGAGCGGCGCATGCTTTGATCGGGGTTTTACAATTGGGGTGTTTTCCGGCGAAGCGCATGCCCCGGGACAAGGGCCCGAGAGGCCGTGAGGAGGCGCAGCCGATGAATTCCCAGGAAAACAAGTCCGGACAGGCCAAGGGAGCTGTCGCGTCGGACAATTTGCAGGGAATGACGCTGGTCGAGATGGCGGTTGCGCTCACCGTCGCATGCATCCTGATGGTGGCTGTCGTCGCATTCCTGGTGAACGGCGTCGTCAGCACGACCAAGACGACGGCCATCGACGACACGACGGTCAAGGGCAGGTATGTGTTCGAGCACATGTCGCGCGAGATGGCCAGAGCCCAGGACCTGCTGCACAGCAACTTTATGACGGCGGGAGGCAGCGGCTACGCGGGCTTCTTCTACCGGATCAACGTCGGCGGGACCGCCCAGACACAGGCGGGCCCCCTGTCGCAGAATTTCGTGGTCGTGCAACTGCCCCCGCCGACTCCGCCGGACAATCTCGTGCCCGAGGCGGGTGACTTCCTGCAGATGCCCTATCCCAATCTCGGCAACAACGGCACCCCCATCATCGGGGTGGCCGTGACGGGGCCGAACCAGTACACGCTCACTCTCTCCGACACGCTGGCGAACATCTCGGGCCAGTCGCCCAGCAATCAAATCTCGGCAAACGAGATCGCGACGATCCAGCGCCAGCGCACCTACACGATTGATTCCATGACGGGGACCACGCTGCTCTGGTACCCCGCGACCGGGGGCATGCCCAATTCCGTGGTTGTCGCGGACTCGCTCCCCCCGAACCAGTTCCCGTTCGCGCCCCAGCTCAAGGTACCCGGCGGGACGACCTATTACGTGGGCGTCCAGCTGTCGCTCGCGGCCCCCTCGACCGAGGCCGTGCAGGTTCTGCCGGGCCAATCGAGCTTCTACACGAACAACTCGCTGAATGCCGTGCTCGCGAACAGGTCCGGGCCGTCCTTCAACCTGGTGTACCTGCCGACGCCGACCCCGACGCCTTCGCCAACGCCGACCCCGTCCCCGACGGCGACGCCCACGCCCACGCATACGCCGACGCCCTCGCCGTCCCCGTCCCCATCCCCGTCGCCTTCTCCCTCGCCGTCGCCCACGCCGTCGGCGACGCCCACGCCGACAACGGCCCCGACGCCCACGCCGTCGCCCACGCCGACCCATACGCCCTCGCCGACTCCGACGCCCTCGCCGACGCCCTCGCCGACGCCCACGCCGTCGCCCACGCCGACACACACGCCGTCGCCGACGCCCTCGCCGACGCCCACGCCGTCGCCGACGCCTACGCCGTCGCCCACGAATACGCCCTCGCCGACGCCCACGCCCTCGCCGACGCCCACACCGTCGCCTACGCCGACCGCCACGGCCGTTCCTACGCCGACCCCGACGCCGTCGGCGACCCCGACGCCCACGCCCACGCCGACGCCGTCGCCCACGCCGACGCCTTCGCCGACCCCGACACCCTCGCCGACACCCTCGCCGTCGCCAACGCCGACGCCGTCGCCGACTCCGACGCCTTCGCCCACGCCGTCGCCGACCCCGACGCCTTCGCCGACCCCGACACCCTCGCCGACACCGTCGCCGACGCCCACGCCGTCGCCGTCGCCGACTCCGACGCCCTCGCCGACACCCTCGCCGACGCCCACGCCTTCGCCCACGCCGTCGCCCACGCCCTCGCCGACGCCCACGCCTTCGCCCACGCCGTCGCCCACGCCGACGCCGACGGTCACGCCGACCCCGTCGCCGACGCCGACCCCGACGCCGCCGCCGGACGATTAGAGGCCTGCAAAGGCGGGTACAGGAGCCCTGATCGGGAGTTGCAGGCTCGATGCGGGTCGCGAGGACTGGCGGCAGGATCCCTCCCGTAGGCTAGCCGTTGCCAAGGGTGCCGGTTCCGCGGTCTCGAAGGGGTCGCGAGGCTCCCGGCTCCGACACGACCCGATTTCACCGTCGCCGCGGTATAGATCTAGCGGCAGGTAAGGGTGGCCCGACCCGTCGTATTCGCCCCTTCCTAAACGGATCGCCAGGGGGCCGCTCCCCGAGTTTCAGGCCACCCGCTCTTCCTCCGACGCGTCCTCGGCCCCGGGTTAACGGGGACAACAGGCCATGCAAACAGCGGACCGGACCAAAGGGAAACCGATGCACCCGAAAACATGGATGGCGTGAGATCGCGCGCACCAAAAGGGGAACTGTCAGCCGCGGGGCCCACGGCCCCGGGGATCGCCCGGGCCCCCTTTGCGACCAGCGGCCAGGGGCCGGAAACGAAGCCTTGGAACACCGAGAGTTTTACAAACGGGCCCCGCTATCAGCATCAATTTCAATGGATTATTTGGCCGCTCCGAACGCATTTACAGGCCCAAAAAAAGTTGCTTTCGGGATGCGGTACTTACGTATTACGATTGTTTAACGCAGTTTTGCGTTGAATCAGCCATTCACCTGCAATGCATTAGCACCAGCCAAAACCAGGTTGTTTGGAAGCCACTTCACACCGCATCCCATGATATCCGCGCCACGCAGAAGTTCACTCGCACGGACGAGCAGCGACTGTGCAGAGCGGGGCTTCACCCTCGCCGAGGTCATGATCGCAACGGTGCTGCTGTCGATGATCATCCTGAGCATCCTCGCCGTCCTCATCGGCTCGTACCGGGTCGCCGCTAAGGCGCGTTACAACGACCACGCGCGCTTCGTCGTCAAGTCCCTCGCCGACCAGTTTCTCACCCAGCAGACGACTGACGCTTTCGGAGACATTCTTCCCCTCTTCCAAGGCACGTCAGCGACGGGAACCGGCCTGACATGGACGACGCTCCAGGGGTCGACCCTGACCGGAACCGCAGCGGGGCTCCAGGTGGTCCTCGGGGAAAACACCGGGGCGCCCATCACGGCGAACGTGACCCGCTCCGTGTGGTACGTCTACGTCACGCCCGCGAACCTCGGCCAGCCTACGTCGGTTCCCCAGAACGGATCGGCCGGCTACATACTCCGCGGTGACTTCACGATATCGTACTCCTTCCTGGGCGTTCCGCTTCCGCCCCTGACGGTAAGCGCGATCAGGTCCGTTCCATGAGTGCTCGCTCGAGAGAATCCGGTCGGGCCAGCCAGGCGAGCCGCCGCAGGCGGCTGCCGGTCGGATTCACGATGGTCGAGATGGTCGTGGCGCTCGGCGTCGCGTGCATCCTCATGGTCGGGGTCGTGGCGTTCCTGGTGAACGGCGTGGTCAGCACGAGCAAGACGACCGCCATCAACGACACGACGACGAGGGGCCGTTACGTCTTCGAGCACCTGTCGAGCGAGATGTCCAGGTCCACGGACCTCGGGCTGTCCAACTTCCTCACCCCTCTGGATCCGCTCCACCCCACGACGACGACGTATTCATCGTTCAATTACCGCATAAACGTGGGGAACTCGGGAACGACGACCGCGGTGACCCAGCTCTCGAGCCACTCGCTGCAGATAAGCTTCCCCGCCCCGACCGCGCCCGACTACCTCGTGCCCCAGGTGGGCGACTACCTCCTGCTCCCGTATCCGAACTTCGGCCCGGGCGGCGCCTATATCGCCGGTGTCCAGCAGGTGGGCTCCGTCTACACCCTCTCCTTTACCGACTCCATGGCGAACCTGTCGGGCCAGCCCGCCGCCGCCGACGTGTCGCAGTACGAGGTCGCCACGGTCCAGCGCCAGCGCCAATACGCGATCCAGGTCGATTCCGGCTCCGGCAACACGGAGCTGGTCTGGTATCCGGCGACCGCGAGCATGAACCCGACGTACATCGTCGCGACTTCGCTTCCGGCCAACCAATTCCCGTTCACTCCCCAGCTGAAGGTCCCGAGCGGGTCGACGTACTACGTCGGGCTCAGGCTGTCGTTGGCCGCGCCGTCGACCGAGGGCATCAACATCGAGAAGGGCCAGTCGAGCTTCTACACGGCCAGCACCGTCAACGCCGTCTTCGCGAACAAGTCCGGCCAGTCCTTCAACCTGGTCTATCTGCCGACGCCGACGCCCACGCCTTCCCCGACGCCTTCGCCGTCACCCACGCCCACGCCTTCCCCGACGCCCTCGCCCACGCCGAGCCCGACGCCATCGCCGTCGCCCTCGCCGACCCCGACGCCGTCGCCTTCGCCCACGCCGAGCCCGACACACACGCCGACGCCCGCTCCCACGCCGACGCCCTCGCCCACGCCGAGCCCGACGCCATCGCCGTCGCCGACTCCGTCGCCCACCCCGACGCCGTCGCCGACTCCGTCGCCCACGCCGAGCCCGACCCCGTCACCCACGCCGTCGCCGACCCCGACACCGACGCCCTCGCCGACGCCGAGCCCGACACCGTCGCCCACGCCGACCCCGTCGCCGACGCACACGCCGTCGCCCACGCCGACTCCGACGCCCACTCCGTCGCCCACGCCGACTCCGACGCCCACGCATACGCCGTCGCCCACGCCGACCCATACGCCGACGCCGACTCCGACGCCCACGCATACGCCGTCGCCCACGCCCACGCCCACGCCGACGCATACCCCGTCGCCGACGCCCACGCCCACGCACACGCCGTCGCCCACGCCGACACCGTCGCCCACTCCCACGCACACGCCGACTCCGTCGCCGACACCCACGCCCACGCACACGCCGACGCCGTCGCCCACGCCGACACCGTCGCCCACGCCGACGCCCACGCCCACGCCGACCCCGTCGCCCACGCCGACCCCGTCGCCGACGCATACGCCGTCGCCCACGCCGACGCCGTCGCCCACTCCCACGCCGTCGCCGTCGCCCTCGCCGACACCTAGCCCGACGCCGTCGCCGACGCCCACGCCGAGCCCGACACCGTCGCCGACTCCGTCGCCCACGCCGACTCCGTCGCCCACGCACACTCCTTCGCCGACGCCCTCGCCGACACCGTCGCCTTCACCGACTCCGTCGCCCACGCCGACTCCTTCGCCCACGCCGAGCCCGACGCCGTCGCCGACCCCGTCGCCTACACCCACGCCTTCCCCGTCGCCCACGCCGACGCCAACGCCATCACCGTCGCCTTCGCCGACGCCAACACCGCCGCCGGACGACTAGAATCCCTTGACGCCGACAAACGGGTGATTGGAATAATTCCATAGCCAATGAAGCCGCATTCGTTCACACGAGATCCTTGCCGAGGCAGCGCGCTCCTGGCTGCCTTGATTGTTATCGTTATCCTCACGTTCGCCGCGGCGGGCGTGCTCTCCTACAGCCTAACGACCTACCGGAACTCCGTGCGCCAGGCCATCTTGGACCAGGCCAAGGAGGTCGCCGACAGCGAGATGGAGTACCTCTATTTCTCGTGGAAGACGGCCCTCCTCGGGGGAACCGACGTGGCGAGCGTCCAGAACAACCTGACCAACCCCACGGGATCCAACCCGCAGGTGTGCGGCGCAACCATAAACGACTTCCTGACGCCCTTTTCCACGAACATGCAGGACGGCTGGAGCGTGGGGCGCCTGGTCCAGTTTAACAACCTGGGCACCCCGAGCCGCGGCGCCGAAGGCATAGTCCCCGGGACGCTGGAGACCGGACAAAACTACTACTTCACCGCCCAAACCGTGGCGCAGATCGTCAACCCCGTCCTCGGGCCCATCCAGTTCCATTCCGGCCGGCACTTCGTGTTCTCGAGCACCTCGCTCTTCCAGTTCGCAGTGTTCTACGAGGGTAACCTCGAGATCGCGGCCGGCGGCAACATGGTCATCCAGGGGCCCGTCTCGACGAACGCGAGCGCCTACATGGGCTCGCAGCCCGGCTACCAGCTGGTCATAGCGGACACGGTATACTATTTCCAGGACTACAACGGCGCTTCCGACCCGCTCTCCGGCGAGACCGACCGCCTCGAGGGAAGCGGCGCCCTGAACGACCCGGTCTACAATCCCAACCCGCTTGCGGCCCCCCCGTCCGACCAGGCCGCCCAGCGCGCGCTGCAGGTCGTAAAGCTCAATTCGCAGACGAGCTTCATAGGAGGCGTTGACGTCGCCTACGACATCGCGACCTACCCCCTCGCCTACACCGATCCCCAGGGCATTGTCGACCCGAACGAGGTGTACAGGGCGGTCGTCGCCCCGCCGCCCTTGGACTCCTCGGGAGCCCTCATTCCCGAGGACCCGTACGTGGCGGCGAGCAGGATGTACAACCGCGCGGGGCTCCTGATCACGATCAACCAGCCGACTTCGGGCCCGACGACGGTGGACTACGGCGTCTCGGGCAACCCGACGGCGTACGACTCGATCTTCCAGGCGGCCATCACGGGCGGCTCGATCCCGAACCCAGTGACGAGCACGCGGCAGCTGGCCGTCGACAAGCGCGAGCTGGTCAACGGCACGCCGAACATCGAGGTGTCAACGCTCGACATCGGCAACCTGAACGACGCCCTGAACATCCTGCTGCCGGCGAATCCGACGACGCTCGGGGCGGCCACCGGCTACAACGGGCTGGTCTACATCTACGACAATTCCAACAACGCGGCGCTTGGCGTCCCCAACAATCTCAACGCCATCCTCCTGGCGGATGCCACGACAACGCCCAACTACCCGGATCAAAGCGGCGGGCCGCTTGGGTTCTCCGTGGCCTCGAACAACGGCGTGTTCGTGCAGGGCGACTACAACACCACGCAGATCCCCGTCTCGAGCACCCTCATCAACAACCCGGCGGCAATCATGGGCGATGCCGTCACCGCGGTCTCCCAGGCGTGGTCCTTCGCCGAGTCGGGCCTTCCCATCGCCAGCCGCCAGGCCGTGGCGAGCGCGCCCACGACGGATCCCTGGCCAGGCACGATCAATCCTGCCAGCGCCGGCACGCCGAACGGCATGACCATCAACGCGGCGATCCTCACCGGCAACACACCCTCCACGGCGACGACGAACAGCGGCGGCGTCCAGAACCTCGTGCGGATGGAGGAGGACTGGTGGACCCCGCAGCTCACGCTCACCCTCAACGGGTCGCTCGGCCAGCTGTTCGTGTCCGACTTTTTCCGCGGGGACTATGTCGGCAATACCTACCAGGCCAGCATCGGCGACAGGGTCTACATCCAGCCCGCGACGCGCAACATGCTCTATGACGCTGGATTCAAGTCCAGGGCGCCGAACAGCACCCCGACAACGACCAGTTTCACCCGCGGCGATTTCTTCTTCTGGTGACGTAGGCCGGGGCCGCTGATGTCCAACCCATTGCCGGCGGAGTCCCCGAGCGGGAACGTCCGCTTGGCGTGGGTGGACCAGCTGAGGACGCTCGTGATCGTGCTGGTGGTCAACATGCACGCATGCGTGACCTACAGCCACGTCGGCAGCTGGTATGTGAAGGAGGGGCCCGACCCGCCCCTCCCCATGAAGGTCGCGTTCGTATTCTGGCAGGCCCACCTGCAGTCGTTCTTCATGGGAGTCCTCTTCCTCGTCGCCGGATACTACGCCAACGGGTCCCTGGGGCGCAGGGGCGCCGCCCCGTACGTCCGGGAGCGCCTCGTGCGCCTCGGCCTGCCGACCCTCCTGTACATGCTGGTGATCGGCCCCCTGATCCTGTTCGTGATCAATCCGAACCGGCACGCCTATGGGTCGATTGGGGGTGCGTACCTGGGGTACGTGTCGCACGGGCGCTTCCTCGGTGAAAGCGGCCCGATGTGGTTCGCCGCAGCGCTGCTCGCGTTCTCGGTCGCGCTCGCCGCCTGGCGGTCCGTGCGCCCGGCGCCCGCGCCGGCCCCCGCGCCAGGCGGTCCCCTCCCGCGTCCGGCGGCCATCTGGGCCTGGGGCATTGCGCTGGCCGCGGCCACGTTCCTCGTCCGGACCGTCCAGCCGCTCGGCACATCCGTGCTCAACATGCAGCTGGGCTACTTTCCCCAGTATGTCTTCGCTTTCGGCGCGGGCGTTGCCGCCGCGCGCGGCGCCTGGCTTGAGCGTCTCGCCGGCTCTTCCCTTGCAAGGCGCGCCGGCTGGACGGGCCTCATACTCGGGCCCGCCGCGCTTGCGGCAGTGCTGGCCGCGGGCGGGATCCTCAGCGGAAAGGGCCTCGGGGAATTCGCCGGCGGGTGGCACCTCGCGGCCCTCGGGCTCGCCGCCTGGGAGCAGCTGGCGGGCTTTGGCCTTGGACTGGGGGCGCTGGCGTTCTGCTCGGCGGAGCTCGACAGGCCGACCCCGCTTGCCCGCTGGCTCGCCGATCGCTCGTTCGCCGTCTACCTCCTCCACCCTCCCGTGCTCGTCCTCCTGACCGTGGCCCTGCGGCCGCTTGCCGCCGACCCGTTCCTGAAGGTGTCCATGCTCACGGCCGGCGGACTGGCCGCGACCTTCGCCGCCGCCGACATCGTGCGGCGCATCCCGGGAGTCCGGGGGATGCTCTGAGGCGGCCGGCGGCCGGCTCCCGCCCGCCGCGGTGGAACACAGAGCGTGAATCCTTTGTCTTTAACCGGCGTCTAAGCTCTCGGAATGCCATGAATGCCAAGACAATCTTACTCGTTCCAGCACTGATCGCACTAGGAGCACCCACCGGCGCCCGCGCTTACGTAGGGTTTGGGCTCAATCTGGCCGTGCCCCTGTACTACCCTGCGCCCGCGCGCCCCGCGACGGTCGTCTACCAGGCCCCGGCCCAGGACGTCTCCGAGCAGGTGACCACGTCGCCCGGCCCGGGCTACGTCTGGATGGCGGGACACTGGTCCTTCTACGGCCAGAAGTGGATCTGGGTCGCCGGCCATTGGGAGCTCCCCCCGTCGCCAAGCGCGATCTGGGTGCCCGGCCACTGGGTCCAGGGCAACACCGGCTGGGCCTGGGTCGACGGGGCCTGGACCGTGGGAGGCCCCCCGTCGCCGCCCCAGGGCGTGCCGACGCCTCCGGGCGCGGCCCCGGCTGCAGGCCCGGCCCAGCCGGCGGCCCCGTCGGGCGCCCAGCCCGCCCCGCCGGCCGCGGTGCCCGAGCCGTCATCGCCTCCTCCCCCCGCCCCGGCCGTGGCGGACGGGACCATCGTCGGGGTCGAGCCCCCGGCGCCGATCTCCGAATACATCCCCGAATCCCCCTATCCGGGCTTTGTCTGGATCGGCGGATTCTGGGGCTGGAACGGGGGCTGGTATTGGAACCCCGGCCACTATGCACGCCCTCCGTTCAGGGGCGCCGTCTGGATTTCCGGCGGCTGGGCCCACGGGGGCCGAGGCTGGATCTGGCGGGGGGGCCACTGGCGCTGAGCAACCCTCCCGGGCCCATCGCGCCCCGGGAACGCGAGTTTTAGACTTGTCTACTTATTGGAGTTAACGTCGGCTGCCGGGCGTGAACCGCCTCCAGTACGCGCGCTATGTCCTCGCGCGGCTGGCCGAGGCGCTCCTCATCGCTAGCGGGGCGGCGCTCCTCGCGCACTTCCTCCAGCGCGCGGGCGTGATCGCCCCCTGGCACCCGGGGTCCGCCTGGTTCCCGCCCGGCAGCTTCCCGCGCCTGGCCCGCGCCTTGGCCCTCATCGGGTGGTGGGCGAAGCCGGCGGGCTGGGCCGCGCTGGCGCACATCGTCCTGGGCCCGAAGCAGAGGAGGCCGGTCTATCGAAGGATCCCCGGGGCCATGTACGCGTATGCCGGGGTCGCGGTCGGCCGCAGCGCGGGCTGCCGCGGCGGATGCATCACCGGGGCCACCGGCTCGGGCAAGACCCTCGCCTGCATCATCCCGAGGCTTCACTCGCTCTGCGTAAACGAGTCGGGGACTGAGCGGCCGCAATGGCCCGGCAGCCGGGCTCATGCCGAGTTCAAGGGCCTCAAGGACGAGCATCGCGCCCAGTGGAGGGACCTTAACGATCAGATCGCCCGGATGGGCGCGGCGCTCATCGAGGCGAGCAATGAGCATAATATCCTCCATGTAAACGGGATGCGTGGCGACACGGAGGGTCCTGGTGGGCGCACCGCCAGCCCGGCCCCGGGCATCGAGGCCGAGATCGGGCGCCTCAGGGCGCATGGCGAGCGCCTTGACAGGAATCTCCAGGAGGCGTCGGACCGTTACCGCGCGATGAGGTTCAGGGTCCCCCCATGGGGCGGCTTCGTCTGCGGTGAAAAGGGCAACGAATGGCAGGCCGTCGAGTCGCTCCTGCGCCACCATGCCAGGGAGGAGGACCTCTGCGTCCTGCGCACGCGGCCGTCCTGGGCGCCGCGCGACTGGTTCCCCTGCGTCCGCCTCAACCTGGTCTCGATGGACGAGGTTCCAGCCGACACCTGCGCGAAGATGATCGTGGACACGGGCCTCGCGGTAGAGGAGGCGGAGGCCCGCGACGAGTTCTTCGTCCCCCAGGCCAGGGACAAGATCGCCTGGGGCATCCGGCTTCTCCGCTCGGCAAAGGCCGGCGCGCCGCGCCCGGGCCGCGAGGACGGGCCGAGCCTGCTGAGGCTCCTCGACATCCTCACCGTGCAGGAGAGCTACCGCGCATACCTTCTGCGGCGCCTGGAGGAGCACCCCCAGCTCCAGGCATCCGACGCGTTCGCCGAGGCGCGATTCCAGCTGGAGAACAATTACTGGAACCAGCCGCCGGACCAGCTTGGAGGCGTGCGCAGCACGCTGTACAACTTCCTCGTCCCCTTCTCGGAGCCCGAGATCGCCGAGGTCTTCTGCGCCGACAGCACGTTCGACCTCCGGGACATCCAGCGGGGTAAGGTCGTCTGCCTCGCGATCCCGCAGAAGTTCGCGGTCCAGCGCCGGTATGTTGCGACGCTCATCAAGGCGCTGGCCTATCAGGTCATCCTGGAGAGGTACGACAGGCGCGGGGACCATCCGGAATGGCTCAACCGGAACGTCGTCCTCGTGGAGCAGGACGAGTGGCAGCGCCACGCCGTGCGCGCCGACTGCGAGGCGGACGTGGTGCGCGAGGCGCAGGGGGCCGTGTACGCAGCGACGCAGTCCCAGAACGCCGTCTGGCTCAAGCTCGGCGGAAGGGAGAAGGCTGCGCCCCTGCTCGCGAACCTGCGCAACCGCTGGATCTGCCAGGCCGCCACCGAGGAATGCGCCGACGAGAGCTCGAACCTGGTCGGCGGGCGGATCTCCCGCCAGCTCTCCTATTCCACGGGCCAGGGGGGGCGCACAACGACGGTGTCGTTCTCGGAGCAGCCCTTCCTGCCGCGGCGCGTGCTGCGGACCCTGCCGCCGTTCCACGTTGTCTTCGCCCCGGCCGAGGGCCGATGGCTCTTCAGGAAATGCATCGCCATGCCGGCGACCGCGGACGGCGGGATCCCTCCATGGTGGTTCGGCGACTGGAATCCGCTCCACTGGGCGGCGAGGTTCCTCGGGCTTCCTGAGCGGATCGCCGGGCTCAGGATCCACCCGGGCGACGGTTTCATCCCCCCGTGGAGGGCATGCGCCCCCGTGCGCGCCCAGGTGCGCAGGCTTCTCGGCCTGGACGGCACGTTCATCATCCTCGACGGGATGCGCTCGAAAGCCGCCCTTGGGGCGGCCCGGGCGCGCGGGAAACAAAAGCGTTAATGTACTATTTTAGACTTGTCTAATTATGCGCGCCCGCGCACCGTGCGCACCATGGCGACCGATGCCACTCGACGCACCGATCCGGAAGGCCGTCCCGCTGGGCCGGCCGAACGCCGGAACCCGCTCCACCCCTCCCCGTGAGGAGACCGGCCATGGACAGCTCCACCTTCCCCTTCCCCCTCGCGGCGAACTCGAGCCACCACTCGCACTACCACCGGTTCCTTCTGGGAGCCGACCCCTCGATCCTGGCGCCCCTGCCGAAGCCGTACTGCGTCGGCGCCCTTTCGGGATCGATGCCCCTTCTCGCCGAACGGCTCGATCTCCAGAGGTGGAGGAAACTCTTCCACGGCGCGATCCCGTGGTTCGAGGGCTTCGGGCCCGAGCACTACGACCTCGGCTGCATAGCTCCCCACCGGCCGCTTCCCGCGGCCTATGGGCGGCCCGCGCGGAAATTCGGGGCGTTCGACTTCGTCCAGACCGCCGACCCGTCCGTTTCGGCGCTCGCGCTCGTCGCCGGCGACAGGCGCGTGGTGGATCGTTTCATATTGCTGTGCAATGACTTCTGCGTACGGTTGGAGCCTGGAGTGTGCGCGCGCGAACCGGGGCCCTCGGGCGTACGCCAAACCGGGCGCATGCTCGCGGGCCAGTTCGTGGAGCCCAACAACCGCTGGCTCATGCCGTTCCTGCACGTCCATGCGCGGGTTCTCAACTTCACGGCCTTCGAGGAGGCTCCGGCCCGGCTCGCGTGCGTCGATCACGCCGCACTCGCCCGCGCCGGGGAGAGGGCGAGGCGCCAGTGGATCGGCAGGCAGGCCGAGGCGCTCTCCGAAATCGGGTACAGGGCGGAGGCGTGCGGCGACAGGGCTCCCTGCCTAAACGTCGACGGAGTCCCCGGCAGGCTAGTCGCCGCAATCGAGGCGCCGCGCATAGCGGTCCTAAGGATGCTTGAGCGGATCGTTCTCGGCAACCGCGAGCCGTCGGTCGACGACTTCACCGCGGAGCTGCCCGCGGCGGTGATCGCCGCGATGGCCGAACAGCTGGAGTCGGCGCTCGCGCGCTCCCTTTTTTTCTACAAGCCCCCGAAAGTCGACATGCCCTGCGAGGGCCCCTGGAGAGCAGCGGTTCGCGAGCACCTGAGCCGGACCTGCCCGCGGGAACTCGCGCTCCTCGACGCGGCCGCATTGCGCGCGAAGGCCATCCCCTACGAGTCCGCCCTGTTTTCGACGCCCCGGCTCGACCCCGCCCACTGCCACGCGCCGCGGATCGAGGCGCTCGAGGCCAGCGTCCAGCTGCCCGGCGATCCGGAGCTGGGAGCAGGGTGCGGCCCTGAGCAGCCCCATCGCGCGGCGTCGGCCTGGCTCGTCGACGAGTTCGCCGAGACCCTCAGGGAGGTGAACGACCGCCTGGTGCACGTCGGCCTGGACGACCCCCTGCTGATGCTGGGCCGCATTCTGGCGACGATCGACCATCTCCCGGAAGGCGTCGAACCCGACCGGCTCATGGAGTCGGCGCGATTCCTTGGCGCCGAGCTCAACCGGAGGGCGAGGCAGCTGGGCCACGGCGCCGGGCGCCACGGGCGGGCCGGCCTTGCCGACAGGGCGCCGCTTCCGTCGCTGGACGAGCTCATCGAGCGGGCGGAGCTCGCGCAGCTCGCCTGCGAGCGCGATTTCGGAGGCCGGGGCCTGTGAGCGGGGGGGAGCCCCCGCCCCTGCCCTCGTGGCCCGACCGGCGCGGGCTCGTGGACATGGGCGGGGAGGCCTGGACCATCCGGGACGCGTGCGAGGGCACCATGATCTTCGGCGGCACCGGGTCGGGCAAGACGTCCGGGAGCGGGCGCGCGATCGCGACCTCCTTCCTGGCTGCCGGCTTTGGCGGGCTCGTCCTATGCGCCAAGCCCGAGGAGCCGGCGTTGTGGCGGGGCTACGCCGACCAGGCCGGCAGGGGCCCCGATCTCGTGATGTTCGGGGGCGGGGGCCGATGGAGCTTCAACTTCATGCAGCACGAGTGCCTCCGTCCCGGCGCGGGGGCGGGCCTCACCGAGAACCTGGTCAACCTGTTCATGGAGGTCTCCTCGATCGGCTCCGACGAGCCGCACGGGCGCGGCGGCGACCCGTTCTGGGAGCGGGCGATGAAGTCGCTCGTGCGCAACTGCGTCGACGTCCTCGTCATGGCCGGGGAGCCCGTGTCCCTCCACGCCATGTTCGACGTGATCAGGGGCGCGCCGGCGGATCCGGCGGCAGCCTCGTCGCTTTCCTGGCGGTCCCAGTCGGGGTGCTGGCGCCGCCTGGAGGAGGCGAGGACCCGCGCCCTCGGCAGTTCCTGGGAGGTGGACTGGAGCGAGGTCGCCGGCTACTGGCTCGCCCATTACCCGGCCCTGGGCGACAAGACGCGAGCGAGCGTCGTCGCAATGTTCTCGACGCTCGCCGAGGGGCTCATGCGCGGGAAGATGAGGGAGCTCTTCTGCGAGGGCTCGACCATCTGCCCCGAGGACGTGATCGGGGGCAGGATCGTCGTCGTGGACCTGCCCGTGAAGGAATGGTCGGCGGTCGGTCGGATGGCGGCAGTTCTCTGGAAATACTGCCTCCAGAAGGCCGTCGAGCGGCGCGCCGACAACGGCGACGGCCAGGGCCGCCCCGTGTTCCTCTGGGCGGACGAGTGCCAGCACTTCGCCAGCCGCTACGACCCCCTCTTCCAGGCAACCGCCCGGTCCTCCCGCGTGGCCAGCGTGTACCTGACGCAGAACTACCCGAGCCTGATCGGCGCCCTAGGGGGCGAATCCGGCGGGAGGGCGATGGCCGACTCGCTGCTGGGAAACATGGGCACGAAGATATTCCACGCCAACAGCGACCGCGACACGAACCAGCTCGGCGCGGATCTCGTCGGCAAGAGGCTTCAGGCGCTGCGCAACTTCGGGAGCGGGGCGAGCCTCAGCCTGGGCGCCCAGCCCAGCGCCGGCTCCTCCGCGAGCCGCGGGAGCAGCGAGAGCGTGGACTACGAGATACAGCCGACGGAGTTCTCGGCCCTGAGGAAGGGGGGCGCGGAGAACCGGTACGCCGCGGAGGCCCTCGTTTACCAGAACGGCAGGCTCTGGCGCGCGACGGGGCGCAACTGGACGAAAGTCGCGTTCCGCCAGCGCCCAGGCCCGCTCGAGGCCCCTGCGCACTCGGCCTCCGTCCGGGCGCGGGCCCCGGCGAGGTGACGGGGGCCGCCCGGGCGGCCGGCTATTTCCCGGAGTACCAGAACCCGCGCAGCCAGTTGTGCTCGCGCAGCCGGCGCTCGAGGCCCGCCTCCATTGGCGCCAATCCGCTCGCGGCGCAGTTGGCCTCGGCCTGCGACGCGTTCCTCATCCCGGGAATGACCGTGCCCACCGCCCGGTGGGCCAGCGCAAACTTGATTGCCGCCTGCGGAAGCGTGTACCCGCTGCCCCTGATCGTCTCGGCCACCCGCCCGGCGCGCGCCACCGCCCTCCCCAGCCGGTCGCCCTCGAAGTACTTCCGGCGAAAGTCCCCCTCCGCAAACGTCGTGCCCGGCGTCCATTTGCCGGTTAGCGCCCCCTCGTCGAACACCACGCGAACGATGACGCCGACGTCCGTCTCGGCGGCGGCGGGGAGCAGCTCCGCCGCGGGTTCCTGCTCGAAGATATTGTAGATGACCTGGACGACGTCGACCCAGCCGTCCCTCATGAGGGCTATCACGCTGTTCTGGTCGTGCTCGGGGGTGGACACGCCGACGAACCGGACCTTCCCCTCCTCCTTGAGCTTCCGCAGGGCCGCAAACGGCTCCGGGTTCCGGTTCCAGGCGCGGGTCCAGGTATGGAGCTGGAGGATGTCGATCCTGTCGGTGCCGAGGTTGCGCAGCCGCTGCTCTATGTTCTCGCGGAGGTATTTCTCGGGGTAGCGCTCCGAGGCCGCGCAGTACGGCGACGGCGGCCACGGCCCGGGTGCCGGGGGGGTCTTGGTCGCGACGACCACCGACTCGCGCCTGCCCTTGAGGACGCCGGCGATTATCCGCTCGCTCCGGCCGTCGCCGTAGCCCGCCGCCGTGTCGATGAAGTTGACGCCGAGGTCGAGCGCGCGGTGGAGCGCGGCCACCGAGTCGCCCTCCTGCTGCGGCCCCCAGCCCCCGCCGATGGCCCATGCGCCAAACCCGACCTCGGAAACATTGAACTTCGTGCGGCCCAATCTTCGGAATCTCATGTTGATCGTGAATGCCCGTCCCACTGAAGCCCCTGCGCGGATTCGGGTCAAGATGGAGGCCGGGATGCGGGCAAGCCGCCTGTTGGCGTGATTATACCCATTCCTTTCCTATTGACCAGAAAGCGCTTTGGTACGTTTTTGTTAAGCTGATCAGCCATGAGCCCCAGCCCTTATTCCGGCGATGTCGCTGCCTGACGACGTCATCCTGCTTCTGCGCGACGAGGCTTACCTGGACCTCTGCCGGACCGCCCTGAGCGAGGCGCACGAGAGACTGGATACCGAGAAGGGGCAGGTGGCGCAGACCCGTCCTCCCTTCGGCATACTAGCCACGAAGAGGCAGCGGGAGGAGTTCGAGGCATCGATGCAGAAAGTGCTCGACTCCGTTGCGAGCATCGCGTCCAGGCTCGCCAAGCTCGACGCGATCGAGAAGTGGCTCAAGACGGCGATCCGCGACCGCCTGCGCGAGTACCTCCGGGAGGCCTCCGAGAACTACCGCCGAAGCGGCAAGATCGCCGAGTCCATCAAGTCCTGGGACCGGCTGATAGAGCACTACGGCGAGCAGCTGCTCGCCCTTGCGCGCAACCTTAAGAACGTGTCCGTGTCGTTCGCCGGAGCGGCGGGCGGCGCCCGCGCCGCCTTCGCCGACCGCGCCCAGGCCTTCGCCGAGCTGCGCATGGGCGCGGATGGCCTGGACCGCACCGCGGTCCAGCTCGACTCCCTCGCGCGGACCGTGGTCATGTACGCCGCGAACTCCCCCTACAAGGACGTGGCGCTGGCGGAGCTGCCCATCAAGGGGGTCGTGGGATGGGTGGACCAGCTCGCCCTGCAGCACGACCGGGACGCGCTGCCCGCCGCCCAGGAGATGGAGGCCGACGCCCGCGGCATCGTCGCGAAGAGGCTGACCGATTTCCACGGGGCCGCCGCGGCCGCGCTTGAGGCCATCGCCGCAATAGAGGAGAAGGAGCTCGAGAACTACTGGGAGGTCCTGAGGGCCCACGCCCTCGCCCACTATGTCCAGGAGCGCGATGTCGACGAGGTCCTGAACGAGCTCAACGAGCGCTACGTCGTCGCGACGCTCGAGCGCCGCCAGAGGGCGATCGAGAGCCAGGCCGACCCCTACAGGCCCGGGCGCTGACGGGAGCCGCCCTCGGCCGGCCCCGGCCCGGCCCCGGCGGGGGCGCGGTAGTGCGCCGTCAGGGCGTAGATCACCTCGAGGGGAAGCTGGTGGAGCGCGGGCAGGAACACCGCGGGGTCCTTGGCAGCGGCAGCGCTTTCGAAGAACTCCGTAATGCGGCTCAAACCCGCGAACCTGCCGCCGGCGACCCACCCGAGCAGCCGGGCCTCCTGCCTCATGCGCGCGTCCAGGCCGTTGACCCCCGCCATGCACAGGAGCGCGATGTGGGAGCCCGTGTTATCCGCGGCGACCGGCAGCGGCCTCTGCTCGAGCTGGCCGAACACGAACTCGGCCGTCCCGGCGTCCGGATGGCGTATCAGGTGTGCGACGATGAGCGTGACGGCGGGCGCTGAGGCTCCCGGCTCGAGGATGGAGCCGATTTCCCTCCGCTCGAGGACCCGCCAGTCCATGACCGAGCAGGCATCGAGCTTCAGCGACTCCCGGTCGTAGGGCTCGAGCAAGGCCCCGGCGGGCCCGTCCAGAAGCGCCACGACGTCGGAGCCGCGGCCGAGCTCGGCCAGCCTGCCGAGCGAGTAGTAGAGCTCGAAGGGGTCCGCTGCGCCCGCGACGGACAAATCCACCCGCCTGAGCCGCTCCTGCGCGCTCCCGGTGCGGATGTCCCTCGCCAGCGAGAGCACGGAGCGGGCCACCGCCGGAATCTGCCCCGGGCGCGAAAGCAGCCTGTCCACCTCGCCGGGGTCGCCCGTCATCCGCTCGGCGAAAAGCAGACCCTGCGTCCAGGCGGGCGCGTGCGCGGATCCCTCCCGGAGCATCCTGCCCGAAAGGCGGCCCACGGAGGCGAGGTCGCCCCTCGAAAGCAGCGCCTTGAACCAGGCCTGCGCCGTCTCCTCGATGTTTCCGCGCCGCTCGAGCAGGAGCCGCCCGTAGATCGAGTCCGAATAGTCCGGATTGGCGGCCTGGGTGAACTGCGCAAGGAGCAGGGCCGCGGCGACGTTGCCCGGGTCCATCGAGTAGACCTGGTTCAAGGCGAGCAGGCCCTGGCGGACGTCGCCCGCCGAGAAGGCCCGGACCGCCATGCGGAAGAAGTAGTCGGCGCGCGCCTGATGGATGCTGTGCCAGGCCGGGGGCCACACGACCGCATGGAGCGGCACGCGGTACCCGATCGCGCGCAGCGCCGAGAAGACGCCCAACGCGCACGCAAGGCCCAGGACGGCCGCCGACCCCGCGTAGATGAGGAAGGCGCGCCCCCAGAACGGGCGCACGTCGCCCGCGTCGACGGAGCAGACGCGCCCGCCGTCGCCGGAGACCCCAAGCAGCGGGCACAGGCGCCGGAACCGGGCGGCGTCGCGCCATCCGGCGCACGCCACGCAGCCCGTATTGCCGGCGCGGCCCGAGTCACTCGGGTGCTGGCACGGCGCGCGCCCTGAGGCGCCGCGGATCCGGAAGACCGCCTTGCGGGCGTTCCAGTAAAGGAGCCCCCACATGAGCCTGCCAAGGTCCCCCAGCCATCCCGCCGCGGCCCTCACGGCGCCTCCTCCACGCGCCCGGGCCATAGCGGCAAGCCAACCGAACGCATTCGCAGGGGCGGTCTGACAGGGACCATCGCATGACATGATCCAAAACGCGGGCCGCGGGGCGAACCAAAACCAACCGCCCGGGGGGCCCAGGCGCGGACCCGCCCGCCGCCCGGATTGGACCGCGCCCCTACTTGCCGGCCTCCAGCAGGTGCCTGAGCTTGTCCACCTTCGGCCTGATCACCACGGCGCAGTACCCCTGGTCGGGGTGCTTCTCGAAGTAGTCCTGGTGGTAGTCCTCGGCGGGCCAGAATTTCCTAAGGGGCACGATCTCCGTCGTTATCCGGTCGCCGCGGCTCTTCTGGGCCTCCGCCATCGACTTCTCGGCGGCGGCCCTCTGCGCCGGGTCGGCGTAGAGGATGATCGACCGGTACTGGCTCCCCATGTCGGCGCCCTGCCCGCCGACCTGCGTCGGATCGTGCACCTCCCAGAAGTAGCCCAGGACCCTGTCCAGCGACACCTTGGCCGGGTCGAAGTCCACCCTCACCACCTCAGCGTGGCCCGTTGTATCGGCGCACACCTCCTCGTAGGTGGGGTTCTGGGCCGTGCCCCCGGCGTAGCCGCAGGTCACGCGGGTCACGCCCGGAAGCAGCTTGTAGGCCGCGTCTAGGCACCAGAAGCACCCGCCGCCAAGAACGACCGAATCGGCCCGGGCCCCGTTTGCGAGTGTGGTCATGGCGAGGAGGACTAGGAGGTTGAGGAAGAGGGGGCGGCGCATGTCGCAGGGGGGTCGGTCCATTGGGGCGTCACTTCGCCGCGAGGCGCGCAGCCCGTGCCTCGACCCAGGCCTCGTACTGCTTGCGCGGCATGAAGCGCAGCGATGCCGAGTTGATGCAGTACCTCATTCCCGTCGGCGGCGGGCCGTCGTCGAAGACGTGGCCGAGGTGCGCGCCGTCCACCGCGCAGTGGACCTCGTCGCGGATCATCCCCAGGCTGACGTCCCTGTCCACGGCGACAAACGCCGGCTCCAGCGGCTTCGTGAAGCTCGGCCAGCCCGTCCCGCTGTCGAACTTGTCCCGGCTGTCGAAGAGCGGGGTGTCGCTGCACACCGAGAAATAAACCCCGTCCTCGTGGTTGTCCCAGTAGGCGTTGCGGAACGCCCGCTCGGTCCCCTGCAGGCGCGCGACCCTGTACTGCTCCGGGGTGAGCAGCTTCTGCCACTCCCCGTCCGTGTGCCTCACGGTCGCCTTGGACATGTCGATGACGGCCTTCGAGGGGAGGCCGCACGCGGACGTCGCTCCGTCGGCGGCGCACGCGGCGCCCTGCGCCTGGGAATCTGCCGGGTTCGTGGACTTCATGGCGGGTTCGGCCGACAACGTGGCCGCGGCGGCCACAAAGGCAAACGGTAGGTACTTCGATTTCACCGCCATTAGAGTGCACCAAGTCCGCCTTTATTCCAACTCCCCGCGCCCGCCCCCGGGGCGGTTCAGGCGCGCCTGAACAGCTTGGCCAGCAATTCGTGGATCATCGCCTCGGGCGGATGACCGAAGACCATGCTGGGGCGGTAGTAGTGCCCAATGGCCAGGATCTTGTCCGTGCGCGCGTTCCTCACCTGGACGTCGATCTCGATCATGTAGGTGTTGAAGTCCCAGGTCCACATGTCCTCGTAGGACACAACGATCTCCGCGTCGCTCGGCATCATCGTCAGCGCCCCCGCCGAGGCGTCGAAGCCCATCTCCCTCAGCTGGCGGGCCATCTCGTCGGCGATGCCGTAGCTGTCGGCAAGCCTGTGCTCCACGAAGACATGCTTGTAGTGGCCGATGTCCGCCTTGGGCAGCGCGCGCGTAACCAGGTGGGAGCACCCCGCCAGGACCGCCGCGCCCGCGAGGGCGAGGATAGCCTTTGTGCGAACACTGAGCATCTGCTGACAAGGAGGCGCTTTGATGTCTGTGGATTGCGCATGCAAGAAAGAAACTTCATCATGCCCCGTCCGTCATCCTCAACATGCCCGATTCCCCCACTAGGGCCGCGCCCGGCCGCAGCCCGACGAAGAGGCGCCTGAGCGGCGTCACCCGGTACGCGATCGTGCCCCTTCTCCTCGTCGCCGTGGGCATCAGGATAGGGATGTATCTCGAGCGGAGCCGGCTCCCGGCGCCGCCCGTCCGCCCGGCGCAAGCGCCGCCGCGGCCGGACGCCGCCGCACCGCCGCGCGAGGCTACCCCGGTCGCCCCCGCCGGCCGCCCAGCCTGCGAGGTGATGGGCTCGTTCGAGAACAACCTGTATCCGTCGCTCCTGCTTTCCCTAGCCGCATCCTACCCGGACTTCTCCAGGTGGCTGACCGTGGCGGTCCGCGGCCTGCCCGCCTCCGGGTCGCTGCAGCTGCGGATAGACTCCGGGCTCTTCGTCCGGCCCCTTCAGGTCGGCTTCGACGCGTCCTCCGGCAGCGCCGCCCTCAACCCCGAGCTTCCCTGGAACTTTGACGCCCTCAGGCGCACGACCCAGATGGGGCCGCAGTCGTTCGTAGTCACGGTGCTGATCGACGGGCAGCCGGAGGCGGAGGCGACGCTCGTCGGAACGGTCCACTCGGTCAACGAGGCCGTCTCGCGCGTGTTCAACGGCGCCTCGGGCCAGTGGCAGGACACGAGCATGTGCTTTGCGGCGTTCGTCAACGAGGACCACCCCTGGATAAACGCCCTCCTCCAGGAGGCGATGTCCGGCGGGGCCGTCCGCTCGTTCACCGGCTACCAGACCGGGGCGCAGGGCGCCATGGCGCAGGCCCAGGCAGTATGGGACGCGCTGGCGGCGCGCGGCCTGAGCTACGTCAACGTCGCGACCGACAGCGGCACCTCCGCGACCGTGTCGACCCAGTACGTGCGCTTCCTCGACCAGTCGGTGCACGACCAGGGGGCGAACTGCGTCGACGCCTCCGTCCTATTCGCCTCGGTGCTGCGCAGGATAGGGCTGCGCCCGGTGCTGCTGTTCAGGCCCGGCCACTGCTTCACCGGCTTCTACGACACCGCCGACGGGAGCCACCTCGTGGCGTTCGAGACCACCATGCTGGGCTCGGCCACGTTCGGCGCCGCCGCGGCCGAGGGCTCCAAGGAACTCCAGTCGACGCTCCCCTTCCTGGGAACCCCTCAGTACTCCATGGTCGACATCGCGCAGTGCCGGCAGCAGGGGATCAACCCCATCCCGTTCGAGGCCGGCGACCACAACTGAGGGCGTCAGTCGTCCTTGTCCTGCTCGGGAAGCCTGCGGACGAACGCGGCATGGACCGGGGCCGGCATCACCGCGTCCTCGCCCCGCACCGCCGCCCAGATCACCCTGTTGAACGTCTGCTCGTCGACGGCATCCTCCCGCGACAGGTTGAACCGGGACGAGATAGCCGCCGAGGGCCCGTCGCGCACGTTTCTGGCCTCGATGTCGGCTCCCGCCGGGAGCGCCCTGAACGGCGTCAGGTCGGGCCCGGGCTGGAAGCTTGCCCTCATCGGCGCCGCCTCTGCGTCGAACTGCGACATGGGCTCCAGGCCGAGGATGAGCTCGATCGTGCGCAGCATCGAGCACGTCGTGTAGGGCGTCGAGTCGACCGCGCCGCGCCTGACGAACGGACCCGCGACGAGGGCCTCGGTGCGGTGCGCGTCCACGTGGTCCGGGCCGCTCTGGGCGTCGTCCTCGACGACGAACACGGCCGTGCGCGCCCAGAACCGCGACCTGCTGAGCGCCTCCACCACGCGCCCGACCGCGAGGTCGTTGTCCGCCACCATCGCCACCGGGGTCCATGCCCCCAGCTTCGCCCCCGCGGTGTGGTCCTGAGGGAGGCGCACGATCTGGAGCCTTGGCATGTCGCCGGCGGCCTCGTACCGGCTCAGCTCCGCGATGAACTCGCTCGCGCGGTCGCAGTCGTGGTACTTGAGGTCCCAGCCGCGGTACGCCGGGTCGACGTGACCCTTCAGGGCCGGCATGTTGGTGTCCACCGGGCCGCCGGGCTTCCCGGGGTTCACCGCGAACTCTCCGTAGCTGCGGAAGGTCAAGCCGGCGGCGCTCGCCCGGTCCCAAAGGTACCCCAGCGCGGGCACCGCCGCGGCATAGTGGCCCTCGCCCGGGTACGGGACGTGGGTCCCCTTTGTTTCGCGGCCGTAGTTCACCGGCCATGACTTCTCAACGAACTCCGAGGAGTACCCGGCCATGCTCCACTCGTGGCCGCCGGCGCTCACCTCCGCGTTGGCGTAGAAGTTGTCGAGGAGCACGAACTGGCGGGCGATCGCGTGTATGTTTGGCGTGACCCCTTCCGGGAAGAGGCAGATCGACGGGTCGCCGTTGCCCTGGGGCAGGTCGCCAAACACCTGGTCGTACGTCCTGTTCTCCTTGATGACGTAGACGACGTACCTGATCGGCGTGGCCCCTCCCGGGCGCGCCGGGATCGGGTCGCCCGGCGACGCCTCCGCGCGCGGCGCCGGCCTGCATCGCTGCGCAACGGCCGTCCACCCGCCGAGCGCCCGGGCGAATTCGCCGCCCGGGGGGATGGAGACGATCCCAAGGGAGCCGCGGTAAAGCCCGTCGATCTTGGTCCAGGGGGCACCCTTGCCGCCGCTCGGCATCGGGGCGAGGCCGCGGGCGCTTAGGACCAGCAGGTTCCGGCCGTCGGGTGTCATCCTGACCGCCGTCGGGAACCATCCCGTGGGTATGAACCCGAGGGGCCGGCCCCCGCCGCGCACGCCCACGTCGAAGACAGCGATCGTGTTGGTGTACGCGTTCGCCACGTAGAGCGTCCTCGCGTCGGGCGAGAGCGCGAGGCTGTCCGGCGTGGATCCAGGCAGATCGCCCGGGGCCGCGGCCGAGGAGAGGATCTCGGTCGGGCGCCCGCGACGCGTGTCGAGGACGGTGACCGTGTTCAATCCGCCGTTTGAGACGAACAGGCGCCCGTCGCGCGAGAGGAGCATCTCGTTGGGATGCAGCCCGGTCGGCCAGCGCCCCACGATCCGGCCGTCGCCCGTGTCGATCACCGCGACCGAGGACTCCCCCCAGATGCTCACGTAAGCGCGGCCCCTGCGCTCGTCCCACACGACATCCAGCGGGTCGGCGTCGGCGACGAGCTCGCGGCCCCCGAGGACGTCGTTTGGCGCCCCGGAGTCCGCCGACGGGCGCGGGGCCGCGCCGGCGTTCGCCTTCAGTTGGGCCGTCCACAGGCGCGCCCCGGTCGCCAGGTCGACCCGCACCACGCGGCTGTCATAGGCGAGAGCAACCACCGCCGAGCCGAGATCGCGCGAGAGCGCGAATCCGGCGACGACGCCCCGGTCCGCCTCGTCCATGACTCTTATGTCCGCCCGCGGGGCGAGGCTGCCGGCCTTCAGCGAGAAGACGTGTAGGACCCCGTCGCTCGCGCCGCTGCAGACAAGGGTCTTGCCGTCCGCCGAGAAGGCGACGCCGCGGAAGGACTCGTGAAGGGGCGCGGCGGCCACGACCCGCCCGGCCGACAGGTCGATGATCCGGACCTCGTGCTGGCGGTGGCCCGCGTGAAGAACGGCGGCCAGCCTTCCGTCGCGATCGACAGCCATGTTGACCGGGAAGTCGCCCAGGGCGACCTGGACCCCGACCGGATGGATCGGCCACTGGCTGTGCAGCAGCGTGTATCCGTCGGGCTGCAGGCCGGGAAGCGTGCGCTCGGCTCCGCTCGCCGCGGCAACCACCCCAGCCAGCACGATTGCGCGCGCCCTCACGGATCAGGGAGGGAAGAGCCCCGCAATCTTGGCCTGGATCTCCTCGGCCTTGGCGCGCGGGTCGGCTGCCGCCCTGATGGGGCGGCCCACCACGATGTAGTCCGCGCCCCGCAGGAATGCGTCCTCCACGTCGACCGTGCGCTTCTGGTCGTCGGGGGGCCGGTTCTCGACGGGGCGGATCCCGGGGCTCACGATCAGGAAGCCGGCGCCGAGCTCGCCCCGCAGGCGCGCCGCCTCGAGGCCCGAGGAGATCACGCCGTCACAGCCCAGCTTGAGGGCGCGCCTGGCCCGTGACAGGACGAGGTCCTCGGGGTTGCACTGGAACCCGAGGTCGTCCAGGTCGCCCCGATCCAGGCTCGTCAGGACCGTGACGGCTAGGATCTTTATGGGGCCCTTGGCGGAGACCGCGGCCTCGAGCATCGAGTCGTTCCCGTGCACGGTGGCGAACGTCACCCTGCGCGACTGCAGCTGCTCGACCGCCAGCCTGACGGTCTCGGGGACGTCGAAGAACTTGATGTCGGCGAAGACCTTCTTCCCCTGGGCGTGGAGCCAGTCGACCATCTCGAAGTACCGCCCGGACATGAGGAGCTGCAGCCCCAGCTTGTAAAATGCGACCGAGCCGCCCAGCCGCTCGGCCAGGCGCTTTCCCTCGTCGAGCCCGGGGACGTCCAGCGCGAAAATCAGGCGCTCGCGCGCCGGGATCGGCTTCGACGACAGGTTCGGGTTGCAGGCCACCATCCCAGATGCCAGACATCGGAAGCCAGCGGTCAAGATCGAACGCCTTGCGCCGGGAATTGACGCCGCGCCATCGGAAAAACGAGAATGCCGCAAATGGCCACCACCGTCTTCACCATCGCCAACCAGAAAGGCGGCGTCGGCAAGACCACGACCGCGGTCAACCTTGCGGCGGGCCTGGCGGAGAAGAGGATCCACACGCTGCTCATCGACCTGGATCCGCAGGCCAACGCGACGAGCTCGCTCGGCGTCGAGAAGCTGGAGGGAAGGAGCCTGTACGCGGCGCTCCGGGGCGAGGGGGAGGCCCTCCCGCTGGTCACCCCCACCGCCTACGAGCACCTGGCCATCATCCCTAGCGAGGAGGACCTTGCGGCCGCGGAGATCGAGCTCTCGCAGATGGACAACTACCTGATGAAGCTCCGCGGCGTGCTGGAGCCCGTCGTGGCGTCGGGCGGCTTCCGGGCGGTCATCATCGACTGCCCCCCGGCGCTGGGCCTCCTCTCGATGAACAGCCTGGCCGCGGCGGACCACCTGCTGATCACGCTGCAGTGCGAGTACATGGCCCTCGAGGGCCTTGGCCAGATCCTGCGCAACGTCGAGCGCCTGAAGTCGGCCGGAATCAACCCCGCGCTCGAGCTGGGCGGGATAGTGATGACCATGTTCGACGTCCGCACGAGCCTTTCCCGGCAGGTGGTCGAGGAGGTCAGGACCCACATGCCCGACAAGATATTCTCTACCGTCATCCCGAGGACCGTGCGGCTGAGCGAGGCGCCCGGCTTCGGCAAGACGATCTTCGCCTACGATCCGCTCAACCCCGGCGCCACCGCCTACCGCAACCTGGCGGCGGAGGTCATCGCCCGGTTCGGGCTATGCTGAAGTACCGCCACGCCTTTGTCGTCGGGTTGCAGAGCAACCTCGTGTACCGCTGGAACTTCGCGGCCCGGAGCCTGTTCTCCATCTTCCACCTGGTCTTCATATTCATCTTCTGGGGGGCCATTTACACCGGAAGCGCGAGCATTGGCGGCTACGGATTCGCGCAGACCCTGACCTACTTCGTCGCGCTGTTCGTCCTGCAGTTCTTCATCGGCGCGTTCAACGAGGACTACCAGATTAGCGAGGACATACGCAACGGGCTCATCAACCAGTTCCTCCTTAAGCCGATCAACTACTTCGCGTACCGCCTTAGCGTGTTCGCCTCCGCGAGGGTCGTTTCGGGCGCGCTCGGCCTCGTGGCGCTCGGGGCCGCCCTCCCGTTCTTCAGGGGCTACCTCGTCCTTCCCCACGACGGGTGGCGGATCGCGCTCGGGATCCCCGCGATGGCGCTCACGGCGCTGATCCAGTTCAGCATCGCGTACTGCTTCGGGATGCTCGCGTTCTGGTTCCTCGAGATCCAGGGCTTCGTCATATTGTCCATGGCGGTCGAGACCGTGCTGGGCGGCCAGTTCTTCCCCCTCGACCTTCTGCCCCCGGCGGTCTTCCGCGCCGTCAGCTACCTGCCCTTCTACTACCAGGCCTACTTCCCGACCGCCATACTGACCGGCAGGATCGGCCTCCCTGCCGCGGCGCGCGGCCTCGCGGTCCAGGCGATCTGGGCCGCCGTCCTGGTGTGCGTCGCCGAGGCCGTGTGGCTGCGCGGGCTCCGGCGCCACACCGCCGCGGGCGGCTGAACCACCCGCCATGACCACCCTCTCCCGGTACCTTAGGGTCTGGCTCGCGAGCGCGCGGTACTCGCTCGTGCGCACCATGATGTTCCGCGGCGATCTCTTCATATGGGCCCTGGTCGAGCTCTTCTGGATCTCGGTCAACGTCCTGATGATCGAGGTGGTCTACAGCCACACCTCGACGGTGGCCGGATGGAGCAAGTACGAGATGCTTCTCCTCGCGGGGACCTCGATGTTGATCCAGCGCTTCCTGATGGGCTTCTTCTGGAGCGGGATCTTTGAGATGGGGCGCAACGTGCGCAGCGGCGCCTTCGACTTCTTCCTGGCCCAGCCCGGGGACCCCCTGTTCATGGCGTCGACCCGCAAGCTGGAGATGGACGGGCTCCTCAACTCGTTCGTCGCGGCGGGGCTGGTCGTGTACTCGGCAAGGAAGCTGGGCCTCCATCCGGGGCCGTCGGACCTTGCGCTCTACGCGTGCATGGTGGCCTGCGGCGTCGTGATCCACTACAGCGCCCTCGTCATGTCGATGTCGCTCTCCTTCTGGATCACGAGCTCGCAGGGCGTCGAGGGGAGCTACTTCACGCTCATGGAGTTCTCCCGGATCCCCAGGGAGGCGTTCAGCAAGGGCCTAGCGAGCGCCCTTTTCGTCTGGGTGCTGCCCGTCGTGGTGGTCAGCAACGCCCCCGCCCGGGTCATGCTGCACGGCTTCGAGCCGTCGTGGGCCCTCGGCCTCTGCGCGGCCACGCTCGTGTGGTTCGCCCTGGCCGTCGCGGTCTTCAGGAGCGGCCTGAGGCGCTACACCAGCGCAAGCTCATGACCGGAGACCTCAAGACGCTCCAGGAGCGGATCGGATACGGGTTCCGCGACCCGGCCTACCTCACGCGAGCGCTCACCCACGCCTCGTGGCTGCAGGACAACCCCGGCGCCGGCGGCGACAACCAGCGCCTCGAATTCCTCGGGGACTCGATTCTGCAGCTCATCCTGACCGAGGCGCTCTTCGCACTTTTCCCGCAGGACAGCGAGGGCGACCTGACCAAGCGCAGGGCGGTGCTCGGCAAGGGCGAGCTCCTGGCCGGGCTCGCCCGCGAGATCGGGCTCGACCGGTGCCTGCGGCTGGGGGCGGGCGAGGAGGCGGCCGGAGGGCGCGCGCGCGACGCGGCCCTCGAGGACGCGTTCGAGGCGCTGGTCGGGGCCGTCGGCCTTGACGGGGGCACCGAGAGCGCCCGGCGCACCGTCCTCGGCATCTACGGGGACCTCGGCCGGCGCCTTGCGGCGCTGGAGGGCCGCGCCAACCCCAAGGGTCGCCTCCAGGAGCTCATCCAGCCCCTGCACGGCAACCAGGCGATCCGGTACGAGGTGGTCTCCGCGGCAGGGGCGGACCACGAGCGCGTGTACGAGGTCGCGGTATTCGTCCAGGATCGCCGGGTGGCGAGCGGGCGGGGCCCGTCCAAGAAGCTTGCGGAGGAAGAGGCGGCGCGGGCGGCGCTCGCCGCCCTGGAGGCGGCGCCCCGGGGAAGATGACCGTCGCGGGTAGGCACAAGATCGTCGGCGTGTGCCCGGCGGCGCGGGCCGCCGTCCTCGCGCAGACGATGCGCTCCCACCCGTCGCCGGTCTGGGTCGTCGTGGCCCAGGACCTGCGGACCGCCGAGCAGCTGGCCGAGGACGTCCGCCTCTTCGCGGGCGCGCCCGGGAGCGGCGTCGCGCTCCAGGCCCTCGTGTTCCCCGAGTCCATTCCAGACAGCAGGGACATACGCGAGGCGTTCGCGGCCTCAGGCGACCGCCTCGCGGTCCTGTCGGGCCTGCGCGCGGCCCGCGCGCGCCCAGCGGGCGACCGGGCGGAGGCGGCCGTAGCCGTGTTCGCCACGCCATCGTCGCTGCTCCAGCCGGTCCCCGCGATTGAGCAGTACGCGGCGAGCGAGATCACCCTCGCGCGCGGGACCCGCCAGCCGTTCCAGGCCCTGATCGAGAGGCTGCGGGCCCTGGACTACGACAGCGAGGCGGTCTGCGAGGCCCCCGGCCACTACGCCGTGCGCGGCGGCATTATAGACGTCTACCCGGTCACGGCGCCGGAGCCCTACCGCCTCGATTTCTTCGGCGACGACATCGAGGACATCCGGGCGTTCGACCCGGTGACCCAGCGTTCGGGCGCCCGCGTCGAAAGCGTCTCGGTCGGGGCCTCGCCGCGGCTGCGCCTCGAATCCGCCAAGGCCGGGATCTCAGACTACCTGAACCCCCTCTCCCACCTCGCCCTAGTGGAGCCCGCGGCCCTGGAGGAGGAGTTCAGGGCGTTCTCGCCCGGTGGCCCCGGCGGGCTCGCCCCCCTGCTGGGCGCGTGCGCCGCGGCCTTCGGCGTCTCCGAGATCGACGAGGCGTCCGACGCCTTCGCCGAGCCGGCCTCCGAGACGGTCTGGGACACGGAGAGCCTGGAGCACTACAGGTCCCTGGCGCCGGACACGCTTCTTGCCCGGGAAAGGCTTCAGGCGGAGGAGGACGCGAGGCGGGCGTTCCTCGGCCGCGTCGCCGGGTGGCGCCTGCAGGGATACGCGATCGCCATCGCCGCGCCGAAGCCGGGCGAGGAGAAGCGCATGAGGGAGATGCTCTCGGCGGACGCGGCCCTCCCGGGCCTCGACCCCATCGCGCTGCGCGGGAACCTGAACGAGGGCTTCAGGGTGACGGCCCGCGCGGGCGCAGAGCTGGCGATCGCCGGCGCCGGGCGCGGGCTCGTCCTGATCACCGAAACCGAGGTGTTCGGCCGCAAGAGGGCAAGGCGCCCGGCCGCGGCGGGCCGCGCCCGCTCGTCCGTGGCCCAGGTCGACCAGCTGCTCGACTTCTCCGAGCTGGTCGAGGGGGACTTCGTGGTCCACTTGCAGCACGGGATCGCGCACTACCGCGGCGTCACGAAGATCGACACCGCCCAGGGCCTGCGCGAGGTGATCTCGCTCGAGTTCGATGACGGCGTGACGCTCCACGTCCCCCTCCAGGAGTCGCACCTCATCAGCCGCTACGTGGGCCTCGGGGGCGCCAGGCCGCAGCTCGGCAGGATCGGCTCCGGCAGGTGGGAAAAGGCCCGCCGCGCCGTCGAGCGGGCCACAGTGGACCTGGCGGCCGAGCTGCTGCGCATCCAGGCCAGCCGGGAGGCGCAGCCGGGATTCGCGTTCCCGGCGGACACGGAGTGGCAGGGCGAGTTCGAGGCGTCGTTCCCGTTCACCGAGACGGCGGGCCAGATGCGCGCCATCGAGGAGACCAAGCGCGACATGGAGCGGGCGCGGCCCATGGACCGCCTCATCTGCGGCGACGTCGGCTTCGGAAAGACCGAGGTGGCGCTGCGGGCGGCGTTCAAGGCCGTGCAGGCGAGCAAGCAGGTGGTCGTTCTCGTCCCGACGACCGTCCTCGCGCAGCAGCACTTCAACACCTTCCGCGAGCGCATGGCGGGTTACCCGGTCTCGGTCGAGATGCTCAGCCGCTTTCGCTCCCGCGCGGAGCAGAGGCAGATCCTCGCGGCCGTTTCATCCGGGGGCGTGGACATCCTGATTGGGACCCACCGCCTCCTCCAGCGCGACGTCGTCCCCAAGGACGTCGGCCTCGTGATCATCGACGAGGAGCAGCGCTTCGGGGTGAAGCACAAGGAGGTCTTCAAGAGGATGAGGGCGACGGTGGACGTCCTCTCGATGAGCGCCACGCCCATCCCGAGGACGCTCTACCTCGCGCTCACGAGCGCGCGCGACATGAGCGTCATCGACACCCCCCCGGTCGACCGCCACCCGATCCAGACGATAGTCAAGACCTACGACGAGAAGGCGGTCGTCGACGCGATCCGCCACGAGATGCGGCGCGGGGGCCAGGTCTTCTACCTCCACAACCGGGTGGGGACGATCGAGGGCGTCGCGAGCCGGCTGCGCGCCGCGATGCCCGACATCTCGTTCGGAGTCGGCCACGGGCAGATGGACGCGGCCGGCCTCGAGAGGGTGATGACGGACTTCGTCGCCGGCCGGTACAACGTGCTCGTGTGCACGACGATCATCGAGAGCGGCCTCGACATCCCCAACTGCAACACCCTGATCATCGAGGGGGCCGACCGCTTCGGGCTGTCGCAGCTCTACCAGCTCAGGGGCCGGGTCGGGCGCTTCAGGCACCAGGCCTACGCCTACCTGCTGCTGCACCGCCACACGCGGCTCCTTGACGCGGCGCGCCAGCGCATGAACACGCTGCGCCAGCACACGCAGCTTGGCGCGGGCTTCAGGATCGCGATGCGCGACCTCGAGCTGCGAGGCGCCGGCAACCTCCTGGGGCCCGAGCAGAGCGGCCACATCGTCGGGGTCGGCTTCGAGCTGTACTGCCAGCTCCTGCGCCAGTCCGTGGCCCGCCTGAAGGGCGAGAAGTCCGCAGCCGCCATACGCGCGAACGTCAAGCTCGACTTCGTGTTCGTGGGCGAGGACGGCGCCGCGCCGGAGCGGCCGAAAGGGCGCCATGAGGACGGATACACCGCAATCAAGGACGCCGAGGACGGGGAGGGGCGGGCCGGGGTGGGCAGGATACAGGCCCGGATCCCCTCTTCCTACATCGGCGAGACCCGCCTCCGCATCGACCTGTACCGGAGGCTGGCGCTTGCCGACTCCAAGCACGCCGTGCGCCAGATCGAGGCCGAGCTGGGGGATCGGTTCGGCAAGCCGGTACCGGAGGTGCGGACCCTGCTTCTCGTGACCGAGATCCGCATCTTGGCGGAACAAAAGGGCATTCTTTCCGTCGAATCTGAATCCAACCGCCTGAAGTGCCTTCGCGGCAGCGGCCAGCGGGACGACTGGGTGATGATCGGAACCCGGTTTCCAAGGTTGACCGCACCGCGCCCGCACCTACGGTTGAGGGAGATTATTTCCTTTCTGAACCACCTGCCGAATCCATGACCCCGATCCGCAGCGCCAACGCCGCCATCGTGGCTTCGCTCCTTGCGGCGTCAGCAGTCGCGCAGACAACGACGCCTGACGACAACCTCAACCTGCGGTTTGCCAATGGGATAGCCGCGATTGCGGAGGATAAGATCATTACCGTCGACGACGTCCGCCGCGAGGTCACGCCGCTGATCCCGCAGCTCCAGCGGGAGGCGCGCAACGAGCAGGAATTCAACCAGAAGCTCGAGGCGCTGCAGGACGACGCGATAAACAACCTCATCGACCGGGTGCTGATAATCAAGGATTTCGAGAAGGACGACAAGAAGCACGTCCCGCCGAGCTTCGTCGACAACCAGATCGCGGACCAGCTCTCCGACCAGTTCGACAACGACCGCTCGAAATTCCTGGCATACCTGCGCGCGCGCGGCACCACGATACGCGACTACCGCAAGGAGGTGGAGGAGGACATCATCTACAACTACATGATGCACCAGCAGCGCAAGTCGCAGACCATCGTGAGCCCGGTGCGGATTGAGCAGTACTACAAGGAGAACAAGGACCGCTTTTACCAGGACGACAGCGTCCATCTGCGGCTAATCCAGCTCGCCCGCGGCCCCGGCGAGACGGACGGCGGGCTAAAGGGGAAGGCGGACTCAATCCTTCTTCGGCTGCGCTCGGGCGAGCGGTTCGAGGACCTTGCGAAGGAATACAGCGCCGACTCTCGCCGCGCGAAGGGCGGCGACTGGGGCTGGCAGAAGAGATCCGACCTGAAGCCGGAGTTCAGCGAGCCGCTCTTTGCCGTCAAGAAGGGCGAGTGCTCGGAGCCCGTGATGACCCCCGAGGGCTGCTTCCTTCTCTACGCGGACGACCGGAAATACGCGGGGATCCAGCCGCTCGACGAGGTGCGCGACCAAATCGAGCGCGTCCTCGTCCAACAGATGAGCCGCCAGAACAGCGACAGGTGGCTCGAGCGCCTTCGCCGCAACGGCTACGTGAAGCACTTCTAGCCGGGTCCGGGAGGGCAATCACCGTCCCGGCTGCGCCGCCCCCGGGCCGTCAGGGCATCGAGGCGACGACCGAGCGCATCCGCGCCTCCTCCAGCAGGGCCACCATCGGGCTGGCCGTGGGCTCAAACGCCTTGACGACGACGCCCATCAGGTTGTCCCGCGTCACGAGCGCGGAGTCGTACTCGGAGTTTCCAACGCCCTTTGCGACCCAGCCACCCAGGGTCTTCTTCACGAGGACGTGGGCGACGGGCCGGCCGGATTCGCCCATGTAGGCGACCGTCATTCCGCGCCTGAGCTCCGACATGGCGATCCGCTGCGTGATAACCACCGTGTGGTCCTTGTAGAGGGGGAGCATCGAATCGCCGCTTCCGACCAGAAAGTCCGTTCCCGGGTGGCTTGCCACGTACTCCTTGCCGAGCCTTATCGCCTCAAAGGGCCGCACGACCCTCGCCGCCGGCGAGAACGCCGAGAACTCGGCCGGGGACGCCCCTAGCGCGCTCTGCGTCGCGAAACCCGACAATCCGAATCCGCAGAAGGCGACCATCCCGAAGGCGCCAAGCCGCGAAAGGCGAAGCAGGCTGGAGGAGTTGACCGGGGCACCATTGGTTTGCATGTGCACACTACACTCCATTCCGCTCCGGATGCTAATAGGGGCTTCCTAATATTGGGAAAGGGGACCTCACCCGGGTTGGGCTGGGGATATCCCCGTTAACACTGGGGTCACCCAGGCCCGCCTGGGGAGTTCACCCTAGGCGCAGGGATCAAGGGGGGGCGCCCGGGCGGCCGCGCGCGCGAGGTATGCGACATGTCTATTTTGATTGTTTAATTGCCGCGCGGGGCCATCGTAGGCGCCAATCCCTTGGATCACGCCCCGCCAACGCCCTATCCCGAGAGCCGGATGCGGATCCTGCCCGCCAGCGAGCGGCCCCAGGAGCGCCTCCAGCGCCTCGGCGCGCCGGCGTTGAGCGACACGGAGCTCCTGGCGATGATCCTGCGCAGCGGCACGCAGGGCCAGGACGTGCTCGCCGTCGCCTCCCGGCTCATCTCGGAGGCCGGGTCGCTCCCGGCGCTGCTCTCCTGGCACGAGTCCGACTTCCGCAGGCACAGGGGCATCGGACGCGTCAAGGCGCTCCAGCTCGTGGCGGCGATGGAGGTCGCGCGCCGGGCCGTCGGCGCGCCTTCCCCTGAGCCGCCCGTCCTCAACCGCGCCGACATGATCGCCGCCCACTTCGGCTCGGTCGCCCCCGGCCTCGAGGTCGAGAAGTTCTGGGTGCTCTGCCTCGACCGGCGCAACCGCCTGCGCAAGCGGGTCGAGGTTTCATCGGGCACGGCGACAGCCGCCCTCGCCCACCCCCGCGAGGTTTTTCGGTCGGCCATCCGGGAGGCCGCCGCCGCTGTTGTGTGTGCCCACAACCATCCATCGGGGGATCCCTCGCCAAGCGCCGCCGACATCCAGCTTACCAGGCAGCTCAGGGAGGCCGCCGCGGCCGTGGATATTCCTCTATTGGATCATGTTATCATTGGTCGGAGAGGAGCCGATCCTCTTGGTCGGGGGTATTACAGCTTCCGGGAGGCCGGGCTGCTCTGACGCAGGTTCCACCTGCACCGAAACTTGCCCCCATTATCAAATGACATACATGAGAGATACAATGCCTGCCATACTGACCGTGCGTCTCACAAAGGGAGAGCAGGCCGTCCTCGCCAAGCGCTCCAAGCGGGCGGGGATGAAGAAGGCGACCTTTGCCCGCAGGTTGATCCGTGAGGAGGGGATTGTGACGGGAACCGATGCGCTTGCCTGGAGCGAACGGCGCTGGGGAGATCAGGGCCTTAGAAGCGCTCCGCGCAAATGAAGCACTGCCTTCTCGATTCCTCGTTTGTAATCGATTGGGTAAATGAGATTGCGGAAGGAGATGGAGGCCCGCAGTGGCATAAAGGCCCTCCTCTCCCTCTTGGAATCCTGCCCTTGAAGCCAGCCACCCTGCCTTTTGTCGTTCTGGCCGCGCTGGTGGCCCTGACCGGAGCCCGCGCTGACGATACATCCAGTCTTCAAAAGTCTGGCAGCGCCTCGTTCGACTTCGTGCAGGGGTCGAAACACGTCTTGGTCCGGTACCATGTTCCTGCGGGCCTCGACGCGGCCACTCCCATCGCCTTCGTCATGCACGGCGCAAAGCGCAACGGCGAGGTGTATTTTCACGATTGGCTCCCCTTTTCGGATGAACGGCACTTTGTACTGGTGGTGCCCGAATTCTCCGAGAAGGAGTTTCCAGGCGCAAAGGGCTATCAGGACGGGAACTTGATGTCCCGAAACGGGCGACCCAATCCGCCTGAGGAATGGAGTTACGGCATGATCGAACCCATCTTCGACTCCGTGCGCGAACGCTGCCATTGCACCTGCGATCGATACCTGATCTACGGCCACTCCGCCGGGGCCCAGTTCGTTCATCGATTCATTTTTTTCACACCCCGATCCCGGATACTCCGGGCCGTCAGCGCAAACGCGGGAACCTACATGCTACCGGACGCCGAGGACAATTTCCCGTACGGCTTCGGCGGCACGGGCCTTGGGAATGCCGGTATCCGCGCCGCATTGGCACTTCCACTGATCGTGCTGCTGGGAACCGCGGACACCGACCCCAATCACAAAGATTTGTCGCATGCCCCCGAGGCTGAAGCGCAGGGACCGTATCGCTTGGCACGCGGAAAGTTCTTCTTCGCCTGCGGCGAGAAGGCGGCCGCCTCATTCGGAGTTCCATTCGGATGGTCGGTATCCCTTGCTCCCGGGATTGCACATTCGGACAACGGCATGGCACCGTTCGCCCTCAAGTGCCTGTTTCCTGATTAGGCGGGCGGCTGACTCGATCCTCCTTTTTTCCGACTGTCCCGGGGGCGCCTGGGCCCATTTGGCATCCTTTCCCCCTGCGCTACGTCCTTCCTTTCAACCCCTTCAACATGAAAGCCAAAGCCGCCATCGTTGGATTGTTATTTCTCGGTGCCCTGTTCGCAGGCTGCGCCACGTCGGACAAGCTGAACAACGTCCACATAGGCATGACCAAGGACCAGGTCCTCGCCCTTCTGGGGACGCCTGACAGCACGAGCGCCCAGGCAAACGTCGAGTACATGACCTACTACCTGGTCGCGGAGTCCGGCTACGGCCGCGACCAGCCGTACATGATCCGGCTCGTCAGTGGGAAGGTGGAGTCCTTCGGCCGGTTCGCGCAGCTCTTCGACCTGTACAACAGGCCCGTGACCAGCGCCACGCCCGGCGACCCGAACTTCCCGACGCTTGGTCTGTCCACCGCCACGGGAATCGCCGTGCCGGCGGTCCAGGCGGGCGCCCCAGACCTGGCCGCAGAGATCCAGAGACTTAAGGCGCTCAGGGACTCCGGCGCCCTGACCGAAGAGGAGTTCCAGAGGGCCAAGGCGAAGGTTCTGGGCGACACCAAGTGAACCCTTGGGTGCGCGGGCGCACCCCCCCGGGACTCATGGCTCGAGGCTGGCCGACCGCGGGACATTGACCCGCGGGCCCTCTACCACCACGAGGTGGAGGCCGCCGAGCGCAGCGCGTCCTCAAGGGGGGCGATCTCCGGATGCCAGTGCCTCTCCCACTCGAGGCTCAGGGGACCCGTGTAGCCGCCCTTCAATGCGGCCCTGAGGGCCGCCATCGGGAAGTCACCGGTCCCAGGGAGCGCGTACGCCCCTGGCGCGCCTGGACCCGCGCCGCGGACGCTGTCCTTCACGTGAATGTGGGCCACAAGCTTCCCGATGGCGCGCCATGTCGCGGCCGGTTCCTCGCCGCCCTTGTGCCAAGTGTGGTGGCTGTCCCAGAGGATGACTGCGCCCGGCGCCGCCCTGGCAAACCGCAGGATCGCCGCCGAGGTGACGAGCGCATCATGGGTCTCGACCATGATGTCGGTCTTCCAGGCGTGTCTGGCCCGAAGCAAGCGCCACCATCGGACAGCTTCGGAGGCGCGTTCCATGTCGGCGGCGTCCGCCTTTGAGCCACCGTCAAAGACTCGGAGGCGGGCCACGCCGATCGCCTCGGCCAACCGAACCATCTCGAGGAACTTCTCGCGGTCCTCGCGGGTCCCGTCGATGAGGCGGAGCGAGGTGTCGATCGCGACGATCCTAACCCCGGCCGCGCCCGCCACGGAGCGGATGGCCTCAGCGTCCATTCCGAGCCCGCGAAAATACGCGGGCAGGTCCACCGAGCCCCCGAGCACCCTCAGCTCGACCGCCCCGATGCCGTGGGCCCGGGCCAGGGCGCAGGCCCCGGCAAGGTCCAGGCCGGGGCAGCCGAGAGTTGAGAACGCGCGGACATACCCGGCCGGGCGCGTGCCGGGGCTGTTCCCGCGGATGGAATCCTGGCTCACAGGTTGGGCTGTCAGCCTAGCGCGTCCACCCCGACCCACGCCCCCTTCCGCCACGACTCCAGGCCCTTCTCCGCGAGCTGCACGCCCTTAGCGCCTTCGAGGAGCGTCCAGCGGAACGGCTCGTCGCCGACAACGTGGCGCAGGAAGAGCTCCCACTGGGCCTTGAAGGCGTTCTCGGGCGACGGGTCCTGCGGCATCTTGCGCCAGCCCTCGAAGAACTTGATCGGCTGCTCGATGTCGGGGTTCCAGACGGCCCGCGGCGTTTCGCCCGCGCCCTGGGTCCAGCAGTCGCGCAGGCCAGCCACGGCGGACCCGCCGGTCCCGTCGACGTGGATGGTGAGCAGGTCGTCGCGCCGCACCCGCGTGCACCACGAGCTGTTGAACTGGACGACGAGGCCGTTGTCCGTGCGCATCGTCGCATAGGCGGCGTCATCCGCCGTGCACCTGTACGGCGCCCCCTGCTCGTCGCGGCGCTCCGGTATGTGGGTCGCGCAGAGGCACGAGATGGCCGATACGTTTCCGAAGAGGTTGTCGATGACGTACCGCCAGTGGCAGAGCATGTCCATCGCGATGCCGCCCCCGTCCTCGGCGCGGTAGTTCCACGAGGGGCGCTGCGCGGGCTGCGAATCGCCCGCGAACACCCAGTAGCCGAATTCGCCGCGCACCGAGAGGATCCGGCCGAAGAAGCCTGAATCGACCAGGCCCCTCAGCTTGACCAGCCCGGGAAGCCACAGCTTGTCCTGCACCACGCCGTTCTTCAGGCCAGCGGCGGCGCATTCCCTGTAGAGGGCCACGGCCGTGGCCGTGTCGAGCGCGATCGGCTTCTCGCAGTACACCGCCTTCCCGGCGGCGATGGCCTTGCGCACCGCCTCGGCGCGCTGGGACGTGGTCTGGGCGTCGAAGTAGATCCGGTTGTAGGGGTCACGCAGGGCCTCCTCGAGGCTCGCGCCCACGCGGGCGACGCCGTGCGCGGCGGCCAGGGCCATCACCTTGTCCCTGTTGCGCCCAACGAGGATCGGGTCCGGGATCGCGACGTCGCCGTTGGCGAGGCGGACGCCGCCCTCGTCCCGGATCGCCAGGACCGAGCGCACAAGGTGCTGGTTGGCTCCCATGCGTCCCGTGACGCCGTTCATCACAATCCCGATGGTGTGTTTATTCATGCTGTGGGCGTTTGGTCAGCCGGGCGCGGGCGCCCCGCCTGGAAATCACGCGTGGGCGAGGTACGCGGCCTTGATGTCCTCGAGATACCGCTCCTGGTCGCCGGCCCAATGCCGGCGCGAGAATATCTCCACCTCGTTGAACCCGACGAACCCGGTCCCCTCGACCCATCCCCGGATCTGGCGGATCGGGATGCAGCCCTCCCCCATGATCCCCCGGTCCTCCAGCAGATCCGTCGTGGGCACCCGCCAGTCGGAGATGTGAAACGCGAGCAGCGTCCCCTCGCGGCCGGCGCTGCCGATCTCGTCCTCCAGGCCGTCGTCCCACCAGGTGTGGTAGACGTCCACGGCGATGCCCAGCCACGGCGACTTGAGCTGGTTGCAGATCGCCCGGGCCTGGCCCACGGTGTTCACCGCGGAGCGGTCGCCGGCGTACATGGGGTGCAGCGGCTCGATGGCGAGCTTCACCCCGCATGCCGCGGCATGCGTCAGGACGGAGGCGATGCCTTCGGTTATCTGGGCGCGCGACTCCGCGAGCGGCAACCCGGGCGCCGAGCCGCAGACCAGCACGACATGCGGCGCGCCAAGCGCAGCGGCCTCGTCGATGCACCGTAGGTTGTCGTCGACGGCCTTGGCCCGGTCCCCGGGGGAGGCCGCCGGGAAGAATCCGCCGCGGCACAGCGAGACGACGCGAAGGCCGCTGGCTCGGATCAGCTCCCCGGCTGCGGCGGGGCCGTGCCTGGCGAAGTCGGACCGCCAGACCGTTACGCCGCGCACGCCCGCGGCGGCGTAGCGGCGCACGGACTCCTCAAAGGCCCAGGGCCTCGTCGTCATCGTGTGCAGGCACAGTCGCGAGAGATCGCGGGGCGGGGGGATCATGGGATCGGCGCGCTAGAAGGCGAAGAACGTGTGGTACGGCCGGCGCTCCGTCATCCGCTTGATCATCAGCGCGAGTTCCCGGGCGTGATAGTCGCCCCACATGCTCGATTCGCCGCAGGGAACCCTGCGGCCCCGCGGCACGTAGTCCCAGCCGTTGGGGCGGTGATAGACCGTGTGGAGAAGAAGGCCCTCGTGCCTGGGCGAGGTCGACAGGTAGGGCTCGCCAAAGAGAGTCCGGGCGATCGTGAGGCCGGCCGCGGTGTACCTTGCGCCCGCCCGCGCCTGCCTCCCGCCCGAGAGGTGGTTGCCCAGGCGGATGAGCCCCTGCGCGGCGATGGCCGCGGCGGAGCTGTCGACCGGCTCTCGGTCGTTGTGGGGATCGGCCGGGCGGTCCAGGTAGCTGCCGAGCGCCGCCAGGCCGGGCGCTCCGGTGTCCCAGTAGGGCACGCCGTCCGTGGGCGTCTGCTCGATGTAATAGTCGGCGGTGGCCCTGGCGACGCGCGCGAAGCGGCCCAGGACGGCGGCCCTCCCCCCAAACCCTCCGAGCTCCCGCTCCGGCAGCGAGTCGAGGTACTCGAGCTGTTCGGCGTAGCCGCAGAGGATCCACGCGAGGCCGCGGGTCCAGGTCGAGAACGGGGAGTACCCCTGCTGGGTGCTCGGGCACCGGTACGTGCCGTCATTCGTGTTGAAGATCGACTCGTGGGCCACGCGCCCGCGAACGTCGTAGCGGTCCCTCCCCTCGCCGTAGTACACGTTGAAGCGGGCGGTCGTCTCGGCGTGCTGAAGAAGGCGGCCGAGCAGTGAATGGCGGCGCTCGTTCTCGCCCATCAGCACGTGGCCTAGGCTGTGCGAAATCGCGAGGATGCGCAGCGACCGGATCGTGTCGGCAAAGAGCGACTGGGGGCCGTTGAAGGAGTAGATGTACCCGAGCCCCGCGGGAAGGTTCGTCCAGCGCGCCGCCTGCACCGCGCCGGAGACCTTCAGGGCGAGCTCGTAGAGCCGGACCTCCCCCTCGCCCGCGTGAAGCGCCCCGGACTTGGCGAGGCGGTAGAGGTTTCCGTAGGTGGAGACGTTGTTGAAGCCGTGGTCGTGAACGCCGACGTGGCTCACATGTCCGGCCATGTGCCCTAGCGTGCCGTCGCGCCCGACCGCGAGCGCCTGGCGGTCCCCCGTCGCCTCGAACTGCAGGATCGCCGAGCCGAACCGGAAGCCCTGGGTCCACTCGGTCCACCCCCGGGGCGCATACCGTCCCTTCACGGTCACGACGGGGGAGCCGAGCTGCGGGCTCCAGCGCTTCTCGATCGCGAGGATCTTCCCGGCTGACGCCTCAAAGAGGCGGCCGACAGCGCCGCGCAGGGACTCGGGGGTGATCAAGGGGTCGATCCGGATCATGGTCGTGGCTGGGCCGTGCTCACAGGCGCCGGATATGCAGACCGCCGTCCACGGCAATGACGGAGCCCGTCGAGAAGGGAAGCTGGCCCGATATGAACGCGCGGACGGCAAGGCCGACGTCCTCCGGCGTTCCCCACCGCCCCTGCGGCACCAGGCCGCCGGCTATGAGCCGGTCGTACTTCACCCTAGCCCCCGAGGTCATGTCGGTGGACATGATGCCGGGCCTCACCTCGGCGACCTGGATGTTGTCCCCGGCGAGGCGCGCAGCCCAGAGCTGAGCGGCCATCGCGAGGCCCGCCTTCGACACGCAGTAGCCGCCGCGGTCGGTCGACGCCGTGTCGGCCGAGACCGAGGTGATGAAGACGATCTTGTGGCCCCCCGGCAGCGCCGGCTCGGGCCTCTTCTCGAGCCAGTGCCTCGCGACCGCCTGGGTGAGGAAATAGGGCCCCTGCAGGTTCACGCGGATGAGCTCCTGGAACGACCCCTCGTCGGCATCGATGAGGTCCGCGCGGACGGCGGGGGCGACGCCGGCGTTGTTCACAAGCGCGTCAATCCTGCCGAACCTCGAGAGCGTGGCGTCCACAAGGCGGGACCGGTCCCCCGCTGAGCCGACGTCCGCCTTTATCGGGAAATGCTCCTGACCCGGGAGCTTGGAGGCTTTCTTGCAGAGCGCGGCGGTCTCCTCGGCGGCGGCCCGGTTGCCGACGAAGTTGATCGCGACCGAGCAGCCCTCGGCGGCCATCTGCACGGCGATGCCGCGCCCGAGGCCGCGACTGGCGCCTGTTATCAAGATCACCGGGATCGGGGTTGGCGTCATGATGGGCCAACTTAGCCGACAACCCGTCCCTGGGACGAGGATTTTCCCTCCGGGCGGCGCCCGCCCGCCGGGTCCGCACGCCCGGGCGGATCCCCCGGGGGCCCGCGCCCACGCCTGCGAAACCCAGCAGAACATACTCGACCCATGTGGCCGTCATGCGCGATAAATGGACCATGCCCAAGCCGGCTTCCGCCGTACTCGCGTCGCTTCGCGCCGAGCGGGTCATCGCGCTGATCCGCGCGGACGGCCCGGCGGCCCTGCTCGCCTGCACGGGGGCGCTCTCGGCGGGCGGCCTGAACTGCATTGAGCTGACCATGACGACGCCCGGCGCCATCGAGATGACCGAAAGGGTGAGCAGGGAGCTCCCCCGTGTGGTGGTGGGGCTGGGCACCGTGCTCGACGCCGACACGGCTTGCGCGGGGATATCCGCGGGCGCCCAGTTCATCGTCACCCCGACCGTGCGGCCCGAGGTGATCAAGGCCTGCCGGGACATCGGGGTGCCCGTACTGTGCGGCGCCTTCTCCCCGACGGAGATATACTCGGCGTGGGAGCAGGGCGCCGACGTGGTCAAGATCTTCCCCGCCGAATTCTTCGGCCCGGCCTACCTGAGATCGATCAAGGGGCCCTTCCCTCAGATCGAGCTGCTGCCGACCGGAGGCGTCACGCCCGAGACCCTGGGGGACTTCCTGCGGGCCGGCGCGTTCGCCGCCGCTGCCGGCAGCTCGCTCGTCTCGGCGGCCGCGCTCAAGTCGGGCGACTGGGCGGCGGTCACCGAGCGCGCCCGACAGTTCGCCGCGGCGGCGAAGCGTGCCCTCTGAGCGCGCCCGCGACGGACCACCTATGCCACTCATCGTCAAACCATCCGCGGGCTGCGCCCTTGACCAGGTATCGCTGGGCGAGGTCATGCTGCGCTTCGACCCCGGCGAGGGCCGGATACGCACCGCCCGCTCCTTCGCCGTATGGGAGGGCGGTGGCGAGTATAACACCTCGCGCGGCCTCCGGAAGTGCTTCGGGCTGAGGAGCGCTGTCTGCACGGCGCTTGTTGACAACGAGGTCGGCCACCTGATCGAGGACTGCATCATGCAGGGCGGCGTCGCCACGGACCTCGTCAGGTGGCGCGAAGACGACGGCATCGGCCGCACCGTCCGCAACGGGCTGAACTTCACCGAGCGCGGCTTCGGCATCCGCGGCGCCGTGGGCGTCCCCGACCGGGGCAACACGGCGGCATCGCAGCTGAAGCCCGGCGACTTTGACTGGGACATGATCTTCGGCAGGCTCGGCGCGCGCTGGTTCCACACCGGCGGTATCTTCGCCGCGCTGTCCCCGTCGACTGCGGCGCTGGCGGTCGAGGCCGTCGGGGCCGCGAAGCGCCACGGCGCGGTCGTCTCGTACGACCTCAACTACCGCCCGTCCCTCTGGAAATCGATCGGCGGCCTGAAGAGGGCGCGGGAGGTCAACCGCGAGATCGCGAGGCACGTGGACGTCATGATAGGCAACGAGGAGGATTTCACCGCATCGCTCGGGTTTGACGTGGGAGGCGCCGGCCACGGCGCGGGCGCGATAGACACGGATGCCTTCAAGGCCATGATCCGTGTGGCGGTGAAGGAGTTCGGCAACTTCAAGGTGGCCGCGACCACCCTGCGCCGCGTCCACACCGCCACAAGGAACGACTGGCGCGCAATTCTCTGGCACGACGGGAGATTCTATGAGAGCCGTCCGTACCCGGACCTGGAGATCCTGGACCGCGTCGGGGGCGGCGACAGCTTCGCCTCGGGGCTGCAGTTCGGCTTCCTGGAGTTCAACGACCCCCAGAAGGCCGTGGACTTCGGCGCAGCCCACGGCGCGCTCGCGTCCACGACGCCTGGCGACACGTCGATGGCCACGCGCGCCGAGGTCGAGAGGCAGATCGCGGGCGGGGGCGCCCGGATCTCGCGCTGAGGCTTCCGGCGCGGAGCGGGAAACCGGGGCGCCCCGGGCTCCGGCGGTATCCCCGCCGCTACCTCTCCAGCCACACCTTCTCGAGCTCGTGGAAGCCGATGACGTTCGTCGTCCACCCGCGCACGGCCGGGTTGATGGCGTAGACCTGGTTCTGGAAAAAAAGGGGAATGAGCGGGGCGTCGTTCAGCATGAGGGCCTCGGCCTTCTGGAAGAGCTCGAGCCGGCGCCCGTTGTCGGCCGTCTCGGACGCCTCGGCCATCAGGCGGTCAAACTCGCGGTTGCTCCAGCCCGCCCAGTTGTTGCCACCGCCCGTCACCAAGGTCCCCAGGAACGTTACGGGGTCCGGGACGTCAGCGATCCATGCCGAGAAGGCGATCGTGTAGTTCAGGCTCTGCTGGTTCTGGAACAGCGTCTTCTGCTCAAGCTGGGCGATCGTGATGTGGAAGCCCAGCTCCCTCCGCCACATGGACTGAATCGCCTCCAGCACGCGGAGCTTCACGTCATCGGAGTAGCACTGCACCTCGACCACGGGAAGGCCCCTGCCGCCGGGGAAACCCGCCTCGGCGAGGAGGCGGCGCGCCTCGGCGAAGTCGTCCGACACCTGGGCGCGGGCCGTATAGCCGCCGCAGTCCGGAGGCGTCAGGCTGCGGGCGGGCGGGTACACGTTGTTCATCACGTCGTGCGACAGGGCCTCGCGATCCACGGCATGCGACAGGGCGAGCCTCAACTTCGGGTTGTCGAACGGCGGGCGCGTGACGTTGATGAAGAGGTAGTACGAGCTGAGGGTCCGGTCGACCCGCAGATCTACCGGCCTGTGGGCGCGGTAGGTCGCGATCTTGGATGTCGGCAGCGCGTAAGTGACGTGAAGCTGGCCCGACCGGTAATTGAGCTCCTCGGTCGTCGGCTGCTCAAACGGGAAGAACTCAATCCGGTTCAGGCGCGTCTTCGCCGAATTCCAGTACAGCGGGTTCCTGACGACGGCGACCTTCCCGTTGGGTATCCACTCAGCGAGCGTGAACGCCCCGTTTCCGACCAGGTTCCCAGGGCGCGTCCATTTGGTTCCCTTCTCGTCCATGCGGCCGAACCTCTCGACCGTGTGGCGGTGCACGGGCAGCCACGTCGTGTGCGCCGCGAGCGCCGGAAGGTACGGCGTCGGCCTTTCCAGAGTGATCCGAAGCGTCGCGGCGTCAGGGGCCTCGACGCCCACCCTTGAGAAATCCGCCATCCTGCCCGCATTGAAGGCCTCCGCGTTCCTGATCGGCCAAAGCATGTAGGAGTAGCTCGCCGCGAACGCCGGCGTCAGGATGCGATGGAAGGAATAGACGAAGTCGCCCGCGGTGAGCGGGTCGCCATTTGACCAGCGGGCGTTCGGGCGGATGTGAAACGTGTAGACTAGGCCGTCGGCCGAGACGTCCCATCGGTCGGCGGCGGCCGGGACGGGATCGGAAGTCCCAGGGTCGAGCCTCGTCAGGGGCTCGAACAGCGCGTAGGCGATGTGCGAGTCGGTGAACGCGTTCATCACCTGCGGATCGAGGTCCGCCGGCTCGGCTGCGTTTCCGACGAGCAGCGTCTGCGTCCGAATCCCTGCGTCAACCGCCGTCTCACGCCGCGAGCACCCGGCCAGAAGGAGAAGAAGGCTTGCTCCGATCCGCAGGAGTGGCAGCCGGGGGATTGAATGCATGGTCGGTTGTCTCACGCGCCGGGAATCAACGGGGAGCAACTCCCGTTCCATGAGCCCGCCGGCGGGGCGTGGCCTCAGTCCTCAATCACGTCGTGGACGACGCCGAACGGATCGCGGAAGTAGAACGCCCCGCCCCAGTCGGCGACAATCGTGCACCCCGCCCCCTCGAGCAGGCGTTTCGCCTTCGCCGCGCTCTTCACGCTGAACGAGAGCGTCGGCGCTTGGATCTTGGGCGACCTATTGATGAAGAGGCGCAGCAGGCCCGTGGAGAACTCGAGGCGGCCCTTCGTCTTCTTCTTCAGCTTGAACCCAAGGACATCCCCGAAGAACCGCTCCGCCTTTGCCAGGCTCCTGAGATGAATCGCGACGCAGTTGTTCGAGCGAAATCTCATCAATGGGTGCTTGTTGCCGCGGGGCGGGCCTGCAAAGCAAAGGAAATGCGATGGCCCAGTCAATCCGCCCGCGAGCGACGGGCTGAGGGTCCCTTCAAGCCGCCCCCCCCGGGCCGAATCCGCCGAGCGTTAACCCGTTTCCCCTTAATCCCTTAGAAATGGTGGACCCTACTTGGGTCTAACGTGTCCCTATGAGAATCAAAGGCCGTTCGAGTCTGGATCGAGTTTGCCCCGGATTTGCCCCGTTTTAAAGGGGCACTCGCCCCGATTGGGCAAGACTTGGCTTTCAGGTTATGAGCCTAATAGGTTCTCCCTATTAAACGACCTCAAAAAGACGTTGTGTTTGGGGGACTTTTTGGGGGGCCAACGATATGCGCCGGTCTACACCTTTATGGCCATGAAGTTCAGCCCGCGGCCAAGAGGCTGGTACCCCAAAATCAACCGGTTAATGGACACTTCCCGCGACAATCTTTCGAGTTAAGTTGAATTGCCTAAGTGCGAGTGAACGTAATCTTCGCCAGAGCCCTGAGGTGCTCGACGATTGCCCGGTCGGTAGGCATCGCGTCCAGCGTAACGAGGACCTTGTTATGCTTGGCTCTACTCTGCCGTGAAATCGTCTGGCGCGCGTCGCTCACCCGTCGGCATGCATGGCCCGCCAGATTTGCACGCCGATCAGGAAGATCATCAGGAACACGTAGATCCGCAGCCCCCAGAGGAGCAGAACGGTTCCACGAGTCAGCTTGGCGCGCCCAAAACGGAGTTTGGCTGTGCTGAGTTGACCGGCCTCAAGCACCTCATGGACCCAGGCTTCGGCAAGCTCAGGTTGTGTGCGTAGCAGAAGCACCGGCACACTGACTCTATGCCGGACCTGTCTCGATGTTGATCCCAAGAACAGGTCGGCGATGAATCGATGTCCATGCGTGCTCATGGCCACCAGGTCACAACCCTTCTCTTCCACCCATTTGACAATCTCCTTGCCCGGTTCACCGTAGGCCAGCTCCGCATCGGTCAGGATCCCAGCCGATTGGAATTC
>CAZCAJ010000019.1:0-59626 GCA_964496645.1 uncultured Opitutaceae bacterium
CCGACGATCGTGAGCACGCCGTGCTCGATCTGCTGGAGGACGTCGGGCTTCCCGTCGGGGCGGTGTATCTCGACGATGCGCGCCGCCTGGTCGACCGTCGTGTCGTCGAGGGTCGGGTGGAAGAGCTCCCACGCGAGCGCCAGGCCGTGGACCGTGTCGGCCTGGGACTCGATGCGCAGGTCGTGGTCTCCCGCGTCGAACCAGCCGCCGCGGTCGAGGCCGGGGACGTGATCGCCGGGCTGGAACCGGGTGAGGGTGGAGGGGCCCTGCACGTAGTCGTCAAAGTGGTTGTGGTTGACGGGTGCCATGAGCGCGTCGTCGATGTGGGAGAGCCCGTGCCAGACGCGGTAATGGTCGTTCACGCGCATGTGGGCCATCTGGACGGGCAGGAAATACTCGACCGTCGGCTGCCAGACGTTGCGCTCGAACACGCGGTCGCCGATCTCGAAGACGTTCGAGCGCTTGTCGCCGTATCCGACGGCGTACATTCCCGGCCGCACGGCGTCGCTGAAGTCGAACTGCAGGTATCGGTAGCGCAGGAAGCGCCCCCAGTCCCTGGCCGGAGCCTCCGCGACGCGCTCGAATCCGGTGTCCGTGACCCGCCAGAGCGTCGCCGTCTTAAGGTCCGTCTCGTGCTGGTCGAGCTCGATGACGGCGACCTTGCGCTGCTTGGGGTGGTAGCCGACCTGGGAGACCTGGATGACGGGCTCCGACTTCCATCCGGGGATCGCGTGCGGGGCGACCAGCCACTCGATGGCCCCCTTCGTCGCGCCCGCCGGCACCAGCGAGCGGGCCACAAACCAGCCGTTGTTGTGCTGCGCGCGGCCGTCGAGGAGCACGATCTCGCCGCCGCGCAGGGCCTCGATCGTCATGCGCTGGCCCTCGGACTCGGGCGCGACCACGAGCCTTGTGCCGCGGCCGAGCGGGGCGAGCTCGTAGTCGCCGTCGGCTTCGGCGCCGGGCCCGTTGGCCTGCCGCGGGAAAATGCCGCGCTGGGCCCCAAGCTCGTACGACTTTCCGAAGAGGATGCCGGGGAAAAGCTCCAGGTTGAAGCCGACCTTGCCGACCCAAGCGGCGGGAAGCGGCTGGTCGAGGTCGACGACGATGCGGAAGGCGCGACCGTCGGGCCGGATCTTCAGGACGTAGCCCAAGTTGAGGTCGGGATAGGCGATCGGGTTCAGGCCCTTCCGGTTCTGGCTCTCGTTGGGATAGGACATGCGCACGCTGATCTCCTGGGCGGCGCGGTCGACCTCGCGCTTGCCGACGGAGGGCGTCGGCTGCCACTGTCCGGGCGTGGGCTCGAGCCGGACGTCGCCGTTGGTCGCGATCCGCTGGCCGTTCTGGATGATGCTGATGCCACCCTGGTGGCCCTCGGGATAGTAGTCGTGCGCGAGCATCACGTTGAGCCCGGTCATCTCGAGGTACTCCTGGTCGTTGATCGACAGCGCCTCCTGCGCCGTCAACCGGGCCGGGCCGGCCGCGAGGGCCAGCCCGAGCGCTAGGATTGCGTCGCCGCGCATGCCTCTGAGCAGCCTTGTCCGGGGAGGGGTATTCAAGCGAGGGCCTTGATAGGGTTATGCGGGGCGATTGCAATGCCCGCGGCGCGCGGGCCGCGTCAGACGTCGATTGCCACGACCTCGTGGGCCGCGAAGGGTGGCACCGTCAGGTCCAGCCACTCTCCCGCCTGGCGGAACTCCGGCGTCGAGCCGGACACGAGCAGGCGCAGGCCGCGTGCGGTGAGCCCGGCGGGCATGCGCACGCGCACCTTCTGCTCGCCCACCGGGATCAGCTCGCGGATCGGCCCCTTCAGCATCATCGGGTTGGTCAGGTTGACGAGATGCACTGTGAGCGAGCTGCGCTGGAGCCAGATTGTCACGTCGAGCACTCCCGGTCCGGACACTGTCACCGGGGGTTCCTCGTTCGTCGCCCAGAAGACCGCGTTTCGAAGCAGCTTGCCGTGGTCGACGGCGAGGACGTCCCAGTAGGTCCGGTCGACGTCCCACGGGAAGTAGGCGACGCGGCCCCCGCCGGGAAGCTCGCGCAGGAATGCCTGCGGGATGTCCGTGCGCGGCTGGCGCGCGTAGACTTTCTCCATGGGTAGGTCGGGATAGGGGGGGATAAGCGTGAGCGGCGGGGAGGGATAAGGCGCGTTGGCGGCGACCTCGACGCGCCACACGCCGTGGATGATCCGCGGCGCGTCCTCGAGGCCGCGCAGGAGCGGGTGCGCCGGCGCCGACTCATGCTCGAGGCGCAGATAGGCGTTGTGCATCGGGCCCTCGCTCCGGCCGCCCCAGCTCGCGCCGAAGAGGTCGGCCAGGCCGAAGTCCCGGCGGGAGGCGCCCCACTCGTCGCAGAGCGAGGTCTCTGAGGTGGCGACCAGGCCGCCGCCGCGCCGGACGAACTGGCGGAGCTGGTCGCACTGCGCGTCGGACAGCGCGGCGATGTTGGGCAGGATGAGCGTCTTGAACGGCGCGAGGCGCGCGGCGTCCAGCAGGCGGTCGTGCACCATCTCGAAGGGGACGCGCGCCTCGACGAGCGCCTGGTACCAGCCGAGGGCAGCGTCCTCGACGCCGCCAGGCGCCCCGCGCTCGCCGGAATAGAACCACGCCGTCTGCTGCGAGTAGACGATGGCCACCCTCGCGAGCGGGCGCTCATTGCGCAGGTAGCGCTCGGCGCCGTGGCACCAGGCGTAGATCTCCTCCACGGGCTTGAGCCAGCGGGGGTCGTTGATGGCGCCCCCGAACTTCGTGAACCAGGGGCGCATGCCGTTGGCGATCCCGTCGGCCACCCAGAGCCGCGTCTCCTCGGGCGCCTGGACGGCGTCCTTCCAGCGGTAGGCCTCGTCCAGTCCGACGCTGAAGATCCCGACGATCGGCTTGCCGCCCATGGCGGCGCGGTACTCCTTGCCGTTCTTGCCGTTGGCCCAGACGGGCATCAGGCCGCGCCGCGACTGGCGGTCGGCCATGAGTGTCGGCGCGAGCTCGCCGATCCGCTTCATGTCCATGGAGCTCGCAGCGCCCCCGCCCGTGTTCGGGATCACGCACGAGTCGGGGTTGATCTTGCGCACCTCGGCGTCCCACAGGCGCCACAGGCCGAACAGGCGCTCCTGGCGCCACAGCACGTAGGCGCGGCGGGCCGGGTCCCTCGGGTCGTCCGTCCGCGGCAGGTCGAACCCGCTTGCCGCCCTGAAGTTCGCGCGGCAGTGCTCGCAGTAACACATCCCGGCGCCGTCCCAGCGGTTGATGAAGATGCCGTCCACGCGGTAGCGCGACATGATCTCCCGCTTCACCTCGGTCATGAACTCGAAGTTGTAGGGGCCTAGGCCGCAGGTGACCCACATCTCGGGCGAGGCCCAGTGGCGGCGCGGCCGGCCGTCGGCGCCGACCGCGATCCAGTCGGGATGCGCCGCCTTCACGTCGTCGTACGTGGCGTGAGGATCGGTGCGGGCGACGACCACCATGCCGAGCCCGCGGCAGCCGGCCACGAGCTCGCCGAAGACGTCGCGATCGCCGAGCCACGCGCTGCGGTGGTGGAACGGGACCTGCGTGGGGTAGTACGCCACGCAGCCCCCCGCGCTCAGGCACGCGGCGTCGGAGTGCGTGCGCCGGAAGTAATCGAGCCAGAACCCGGCGTCAAAGTTCCCGGGGTCGTTCTCCACGAGCGTGAGCTGCGCCCACCGCATCGGCCTGTCCGTCCACGATGGCGAGGTCCGGGGCGCCGGCTGCGGCTGCTCCCCTGGCGCCCCCGCCACCCGGCCGAGCGTTATCGCCGCGCCGGCGACCGCGGAGGCCTTGATGAAGCTGCGGCGCGTGAGCTCGGGCATCTGTGGGGCGCGGGGAGGGCCTCAGGCGGGACCCGGTTGCACGGCGCGGCGGGGCGCTCTGCGGGGCGGGCGGATCACGTTACTGGGACGGCGGGGCCGCCGGGCTGCCCTGGTTCGGCTCTTCGGCGTTTGCGTACTGCAGGGCGAGCCTCAACTGGGCGATCGCGGCGTCGCACGCGGCGATGGCATCCACCCTGTGGCCGCCGAAGTCATGCGCGGCCGCCTGCAAATCGGCCTTGGCGCGCTCAAGCGCCCCGATCGCCATGCGGATCGCCGGGTGGCGTCCCCTGACGCCCGGATGCGGGCCGCCGGGCACGGCCGGGGGCGTCGGGGCGGGGGTCGTCTGCGCGAGCGAGGAGTACGTCAGGGAGGAAAGGCAGAACAGGCAGGCGAGCGACAGGCACAGGAGGCTTTTGTTCATGGTGGGGTGGGGGAACGGTCCCTCCAATGGGGGACGACCTGAAAGGAAGCCGGTTCGGCGGAAATATCAACGCCCGCCTCGTCCGCGGGCGGCCCCGTCACGGGGACGGGGCGCCCTTCTGGCGCTGCGCCCTGATCGAGGCCAGCGCCTCCGTCATCGAGGGCAGCGCGTAGAACCGGGCGAAGGCCTGGGCGCCGAAGACGACCGCGCGCGGCGGCTCCTTCGCCTCGCGCACGGCGCTCACAATGATCGCTCCGAACTCCGACGGGCTGAGGCCGGTCCAGTCGCGCGGCTTGGGCGCGCCCCCCTGAAGGAAGACCACGCGCTGGTCCGGCGCGAGGTACACGCCCACGTCCTTGGCCGCGTCTCCCGACAGGTCGCGCACGAGGAGCGGACGCTGCCCGCTGTGTCGTGCCAGGGCCAGGTCGAGCCACCCCTTCATCCTCGCGAGCTGCTCGGCGGCGCGCAGCGTCTGCTGCAGGCCGGGAGGGGCCGAGGGGCTCTCCCCCTTGTCCCGAAGGGCCACGACAAGGCCGTTGAAATCGTACTTGTCCAGGTAGAGGGCGTGCAGCTGCTGCATCACGTCCCGGCGCTTGTTGTATTCGCTTGCGAGGCTGTCCGCGAGGTCGCCGGGCGCGGCGCTGCCCGCGACTTGGGCCGCCGGCGCTGCGGCGGCTGGCGGGGCTGCGGTCGGCGGGGCTGCCCGCGGGGCGGCGGGCGGTGCGGCCGGGGCTGCCCCGGGATTCCCGGTCGAGCGGCGGCCAAAGAACGCGACGGCCGCGAGGACGACGGCCAGCGCGGCCACCGCACCGATGGCAGCGACCAGCCTGCTGCGGGCCCGCGACCCGGGCGTCCGCGCGGCGTTGGACGCGGAATCCAGGGTCTGGGCCTCGAGGATGAGGCGGTAGACGGGCACGGCCTGCGCAATGTTCTTCAGGTCGCGCGCCCCAAGGCTGACCACCTTCATCTCGAGCTTGTTCTTCACCACGTCGTAAACGGTCTGCGAGATGCAGATGCCGCCCGGCTCGGCCTCGGCCTGGAGGCGCGAGGCGATGTTGACGCCATCGCCCATCACGTCCTTGTCCTGCACCAGCACGTCGCCGAGGTGGATGCCGACGCGGTGCTGTAGCGCCCCGCCCGGGGGCCGGTCCTTCGCCTCGGCCGCGAACTGGCGCTGCATCGCCAGCGCGCAAGCCACGGCCTGGACGGCGCTCGTGAACGTGAGCAGGAGGCCGTCGCCCGTTGTCTTGAGGACCTCGCCCTTGTATTCGGCGCAGAGCTTGCGCATCTCCTCGAAGTCGCGCTGCAGCATCTGGAGCGTGGCCACCTCGTCGGAATGCATGCGGGCGCTGAAGCTGACGACATCGGTGAAGACGATGGCGGCGAGGGTGCGCTGGCTGGGGCTGCGGAAGGGGGCTGGGGTCTCCGTGGCCATGGGAACAGCCATTCAGATACAGGGCCCCGGCTCCCTGCGCAACGCCGCAGCTTCGGGTCGCCCCGGTCAATTCCGGGTCGGCTCGCCCTCAGGCGGGAGCCAGCGGTAGGCCGCTAGAAAGCGCCGGAGTCCGGGAGATTCCGCCGAGAGGGGAGGGATCCAGAGCCCGAGCCGCTCCCGGGTCCACCAGAGGCCCTCCCGGTTTGCCGGGTCGGCAAAGGCGTAGCGGTAGAGCACTGCCCGCACATAGCGCGGCGGGCTCCCGGGAAAGGGGTTGGCCGCGAAGAGCCCGACGGCGCCGCTGTCGTTGTGAAGCAGCTTCCAGGCGAGGTGCAGGGTCCACGGGTACCTTTCCGGACTAGACATGGCCGCGAACCACATCTGCCAGTCCAGGCGCAGCTGGTAGGGCGCGACCTGCGGCGGGCGCGCGGCGGGATCCACGGGCAGGCCCCGGTACGGGTAGGGCCTCCATGCGGCCGCGTCATCCGGCACCGCCGAGTCGGTGCCCTCGAACACGACGTTCATCCGCTCGCGCCCGACGGCGCCAAAGGCGCCGTAAGTGTTGACGAGCTCGAGCGGGTCGAACGACGCGTTCATCACCTGGTCGGGCGAGACCATGTTTGCGACCGGCCTGACGCTGAGGACGGCCACCGCGGCGGCAAGGACCCAGGCGGCGGCGGCCATCGGCGCGCTGGGCCGCTCCGCGTTCCTCATCCGCTCCGCCGAGGATGCCAGCGCCCTCGGCAGCACCCGGGTCCACGCCGAATCGTCAAAGCAGGCGAGCGCCGGGACGATCGTGAGCCAGTTCAGGAACGAGAGGTTGCCGCTCAGGATGAGGACCGCCTGGAAGAGGACGATCACGGCGCCGGCGGCGTGGCGCGCCCTGCGCGGTCCGAACACAAACCACGGCGCCACGAGTTCCGCCGCGTGGTTGAGCAGCACGCCGGCCTCGAGCTGCCACCTCGGCAGGAAATGAAACCACCGGCTGAGGAAGTTTGGAATAGGCTGGGTCTCAAAATGATAGAACAGCGCCGACAGATCCCGCCAGCAGGGGTCCCCGCGCAGCTTTATCAGCCCGGCCCCCAGCATGACCCGGAAGATGAGCCACCGGAACAACCAGATCACGACCTTCGGGGGCTCCCGCCCGGGCATGGGCCGCGCGTCCACGAGCGGGCAAAGGAAGATCGCGAGGAAGCCCGTCTCCAACAGCTGGAATTCCCAGCCATAGCCGTACCAATCCTGGCCGACGTGCACGAGGGACAGGTAGAGCGCCCAGAGGAGCGCGAGCACGATTGCATTCGCGAAGCCCGCGGCGACCGCCAGCGAGAGAGCGAACCCGGTCCAAGCCGCCGCCAGCAGTGCCCCGTCGGAATGGGCGAACCAGAAGACAGAGGGCAGCCTCGCGAAGCCCGCCCCCGTCGAGCCAAGGACATCCCGGACGCGCCCCAGGTAAGCCCCCACCGGCAGCAGGCCGTCCGAACCGATCAGCGGCAGGGCCTGGTTTGCGGCCACCAGGAACGCGACCGCGTAGACGAGCCCGAGCAGCCGGAGGATCGCAAACCGGGTGAGCCAGTATGTTGGTGCCGTTGCCGCCATTTGTTTGCCCCCGGAGTCTCGGCGCGGACTCGCGCCGCGGCAAGCGGCGCCTCGGGTCGCGCCGCGTTCCCTGGCCCTGCGCGAACGCCCGTGCCCGGCCTTCGCCATGCGGATGCGTTTCCGGGGCTCCGGCAATCTTGCACAGTCGCCCCGGCGCCGATAGACAGGAGGCTGATCATCACGATGCGGCGGATATTTCCAGCGTTCCTGTTCCCGTTCCTAGCGGTCGTCGCGGCGCTTTGCGGAGCGGCTGGCGCGTCGCCCGCGACGGCCGCCGGGGCGGACCAGCCGGCCAAGTCCGCGCCGGCCGCGGTCCAGGCCCTCAAGGCCGCGCCCCCCCCCGGTGTCGCCCCCGAGGCCGCGGGCCCGCGGGCGCCGGACCCTGGGATCGTCCCGGCCTCGGCCCCGCAAAAGCGCGTCTTTGTCATCCCGATACGCAGCGAAATCGCCGAGCCGGCGCTGTACCTGCTCAGGCGCGGGCTGAAGGAGGCGGTGTCCGAGCACGCCGACGCCGTCGTGCTGGACATCAACACGCCGGGCGGGGCCATCGACGTCACGATGGAGATGATGGACGACATGAAGAGGTTTCCCGGGCGGACGATCGCCTTCGTCGACAGCGAGGCGATGTCGGCCGGGGCGTTCCTGTCGGCCGTCTGCGACGAGATCTGGTTCGTGACCGCGCCCACCGAGGGGATAATCGGGGCCGCGGCCCCGGTTCAGGGCACCGGCCAGGACATCGACGCGACGATGAAGGCGAAGCTTGTCAGCTACCTGAAGGTGCGGATCCGCGCGCTGTCCGAGGGAAAGGGGCACCGCGGCGAGGTCGTCTCGGCGATGATAGACGCCGACATGGAGCTCAAGATCGACGGCGAGGAGGTGAAGATCGACGGGAGGCCGATAAAGGAGAAGGGGGCGCTGCTGTCGCTCACGGCCACCGAGGCGATGCACCTTGTCGGATCGCCGCCCCGGCCGCTCCTGGGCTCCGGGGAGGCCAGGGACCTCGACGACCTGCTCGCCAAGTGCTTTGGCCCCGCCGGATACCGCGCCACCCGGCTCCAGGCGACGTGGTCGGAGTCGCTGGCCGTGTACCTCAACCACCTGGCCCCCGCCATGCTCGGGCTCGGCATCCTCGCCCTCTTCATCGGGTTCAAGTCGCAGGGTTTTGGCGGCTTCATCGCCGTCGGCGTCGTGCTCCTGACGGTCGTCTTCCTGAGCAGCTTCGTCTCGGGCCTCTCGGGGCACGAGCCGGTGATCCTGTTCTCGGTCGGGCTCATCCTGCTTCTCGCGGAGATCCTTTTCTTCCACAGCGCGGGCTTTCTCGGGGTGATCGGGTTCCTGCTCATGCTCGGTTCGCTCTTCTGGGCGATGGCCGACCTGTGGCCGGGCGAGCCGATCCAGGTGGCCTGGTCGGCGGACGCGTTCGTGCAGCCGATGATAAACCTGGGGGCCGGCCTTGGCATCGCGCTGGTCCTCGGGGCCTTCTCGCTGCGATTCCTCCCGCGCGGCTGGATATGGGACAGGCTGACCGTCAACGAGACTGTCGGGGGCTCGGCTCAGGCGGCCGGCGGCGACCCCGGCTCGGCCGGCCTTCTCAATGGGCTCGTCGGGCGCCGGGGCGTTGCGGCGACTGCCCTGCGCCCGGGTGGGCAGGTGGAGATCGACGGCCTGCGCTTCGAGGCCGAGGTTCCCGTCGGCGCGATCGACGCCGGCACGCCGGTCATCGTGCGGGGGCGCCGCGATTTCTCGCTCGTTGTCGAGCGGGAGAACCCAGACAATCGGAAGGCCAACGGATGACGACAATCCTCCTCCTCTTCATCGTCGGGATCATGCTCCTGGCCGCCGACATCTTCGTCTCGAGCTTCATCATGGCGGCGGTCGGCGGCGTGGCGATGGTCGCCGGATGCGTCATCGCGTACCGGGACTTCGGCGTCCTTGCCGCCGGACTGGCGGGTGTCGCCGCCCTGGCGCTGCTCGGGGGCGCGATCTACATCGAGCTCGTGCTCCTTCCGAAGACGCGCATGGGAAAGGGCCTTGTCGTCGAGTCGACGTCGGGCTCGAGCAGCCAGCCCCAGATCGCCCCCGGCGCGGGGGTGATCGGGAAGCCCGCGACCGCCGACACGACGCTGGCCCCGAGCGGGTATGTGCTCGTGGACGGGCGCCGCTACGAGGCGTTCTGCCGCACCGGCCATGCCGCCCGGGGCGACGCCCTGCGCGTCATCGGGATGGACAACTTCCGCCTCATAGTAACCAAAACCTAAACTCCCATGCCTGACATCTCCCTCATCATCGCCATCCCGCTCATCATCGTCGGCCTGGTCGTCGTCGGGATCTTCCTCTCCTACATAGGCACCTGGCTCAAGGCGCGCCTGAACGGCGCTCCGGTAAGCATAGTCAACCTGGTCGGCATGCGCCTGGGCGGCGTGCCGTACAATCTCGTCGTCGGGGCGCGCATCACGGCGGTGAAGGCCGGGATCCCGCTCAGCACCGACAAGATCTCCGCGCATTTCCTGGCCGGCGGCAACGTCATCCCCACGGTCCAGGCGATCATCGCCGCGCAGAAGGCGGGCATCGAGCTCAACTGGGACCGCGCCTGCGCGATCGACCTCGCGACCAAGGGCTCGGGGAAGTCCGTCGTCGAGGCGGTGCGAACCTCGGTCGACCCCAAGGTGATCGACTGCCCCAATCCCGAGAGCGGGCGCACGACGATCGACGGCGTCGCGAAGGACGGGATCCAGGTGAAGGTGAAGGCGCGGGTCACCGTGCGCACCCACCTCGACCGCTTCGTCGGCGGCGCCAAGGAGGAGACGATCATCGCGCGCGTCGGCGAGGGCATCGTGACCACGATCGGCGTGGCGGATTCCTACAAGCACGTCTTGGAGTCCCCGGACAGCATCTCCAAGACGGTCCTCGCGCGCGGCCTCGACGTCGGCTCGGCGTTCGAGATCCTCTCGATCGACATCGCCGATGTCGACGTGGGCGAGAACATCGGTGCGCGCCTCCAGGTCGCGCAGGCCGAGGCCAACAAGAACATGGCGCAGGCGCAGGCGGAGATCCGCCGCGCCGCCGCCGTGGCGCTCGAGCAGGAGATGAAGGCGCGGGTCCAGGAGATGCAGGCGAAGGTCGTCGAGTCGCAGGCCCAGGTCCCGCTCGCGATGGCCGAGGCGTTCCGCAGCGGCAGGCTCGGAGTGATGGACTATTACAGGATGGAGAACATCCAGTCCGACACGTCCATGCGCCAGAGCATCGCCCAGCCGGGCGAGAAGAAGTGACCATGGCCCTGGCGGCGTCAACCGACCCGGGGACGTGGGTGCTCGCGCATCCGCAGCTGCTCATCGTCCTGTTTGCAGGCGCCGTGTGGCTGTTCAACATGATCGCCCGCGCGAGGAGCGCGGCATCCAACCCGGAGGGCCGGCCGCCCGGTGAGCGGGAGCCGGCGGCGGGAGGGCCGGGCGGCGCCCCCTCGGGGGATCCCGAGGACGACGAGCGGGCGCGGCGCGTCCGAGCCGAGATCCTTCGCAAGATCGCCGAGAGGCGCACAGGCCCGCCGGCTCTCCAGCCCGCGCGGGCCCGGGAGGAACGCTGGTCGCCCGGCCCGCCGGACATCCCCGAGGACGCGCTGAAGGCGAACCGCGGGCCGGCCGAGGGGCCGTCCGCGGCGGGCGCCCCGGCGAGGCCGCCTGGCGGTGCGCCGGCGCCTATTGGCGCGGCTTCGCCGGGTTTGTCCGCCGGGGCTGCCTGGCTCGAGGAGCTGCGCGGCCGCGACAGCGCGCGCCGGGCGATCCTCGTGCGCGAGATTCTCGGGCCCCCGGTCGCCCTGCGCCGCGGTTGAACTGCCCCCCCCGGCTCCGGCAACCGGCGGGCCGGCCCGCTCGCGGGACGGGATTGGATTGTCGGATCGCCGGGAATCTCCGTGAATACGGCGGGCACTGGGCGCGCCGATGGCATCATCCTCCTACATCCAATCGAGGCTCCGGGCCCTTGGCGTGCCCGTTTCCGAGGTGGAGGAGAGGTTCGTCCGCGGCGGAGGGCCGGGCGGCCAGAAGATCAACAAGACATCGTCAACCGTCTGGCTGCGGCACAGGCCGACGGGCATCGAGGTTCGGTGCCAGGCGGAGCGCTCGCAGGCCGCCAACAGGGAGCTGGCGTGGACGGAGCTTTGCGACCGGCTGGACGCCCGGGTGCGGGCCGCCGCGGATGCCGCCCGGCAGGAGAGGGAGAGGGCGCTGCGGCGGGTCCGGCAGAAGAGCCGCGGCCAGAAGGCGGTCATGATCCAGGCGAAGAAGCACCGCGCCAGGCAAAAGGCCCGGAGGGGGAGGGTGGGCGACGAATGGTGAGGGGGCCCCGTTGCCTGCCGGGGGCCCGGCGGCGCCCCGTACGGCCGGTGGCGGCGCAAAGTCCCTTCCGAGAGCGGTTCCCTCCCGCGGCGCGGCGACGAGTCAGCCGAGCGGCGAGGGCGGCGCCGCCTCCGAGCCGGGCTTCCCCGCCCCGCGCTTGAAGATCTGCAGCATCCCCTCGAGGAAGGTGAAGAACACGTCGGCCGCGTAGCCGACGAGGAAGGCGACGGCAAAGGGCGAGAAGGAGATGCCCTGGGTGACGTTGCTGAACAGGCCGACCACGAGTCCGCCGATCCCGGCGATCAGGAAGCGCGCGACGTGCCGGTCGCCGGAGATCAGGGTGCGGCTCTTGATCTGGTCCTCGAACATCCGCAGCAGGTACGCGCCCGCCCCCAGGAGGGCGTACAGCACCGGCAGCACGCAGGTGGCGATTGCGCCGTAGTAGACCGTCACCTTCTCCTGGATGCTGTTGCCGAAATTCCTGACATTCTGGTACTCCTTGACCTTCTCCGTCAGCTCCTGCGAGAGCGGAACGTCCAATCCAGGCAGGAGCTCCAGGGGCGATCCGAACGCGAGCGGCGCCGGCGTCTTGGGTGCCGGCGACGCTTTGCCCCTTTCGTATCCGTGGTTCTCAAAATCAAGCACGTAGTATTTCAGCTGTCTCGCGTACCCATCGATCTCGCGCATGGTCGCGGCGAACTGCTGCAGGTCGCTTATCACATCCTTGCCGGAAAGCCCCGGCGGGGGTCCGCCTGGGCCGAACCAGACCTGGTCCTGCGACAGGCCGGCGGCGGCGCTTGCGCCGGCCGCCGGCGCAGAGTTCGAAGGCGACGGGCCGAGCTCCGCCCTCAGCTTCGAGGCGAGCGCGTTTGCCGTGTCCACGTCCTGGCGGATCCTTTCCGAGACGCTGCTGCTTAGGAAAGTGAGCATCGAGAAGACCATGATTATGCCGCCGACCACGATCGCCATGGTGCCGTAGAACTGGATCGTCCTGCGCGCGTCGGTGGAGTTCGCGGACGCCCGCAGGCTCTGCACCGTCACGGGCCGGACGGCCGCGGCCAGGGAGGTCAGCGCCGCGAGGAGGCTCGAGGCCGTCTGCTCGGTGACGCCGCCCCCGTCGCATTCTACCCTGGCCCTGAGGACGCTGTCGCGGGTCTCGTCCTTGACGTCGATCCCGAGCTCGGCGGCGTACCCAAGCAGCAGTTCAGCCTCCTCAAGCTTGTCGGACAGGTACTTCACCTTGACGGGGGGTGAGTCGGTGGCGCGCGTCGGTTTTGAATCATCCATGGCCGTGATCTCCTGGTTCTGGGTTTGCCTTGAAGGGGCGGGTTGCCGGCCGCAGGGCGCTCGACCTGCTCTCCGGAGGCCTGTTGGGACACGCGGCTTGCATGGCTGGAGGGCTGGGGTGGAAGGGCGGAGGCGCGGTTTCCGGCCGCCTACAGGCACGGAACGTCCCCCACATTTGCCTTCCTCGGCGCGCTGACTGCGCCCTTGTGATTCGCGCCCATCGCCCGCTGGAGAGCGTCCGTGCCCTGGGTGCCTCCGGAGGCGCAGCCACCCGGAAGGACCGCGCAAACCGAAAGGGTTCCTGGGGCTGGGGCTTTTTTCATGATGCCTTGGGGTGGCGCTGCCGCTGGAGCGTGCCCGGCGTTTCTGCCGAGGCCTTCGCCCCGATGCGAGCGCAAACGCCGGGACCGGCCGGGCAACCGCCCGGTGAGGGCGCCCGGGGATCCGGCCCGTCCAGTGAGCCCAGGGAGCCTGGCGCCCCCGGGCGGGCGCCCCGCAATCACTCGGTCTCGTTAAATTCGCAGAGCGTGAAGACCGTCACACCGATGCCCTCCAGCCGCCTTGACCCGTTGAGCTCGGAGAGGTTCACGATCGCACCCACGTCGGTGACTGAGCAGCCGATGTTCCCGAACAGCTGGACGGCCGCGCAGAGGGTGCCGCCGGTCGCTATGAGATCATCCATGAGAAGCACGTTCGCACCCTTCGGGGCGGCGTCCGTGTGGATCTCAAGGATGCTCTCACCGTATTCCAGCTGGTAGGCCTTGTGGATGGTCTCGCCGGGCAGCTTCCCCTTCTTGCGGACCATGACGAGCGGCTTCTTGAGAACGTAGGCCAGGACGCTGGCGGGAATGAAGCCCCTGGCGTCCAGGCCGGCGATGATGTCGATGGGCTTGTTCCTGTAATGGTCCGCGAACATGTCCATTGCGCAGCTGAATCCCTCGGGGTCGCGCAGCAGCGAGCTGACATCGCGAAAGCGCACCGGCGGGCGGGGCCAGTCGGGAATGGTCCGGATGAGCGACTTGATGTTCATGGTTCGGCGGGCGGGATCGCGCTTTCCAAAATGGAGGCCGGCTTTGGGCGACTTGAGGTTGGGCGGCGCCGGGATCCTATGCGGCCGGGGCGGGCGCCGACGGCGGGGCATCCGCGGGGAGAGCGTCCTGCAGGTGGGTCCTTCCGCGGTAGCCCATGGCGACGAAGGCAAAGACCACGGCGGCGGCCGCGGAGAGCCCGGCAAAGAAGAGGTAGTAGGACGGTCCGCTCAGCTTCAGCGAGCCGTCGGGGTTCTGGATGACGACGTGCACGAGGGCGGTGAACGCATTGCCACCCGTGATCGAGAGGAGGTAGGCCGCCATGACGATTGACTTCATCCTCTTCGGCGCCTGCGTGTACGAGAACTCCAGCGAGGTGATGGACACCATGATCTCGGCGGCTGTGATCAGCGCGTAGGCCGGCAGCTGCCAGCCGATGTTCGGCTTCAGGCCGGCGTTGATCTGCGTGTCGATCCAGGCGCTGATCAGGAACGAAGCCCCCGCCACGAGGAGACCCAGGCCAATCTTCCGAAGGGGCGTCAGCGGGAAGACCCGGCTGACCGCCGGGTAGATCACGTATTGGAAGAGCGGAATGAACACGAGGATCAGAATCGCGTTCACCACCTGGAACTGGGACGGGAGCCACGTGATCCAGGCGAAATGCAGGTCCATCTTGGCGGCCTGCAGCACCCACTCGCCGCCGGTCTGGTCCCAGAGCGACCAGAACACGGCGACGAACACGTAGATCACCGCCAGCCGACCCAGGGTAGCTAGGCCGTCGCGGCTGAAGGTGTCCCTCAGGAACGCCCGGCCGCCCGGCGCGATGTGGATGAACTTCCTGCGGCCCATCCAGAAGATCAGGGTCGCCACCACCATGAGGGCGCCGGGGACGGCGAACGCCACCCGCGGGCCGTAGTGCTGGAGCAGCCAGGGGATCAGCATGATCGAGAACGACGAGCCCGCGTTGACCGAGAAGTAGAACCAGCCGAAAGCGCGCGAGATCAGGTGCTGGTTGGAGGGCCCGAACTGGTCACCCACGTTGGCCGAGACGCAGGGCTTTATACCGCCGGAGCCGATCGCTATCAGGCTCAGGCCCAGAGCGAGGCCGAGCCGCGTGTTGTCGAGGGCGAGAGCGAAGGACCCGAAGCAGTAGACGAACGAGAGCCAGAAGATCGTCCGGTACTTGCCCCATAGCGCATCGGCCAGGATGGCGCCAAAAACAGGGAAGAAGTAGTTCGACGCGACAAAGACGTGATACCACTTGTCGGCCTCGTTCTCGCTCATGGGCGCCGGCGCCCCGGTGCGGCTGCACAGGTACTGCGTCATGAACACCACCAGGATGGCGCGCATCCCGTAGAAGTTGAAGCGCTCGGCGGCCTCGTTGCCCACGATGTAGGGGATCCCGGCGGGCATCCCCGCCGTCTCCACCGGCGCCGTGCGGTTAGCCGGCGAGGCCATGGAGGGGGAGGGGTGGGCGGGGGCTGGGCGCCGACTGCATGCGAGATTCAGATGGCGGCGAACCGGGCGAAAATCCAGAAATATCTGGCCGGCCCGGCATCGGGAGCCGGGTCGCCGGGCGGGCCGGGCGGACGGCGCCCACCTTCAAAACGCCGAGAATTAGGGTTTGATAGGCCTCACCGGCCTTTGGCAGCCTGACAGCTCCCATTCCCTACCCACCATGAATCGCTGCACCTTCGCCCTCTTCGCCGTTACGCTGAGCATTCTTTCGCCCGCGACAGTCCTTCGCGGGGACGAGCCCGCCGCGCCGGCGGCCCCGTCCGAGAGCCGTTTCCAGATTCCCGCGACGGACGACGGCCTGCCGGGTGCCGGCCCCATCCGCCGCGCGGACTGGTTCCAGCACATCTGGGTCGAGCGGCGCACCCAATGGGCTTCGCAGGTGCAGCAGGACCAGGGGGCCCTGGTGTTCGTGGGAGACTCGATCACGCAGGGCTGGGGCGACGTGGGCAGCAGTTTTCCGGGCATCAAGACGGCCAACCGGGGCATCAGCGGCGACACGACTCGGGGCGTCCTCATCCGCCTTGACGACGACGTCGTCGCCCTGAATCCGCGCGGCGTCGTGCTCCTCATAGGCACCAACGACCTCGAGGAGAACGCCGACCCCGAGACCTCCGCGGGAAACCTGAAGCTCATCATCGCCGCCCTGCGCAAGCACGATGCGGCGATGCCCGTCGTGCTGTGCGAGGTGTTCCCGAGCTCCGCCTCGAAATCCAGGCCGGCGCAGAAGATAAGGAAGCTCAACGAGCTCTACCTGGCCGCGGTCGCGGACGAGCCGCAGGTCACCGTCCTGGACACGTGGTCGCTCTTCGCGAACCCGCACGGCGACGCAAAGGACAAGGAGATGCCCGACCTGCTCCACCCGGACATCCTGGGTTACGCGAAATGGGCGGCGGCCCTGCGGCCCATCCTCGAGACGGTCGGCCTTGCGCCGGCGTGGCCGGACGATTTCGTGACCGAGACGGGCTTTACGAGCCTCTTCGACGGGCACGACCTGACCGGCTGGGAATACGCCGGCGGACCGGTCTTCAAGGCGAAGACGGCCACCGACGACGGCCGCTATGTCGTGCGGAACGGCCGGGTGGTGGTGACCGTCTCGCACAAGGGCCAGGAGAACAAGGTGCTTTGGACGACCACGAAGTTTCCGCGGAACTTCGTCCTCAAGCTCGAGTTCCGGGCGAGCCCCAACGCCGACAGCGGGATCTTCGTGCGCGAGCCGCAGCTGCAGTGCCGGGACTTCCTGATAGCGGGGCCCTTCGCGACGCTCGAGCACTACCGCCCGCTCGACTGGAACGAGATCGTGGTGACCGTCCGGGGCGGCCTGGCCCATTGCACGTGCAACGGCGAGGTCCTCGTTGACGCGATGCCGGTGCCGCCCACGGGCGCGATCGGCCTTGAAAGCGACCACGGCCAGATGGAGTACCGCCGCATCAGGATCCTGGAGGCGCGCTGAGGGGCCCGCGACCGGGCCCCCAGCGCCGCCTGCGCGGGAAGCCGACCGCCGGCGGCGGCGCGCGGGCTCCGATCGGCGGTCCGGGCGCCTCATCGCGCTTGCGCGGCGCGCATCAGCCGGGTATCTCCCGGAAATGCCGCCGCGAGCCTCGACCAGCAGCCGGTTAATCCGGGCGCTTGCGGCCGCCGTCGGCCTTTCAGGCGGCGCCCTTGGCGCGCAGGAGGGCCGGCCGGAGGTCTCCGTCCGCGCCCCACTCGTGGCCCTGGTCCACGCACGGGTTTTCGATGCGAAGGGTCCGGTCGCCCGCGAGGACCAGACCCTCCTCATCCGCGACGGCAGGATTGCGGCCCTCGGGCCGTCCGGCGCGGTCCCGGTGCCGGGGGACGCGCGCACAATCGACCTTTCCGGCAAGACGGTCCTCCCCGGCCTCGTCATGGTGCACGAGCACCTGTTCTACGCGGTGTCGGTGGCTGCCGGCTCCTTTCACGTCAACGAGATGGAGTACTCGTTCCCGCGGCTCTACCTGGCCTGCGGCCTGACCACCATCCGCACCGCGGGCTCGGTCGAGCCCTATGCGGACATGGAGATAAAGCGGCGGATCGACGCCGGCGAGATGCCGGGGCCCAAGGTCCACCTGACCGCCCCCTACATCGAGGGCTCGCCGTCCCCGATCGGGCAGCTGCGCGCCGTAAACAGCCCCGAGGAGGCCGTCGAGCTGGTCAACTACTGGGCGGGCGAGGGCTTCACGTCCTTCAAGCTCTACATGCACGTGCGCCGCGATGTTGCGGCCGCGGTCATCGGCGCCGCCCACAGGCGCGGGCTCCAGGTCACAGGCCACATCGGGGCCATGACCTACGCGGAGGCGGCCAACCTCGGGATCGACAACCTCGAGCACGGGTTCTTCGCGGCGACCGACTTCGTGCGGGGCAAGACCGAGGATGAGCTGCCGGTGCCCGCCATCGCCCAGGCGAGCCTGGACGCGGTCAAGGTCGATTCACCAGAGGTCGACGCGCTGATCAGCCTGCTCGTCTCCAAGCATGTCGCGCTGACTTCCACGCTTGCCGTCATCGAGGGATTCGTGGCCGGCCGCCCCATCCTGACGGCCCGGGTCCTGGAGTCCATGTGCGAGCCGGCGAGGGAGAAATACCTCACCAATTGGGCCCGGGCCAACGAGCACAACGCCAGCATGGTCCCCCGGTTCAAGAAGATGATGGCGCTCGAGAAGAAGTTCTTCGACGCCGGCGGCCTCCTCGTGGCGGGGACCGACCCCACGGGCTGGGGGAACGCCGTCGCGGGCTACGGCAGCCTCCGCGAGGTCGAGCTCCTGGTCGAGGCGGGCCTCACGCCGGCGCAGGCCATCCAGGTGTCAACGATCAACGGGGCGAGGCTCCTCGGCGCCGACCGGGAGGTGGGCACGCTGGAAACAGGCAAGGCCGCGGACCTTGTCGTCGTGGGGGGCGACCCGCTCCAGTCGATCGGCGACATCCGCAAGGTCGAGACGGTTTTCAAGGACGGCGTGGGCTACGATTCCGGCAGGCTCATTGATTCGGTCAAGGGCTGCGTGGGAATCGAGTAGGCTCCGCCGCCCGGTCGCGGCGGCTTCGGCCGGGAGCGATCCTGAGCAGGCGCCGGCCGGCCCCGCCGGCTAGTGCAGAAGCCGCGAGACCATCGCGTATATGATGAGGGCGAGGAGGACGAGGCCCATGCCGAAGAAGAGGAAGCCGAAGGCCCTGGCGATCACCTTGCGCCCCTCCCATTCGTCCTTGACGCGGTGGGCCTCCAGGCGCCCTGAGGCCGTGAGGCGGTCGTACCAGCGCCTCCTCTCGTGCAGGAGCTCGGTCTTAGAGATCCGGCCGGAGAAGATGACCGTGTCCATCGGGAACTTCTCGATGCGGAAGTGCGTGTTGAAGAAGTGAAACGTGAAGATGAAGCCGGCCGCGAGAAGGGCCTCGTCGGAGTGGAGGATGAGCGCGATGTTGATCGCCCACCCCGGCAGGAAGCCGGTGAAGAACCTGGGGAACCACATCACGAGGCCCGAGGCCCCGATGATGGCGACGCCCCAGAACACGGCGAAGTAATCGAACCGCTCCCAGTAGGTCCACCTGTCGAACTGCGGCTTCGGGCCCTTGCCGAAGAACCACTTCTGGTGCGCCACGAAATCGCGGAAATCCTGCGCCGACGGCACCATCGAGTCCGGGCCGAAGAGGGCCGTCCAGATCCGGCGCGCCTCGAGCCGCCCGGAATCGGGGTTCCTGATGAGCCTGCGATTCGTCCACAGACCGGCCACGAGGGCGGACACGTGAAGGCCGAAATACGCGAAGGTCACGATCGCGCCGAAATGGTGCAGGGCGCGGGCCACTTCGGCCCCTCCAATAAGGCCGAAGATCACCTTGGCCCAGCTCGTGTAGTAGAACTTCAGAGGCATTCCTGTCAGCACGAGAAGAAGGAAGCTCGTCACCACCATGAGGTGCAGGAACCGGTCGAACGGCGTGAAGCGCGTGTACTGGTCGTCGTCGGCATTGGCCTGCACCTTGGCCTCACGGAAGGTCTTCGAGTCGTTCAGGTAGAGGTAGATGGACCTGACGAGCCAGAGCAGGGTGTGCAGCCCGAAGAAGGCGAAGACGCCGATGAGGAGCGCCGTCATCCCGACGTACACCTTGTGCAGGAGGGGATAGTTCACCCGGTCCAGCGGGTCGGCGTGCGGGCGGTATTCAGTGAACTTGGCGCTGACTCCCGGGTGGCACTGCTGGCACGTCGCGACGATGTGTTCCTTGGAGAGGCGCGAGCGGGGATCGCTCACCGGGAAGACGTCGTGGTGCCCGTGGCAGTCGTAGCACGCGGCCACGTCGGACGCGACATTGGGCCGGCCGAGCGCCATAGCCTTGCCGTGGTACGTGTCGCGGTAGCGCGCGAGCCGGTCCTGGTGGCAGCGGCCGCACACGAGGTCGCTCTGCGCCTTGAAGTTCACGCTCGACGGGGTCGTTATCTGGTGCGCGCTGTGGCAGTCCGAGCACACGGGCCCGCGGCGGTCGCCCTTGGCGAGAAGCGCCCCGTGGACGCTCTGGCTGTAGACGGCCTCGATGCCGACGTGGCACTGGCCGCACGTGTCCGCGATGTTGGCCTTGTTCGTGCGCGAGCTCTGGTCGACGCTGCGCTTGATGTCGTGGACGCCGTGGCAGTCGTTGCACGAGGGGGCCACGATGAGACCCATCTTGAGGAGCGCCTGGCCGTGGATGCTGTCGACGTAGTTGGCCGGGGCCTGGGGGCTGCCGATCCGGTACTCGGACGTCAGCTTGTCGTTGCTGTGGCACTTGGCGCAGGTCTGCGGGAGGTTGAGCTTGAAGACGGGCGAGTCGGCGTGCTTCACGGGCACGATCTCATGGTCGCCGTGGCAGCTGGCGCAGATGGCGGCTCCCGAGGCGCCCATCGCGTGGCTCATCCCGTGTATGCTCCTGGAATACGCGCTCGCTTCCTTCTCGTGGCAGGACGAGCACTGCGCCGGGGGCAGCTTGTCGTCGTGAGGTATGCCGGTAATCCCGGCATGGCAGTCGACGCACAAAAGCTTGCCGTGCACGGATTTCGCGAATCGGTCTGGCCTCAGGATCTCGATCGCCGGATTGGACTCCGCGTCCTTGTCCCTCTTATCGGGCGGTATCTGCTCGTGGCAATCGAGGCAGGACTGGTTCGTCAGCGGAACGGCGAGGGCGAGGGGCCCAGCGGCAAGGGCCCACGCGAGCGCGGCGCCGCGCAGAACGGACCGCGCGGCGCCCGAACGGCCTGGGGGCGTTCGTTTCGGCATCCGGCGATAGTATGGGCCGCGCCACCCGCTGCCTCGCCGTATCTTGCGAGACAATGCGCAGTTTTTGAACCGTGGCGGCGCGGGGCGCCCCCGCGAGCCCGGGCATGGGGACGGCCTGCACCGCCCCGCCCGTTTGCCCTTGCCCCAAGCTGCGGCCCCGCCGCCAATTGCGCCCATGAGACCGAAAGGATTCATCGCCTTGTTCGTCGCGGCCGGGCTCGCTGGCCTGGCCGCCCGCGCCGCAGACTACCCCCAGCCGCAGGAGGCGGACTACGTGATAAGGGACTTCAGGTTCGCCTGCGGCGAGAGCCTCCCCGAGCTTCGCGTGCACTACCGCGTCCTGGGGCGGCCGGATCGCGGGGCGGACGGGATGGTGCGCAACGCCGTCATCATTCTCCACGGCACGGGGGGGTCGGGGGCGAACTTCATCCGCCCCGAGTTTGCCGGCGAGCTGTTCGGGGCCGGGCAGCCGCTCGACGCAGCTCGCACATTCATCGTGATCCCGGACGGGATCGGCCACGGCAAGTCGAGCAAGCCAAGCGACGGGCTCCATGCGCGGTTCCCCGCATACGGGTACTCCGACATGGTCGACGCGCAGCACAGGCTGCTGACCGAGGGCCTCGGCGTCAACCACCTGCGCCTCGTGATGGGCACGTCGATGGGGGGGATGCACACGTGGGTCTGGGGCGAGCGGTATCCGGATTTCATGGACGCGCTGATGCCGCTCGCCAGCCTGCCGACGCAGATCTCCGGCCGCAACCGGGTCTGGCGGCGGATCGTGATCGACGCCATCCGCGGCGACCCGGAGTGGATGGGCGGCGATTACAAGGCGCAGCCGCAGGGCCTGCGCACCGCTGCCGAGGTGCTCTTCTTCATGGGCAGCAACCCGGTCCTGCGCCAGCGGGAGATGCCGACGCTCGCGAAGGCGGACGCGGTCCTCGACCACTACGTGGCGCATGAGGTCGCGACGACCGATGCAAACGACCTCCTGTACGAAGTCTCGGCCTCGCGGGACTACGATCCCGGTCCCGGCCTTGAGCGAATCCGCGCCCGGCTCCTCGCGGTCAATTCGGCCGACGACCTGATCAACCCGCCCGAGCTCGGGATTCTGGATCGCGAAATCGGCCGCGTCCGAAACGGCCGCGCGGTCGTCGTGCCAACAAGCGAGGCCACCCGCGGCCACGGGACCCACACCCTCGCGGCCGTGTGGAAATCCTACCTTGTGGAGCTCCTGCGCTGAGGCCGCGCGCGCCCGCGCTACGCCCTCCCTGCGCGATGTGCGCGGGCGGCGCCTCGAAAGGCGCCGGACCGCGCCGGGCCGGGCTTCATCTCCAGCCTGGCACCCTGGCTTGTGGGCGACAGGCGCACGACGAGGTCCCTGATCGACCTCAGAAGGTGGGCCTGGCGGAAGCGGCGGCCCTTGCGGGGCTCGCATTCCGCGCAGGCGAGGCGGTACCCGCCCGGTGCGTCCCCCGACGCCGGGGCCGCGTTCGGCAGCACATGGTCGATCTGCCAGCCCTTCGCGCCCCTGGCGTCCCGGCGCCACCGCCGGCCGCACAGGTGACAGCGGCCCTTGCTGGCCGCCCAGACCGCCAGCGCCTCGGGGCCGCTGAACTTGCGCTTGCGCGGGGACACGGCGACGGGCCCGCTGAACCCGTCGTCCTCCGCGGGCTGCTTGTGCGAACCCGCGGCGCCGCGCGCCGGCGGCGGGCCCCCGCCGTCATAGCATTCGAGCTCGCCGCCCAGCGTATAGCGGTCGTAGGCGACATCGAGTCCGCGGGCGTCCTGCCCTATACGCAGGTAATGCACCGCCTCGCAGTCCTTCGCCAGGCACCAGACGTTCTCCCTTCGGATGGCTCCGGACAGCAGCGACACGCCCACGGAGTCCCTTCCGCAGCGCAGGCAGGGCAGGAAATGCATGTAGGAGATGCCGCTGGCGCCCTTGAGTGTCATGCCGGGCGCGAAGGTGCCACACGCGTCTTGGGCGAGCCAGCACAAACCGGACGCGCCGCAGCCACCGCGCCCCGGCCCGCGTAGGCTGCACGTGTCCCGCACGCCTCCGGTCGCGCGGGCGCCCGGCGTCGTCGGCCCCTACTATCTCGTAACCTTTGCGATCCAGTCGAGGTAGCCCGCGAGACCCCGGGCGATGCGCACCGACACTATCTCGGGGACCTCGTAGTCGTGATTCTTGACGATGACCGCCTTGATTGCCCCGAAATCCCTGGATTTCGCCTTAATGAGCATCAGGCTTTCGCGGCCCCTCGAGATCCTGCCCTTCCAGGAATAGAAGCTCCTTATCGGGAAGGTCTGGATGCACGCGGCCAGCTTCGCCGCGAGCAGGGCCTCGACCAACCTGGCCCCCGTCTTCTTTCTGGAAAAGGTCGTGACGACGATGCTGTAGCTCTTGCTCATGGTGGCGCCATCCTACCGCGCCACTTCAGCTCTTTCGAGGAACAATCGGGCAACCGGAGGGCCAGGCGGCGGACCGGGTCAATGGGAGGCGGCCGCCGGCCGTTGGGGGTAAATGCCTTCGGCGGCGGCGGTACCCGCAGGCGCGGGGCAGGGAGGGGAAGCCGGGAAGGGCCAGTCTGGGAGGAGACCGCCAGGCGTGGACCGGGCGGCCAGAGGGGATCGAGGGCGGACGATCGCAGGGACGAGCCCGGTTACAATCCAACGACCGGCCCAACGAATGTTTGCCGCCCGCGGCGCTCCGGTCCACGGTCACCGGGCCATGGCGGGCACAGTTTCCGGAATCGATCTCGAATCGGTGGACCTTCGGGCTCTGATCGGACACAGCGTGGCCGTGCCCTGGAACGCGACCGTCGACGAAGTGCGGGCCGAGTTCGCGCGGACAGGCACAAGCTTCATCGCGGTCCTGGAAGGCGCGGCGCTGCTCGGCGTCTGCGCCCGCCAGAAGGTGGTGCAGGAAATGGGATCGCGCTTCGGATACGCCCTTAACGCACACCGGCCCGTGCGCGAGCACCTGATGCCCGACATTCTGCGCATCACCGAGGGAACGCCTGTTACAAAGGTGTTTCAGGCGCTCGCGACCCGGGCGGACCGCGATTTTTACGACGACGTTCTGCTGGTCGACTGCCGTGGCGGCTATGTCGGAATGATCCAGGTCGGAACGCTGGTGCGCCTGCAGACGGAGTTCCTGATGGGCACGGTCGCCCGCCTCGAGGTGTCGAGGCAGGAGATAGCTGCCAAGGCCCGCCAGATGGAGGACGACCTGCAGATGGCGAGCAGCGTTCAGCAGGCCATGATGCCGCGCGGCCAGGAGCAACCGCCCGGCGGGGCCTCCGCGCTGCGAATTGCGCACCGGTTTCAACCGGCGGGCGTGGTGAGCGGGGACTTCTTCGACATCCTGCGGATGCCGGACGGGTCCGTCGGCATCCTCATCTGCGACGTTATGGGCCACGGGGTGCGCTCGGCGCTGATCGCCGCCATGATCCGCGCGATGCTGGAGCAGCTCCGGCCCGTCGCCCCCGATCCCGGCGCGTTCCTCTCGAGCCTGAACCGCGACTTGACGCGGATACTGCGCCAGACCGGAGACATGATCTTCGTGACGGCGGCGTACTGCGTCCTCGACCCGCTCCGCGGCCGCCTTCGCTATTCCCAGGCGGGCCATCCCACGCCGCTGCTGTGCCGCCGCCCGGGAGGCGAGGTGAGCGCGGTGGCATGTCCGGACGCCGCCGCGGGGCCCGCGCTCGGCCTCGTCGACGATTTCGAATTCGCGGCCTGCGAGGAGGCGGTCAATCCCGGCGACCGCGTGCTCCTTTTCACGGACGGCGTCGTCGAGGCGGCCTCGCGCGAGGCCGGGGAATTCGGCCAGGAGAGACTCGTGGCGGCGTGGTCCAGGCGCGCGCCCGAACCTCTGGACGCCGCCGTCTCCGGCCTGCTCGGCGACGTGGCCGCGTTTTGCGGCGGCGCGGCCTTTGACGATGACATCTGCGTCGTCGCGGCCCAGTGGGACGGGCCGGGCGGCGGCCCGGCGCCGTAGGTCCGGACGGGGACGCGGCCCGGCGAACGCGAGGCGCCGGGCTATCCTGGGCAGTTGCGGCCGCGCCGGCCCGCTTGACTCCCGTACCGCGGTAAATGATCTCTCTCGCGTGAATTCATCCAGCGCCACTCCCGGGCACTACCTGCTCGTCGAATGCCAGGATCGCCCGGGCCTGGTTCACGCGATAACCGGGGTCCTGTTTCGCGCGGGCGCCAACGTGACCTCGAATCACGAGTTTGTGGACGCGGATACCCAGCGATTCTTCATGCGGACCGCGTGCAGCGGCCCTTTGGACGGGGATGCCGTCCGATCGGCGTTGTTGGCGTTCCTGCCCGCCGGGGCCTCCGTGCGGATCCGCCAGGCGGTGCCGCGCCGGCTACTCGTCCTGGCCTCGCGGGAGCACCATTGCGTCGCCGATCTGCTGATCCGGCACGAGTTCCACGAGCTCGGGGCGGACCTGCTCGCCGTGGTGAGCAACCACGAGAACCTGCGGCCGCTCGTGGAGAGGTTTTCCGTACCCTTCCACCATGTCCCGCACGAGAATGTCTCAAGGGAGGCCCACGAGGCTGCGCTGCACGCGGTCATCGAGCCGCTCAAGCCTGATTACCTTGTGCTGGCAAAGTACATGCGCATCCTCGGCCCCGCTTTCGTCGCCGCGTGGCCGAATCGGATCGTGAACATCCACCACTCGTTCCTGCCGGCCTTCGTGGGCGCGCGACCGTACCACCAGGCGTTCAGCCGGGGGGTCAAGGTTATCGGCGCGACCTCGCATTTTGTCTCCGAGAGGCTGGACGAGGGACCCATTATCATGCAGCAGGTAACCCCCATGGACCACTCGTACACGCCCCGGGACCTCGAAAGGGCCGGGCGTGAGATCGAGCGGACGGTTCTCGCTAACACGCTGCGGCTGCTCGACGAGGACCGCGTGTTCCTATGCGCCAACCGGACCATCATCTTCGACTGAAGGGTCCATGAAACGCCACGATCCACGGCCGGGGCCGCCGCCAGGGTGTCCACGGTCGCGCGGCGCCCTGTCCCTGGGAGCGGGATGCACGGGGAATTCCCCGGCATAACCCCGAAAAATCCGGTGACTTACGCAGGGACAACGGTTACATCCTGTGAGCTGGTCCGGTTTCGCACATGAGAAAAAGAACGACGTTGGGGGCTTTCGTCCTGGCCGCGGCGCTGTGCTGCGGAAGCCGCCTTTCGGCAAAGTCGGAGATTACGGTCAGCGACACGTTGAGCTGGATCGAGAAGCATCGAGCAGATTTCCGGGCCGAGTGGCACACGTCCGAGGGGCCGGTCAAGTGGCAGCCGGATGATTTCAAGAATTTCGATGGCTCGAGGAACATGTTCTGGGACCGGACCGTCAAATGGACCTACAAGTCCGACTGCCCGCGTTTCCCGAAGGCGCTGGAGACGGATGGCGTGACCTACGCCATAAGCCGCGCAGTCGCGCTTGTCGGGGACGTGACCGACATTAGCGAGCAAGAGACCACCAGGGACGCGACTTATACGAAACAGGTATGGGCCGACTACGAGTGGCGCCTCAAGATCTCGCAGGTTTCACCGAACCCCATCGTCATAGACTACAAGGAGTACCTGAAGCGGACGAACCAGGTCGACAACCAGACCGTCGACGCGGGAGGCTATTATTTCGTCTGCATCCTGCCGAAGACGGGCGCGGACCCGGATGCGATAATCGAAATACTTCACGACGAAAAGGTCGACGACGGCCGGGGCTCGGTCTCGACCGCCAAGGGTTACAGGGATTCCGTGTCGATCGCGGGCGTCGCGACGGTCCACGACAGGAAGATGGCCGAGCGCCTGGCCAACGCGCTGGGCCACTTGATCGGCATGATGCAGAGCCAGAAGGTGTCGAACGAGCCGTTCTGATCGGCCCGCTGAGGAGCAACGGCTCCGCCTTCTGGCACGGTTGTTGCATTGGAACGCCCATGAGGACCGCTTCGTCGCGCGCGTTCCTGTTCGCGCCGTTCATCCTGCTTACCCCGGCCGCGTTTGCCGCATTCCCGCCGGCCCAGCCCGACGACCCGGCATGCACTGCCGAGGACCGGACCTACATGGCCCGAGCCAACGAGCTTGCCCGGTACGCGGTCACGCACGGTGGCGGGCCCTTTGGTGCCCTGCTGGTGAAGGACGGCAAGATTCTCGCCGAGTACTCCAACTGCGTCCACTCGACCCATGACGTCACCAAGCATGCCGAAACCGGGCTGATCTCTGCCTTCAGCCCCAAGATCGACCGCGAGACGTTTGCCAAGTCGACCCTCTACACGAGCACCGAGCCGTGCGCGATGTGCTGCGGCGCCATCTGCTTCGCCGGGATAGGGCGCGTCGTCTACGGCACGTCGGAGGCGTCCTTCGAGCAGGTCATGGGACTCCCCCCCGCGCCGAATCCCCTGAGGAGCCACGAAATCCTTCGACGCATAGCCCCACGCGTGAGGGTCCTGGGGCCGCTCATGGAGGCTGAGGGCCTGGCCATCCATGAGGATTACTGGCCCAAGCACCCGGAGGATGCGGGCAGGTCCTGACGCGCCGCCGGGCTAGCCCCTTCCTGTGTCCGCCTGCGGGTGGGGGCGTGTCTCTTGCGCCAGGCTGGGCCCGGGCCGCCCGGGCGGCGGCCCTGGGGCATCCCCGCGAAACGTGCGCCCCGGCAAGAGCTCGCCGCCGGCTGCCGGCGGGAATCCCGTTCAGCCCGGCTCGTCGGTGAAGATGCCCTCGATTGGCCTCCCCATCAGCCGCGCAATCTTGAAGGCGAGCGGCAGGCTGGGGTCGTATTTGCCGGTCTCAACGGCGTTGATCGTCTGGCGCGACACGCCGAGCCGGTCGGCGAGGTCGCGCTGCGACCAGTCCCGCTGCGCCCGCAGTTCCCGCAGCCGGTTCTTCACAGGTACCGGCGGCTGGCCATCGCGTAGCCCGCGAGCCAGAGGAGGCACATCGCGCCGACGAGCATTCCCCAGCCCCAGTGCGTGGCCGGCAGGACCATGGCCTTCTCCAGGAGATCAAACGTCATCACAAGGATCGCCGTGGCGGGGAAGGCGAAGCCGAGAGATTCCAATTGGATGCGACGCTGAAGCTCGTCGGCCCGGCGGAACATGCCCACGACGCAGGTGACGTAACCCAGGCTCAGGAGCACGGGCAGGATCACCAGCGCCAGGCGCAAGGGAAGCGCCAGGTGGTACAGGGCGAACAGCGCTGTGTCGGCCGCCGCCGCAAGCCCCGCACCCAGGCCCCAGGCCATCGGTGCAACCCAGGAGCCCGTGTCGGTGGCGCATCCCTTTTCAGAGTCTTGTTTAGTATTCATGGTTGTTATCGCCTTTCGATCGCCGCCGGCGCCCTTGGGCGCCCGGACTTGCGATTAGTTGATGGGGGCATGGTGTAAAGCATCCTTGTCATATGTCAAGCATACTTGTCATATGCTTTGGCCCAATGTTGCTGGGCCCGAATGGCGCAGATGCACGGGTACGGGCTGGTTCGCGGTCGCTGGCGTTGCGGGCTCCGGCCGCGCCCCAGGATGGGACCAACGCCGTCCCGGGTGCGTCTTGCGTCGCGAGGCGCGGAGCCCGAGGGGGCCGGTCATTTCCTCCAGGGCCGCCGATTGCCGCATGGATCTTCCTTCCAATCTGTCCAGGCCGGCCATAGAATCCCAAGGATCGTGAACGTTCTTTTGGTCTACCCCGAGTTTCCAGACACGTTTTGGGGCTTCAAACATGCGCTCAAGTTCATCTGGAAACGCGCTTCGCTGCCGCCGCTGGGCCTGCTGACGGTCGCCGCGATGCTGCCCCCCCGGTGGAGGCCCCGCCTCGTAGACATGAACGTGCAGTCCCTCAGGGATTCCGACCTGGCGTGGGCCGACCTGGTCCTCGTCAGCGCAATGATAGCGCAGAAGGATTCGGTCGGCGAGGTCATCGGCCGCTGCCGCGCCGCGGGAAAGACCATCGTCGCCGGAGGGCCGCTCTTCACGAGCGAGCACGCGCGGTTTCCCGAGGTCGACCACCTCATCCTGAACGAGGCTGAGCTGACGCTGCCCGAGTTCCTGGACGACTTCGAGCGCGGGCGCGCCCGCCGGCTCTACGAGACGTCGGAGTTCGCCGACATCCGGCGGAGCCCCGTGCCGCGCTGGGATCTGGCGCGCCTCCGCCGCTACGGGTCGATGAGCGTGCAGTTCTCCCGCGGCTGCCCGTTCGACTGCGAGTTCTGCGACGTGACGGCGAAGTTCGGCCACCGGCCCCGCACCAAGACCGCGGCGCAGGTCATCGCGGAGCTCGACGCATTGCTCAAGTGCGGCTGGCGGGGGCCGGTGTTCTTCGTCGACGACAACCTCATCGGCAACAAGCATGCCCTGAAGACCGAGCTGCTGCCGGCGCTGGTCGAGTGGCAGCGGAGGGGGCGGCGCAACGTCCCGTTCTACACCGAGGCGTCGATAAACCTGGCCGACGACGAGGCGCTCATGCGGCTGATGTCCGCATCCGGCTTCGACACGGTCTTCGTCGGGATTGAAACCCCTGACGCGGCCGCCCTGGCCGAGTGCAACAAGCGCCAGAACCAGGGCCGCGACCTCGTCGCGGACGTGAAACGGATGCAGCGCGCGGGCCTGCAGGTGCAGGGAGGGTTCATCGTCGGGTTCGACAGCGACGCCCCCAGCATCTTCCAGCGCCAGGTGGACTTCATTCAGAAGAGCGGCATCGTCACCGCGATGGTCGGCCTGCTGAACGCGCTGCCGGGCACGAAGCTCCACGCCCGCCTCAAGGGCGAAGGCCGTCTCACGGGCGATTCGTCGGGCAACAACGTAGACGGCTCGATGAACTTCTCCCCGCGGATGCCGGCCAAGCTTCTTGCCGACGGCTACAAGGACATCCTGCGGCGCATCTACTCGCCCGGCCCCTATTATCAGCGGGTGCGCACGTTCCTGCGCGAGTACAAGCGGCCAAAGATAACGGCGCCGCTTAGCTGGCGTCACGTTGTGGCGCTCGGCCTGTCTAGCGTGAGGCTGGGCGTCGTCGGCCGCGAGCGCCTCCACTACTGGCGGCTCGTGCTCTGGACGCTTTTTCACCGCCCGGCGGCGATCCAGCTGGCCATCACGCTCTCGATCTACGGCTACCATTTCCGCAAGTGCTGCGAAGCGATGGATATCGGGTGACCGACCCCGGCCGGGACGCAAGCTTCGCGAACACCACCGCTTTATGAAGACGACCCGCGTCCTGTGCATCGCGGCGATCTGCGCGCCCGCGTTGATGGCCCAGACCAATCAGACAGCCGCCGAGCGATGGCTCGCCGCGGCCGACATTGCGCCGCCATTCGCTGCCCCCTCGACAGTCGGGGAGTGGGAGGCCAGGCGGGTGGAGGTGCGGTCTGAGCTTTGGAGCATGCTGGGCCGGTTGCCGCCGCGTCCGGCGGCGCCCAGGGTGGAGACGCTCTCGCGCGACGACCGCGGCGACTACGTCGTCGAGAAGTTCCGCTTCGACAACGGGGCGGGCGACACCGTGCCGGGCTACCTGCTCCTGCCGAGGAAGCCCGCCGGGAAGCTGCCCGCCATCCTCTATTGCCACTGGCACGCCGGCGAGTACGACCTGGGCAAGGAGGAGCTGTTCCAGGACAAGCACACTCCCGAGCCGCCCGGTCCCGCCCTCGCGAGGCGGGGCTACGTCGTGCTCGCGGTCGACGCCTGCAACTTCGGCGAGCGCAACGGCCACAGTCCCGATGGGCCGTCCCTGAGGGATTACCGGGCCGAGGAGACGGACAGCAAGTTTGACCTCTGGGTCGGGCGCACGTTCTGGGGAATGCTGCTGCGCGACGACCTGATGGGGCTCGATTACCTGGCCTCGCGCCCCGAGGTGGACGCCGACCGGATCGGGGTCACGGGAATGAGCATGGGCGCGACGCGGACCTGGTGGCTCATGGCGCTCGACGAGCGCTTGAAGGCCGGCGTCGCGATAGCATGCATGACGCGGTACCAGAACCTGATAAGGCATGGATCGGTCCACGAGCACGACATCGGCTACTTCGTGCCAGGAGTCCTGAACCACTTCGACAGCGAGGCCGTCATCGCGCTGATCGCGCCGCGACCCGTGCTGTTCCAGACCGGCGACAATGACCCGGGCTCGCCGGTGGACGGCATCCACGCCATCGAGTCCGCCGTGCGCCCAGTCTACGGCCTCTACGGCAGGCAGGGCGACTTCCAGAGCATCGTCTACGCGGGACTGGGCCATGTCTACACGCCGGAGATGTGGGCGAGGACCCTGGCGTGGATGGATTCCCACCTGCGCCCCGCCGCCGACCGGCACTGAGAAGGTGACCGGGGCGACCGCGATGCGCGGCCTCGCCGCCCGGACAAGCGGACCTGGTGCCTGCACCCGCCTCGGCGGCGCCGCCGGCGCCCTTCCCTGTCAGTACGTGCCCAGAAGCACGCGCACAACCTGCGGCGCCGAGTAGAAGCGGAGCCCGTAGTCGGTCTCGTCGCCGTTCCAGATGCGCATGGGCTTGAAGGCGCCATTCTCAAAGCCCCCCTCCTCAACGCGCAGGAAGTCGCGCTTTTCGCCGGTGACCGAGGTGAAGTCTATCTTCCCGTAGGCGCCGGTGACCAGGAACTCATTCTCGGCGAGTTTGGCCACCAGGGCGCGCCCTATGGGCGAGGCGTTGCCGTTCGTGTTGTTGCTTCGGCCGCCGGCGCCAAACCTGACAACAGCCGTCCAGTTTCCAAAGTCCATCGTCTGCACGGCCCGGCCCTCATCCTCAGCCACGGCCTGGAGCCTTCCCTCGAAGTTGAGGCGGGCTACCTCGCGCATCATCGGCTCCAGCATCTTGAAGTTGAGGGCGACGGGGGCCAGTGCGTCCTCAGTCATGCGCGGCGCACCCTGCGGCTCGGTGGAATAGCTCGTGTAGTCGAGCCCGAAGGGCGACCAGCCGATCGCGCCGCGCCCGAGCGCCGCGAAGCAGAGGCGCGCGTAGCCTCCTGGGCCGCCCGTCTCGGGCACGAAAAGCGCGTTGTCGGGCCGGCCATAGAGCTCGAGCACCCTGCGGTAGCGGGAGCTGTCGTTCTGGTAGATGTCGGGGGCGAGGACGTCGAGGGCCGGGGCGGCGGCCTTCCAGATGCCAAGGACGTTGTCCGTCGGGCCGCCGCTCTCGTAGGTGCTTGCCGGCCCGGGCTCGAAGGGGTCGCGCAGCGCGGCGTTGGCATACATCGGCAGCGGGTATTCCGCCTTCCCGGCGGCCGCGACCTGCCCGATGTAGCGGGCGACGGACCAGGCATGGAAGTACTCGTCGGCGTTGGCGCCGAAGGCCGCGGTCCAGTTGGCCCCGGCAGGGGCGGTCGCGCCGAGGGCCCTGAGCAGCTCCGCGGGCACCGGCCCGGCGAAGAGCCTCTCGGCCGCTGCGGAGTAGTCGCGCACGCTGCCCCAGGAGCCCGCCTCATTCTCAACCTGCACCATGATCACCGTGCGCTCGGCGTCCTCCTGCCTGAGGTGGCGCATGAGGGCGCCGAAGGCCCTCAGGTCGGCCTCGAGGGCCGCCTGCGCGTGGGGCGAGGGCGAGTCCACGGATTTGCCGTCCCTGCCGGTGATGCGCGGGAACTTCTCGGGCTGCCTCTTCGCCCACAGCGGGATGTAGTGCGAGCTGCCATTCTTCCAGGTGCCGAACCAAAGCAGGACGAGCCGCACCCTGTGCTCACGCGCCTGCCCGATGATAGTGTCGACGATGGACGTGTCGTACCTTCCCGGCTCAGGCTCGAACTGCTCCCAGTAGACCGGGATCTCGAGCGTATTGGCATGCAGGTATTCGATGGCCGGCCAGACCTTGGGGAGCATGGCCGGCCAGGCGCTTGAGTTGTGGCACTGCGCCCCGAGCACAAGGTAAGGTTCGCCGTCCACGAGCAGCGCGTAGCGGCCGTCCTTCTTGACGATTTCCGGCATCGGCTTGGCCTGGCCCTCCGCACCCGCGGAAGGGAGGGGCGATCCCGCAAGGGCGGCGAGAAGGAGGCCGGCCGCTAGCAGGCGGTTGGGGAGGAATCCTGCGTCCGTGATCATGGGGTGGCTCCACCGGGCTGAATCATACTTGATTCATCGGACTTTGGGGCCCGTTGGGACCCGGCCTTTCCGAGCGGCGGTCAAGCCTGACTAGACCTTGAAATTGGCGGATCAAACGAAAAGCGACGCGTTCGTCGCCGCGTCGGCGCCCTTTTTCAAGCATTGAATTTGGGCCGTTCGCAGACTCGGGTATCGCCTCGCACATGATTTTCGTTGATGTTGCCTGCCGGGCTGACCCAGCCTCCACCAAACCCCCACTATGAAGGTTGATTACCGCGCCTCGGACATACGGAATTTTGCCGTCGTTGGCCACGCCTCCGCCGGAAAAACGATGCTCTGCGAGGCGATGCTCCTGTGCGGCGGCCGGATCGGCCGCATGGGCAGCATCGCCGCAGGAACGACCGCTTCCGACTACCACGCGAGCGAGCAGAAGCACCAGATCTCGGTACACGCCTCGCTCCTTCACCTGGAGTGGCTGGGGCGAAAGTTCAACGTCATCGACACGCCCGGATACGCGGACTTCATCAGCGAGGGGATCGGCGCCCTGCGCGTCGGCGACCTAGCGCTCGTGGTCATCAACGCGGCGCACGGCCTCGGGGTCGGGACCGATGCCATGTGGGATTACGCCGGCCATTACGGACTGCCCAAGGCCATCGCGGTCAACGCGCTGGACAAGCCGAACATAGACTTCGACGCCGTGCTGGCCCGGGCGCGCGACCACTTCGGCAAGAACGTCTTCCCGATGACGATCCCCCTCGACGCCGGGCCGGCCTTCAGCCGGGTCCTGGACGTCCTGCGCAACGAGGTCGTCACCTACAAGCCGGGCGGGGACGGCCACTACTCGGAGCAGCCCGCTGAGGGCGAGCTGGCGGACCGCGTCCACGAGCTCCACCGCCAGCTGATGGAGTACGTCGCCGAGTCCGACGACGCCCTGATGGAGAGATTCTTCGACAAGGGCATCCTAGGGGAGGAGGAGCTTCGCGCCGGCCTCCACAAGGCGGTCCAGAACCAGGTGCTCGTCCCTCTCTTCGCCGTCTCGGCGGAACGCAACGTCGGCGTGGCGCGCCTCATGGACTTCATCGCGAAGTACGGCTCGTCGCCCGAGGACAGGGCCGACGTGCCCGCCCGCGACTCGGGCGGGCTCCCCTGCACCGTGTCGCTCTCCCAGCCCGAGCCCGTCGTCTACGTCTTCAAGACGATGAACGAGCCCGGCGTGGGCGAGCTGTCGCTGATCCGCCTTTACTCCGGAAAACTGCGCGGCGGGGACGAGCTGTTCAACCGCACCCGGCAGATAAGCGAGCGCCTCGGCCAGCTCTACATCCTCAACGGCCACGAGCGGGTGGCGGTGACCGGGCTCAACGCGGGAGACATCGGGGCCACGGTCAAGCTGCGCGAGACCCGCACGGGGGACACCCTGTGCAGCCCGCGCTTCACCGTGGAGCTGCCGACGGTGGAGTACCCCCATCCCAACATCCACGTCGCCCTCCACCTGCGCGCCAAGGGCGACGAGGACAAGCTCGCGGTCGGCCTGGCGACGCTGCACCAGGAGGACCCCACGTTCAGCTACCGGGTGGACGACGAGGTGCACCAGACGATCATCTCCGGCCAGGGCGAGATCCACCTGCAGGTGATCATCGAGAGGCTGGCCCGCAGGTTCGGGGTCACCGTCGAGTTGGAGGACACGCGCGTGCCCTACCGCGAGACGATCCGCGCGAAGGCCGAGTCGCGCTATCGCCACAAGAAGCAGACCGGCGGCGCCGGCCAGTTCGCGGAGGTATGGATGCGGATCGCCCCGGGCCAGCGCGACAGCGGAGTGGTCTTCACCGAGTCGCTGGTGGGCAACGACGTCGACCGCGTGTTCGTCCCCTCGGTGGAGAAGGGGGTTCGCGCGGTCGCGGCGGAGGGCGTCCTTGCCGGATACCGGATCACCGACGTCAAGGTCGATTTCTACGGGGGCAAGATGCACCCGGTGGATTCGAAGGACATCGCCTTCCAGGTCGCCGGCTACCACGCGTTCAAGGAGTCCTTCGCCAGCGCCTCGCCGTGCCTGCTCGAGCCGATGTACACGGTCGCCATCACGACGCCTGACGACTATGTTGGCGCGGTGCTCGGGGACCTGTCCTCGCGCCGCGGAAACATCCTGGGGATCGACTCCGACGGGCATTTCCAGGTGATCCGCGCGACGGTCTCGTACAGGCAGCTCCATCACTACAGCACGGTGCTGCGGTCGCTCACGAGCGGCCGTGCCCGCCATTCCGAGAACTTCAGCCACTACCAGGAGGTGCCCACCGACCAGATTCAGGGCATCCTGGCCGAGGCCCAGAAGAGGCGCAACGGGCAGGTCGAGAAGTGACGGGCCCTGCCAATGGGAGGGATCTCGCCGACTAGGCTCGGGCCCGGGAGGCCGTAGGCACGGATTAGGCTACCCCGACCCAGCGACCAAACCCAGCAACAGCCCATGAGCGTAAAGAGCCGCCTGATCATACTAAACTTCACGCAGTTCTTCGTCTGGGGAGCGTGGCTCATTTCGCTCGGGGGCTATATGATCGCCACCCTGAGGTTCACCGGGGGGGAGGTCGGGAGCATTTACTCGACGATGGGGCTGGCCTCGCTGTTCATGCCGGGGTTGCTGGGAATCGTCGCCGACCGGTGGATCAACGCGGAGCGCGTGCTCGGGCTCTGCCACATCGCCGGGGCCCTTCTGCTGTTCCTTGCGTCCACGATAAGGGACCCCGCGGTGATGTACTGGGTGATGCTCCTGAACTCGATGGTCTACATGCCGACCATCGCGCTGAACAACTCGGTGAGCTACGGGGTCCTTTCGTCCGCGGGATTCGACGTCGTCAAGCACTTTCCCCCCATCCGCGTCTGGGGCACCGTTGGCTTCATCGCCGCCATGTGGGTGGTCGACCTGATCGGGTGGTCGGTCAGCCCGATGCAGCTGTACATAGCCTCGATCTCGTCGCTGGCCCTCGGCGTTTACTCGTTCACCCTGCCCGCATGCCCCCCGTCCGGCGCCAAGAAATCCGCCTCATTCGCATCCGCTTTCGGCCTCGACGCGTTCGTGCTGTTCAGGAACCGCCAGATGGCCGTGTTCTTCGTCTTTGCCGCATTCATCGGCGCGGCGCTGCAGATAACCAACACGTTCGGCGAGGCCTTCCTGCACGATTTCAAGGGCGCGTACGCCAACTCGTTCGCGGTGGTTCATCCGGGGTTGCTGATGTCGGTCTCCCAGATCTCGGAGACGCTCTTCATCCTGACGATACCCTTCTTCCTGGGCAGATTCGGGATCAAGAGGATAATGATGATCAGCATCTGCGCGTGGGTGCTCCGGTTCGGCCTGTTTGGCGTGGGCAATCCCGGCGGGGGCCTGATCCTCCTCGTCCTGTCGATGATCATCTATGGAATGGCCTTTGATTTCTACAATATCTCGGGCTCGCTGTTCGTCGAGCTTGAGGCCGAGCCGCGAATCCGAGCGAGCGCGCAGGGCCTTTTCATGATCATGACCAACGGGCTTGGCGCGCTCATCGGCGGGGTGGCCAGCGGAAGGGTTGTCGATTATTTCACCGTGGGCGGAGTCAAGGACTGGCGGGGCATCTGGTTCGTCTTCGCCGCGTACGCGCTCGTGCTCGGGCTCATCTTCCCTTTCGCCTTCAGATACGACCATGACCGCAGGAAGGCGGCGCTCCGCGAGGCCGCGGGGTGATTGACCGCCAGGGTGCATCGCGGGCGCCTGGGCGCCCGGCGCGGGCGGCTCCCCGAGGCGGGGCCCGGAGCGGCGGGTCTTTCAACTGGATCCACTACGTGATAGAAGGCCGCGTTCCCCAATGATGACGCGGCGCGATTTCATCAAGAGCTCGGCGCTGACCGGGGGCGCCCTCGTTCTCGCGGAGGCAAGCCTGGCCGCTTCCGGCGCGCATGCCGCTACCCCGGAAACCCCGGTGGCGTTGCCCGGGGACCGGCCCAGGCTGCCGGACCTCAGCCCGGCGCGGTGGATCTGGTATCCGTCGGAGCGCACGCTGCCGAGCACCTTCGTCCTGTTCAGGCGCGAGTTGTCGCTGGCGTCCCCTCTGCGCAAGGCCTCGGGCTGGATCGCGGCGGACAGCCGCTACCTGCTCGAGGTCAACGGCCAGCGGGTCCAATGGGGCCCGGCCCCGGCCGATCCGCGCTGGCCGGAGGCCGATCCGCTCGACTTGACGCCGTTCCTTCAGGCAGGAAGGAACGTCCTGGCCGCCACCGTGCTCTTCTATGGCCATGGCGACGGCACGTGGCCGCTGGGAAAGCCAGGCTTCCTCTTCTGGCTTGAACTCGAGCATGCCGACGGACGGCGGGAGGTGGTCGCTTCCGACGAGGGCTGGCGCTCATTGCTTTGCCGGGCCTGGAGGGCCGGGCACTACAAGCGCTGGTACCTGCGCGCGCTTCAGGAGGAGTTCGATGCAAGGCTGTACCCCTACGGCTGGTCCACCGTCGCCTATGCTCCCGGCGGCGACTGGGTGCCGGCCATGCCACTTGGCGGGTCGCCCAACAAGCCTGCGCTGTGCACGAGCTACCCCGAATACGCGCTCGACCTGGGGCGGGGCCCGGTCGAGTGCGAGCTGCTTCCCAGAAGCATACCGCTCTTGGCGGAGTCCATCGTCGGCGTTCGCGGGCTCTCGGAATCGCTCTGGGTCGAGTGGGCGCGCCCGCCTCGGGAGTACTTTGAGGTCTGCGCTCCCGGCTCCTTCAGGGAGGTCCGCCAGTCCTGCGTGGCGTCGTCGGCGCGGGACAGCTGGAACCTGCTGCTCGGCGGGCAGCGGGGCGCGGTGCTCACGTTTGAGCTGGAGGAGCAGGTCGTTGGCTGGCCGTTCTTTACGATCGAGGCGCCGGAGGGGACCGTCGTCGAGTTGCTGGTCCACGAGGCCCACGAGGTCGGCGGGCCGCCGCTGCTGAACACGCATTTCAATTCATGGACGCGTTTCACCTGCCGCGCGGGCGTCAATCGCTTCGAGACCTACGATTTCGAGAGCCTGCGCTGGCTCCAGCTCCATATTCACGGCGCGGCCGGCCCCGCTGCGGTGCGCGACGTCGGGGTTCGCCGCCGGATGTTCCCCTGGGCGAACGCGCCGCTGGTCCGGACGGACGAGCCGTCGCTCCAGAGGCTGTTCGACGCCTCTGTGAACACGCTCAGGAATTGCGCGCAGGAGACTCTGGTCGACGGCATGGCGCGCGAGCGCCAGCAGTACAGCGGCGACGGCGGCCACCAGCTCCACGCGGTCCACCTTGCGTTCGGCGAGACCCGGCTGCCGGCGCGCTTCGTCAGGACCTATTCGCAGGGCCTCACCAAGGACGGCTTCTTCCTCGACTGCTGGCCCGCCTACGATCGCCTTGCGAGGATCATGGAGCGGGAGCTTGATCTGACCGAATGGGGTCCGCTTCTGGACCATGGCGTCGGCTTCAACTTCGACTGCTGGCATCACTATAATTACACGGGAGACCTTGGCGCCGTGAGGGAGGCGTATCCCCGCCTGCTCAGGTTCTCGGGCTACCTGCGCGACAGGGTCGGGCGCGACGGGCTCCTTCCCGTCGAGAACAACGGGGTTCCCACCGTTTGGATCGACCAGGAGGCCTACCAGCAGCAGCGGCACAAGAAATGCGCCTACAACCTCTATGCCGCTGCCATGCTCCAGAACGCCCTGGGGCCGCTGTGCCGTGCGTTCGGCGACCTGCGCTTCGCGGAATCCGTCGAGGGCCTGGGCCGCGAGATCCAGGCGGCGGCGGTACGCGCCTTCTGGAGCCCGGCGCGCGGCATCTTCGTCGTCAACCTGCCGTGGCTGGCCGAGGAAGGGAGGCCGCGCCTGTGCGACCGTTCGCTCGCGACGGCCCTGCTCTACGATCAGTGCCCCGGCGGGGAAGAGAAGGCGGCGCTGCAGGCCTTGGCGGATTGTCCTCCCGAGATGGGGCTGTCCTACCCCTGCAATGCCGGCTGGCGCCTCTGGGCGCTGGGCAAGGGAGGCCGGGCCGATGCCATCGTGCGCGACTTGCGCGTGCGCTGGGCGGCGATGGCCTCGGTCCGCCTCAACAACACCCTGCAGGAGGGCTGGACCGCGAGGCCTGATTCCGGCGATCAATGGAGCCATTGCGGGGTGGCGCCGCTGTACGTCACCTATCACTGCCTGGTTGGATTCCGGCCCCTTGCGCCGGGTTGCTCCCGCGTGGAGATTCGTCCGAAGCTGGCCGACCTGGAGCGCCTGGACGTCGTCGCGTGCACGGTGCGGGGTCCGATCCGATTCACGGCGCGGGGCAGGATGGGGGACCGCGAAATCGCGCTTCAATTGCCGCCGACGTGCGAGGCTGAAGTCGTCCTGCCGAGCGGGGAGTCGACGCAATTGGCCCGCATCGGCGGTCCGGTGCCCACGGGCCAAGCGCGTTACGTGCTCCCGGCCGGCGGCAGCGCCACGCTGCATCTGCGCTTGTCGTAGTCGTGCGCCCGGGCCTCCCGCGTCGTGCCGATGGACGGCTGGAACGGCCGGTCCTGGGGAGCATTCGTGCTCGTTGCCCGCGGGACTTCCGGATACGCCTTTCTCGCGCCTCGGCCCAGCTCAGGTGAACACAGCCCGCCTCTTCCCGGTCGCGATCCTGGTCCTCAGCGCCCTTTCACGTGCCGTGGGCGCCGCGGCGGGCGCGGCCGGGGAGTCCAGGTGGTCGTCCGCCGCGGCCGACACCCTCATGACGCGGTTCCCGGACCCGGACGCCATCCATTGGGCGGGCCAAGCCAACCACTTCAGCTGGCAGGCCGGATACGTGATGTTCACGATGGAGAAGCTGTGGCGGGCCACGGGCGACGAACGTTACTTCAACTACATCAAGCGGTATGTGGACCAGCAGGTGGACGAGAACGGGAGCATCCCGGGCTTCGATCCGACAGCTTTGGACAACTTTCTGCCCGGCTACGCGGTGCTTTTCATGTACGAGCGGACGGGTCTTGAGAAGTACAGGGTCGCGGCCACGAGGATCCGCGACGGCTTCCGGCACTACCCAAGGGATTCAGACGGCGTCTTCTGGCACGGGGCGTGGGCGAGGCACCAGATGTGGGTCGACGGCATCTTCATGGGTCAGATGTTTCTCGCCCGGTACGGCAGCGTGGTCGGCGACCGGACCTATGCCTTTGACGAAGTGGCCAGGCAAATGAAGCTGGCGCTCAAGCACTGCGCCAAGCCGAACGGCCTGCTGCTTCACGGATGGGATGAATCGAGGGGGGCGAGCTGGGCCGACAAGGGGACCGGCCTGGCCTCGGAGGTGTGGAGCGAAGGGCTCGGATGGTTCGCGGTGCTTATCGCGGATGTGTTCGATTATCTTCCAAGCGACCATCCCGATCGCGAGTTCCTCATGGGAGCTCTCCGGAGTCTCTGCAGGGGCCTTAGGGAGGTGCAGGACCCCGAGACCGGAATGTGGTGTCAGGTCGTCGACAAGCCGCGCGAGCCCGGAAACTGGAACGAGACCTCCGGGACGGGCATGTTCATTTATCTCATCAGGAAGTCGATCGACAAGGGATACATCCGGGGCGACGAGTACGCGCCCGTCGTCAAGAGGGCCTATGCGGGGATCGTGAAGAAGGCGGCGATGGGCCCGGATGGCCTGGTCGACGTCCGCGACTGCAGCAGCATCGGCATTCAGGACAACTATCAGGCCTACGTCGGCTGCCCAAAGGAAGTGAATCCATTCTCGGGAGTCGCGTCGTTCATCCTCGGGACGAGCATCGTTGAGTTCCGGTGAGGCGCTGTTGCGCTGCGCCGGCCGGCGGGCCCCCATGGCCAAGATTCGCTCGATTTAACCCAAGGAATGCGCAGCTATTCCGGGGGAAAAGGCTAGATTGTGGAAGGATCAGTCCTGGCTGCATGCCGTGAGTGCGACAAAGTTCACCCCGCCTCGGGCCCCGGAACGCCAGATGAAGGGTAATCCCGGCGTGCCGTCCGTCGGGTATGGGTCCGGCCCAGGATCACCCGCGGCGCGGGCAGAGAAAATGAATGGATTCCATGGAGATGCCGCTGAAGGCTCCGGCCTGGTCGGCCCCAGGCTCCGGGCGGCGGTGGCGGCTTGCGCTGGAGGCAGGGCCCGCGCAAGGCGGTGGCTCCTGGCCGCTGCCGCCGCTTTCATCGCAGGCCCGGTCCTAGGCGCGCCGGCGCCGCGCGTGGACCTCATCGAGATCACCGGCCCCATCGGGCCCGCCGCCGCCGAATACGTGTCGCGCTCCATTAAGGTGGCGGCCGCGGACCGGGCGCAGTGCCTTGTGGTCCGCCTGGACACCCCAGGCGGGCTCCTCGACTCCATGAAGGACATCGTACAGGCCTTCTACGCGTCGCCGGTGCCGGTGGTCGTCTTCGTGGCGCCTGAGGGCTCCAGCGCCGGGAGCGCGGGCTGCTTCATCACGCTCGCGGCGGACGTCGCGGCCATGGCCCCTCACAGCAACATCGGGGCTGCCCATCCCGTTGAGCTGGGAGGTCTCGTCCCTTCGCAGACGGACGACGTGATGGCAAAAAAGCTCGAGAGCTACGGGGCAAGCTACATCGAGGCCGTGGCGAACAAGCATAACCGAAACGCCGACTGGGCGAGGTCCGCGGTGCGCGAGAGCGCCAGCATCACCTCCGAAAAGGCGCTCGAGCTCAAGGTTGTCGACATCATCGCCCGGGACCTGCCGGACCTCTTGGCTCAGCTTAACGGGCGCCTTGTGAACGGGCGGCGGCTCGCGACGGCGGACGCCCAGGTTACTGCCATACCGCTCCTGGCCCGCGAGAGGCTGTTCCAGATGCTCTGGAGGCCCGAAGTCATGTTCGTCCTGATGCTGATAGCCGTCTACGGGATCATCGGCGAGCTGAGCAGCCCGGGGGCGATACTGCCCGGCGTCGCAGGCGCCATCGCGCTCATCCTCCTCCTGTACATGGCGTCGATCGTGCCGATCAACATCGCCGGAGTCGCGCTGGTCATCCTGTCGATCGGGTTGTTCGTGATCGATCTGTTTGCCCCCACGCACGGCGTCCTGACCTTCGGGGCGATCGTCTCCTTCTTCCTCGGGTCGCTGCTCGTGTTCGACCGCGCCGGCAGCGGCTTCCAGCTTTCGCTGACCGCGGTCATCCCCGCGACGCTGACGACGGCGGCGTTCTTCCTGTTTGTTGTGGGGGCGGGCCTAAGGGCGCAGTGGGCGCCCGTGAGGGCCGGCCCCGAGACGATGATAGGCAAGGTGGTCCCGGCGCAGACCGGGATCAGCCGCGATGCGGCGCGGGTCTTCGTCGAGGGCGAGAGCTGGAGCGTGAGATCGGAGGAGCCCATCACCGAGGGCCAGCCCGTTGAGATCGTCGGCGTCGAGGGATTGGTTCTGAAGGTTAGACCCAAAAAATAGGAGGCATCATGGACACCATGGAAAGAACGCTGGACCTGCTCAAATGGCTCATCCCCACCGCCATACTGGCCGCGGCGCTGCTGCCGTCGGCCGTTCGCATACTTCGCGAATATGAGCGCGCCGTGGTCTTCCGCCTCGGAAAGCTTCTTAGGGCCAAGGGGCCGGGCATCGTGCTTCTGATCCCGATCGTCGACCGCATGGTGAGGATGGACCTGCGCGTGGTGACGATCGACGTCCCGAAGCAGGAGATCATGACCCGCGACAACGTGCCGGTGACCGTCGACGCGGTGGTGTACTTCCGGGTCGTGGACCCGGTGGCTGCCGTGATCAAGGTCGAGAACTACCTCAAAGCCACCTCGCTGATCGCCCAGACCACGCTTCGCAGCGTCCTGGGACAGGCCGAGCTCGACGACCTGCTCTCCCGCCGCGACAAGATCAACCAGACGCTCCAGGAGATCGTTGACCGCCACACCGACCCGTGGGGAATAAAGGTGACCGCCGTGGAGGTGCGCGACGTCGTGCTGCCGGAGGACATGAAGCGGACCATGGCGAAGCAGGCAGAGAGCGAGCGGGAGCGCCGGGCGAAGGTCATCAACGCAGAGGGCGAGTTTCAGGCCGCCGAGAAGCTGGTGCAAGCCGCCGCGATGATGGGCGCGCAGCCCATCGCGGTTCAGCTGAGGTTCCTGCAGACCATGCGCGAGATCTCGAGCGAGCACAACACGACGACCTTCCTGCCCGTGCCGATCGACCTGTTCACGCCGTTCCTGAAGCGGGGCGCGGATGAGCCCTCCGGCAAGCGCTAGGCCCCGGCATCCCGTGGTCGACGAATCGTGGGGGCCGTGGTAGGTTTGGCGCGATGCGGCGAGACGCGACCCACACCTGGACCCCCGACGAGATTCACGCGCTGATCCGCGGCTACCAGGGCGCCGCGGTCCTGGCGGCGGCCGCCGAGCTGGAGCTGTTTCCGGCCCTCGGCCAGGGGCCGATGACCGCCCGGGCGCTTTCGGAGCGGATCGGCTGCGACCTGCGGGCCCTCTCGGCGCTCCTGGACGCCCTGGCCGCTGTCCGGCTCCTGGTGAAGAGGGGAGGGCGCTACTCCCTCAGCCCGGGCGTCGCCGACGTCCTCACGCACGGCGGCGGCCACTCGGGCCTCTCCATGGCGCAGCATCAGGCGAACTGCATGCGCAACTGGGCGCAGCTCGCCCGCGTGGTCAAGGCCGGCCGGCCCGCGGAACGCACCCCGAGCGTACGCGGCGCCAAAGGCGACCGGGAGGCCTTCATCGGGGCCATGGACAACACCTCGGCCCCCGTCGCCGACTCCGTCGTCCGGCGCGTGCGCCCGCTCCGGTTCAGCCGGCTGCTCGACATAGGCGGGGCATCGGGCACCTGGACACTCGCCTTCCTGCGCGCCTGCCCGACCGCGACCGCGGTCCTCTTCGATCTGCCCGCAGTCATCCCGATGGCGGCGAGCCGCGTCGCGGCCGCCGGGATGAGCGGGCGCGTCAGGCTCGTGCCCGGGGATTTCACAGCGGATCCCCTGCCGGACGGCGCCGATCTGGCTTGGGTCAGCGCCATCGTGCACCAGAACTCCCGGGAGCAGAACCGGGGGCTCTTCGCGAAGGTGTTCTCCGCCCTCGTCCCCGGCGGCCGCATCGCGATCCGCGACATGGTGATGGACGAAGCGCGCACCCGCCCGCTTGCGGGCGCCCTCTTCGCCGTCAACATGCTGGTGGCGACCGAGGGCGGCGGCACCTTCACCTTCCGCGAGCTGCGCAGGGACCTTGAGGCGGCGGGATTCGATAGGGCCGTGGTTGCCCACCGGGACCCGGGGATGAACTCGGTCGTCGTGGCGAGGAAGCCCGGCGGAACCTCGAAGGGGGCCGCGAGGCGTCGGTAGCCCGGCCTGAGGGGAAAGGACGCCGCTCAGGCAAGCGCCGCCCTGACGCGGTCCGGCGACATCGGAAGGCGGAGCACGCGGGCTCCTGTGGCGTCGTGTATTGCGTTGGCGACCATGGCCCCCACCACCGTGATCGCCGGCTCGCCGCCGCCCTGCGGGGCCAGCTCGTTGTTCTCCACCAGCACGGTCTCGATCCTCGGGAGCCAGGAGAAGGTAGGGATCCGGTACGTTCCGAAATTTGTGTCCAGGATCCTGCCGTCCGAGAAGTGGACCTCCTCGCTGAGCGCGTAACCCAGGCCCATCATGATGCAACCCTCCATTTGCATCCGGGCCCCCTCGGGGTTGATGACAATGCCCATGTCCTGGGCGCAGACGACCCGCCTGACGCGCACCGGGCCCTCTCCGGCGCCGACCTCGACCTCGGCCATCGCGGCGACATAGGTTCCGGCGTCGACGGCGCAGGCGACGCCGAAGCCACGCCTGCTCGGCGGGCGCCCGGGCGTCCAGCCGAACTTCTCCGCCGCCGACTTGAGCACGCGGATCATCCGCGGGTCCGCCAGGTTTCTCAGGCGGAACTCCACCGGGTCGATCCCGGCCGCCGCCGCCATCGTGTCGACCTGCGACTCGCGGGCGAAGGTGTTGCCGCTGTTGCCCGGTGCGCGCCATGCCCCTGTCGCGAAGGGGTGGGAGCCGGGCGGGCCCCGCAGGTCCGACCCGTGGACGCTCGTGCGGTGGTTGGGGACGGCGTAGAACTGCTCCGCGCCGCGGCCCCCGCCGTAGAAGTCGTCGTAATCCCAGAAGGCCATCCTTCCGTCGGCGTCGATCCCGGACCGCACCTTTGTGATGGCGGCGGGCCTGAACGGATCGTGGAAGAACTCGTCAGCGCGGCTGCGCATCACCTGGACAGGCCTGCCAGCGGCCTTCGCGAGGCGGGCCGCCTCGACCGCCTGGCCATTGACGGTCTTGCCGCCGAAGGCCCCGCCCACGAAGGGCACGATGACCCGCACCGCCTCCGGGGGCAGCCCGATCGCCTGCGCGACCTGGTCGCGCGCGCTGAACGGATTCTGGGTCGACGCCCACACGGTCGCCTTCGTTCCCTCCACCTGTGCCAGGGCGGCGTGGGTCTCGATGGGCACGTGGGCCACGTAGCCGTTGAGGTAGGTCACCTCGAATCTCCGCGTGGAGCGCCTCTCGCCCTCGGACAGGTCGCCGCCCTGGGCCGAGATCGTCCCGTCGGGGGCGACGCGCAGGAGGTGATCAAAGATGTTGCGGTCGTCGAGACCTGTGCTCGGAAGGTCGAACTCCGCCTTAATCCGCAGAAATGCGGCCGCCGCCTCATCCGGGATCTCGTGCAGGACGGCCACCAGGTCCCCGTCCCGCACCACGCGGACACCGGCGACCTGCTCGGCGGACGTCGTGTCGAGGCTCCTCAGGGTGGCGCCGTGGGCGGGGGGCCGCAGGACCCTCGCGTAGAGCATGCCGGGCAGGCGCATGTCCGCGGCGTACCTTGCGGCGCCCGTCACCTTCTCGCGGCCGTCGCGTCGGGGCACGGACTTGCCCATAACGGTGTACTCGGGGAATTCCTTGAGCCTCGAGGCGGCGTCCACGTGCCGCTCGATCCTGCGGCCCTTGGCAAGGGCGGCGTAGGTTATCCTGCGCGTCTCCTGCTCCCGGTCAAAGACGACCCCCGCCTTCGCCACCAGCCGGTCCCGCGGCAAGCCGAGGGACTCGGAGGCGAGCTGCAGGAGGACGGCCTTCGCCTCCGCCGCCGCGGCCCGGAGGGCGGGACCGAAAAAGCGGGTCGTCATCGACCCCCACGTGCCCATGTCAAATGGGCAGAGCTCCGTGTCGCCCATCACCATGTCGACGCTGTCGAGCGGCACCTCGAGCTCGTCGGCAAGCATCTGGCAAAGCGAGGTGATCGGCCCTTGCCCCATCTCGATCTTGCCCGTGAAGCCCGTCACGCGTCCGTCCTCGCCGATCCGGACAAAGGCGTTAAAATCGGTGGGCAGCCCGGGGAGGGCCCGCCTGGCCTGGGCCACCCCCTCCAGGACGGCCTGGGCCGCGAGCAGGTCCCTGAGCGAGACGAACACGAGGATGCCGCCCGCCATCCGCCGGAGGAATTCGCGGCGCGTCGGCAGCGGGGCAGTGTCCGGGCTCATTTAGGATTCCCCCCTCATCTCCGCGGCGGCGGCCAGGATCGCCCGGACTATCCGGGGATGGGCGCCGCATCGGCAGAGATTGCGCTCCATCCCGCGGGCGATCTGCTCCTCGGAGGGCCTCGGGTTGGTTCTTAGCAGGCCGAACGCCGCCATGATCATGCCCGGCGTGCAGAACCCGCACTGCAGCGCGTCGTGCTCCATGAAGGCCCTTTGCAGGGGATGGAGCTTCCCGTTCTTCTCGAGGCCCTCGATCGTGACCACCTCCCGGTCCTGGACGTCCTTGACGCGCAGGCGGCACGACCGGACAGGCGCGCCGTCCACCAGCACGGTGCACGCTCCGCAGTGGGCCTCTCCGCACCCGTATTTCGCGCCCGTCAGGCCGAGCTCGGTCCGAAGCACCCAGAGGAGGCGCCGATCCCCGTCCACGTTGAGCTGGACGGGCCTGCCATTGAGGCGCAGCGAAAGGGATTCGGGCATCGGCGTCTAGGGTCCGGGGTTGGGGTGGCCCGTGTCCGGCGCCAGCGGGTGCCCCTGCCCGGCGCGCATTCCCCATCGCCTGCTGGGTGCCGAACCGGGCCGGACGCGGGCCAGCGCGAGGAGCCGCCGAGCAGGGCCGTTGCCGAATCCGCTGCGCGGGGCCACGGCGGCAAGACAGGCCATCATGGGCTCCAGATTCATGGCACCGTCTCGATTATAGCCCCGCCTCGGCTGCAGGCTGCTCCTCTTTTGCGCGAATTGCCGCAGATCTTGCACCGCGAATCGGGCCCGCCTCCGGAATCACCGGCGCGGCGGCGCTCGCGCGGCGCCTTCGGAGCCCGCTCCTTGAGACCCCCCGGTACGATCCCGCTGTCCTCGCCCGCGTCGCGGGCATGCTGGCGCTGGCGGCACTCGCCGCGTGCCTGCTTCCCGCGCGCCGCGCGCGGACGCGTCCGGCCTCCTGAAGTCGAACCGACCCGGGGGCGTGCTCTGAATGTCATTTCCCTAAACAAGAAAGTCCGATATCGGAGACCTCCGATGAATCCTCCAACCGCATCCCGGTGCGTTGTCGCGTCACTCCTGTTCCTGCTGGCCGCGTGCTCAAGGAGGCCCGAGACAGGGGCCACCGCGAAGCCCGCCTCGGTGCAGCTCGTTCCGGAGGGGGAGCGAAGCCGCCACTTTGACGCCGTGAACGGCCGCCTCGAGCTCGGCGGCACGCTCTACGCCTATGCCGACGTGGACGGGGACGCGCTCGCCTTCGCGGGGAACGTGCAGGCGCTCGTCAGGCAGATCGCGATGGCCCAGCCGAAGGCGGCGGCCTTTGCGAAGCAGGATTTCAAGGCGCTGTTCACGGAAATCGGCCTTAACGACGTGAAGGCGATCGGCCTGAGCTCCGTGCGCGAGGCGGGAGGCACCTTCCGCAACCGCGCGTTCCTGTACACGCCCGAGGGGCGCCACGGGATCTTCGCCGTGTTCGGAGGACAGCCCGGGCGGTTCGTCGGCGCAAGGCTCGCGCCGCCGGACACAGACTTCTACGGAGAGCACGAGTTCGACGTCACCGCGCTCTATGACACGGTCAAGTCCGTGATAGCCAAGGTCAACGGCCCGGAAGCCGCGGCCGGCTTCGAGGAGCAGGTCAAGAAGGTCGGCGCCAAGGCGATGTTCTCCCTCCTCGACCTGATCGAGGGGCTGAACGGGCGGGTGACGATCATCATCAGGCTCGATCCGGTCAGGAACGTGGCCCTGTCGGGGGCGAACCCGGTCAACGTCCCGGCATTCTCGGCGTTGGTGATGGTCGACGGCATCGGACCTGTCGTCGAGCGGGCGCTCGCGGCGAGGACCGCCGACCTGGAGGCCTCCCAGGAGGGGACCCGCCGGCTGTTCACGTACAAGGGAACCCCGCCCATCGAGGGCCTCAGGTACGTCCTGGCCGTGGACGGGAAGACCCTCTACGCGGCGTCCTCGGCGGAATTCCTGCGCGAATGCATCCAGCGCAAGGACGGGCTCGATACGACCCCGTCGTTCTCCTCCGCGCTTGCGGCCCTCGGGCCGGAGGGCAACGGCCTGACGTGGATAAGCCCCCGGTTCGTCTCGCGCTTGAGGGACCTGGGGGCCATCAACTCCCAGGTCAATCCCCAGGTGAGGAGGGTGTTCGACAACTTCGCCCTGAACCTGCCCGTGGTCAGCCAGCCCCTGCTCTCGGTGCGCACGAATCTTCCGGACGGCATCCTGATCCGGTCGAGCTGGAACCGCTCGCTGAAGGCCGACATTGCGATGTTCACCATCTACAATCCCGTCACTGTGGGGCTGCTGGCCGCCATGGCCGTGCCCGCCTTTGAAAAGGTGAGGGCCAACTCGCAGACCCTGGCGGTCTACAACAACCTCCGCATGCTTTCCGCCGCGGCCGACCAGTACTACCTTGAGAACGGCGTAAGCTCGACGGACTTCGACAGCCTCGTCGGGCCCAACAAGCTCATCAAGTCGGTGACCCCCGTTGCCGGCGAGGACTATCGCTCGCTGACCTTCAGGCAGGGCCTGCCGCTCACGGTGCACCTCCCGGACGGGCGCGTGATCTCGTACCCCCAGCCGGGGTCGAAATCCGCGACCCAAATGCCACGCCCGGCGCCCCTTCAGAGGCGCGACGCCTCGCCGGTGGCGCCCGGCGCCGTCGGCGCGGCACCGGAGGGCGGTTCGCCGGACCAGGCCATCATTGAGAACCTGCGCAGGCTCGATGCGGCCGCGAGTCGTTTCTACGCCGAGAACGGCACCACCACGACGACCTTTGAGCAGCTTGTGGGACCGGGCCGGCCGATCCCGTCGATAACCCCGGTGGCGGGCGAGGACTACCGCTCGCTGCTGTTCAAGCAGGGGCGCCCATTGCGCCTGTACCTCAAGGAGGGCGGCAGGGTCATTGTCTACCCGCCTCCCCAATAGGGGCGAAGAGGGTAGCGATTCGGGGCGGGCGCCGCTCCCCAGGGCGCCCGCTCGGGGGCGATAGTCAGCCCTGGCCTTTGTCCCGGCCCCGGAGTCGGAGTTCCCTGGCCTTCGCGATGCTCAGGAACTCATAGAATCCCATCAAGCGGCAGAAGACATAGCCGCGGTAGCCGTCTAGAAAACCCCGGCGAAGGACGTAATGGTAGAGGAAGCGGAGCGCCGGCCGGAAGGGCAGGCGGGTCGACCGGCTCCTCAGCCGGCGCTTGCGCGCGAGGGCCGGCTCAATCGCCGAATTCGCCGCCGAAGTCATCGCGGAATCCGAGCTGAGCAGGCGCGCCTCCCAGTTTGAATACCGGTTATGCTTCTCCACCCAGATGTCGATGGTCGGGAAGGCGTAGTGCTCCATCTCGTGCCGAAGGCGCCCCGCGGGGCCGTTGAGTACCACGTGCTCATGCACCTCGTTGTCGCCCGAATCCGTTGAGCTGACGCCGTCGAATTGCTCGTAGCGGCCGGCCGCGTGCCGGAAGAAGCGGAGATTCCAGCTTGGGTAATACCCGCAGTGGTTCAGCCAGCCATCCAGAAAGAAGAACCGGCGATTGACATAGTACCCGCCGAGTCCCGCCCCGCCCGCCAATGCGATCGAACGAACCTCCTCGGCAAGCGCCGGGGTGATCCGCTCGTCGGCGTCGAGTATGAAGACCCACTCGTTGCGCCATGGGACGTTCTCGAGCGCCCAGTTCTTCTTCTTCGGGAATTGGCCGTTCCACCTGAAGTCGACGACCTTCGCGCCGAATCCCCGCGCTATGTCCTGCGTGCCGTCGGTGCTCGAAGAGTCGACGACGACGATTTCATCCGCGAATCGGCACGACTCAAGGCACGGCCCGATGTTCGCCCTCTCGTTCCTCGTCGGAACGAGGACGGATATCGGGCTTTGCGAGGTCATGTTGTGGCGGTGATCGGATCAGGTCCTGCCGGCCTGCCCGGGAATCGGCCAGGGAAGCCAGGGATCCGTGCGCCTTTCGGGGCGCCGGGAGCGCTTGTCCTTAGCTGGTGGAGGCTGTATCGGGAGACGCCCGCATGGTATTGCGGTCGTGGCGCCAGAACTCAAGTTTTTCCCCCTGCCCGGCAGCCTGTCGATATGTCCTTCCAACGCGTCCCCGCAAACGGAGCTTGGCCCCGGGTGGGCCCGCGCAGGGACCGCGGGCGGGCTTCGGCTTGTCCCTGGAGGGCTCCGGGGCCCGTCTAATCGCTCCCGCCACGTAATTCTTCCCTTTGGCCGGCCGCTGGCTTACGACTCGACCCCGTTGACCTGTTGCCTTGGCCAAGCTCGGTGGCGCCGATGCCCGGCCGCTATATGAATGCACCGGAAGTTCAGCTCGAATACCTGGCGGACCGTCCTGAGTTCATCCCCACCGTGGCCGGTTGGCATCGCCGGGAGTGGGCGCACTTCCGGCCGGACGACTCGATTGAGACGTGGATCGGAAAGCTCAAAGACGTGTGCGGCCATCGGGGGGTTCCGACTGTGCTCGTCGCGGTCCGCGAGGGAGAGCTGGCGGGATCGGCGATGCTGCTGAAGGAGAGCATGCAGACACGGAAGGAGCTGTCGCCCTGGCTGGCGGGGGTGATTGTCGCGCCGCAGTTCCGCAGGCGCGGGATAGGCGGGCTCTTGGTGGACCGGATTGTTCACGAGGCGCGGATGCTTGGCTTTGGACGGCTCTACCTCTGGACTCCGTCCGTCGAGCAGTTCTACGCCAACCGCGGCTGGACGACGATGGAACGAACGACCTACCGGGAAGTGGACGTCGCGGTGATGTCCCGCCCAATCGTGCCGATCGCCGGGGCCGCGCCGGGAAGCACCGGCTGATTAAGTGCTTGCCGCGCAGGGGGCCAGCCCTGAAATCCATGGCGACCCGGGCGGCCCACACGGATCCTGATCGTCCAGCAACATCACATGAAATGGCTGTTTCGCCGGCACACCATTGCCGATCTCCAATCCGACGCCCGCAACAACCAGCGGCTGAAGCGCGCGCTGGGGGCGGTCAACCTGACGGCGCTGGGCGTTGGCGCGATCGTGGGCACCGGCATCTTCGTGCTGACCGGCACGGTTGCCGCGCAGAACTCCGGGCCGGCCGTGGTCCTGTCGTTCGCCATGGCTGGGGTGGCGTCGTTCTTCGCGGCGCTTTGCTACAGCGAGTTCGCCACCCTGGTCCCGGTGGCGGGCAGCGCCTACACGTACTCGTACGCAACGCTGGGCGAGATCTTCGCCTGGATCATCGGGTGGGATCTCATCCTTGAGTACGCCCTCGGCGCCATCACGGTCGCGATCGGATGGTCGGGCTACGTCGTGTCCTTCCTCAACAGCGTGGGCATCCACCTGCCGCCGGAACTGTCCGCCGCACGCGGCCTGACCGTGACGATGCCGGACGGAGCTCACGTCCCCGCGGTCTTCAACGCGCCCGCCGTCTTCATCGTCTTCGTCGTCACGACTCTGCTGGTCGTGGGGATCAAGGAGTCGGCGGCCTTCAACAACGTCATCGTGTTCGTGAAGCTCGCCGTCGTCGGGCTGTTCATAGCGGGCGCGGTGCACGCGATCAACCCGGCCAACTGGCACCCGTTCATCCCGCGAAACACGGGCACGTTCGGCCATTTCGGCTGGAGCGGCGTCGTTGCGGGTGGCGGCGTGGTTTTCTTCGCCTACATCGGATTCGACGCCGTAAGCACGGCGGCTCAGGAAACGCGCAACCCTCAGCGCGACATGCCGATAGGCATTATCGCCTCGCTCCTGATATGCACGGTGCTCTACCTGGTCGTCTCGGCCATCGCCACGGGTGTGCTGCCGTACACGGAACTGGACGTGCCGGATCCGATCGCGAAGGTGGCCGACCACGCGGGCATGGGGCTGACCTTGCACGGGGTGGGCCTCATGCCGATGCTGATCAAGCTGGGCGCAATCGCCGGGCTGTCCTCGGTCGTCCTGGTGATGTCGCTGGGGCAGTCGCGCGTCTTCTTCAGCATGTCGAATGACGGCCTGCTGCCGCCGTTCATCAACCGGGTGCATCCGCGGTTCAAGACTCCTTGGATCACCTCGATCATCACGGGAGTCGGCGTGGCGTTCTTTGCCGCGCTCCTGCCGGTGCGCGAGGCGGGCAGCCTGTGCTCGATCGGCACGCTGCTGGCGTTCGTCATCGTGTGCAGCAGCGTGCTGGTGCTGCGGATCCGCGAGCCGCACCTCGAGCGCGCCTTCAAGACGCCGGCCGTCTGGTTCGTGGCGCCCGCCGGGGCCCTCTCGGCACTGGTGCTCATGGCCGCGCTGCCATGGCCGACATGGCGCCGGCTCATCGTCTGGTTTCTGATCGGGATGGTGGTCTACAGCCTCTACGGCCACCGGCACTCAAAGCTGCGCCTCGGGGCTACCGCCGCGCCGCCGCCGGGGGGACCCTCCCTGGGATAGGGCCGAGCGCCGGCGGGGCAGGGGCCCGTCCAAGGCGGCGACCGGGTGCGCCATATGCAGAAAAGGGCCCCTTCTGATAGAATGACCCCAATGCGATCGATTTGTGCAGCGGCTGCGGCCGCGCTCCTCGCCGTGGGAGGCCAGGCGGCCGGCCCCTCCGGGGGGAGCGCGGGTCGACTGATCGTCTTCAACGACAACGGCGCGTGGTGCTGGTATCAGGACGAGCGCGTGATCGTGGACAGCTCCCCCGGCACGCTCCTGGTCGCCTCCGTTGCCGCCGAGGAGGGTGTTGACGGAAGGAACCGGGCCGGAGACGTGGATGTCGCCTCGTACGACCTGTCATCCGGAAGGACATCCCGTTTCGTGCTGCACCATCACCTGCTGACGCAGGACGACCACAACACGCCGGCCCTCCTGATCCGTCCCGATGGACGCTACCTGGCCGTGTACTCCAAGCACAATTCGGAGAAGGTCACGTACTGGCGGGTGTCCGTGAGGCCGCACGACGCCGGCGACTGGCGGCCGGAGCGGACCTTCGACTGGGGGCCGCATTTGGCGGCCGCCGACGGCGCGGATAACGTGACCTATTCCAACGTTTTCTATCTCTCGGCCGAGAACCGCGCCTACGATTTCGCGCGCGCCGTCAACCGCGATCCTTGCTTCCTGGTCTCCGCCGACCAGGGCGACAACTGGTCGTACGGCGGCAAGCTCCTGACCGAACCCAGGCTCGGCTATGTCAACGGCTACACGAAATACGCCTCAAACGGGGTTGACCGCGTCGATTTCATCACCACCGAGCACCATCCCCGCGACTTCAACAACAGCATCTACCATGGGTACTTACAAAATGGAAGGCTGCGCCGGTCCGACGGGGCGGTTGTTCACGGCAATGTCTTTGACGGCGCCGGCGCGCCGCAGGTGGAACTGACCAAGGTCTTCTCTGCCGGCAGCATCTGGAACGGCGAATTGATGACCCACGCCTGGACGATGGACCTGCATGTCGACGGCGCCGGCAGAACGGTTGGGTTGTTCTCCTGCCGGGCCAACGACAGACCCGAAAACACCAACTTCGGCGACCACCGCTTCTTCTACGCGAGGTTCGATGGCTCAGGCTGGCAGGTGCACCAGATGGCCAAGGCCGGCGCGAGCCTGTGGCCGGCGGAAGAGGATTACACCGGCCTGGCGGCCCTCAATCCCAACAATCTGAATGAGGTCTACGCGTCCTCGACCATCGACCCGCGCGACGGCGCGGCACTAAGGGTCCACGAGATTTTCAAAGGCGTGACGCCTGACGGCGGGTCGACATGGACATGGACGCCGGTCACATGGGCCTCGCCGGTGGACAACCTGCGTCCGACGGTGGCCATCTGGGACGCGGGTGATACGGCGCTCCTGTGGTTCCGGGGCACCATGAGCCGCTCGCAGCGCTACAACTGCGAGATCGTCGGCGTAATCAGGCGCGGGTGATCGGCGCCCGCGAAGTTGGGCCGCGCCGCCCCGCCTTGGGCGGCGCCACACGCCCGATTGACGTGGGCGTCCGGCCGCCGGGCGGCCCACCGGAATGTCCGACCCGGTGCGCAGGACCCGGCCTCATGAGGGCTGGCGGTCGGCTCGGCCGTAAATCCAGTCGAAGAGGGGCGACATCATGAGTGTCGTGATGACCGCCATCAGCACGAGCAGGGAGTAGAGCGCGGGATCAATCACGCGCTCTGCTCCCTGAAGGAACCCGATGCGGGGCATCGTGAGTGGCGGCCTGGGCCGGCCCTCCGTTGTGTCGAAGGGACAGGAGCCGGCTGGATCGAGGCCGGGCCGAGACCACCGCTCCCTCTCCCAGCGACAGGCAAGCCGGGCTGCTGCGTCCACCGACGCCCAGGCGCGGGAGCCGCCGCAGTATCTTGCCATCGCCACGGCCCTCGCTAACGATAGGGCAGCGGACGGAGCCGGCTCCCCCCGAGCAGGCCGAGAAGGCGTCCATGAATCGAACAAACAAAAAATTCAACATGCCCTCCCGAAAGAAGAAAGCCAAGGCGAAGCCCGCCGTGAAATCCAGGAAGCTCAAGTCGAGGAGGTCCGCCAAGGGGCCGGCGCGCGTGAAGAAGAGGTGGTAGTGAAGGCGTCTCCGTCGCTGAGAATTCCTCTTTGATCGGGTGTCGAGCGCGACGATTGACGGGGCTGCCGATCATGATCTCGCGCACGGTGCTCGCCACTGCGCGCGGCGCAGCCATTTCCAAGCGTTCTTGACGCAGTTGCTCGGGCGCACGGGCATGCGCGCCTTGGCCCTGATGCCGTTCCTTTTGCTCGGCTGCGCGCATCCTGAAGGCCCGTCAGTATCGGATGGCATGCTCGCCGGCTCGTATATGAACGGCGACCCCGTTGTACCCCGGACGCTTCTACTTCACGACGACCACGCTTTTGAGTATTTTCAGCTCACCAACTCGATCGGCCCCCGGGAAGGCGCGGGCGTGGAATGGGGCTATTACGGCAGATGGGTCTTTAGACCCCCCGATTGTGTCGAATTGCACATCGGGGCAGGTGCGGATGTCATCCTCGTGTACGTTCGCGCCCACTCGGGGTCGGATGTTGCCATCCTTGAACCCGATCTATTCCCGGGGATTCTGGCGGGTTGGGACCCCGTGCGGACCTACGAATATTTGACCAAGCAACAGCCCAGCCGCCTGCCGGCTCCCAAACCCGCTCTGGTCATGCCCCCCGAGGGCCCCGAGCGGCGTGCCGTGTCTGGCGCCGATCGTTAGGACATTCGGAAAAATGACGCACCTCGGCCGCCAGACCGTCCCCTTGAGCGTCCAGACCGCCTGCGCGATCCTGGTGGCGATCCCCTTGTTTCACGGCGCCGCCCTTTACTTGGCAGTGCCGCCCGCCGGGTTCATCGGGTACGCCGGGCGGATGCCGTCTGGCGGTTTTCTGTTCGGATACTGGGCCGTGTACGCATGCATCGGCCTGGGTCTTGCGAAGGGTGTCAACGCGCTCCGATGGTGCTTCGCTCTGCTTGTGGCGCTCTGCTTATTGAGCGCCCTGATTTCCATTTTTGTGTTTGTCGGGCGGATCACTGGGCCGCGACTGCCGGCGTATCATGACTGCGTCATCTGGCTCGCGCACCTGGCGGTGCTGGTCCTGTGTTTCCTTCCGTCCGCAAACAGCTATTTCGCGCAAAGGAGCGTGCCGAACCGGGCACCTGGCCCGAAGCCTGCTCCGGTACCGCCGACGGCCGGGCCGGCGCCGCGCCAGCCATAGTCTCCGATCATTGCGGCGTTCAACGGCGAATCCATGCAGATCAAGGTCGACAACCTAAGGGGGCCCGAGATTGCGGCCCTGCTCGCAGAGCACCTCGAGTGCATGGCCCAAGTGTCTCCGCCCGAGAGCCGTCATGCGCTGGACTTGGAGCGGTTGCGCCAGCCAGGCATCACATTCTGGACCGCATGGGATGGCCCGGTGTTGGCGGGCTGTGGAGCCCTCAAGGAAATCGATGCGGCGCACGGCGAGGTGAAGTCAATGCGCACGGCGATGACCCACTTGAGGAGGGGTGTGGCGAACATGCTTCTGCGCCACATCATCGCCGAGGCGAAACGGCGCGGGTACCGGCGGTTGAGCCTCGAGACCGGATCGATGGAGTATTTCAAGCCGGCTCACACGCTCTACCTCAAGGCGGGATTCAGGCCATGCGAGCCGTTTGCCGGGTATAGGGCGGATCCCAACAGCGCCTTCTTCACGATGGAGATCTAGGCCGTGACCGTCTCACCAAGGCGCGCAGGCTGCGCACGAGACAGGCTGCCGAACGCGAGGCGGGCGGCGGCGGCCACGGCCCGTCCTGGAGGCGTGCCGAGCCCGCGATGAACCCGGTTGCTGCCGTTCACCTGGCGGTCGCGGCCTTGGCCGTGGTTTCAGCCGTGCCGCTTGTCGGAGGCTGGGTGAGGATGAACTGTTGGTACGGGGTTCGGATCCCTGAGGCATTCGCCTCAGAGAGGCGATGGCTTGAGATCAACCGCTACGGCGGCTGCCTCCTCTTGGCGTGGGGGGCCGTCTTGGGGGCGATCGCGGTTGCGGGCGCGTTTGTGCCCCGGAAACACTGGGAGGCGTACAACTGGGCATCGCTCATTTTCATCGCGGGCGGTCTTCTTGCCGCGATCGCGGCGATAGCCCGTTACGCGCGGAAGACTAAGGCGTCCAGCCAGTTACCGGATCCCACGTCGTCGCCCGCCAGTGGTCCCCCGGGGCGGGGGCCACGCCGGCCATAGATTCCGACCATTGAAACGATCGGCGATATTGGGCAATTTCGCGCCCAACATGAATACCCCGGACGCCCCCTCGCGTAATCCACTTTCAACGGCGCTGGTCGGGACCTGGGAGTTGCTCTCGCGCGAAGATTACACCCACACCGGCGAACGCCGTATCGAGCCCTCGCTCGGCTCGGATCCGGTGGCGCTGCTTGTATTCGACAGGAAGGGCCATTTTGCAGCCCAGTTCATGAGGCGGGATCGGGGAGCGCCCGACGCCGAAGTCGGCAATCCGGCGCCGAACAACAGCCGCGCCCGGGGTGGATATGACGCCTACTTCGGCACCTACAGCGTCGACGAGGCGCTCGGCACCGTGACCACGCTCCTGATTGGCGCGCTTTCGCCCGAGAACGTCGGCCAGGTTTTCACCCGCACGATGGGCGTCGCCGGCGACGAGCTCACGATCCGGCTGGAGACCGCGTCCCCGGCCGGCGAGCCTGTCACACGGACGCTGCGATGGAGGCGGGTCGGGTGAACCGCCGGGCTGCGCCGGCCAGCGGTGGCGCCGGGTGGGCCCGCCTCGCCCGCCCGGGGGCCACTGGCCGCGCGGCCCCGGGCGCGCCGCGACGGCCGGTCACTTGTTGAAGCGGAAATTCACGAGGTCGTAGTCCTGCATCACGTAGGTCTTGGTCTCAACCCGCAGCTTGTTCGCGCGCTTCGCCTGGGTCTCGCCGCCAGCCGCGATGAAGTCGGCGAAGCCGATGATCTCGACGCGGATGAAACCCTTCTGGATGTCGGTGTGGATCGCGGCCCCGGCCTCGGGCGCCGTCGAGCCCCTCCTGATCAGCCACGCCCGGTTCTCCGGGCCGCCCACTGTCAGGAAACTGATGTAGCCGGCCTCGCCCGCGACGCGGACCAGGAAATCGTCGAATCTCTCCACGTCCGGGGCGTCGGCCACGACGATCGGCTTCGTCGTGAAGAACGCGTGGGCGCCGACGACCTGCGATTCCTCCGGCGTCAACCCGGCCTTGGAGATGACCTGCTCGGCCTCCAGGCATGCCTTGATCCTCTGAAGCACCGCCAACTCCGCCTCGGGCGGGCTGCGCCCGAGGCGCGTCTCCGCGAGCTCGAGGTCCCGTATGATAAGCTCGAGGCGTCCCTCCGCCGAGGCGACGATCGCATCGGCCGTCGAGGCCTCACCCTCGCCCACGACGTCGACATGGGCGTAGACCTTCTTGTCCGCCTCGACCAGCTTGTCGGCCTGGTCCAGGCGGGGGTCCTTGATCCTGTGTGTTCCCAGGGGAACGCCGGCGATGCCGACCAGAGAGATTTTCATGGGGGAAAGGGAGCCTGCTTGATTAACGAAGCGGTTGGAGGAAGGAAAGAAAGGAAGCGGCGGCTAGGACGGATGGCCGGCAGGGGCCGGGGCGGCTGTGCGAGGACGGGCGGGTCCAGGGGGCGGGGGCGTGGCGGCCCAGCCGGGCGCCTACGTATTCCCGCGCATTTAAACTGTCCAAAGCCTGGGCCACACTCGCGGGCACTTCGAGAGAAGATGCGCCAGGGCCTCAGCCACGAGGCGCCAAACAGAGGAAAGGCCAACACCCATGATAATCAACCGACTCACAGCCCCTTTGATCCTAATCGCCGTCGGCTTCGCAGTGCTGGTCTACGGCGCCCTCCGGGGAGCGGGATTCATGAGCCCGACTGCGAGGGTGCTTCGGCGCGTCAGGGCGAGTCACAGCGGGCAGCCTGCGGCGTCGGAATGATTCGCCGCGCAACGCGCAGAGCGCCGTTTGGGAAAGGACCCCTACAATAATCCGGAATCGTTGACCACGGACGACTGAGCGCGGGCTTCAGGTCCACCCTCCTCGGGGCCCCGTGCGCCGTGCCAGGGACGGCGCCTGCTTCCGCCTGGGCCGGTCCTTTGAGGAGTTCGCGGACGCCGAATCGCGCTCCCGACGCTTTCCAGCGGCGGTCGGGCGCCCAAACGGCACCCTGGGTCCCAGCATGGCGCCTGGCCGGAGATCCGCCGCGCAATTCAGGCTTTCTTCAGATCCGCCAGCTTTGTGTCCGCCCAGTTCTTCAGAATGGCCTTCTCGAAGCGAAGCCGGACGCCGGCCGTATCGGCCGTCTCGATCGTGCCCAGGTAGTTGCCGAAGTCCCAGTAGTGCCTCAGGTTCTCCGATCCTTTCCTGACCACCGTCCCGGCGGAATCCGTGATCACATAATTGAACTCGAAGGCCGGCGCGCCGGAAGCCGAGGGCTCGTGCCTCGAGTTCCTGTGGCCGAGGTCTATGTCCGTGAACGTGATCTTGAGGTTGTAGCCGGCCGGAAGCATGGGTTCGGCCACCTTGACGAGGTAACTGCTCAAGGCTGCAAAAATGTCGTGGCGGTACCAATCCGGGCCCCAGCTCAGCTCCCAATCGGTGAAGTTCTCCGGGTTGTCGAATGCAACGTCGACACGGGGCGCGGGTGCGGGCGTGTCGGCTGCGCGAAGGGGTGCGGTCAAGGCGAGCACGGCGGAAAGGGCGACGAGTCCATGGACCGTGGGGTGTGTTTTCATTGGAGATCTGTTCTCAATGTAGCACGACGGTGCGCGGCTGTAAAGGGCGCGCGCCCCCGGGTCGTGTCCCAAGTCGAAACCATCATACCAACGGCTTCCGCCGCGACGGCCTTCGCTCGGCCTCTGTTCGTAAGTCGCGTTCGCCCTCGCCCCGCGTCGGCCCAAGCTAAGGCCGACCGCCGTAGGTCACATAGTCGTCGAGTTCCAGCCACTCAAACCACGTCCCGATGTCGGCGCGCTGCGGCGCATTCTTGCGGTGAATGTCGTTAAAAAAGGCCCGGGTGTCGGGAACCGAGGGCACCCAG
>CAZCAJ010000020.1:0-58456 GCA_964496645.1 uncultured Opitutaceae bacterium
ACAAGCTCATCCGCTCGCGGAACTCCTGCGCCTGCCTCCGGCTGAGCTCGACCTTGGCCCCGCCCTTGAGCTGGACCAGGAGCCCGCCGCTGAACCACGGCTCGACCCCCGCGATCCAGGCGGTGTTGATGATCTGGCGCCGGTTTGCCCTGAAGAAGAACTTGGGGTCCAGCCGCTCCTCCATCGCGTTGAGGGACCGGAAGAGCTGCGGCTGGGCGTCGCCGAAGTGGACGCGCGTGTAGTTACCCTCGCTCTCGAGCAGCCGGATCTGGCCCACCTCGACGAACCAGCACCGGTCCCCGTCGCGCACGAACACACGGTCCCCCGAGAGGAGGCGCCCCGCGGCCTCCTTCGGGCGGGCCGACGCCTTCAACCCGGGGAGGCGCTCAACGGCGGCCGCGAGCCTCGCCGGGTCGACCGGCTTGAGGAGGTAGTCCAGAGCGTTGAGCTCGAACGCCTTAACCGCGAACTCGTCGTAGGCCGTCGTGAAGATGACGTGCGGCACCGGGGGCTCGAGCGACTGGAGGAGCTCCATCCCGGTCTCGCCGGGCATCTGCACGTCGAGGAAGAGGATGTCGGGCTTTAGCGCCGCCATCTGCTCGCGGGCCTGCCTGGCGTTGGACGCCTCGCCCGCCACCTTGACCTCCGGGTGAGCCTCCAGCAGGCGCCGGAGCTCGTTGCGCGCGAGGCGCTCGTCGTCGATGAGGAGCGCCTTCATCTAGTGCGCCGAAAGCGGGATCACCGCCTCGGCGACGACGTGCTCGGGCTCCCTGTCCGTGCGCAGCTGGAGCGTGGCGCGCTCGCCGAAGATCAGCCGTAGCCTCTCGGCTGCGTTGTGCAGCCCGACGCCCGTCGACGACGCCTTCCCGTTGCCCTCGATCCGGCCGGGGTTGGTGACCTGGATCCTGAGCTCGCCGCCCGAGTTGCGGGCGATGATGGCGATCTCTCCCCCCTCGGGTCTCGGGGATATCCCGTACTTGACGGCGTTCTCCACGAGGGTCTGCAGGAGCATCGGCGGGATGCGCAGCTGGAGGGCCTCGGGGGCGATGTCGAGCCGGAGCCGGAGCCTGTCCTCGTGGCGGACCTGCTCCAGGGCGAGGTAGTCGTTCACGACGTCCAGCTCGTCCTCGAACGGCACCGTCTCCAGCTGGCCGCTCTGGAGCGAGTACCGGAGCAGGTTGGCGAGCTGCGTCACGGCCTTTCGCGCCCGCGGCGGGTCCTCGTCGATCAGCGCCCGCAGCGAGTTGAGCGAGTTGAAGATGAAGTGCGGGTTCACCTGCGACTTGAGCGCGCGCAGCTCGGCCTCCTTCACGGTCGACATCAGGTGGAAGCGCTCGATCTCGGAGAGGTTCAGCCGGTCGTACACGTGGTAGAAGTAATAGAGGCACATCCAGATGAAGAGGAGGCACGCGCAGTCGATCTCTTGCTGGACCAGGACCAGCGGCACCGGGTACTTGGTGTTCCAGGGCAGGTGGACGACGCCGTGGATCCAAAGGGATATGAACGTGTTCCACACGGCCGATCCCGCGAACGCCGCCGCGAAGAGCCTCGGGACGAGCGGGCGCCACCCGAGCTCCTTCCACTTCCAGCGCGCCATGAGCGGGCGCAGGCAATGGGTGATCAGGAGCCCGGTCGAAAGGTCCATGACCATGACCGCGATCGCCGTGGTCCGGTCCCATTTCTGCGCGTCGTGGTCGGGGAACTCCACGATGGCCCAGGTGCCGATGGCCAGCATGGCGCCCCAGCCGAAGGCCTGGAAGAGGACGTAGAGATTATTCTTCGCCTTGCACCGCTGGGCCGCGTCGGCCGCCGGCAGGGATATGTCCGCGGAGAATTCCATGTTACGGAAACATTACAGGCGTCCGCGCCCCGGACGGCAATCTTTGGACAAGCGGTCGGGAGGGGGGGCTGAACGGCCCTGCGGCCGGCGGGGCGGACCCCCCGGGGCGCCCGCAACCCCGCTGTGGACAAAAGCGCCCCCATTCCAAGGATGGATCCCATGAAACCGAGCGTCGTCGTCGTGGGCAGCTTCGTTAAGGACCTGTCGTTCCGCTGCGGCCGCTTCCCGACGGCCGGCGAGACCGTCATCGGGACCTTCACGACGGGACCCGGGGGCAAGGGCTCGAACCAGGCGGTCGCGTGCGCGCGGGCCGGGGCGCGCACCCGCTTCGTCGGGGCCGTCGGCCGCGACGCGTTCGGCGCCGAGGCCGCGCGGTTCCTGCGCTCCGAGGGGATCGACGCCCGGCTGGCCCCGAAGCGCGGCCAGGCGACCGGGGCGGCCGCGATCCTCGTCGACGGCTCCAGCCAGAACGAGATCATCGTCGCAATCGGCGCGAGCGTCGCGATCGGGCCGCGCGACGTCCCCGCCCGGCTCGTCCGCGGCGCCAGGGTCGTCATCTGCCAGGGCGAGGCCAACGCGCGGATCAACCGGCACGCCTTCCGGCTCGCGCGCCGCTTCGGGGCGACGACGATCCTCAATCCCGCCCCCATGGGGCCCGGGTTCGACCGCGGGATCCTGGCGCTGACCGACATCCTGATCCCGAACGAGCACGAGTTCGCCGCGCTGACCCGGCACTCGCCCGGCCGGAGTCTTCGGGCCGTCCACGAGATCGGGCGCCGCCTCGGCGTCCCTACGATCATCGTGACGATGGGGCGCAAGGGCTGCCTCGTGTCCACGGAGCGGGGGTGGACGGCGATCGACGGCCACCGCGTGCGCGCCGTCGACACGACGGGGGCGGGCGACGCGTTCGTCGGGGGCTTCGCCGCCGGCCTCGTCCGCTACGGCGGCGACCTTCCGATGGCCGCCCGGTTCGGGAACGCGGCGGCCGCCCTCTCGGTCACGCGGCCCGGGACCGCGCCCTCGATGCCGCGCAGGCGCGAGATCGACCGGCTCCTCAGGAGCCGATCGGGTGCCAGGTCGTCTTGAACTCGACGAACCCGCGGATCACGTCGAGCCCCTGGGCCGAGTCCAGGAGCCACTGAGCGTCGCGCTCCCTGGCGAACCGCACGCGCTTGACGCTCTCGGCGGCGCCGAGCCTGAGCGCCCTCTCGTCATCCTCCCCGACCGCCGCGTAGATCGCGCGCAGGTGCGCGTGCGTGGCGAACGTCGGGACGAGCTCCCGGCGGAAGCCGGTGAGAATGTTGACGACGCCCCCGGGCAGGTCGCTCGTGGCCAGCATCTCCCCCAGGAGGATCGCCGGGTAGGGGAACCTCTCGGACGCGAGAGCGACGACCGTGTTGGCGCAGGCGACCGCGGGGGCGATCATCGAGACGAGCCCGAGGAGCGGCGGGCTGTCCGGAGCGATGACGCCCACGACGCCCATCGGCTCGGTCACCGTGAAGCTGAAGTGGCGCGAGGCGACGGGGTTCACGGAGCCGAGGAGCTGCTCGTACTTGTCCGCCCACCCCGCGTAGTGGATCAGCCGGTCGACGCAGACGGCCACGCCCCTCGCCGCGTCCGGCCTCCTCGCCCCGAACCGCACGAGCGAGCCGACCAGCTCCGCGCCGCGGGCCTCGAGCATCTCGGCGAGGCGGTAGAGGATCTGGGCCCTGTTGTAGGCGGTGCGCGCCGCCCAGGCCGGCCCGGCCTTCGCGGCGGCCTCGACCGCGTTGCGCAGGTCCTTGCGCGTGCACTGGGGGATGTTCGCGAAGAACGCGCCGTCGGCCCCGCTGATCTTGAACGTCCGGGCGCTCTCCGAGCGCACGAACGCCCCGCCGATGTAGACCTTCGGGGTCTTTGTCACGGGTATCCTGCTCACGGCGCGCCCTCCCCCGCGACCCGCGCGTAGTCGAGGAGCCCCTGGCGGCCGCCCTCGCGGCCGAACCCGCTCTCCTTGTATCCGCCGAACGGCGACGACGGGTCGAACCTGTTGAAGGTGTTGGCCCAGACGACCCCCGCCTTGAGCTCCGTCGACATCCGCAGGATGCGCGATCCCTTGTCCGTCCAGACCCCCGCGCTGAGGCCGTAGGCGGTGTTGTTCGCCTTCTCGATGGCCTCGTCGACCGTGCGGAACGTGAGGATGGAGAGCACCGGCCCGAATATCTCCTCGCGCGCGATGCGGTGGCTCTGCGTGACGCCCGTGAAGAGCGTCGGCGGGAAGTAAAAGCCCCTCTCCGGAAGGCGGCAGGGCGGCTGGAACATGACGGCCCCCTCCCTGACGCCGCTCGCGACGAGCCGCCGGATCGTCCCGAGCTGCCTCCTGGAGTTGATCGCGCCGAGGTCGGTGTTCTTGTCGAGGGGGTCTCCCACGCGCAGCACGCGGATCCTGTTCTTGAGCTTCGACACGACCTCGTCCGCGACGGGCTCGTGGACGAGCAGCCGCGAGCCCGCGCAGCACACGTGGCCCTGGTTGAAGAAGATCCCGTCCACGATGCCCTCCACGGCCTGGGAGATCGGCGCGTCGTCGAACACGATGTTGGCGGCCTTGCCCCCGAGCTCCATCGTCATCCTGCGGTCGGTGCCCGCGAGCTGGCGCATGATCGCCTTGCCCACCTCCGTCGACCCGGTGAACGCCACCTTGGACGCCGCCGGGTGGCCCATCACCAGGGCGCCGGTCTCGCCCGCCCCGGTCACGAAGTTGACCACGCCCGGGGGCAGGCCGGCGTCCTGCAGGATCTCGGCCAGCTTGAGCGCCGTGATCGAGGTGGTCTCGGCGGGCTTGAGGACGACGCAGTTGCCCATGGCCAGCGCCGGCGCGATCTTCCAGGCGAGCATGAGGAGCGGGAAGTTCCAGGGGATGACCTGGCCCACCACGCCGAGCGGCGCGACGGAGCGCCCCGGCACGACGTAGTCGAGCTTGTCCGCCCATCCGGCGTGGTAGAAGAAGTGCGCCGCCGCCATCGGGACGTCGAAGTCGCGCGACTCCCTGATCGGCTTGCCGCCGTCCATCGTCTCGGCCACCGCGAACTCCCTCGCCCTGTCCTGGAGGAGGCGCGCGATCCGGAAAAGGTACTTGCCGCGCTCGCGCCCTGGCGTCGCGGCCCACGGCCTGAACGCCCTCGCCGCCGCCTGGTACGCGGCGTCGACGTCCGCCGGGCCGGCCAGGGCGATCTCGGCCAGCTTGCGCTCGTTAGCGGGGTTGATCGAGTCGAAGTACCGCCCCGACCGCGGCCTGACGAAGCTGCCGCCGATGAACAGCTCGTAGCGCGGCTTGAGCCTCGGGTCCGCCGTCTCCGGCGCCGGGTCGAATTCCCAGAGGTCGCCGAAAATGAGCGCCGCGCGGGGCCTGGCCGTTGCTCGTCTGCGCGCCGGCATGTCAGTAGCTCTCGGCCGCCTCGCTGAAGTAGTAGGGCGCCTGGTACGCCCCGGTCCTCTCGCGCTCCAGCTGCCGGAGCAGGTCGTTCAGGAGCGAGGTCGCGCCGAAGCGGTAGCGCCTCGGCGTGAGCCACGCGTCGCCCAGCGTCTCCTTGACGGCGATGAGGTACTGGAGCGCCTGCTTCGCCGTGCGGATCCCTCCCGCCGGCTTCATCCCGATGGCCACGCCCCTGTCCAGGTAGAAGTCGCGGATCGCCTCGATCATCACCTGGTTGCTGCCGAGCGTGGCGTTGAGCGCCGTCTTGCCCGTGCTCGTCTTTATGAAGTCGCCCGGCCGGAGCACCTCCATCGCCAGGAAGGACGCCGCCCGGATGCTGTCGTAGGTCTCGAGCTCGCTCACCTCGAGGATGACCTTGAGCGCCGCCCGGCCGCACGCCTCCACCACCCCCGCGACCTCGTCCTGCACCCTGGCAAAGTCCCCGGAGAGGAAGGCGCCCCGGTTGATGACCATGTCGACCTCGTCCGCCCCGTCCGCCACGGCCCCGCGGGCCTCGGCGAGCCTCGTCCGGTAGTGGGTCTGCCCGGACGGAAACGCCGTGGCCACCGAGGCGACCCTGACGCCGGAGCCCGCGACCCAGCGCCTCGCGTGCCTGACCATCGACGGGTAGACGCACACCGCCGCGACGTGGGGGACCGAGGGGTCGTCGTGCGGGCGCAGCGCCTTGCGGCAGAGCGACTCGATCTTCCCGGGGGTGTCCTTGCCCTCGAGGGTCGTCAGGTCGGTCATGGAGACGGCCATCCTGAGTCCCCAGACCTTCGACGCCTTCTTTATGCTGCGCGTCGCGAACTTGGCGACCCGCTCCTCCACGCCGACCAGGTCGACGGCTCCGATCTCATCGAGGAGCCGTGCGTGGGCCGCACGGGGGCTGCGGGGCGTCATTGCGCGACTATCGCCCCGGGCACCCCTCAAAACAATTGAAAAACGGCCCGCGCGGCGGCCATTCTAGGCCGTGATCACGCGCGCGGAACTCCAGCTGCTCAGGTCCCTGCGCGACAAGAGGCACCGGGAGGAGCTGGGCCTCTTCGCGGTGGAGGGCGAGAAGATCGTGGCCGAGCTCCTGGCGGCCGGCCACCCCTTCGAGAAGATCTACGCCACCCCCGCCTGGAAGGGCGCGAAGACCCACGAGATCGCCGAGCCGGAGATGGCTCGCGCGAGCCACTTCCCGGCGCCCTCCCCGGTGCTCGCCGTCGGGAGGATCCGCCGGATGGAGCTGGCGCCCGGCGAGCTCGAGCGCGGGCTCACGCTCGCCCTGGACGGCGTGCAGGACCCGGGCAACGTGGGCACGATGCTCCGGATCGCGGACTGGTTCGGCATCGACCGCGTCCTGCTCTCGCCCGGATGCGCCGACCTGCACTCGCAGAAGGTGATCCAGGCGAGCATGGGATCCTTTGCGCGCGTGCGCGCGATCACCGCCGACCTCGACGCCGCGCTCGCCGGCGTCCGCGCCCCCGTCGTCGGCTGCGCGCTCGAGGGCCGGGACGTCCGCTCGGTGGCGGGCCTGGCCGACGCCGTCGTCGTCATCGGCAGCGAGGGCCGGGGGCTCTCCGACTCCGTGAGGCGGCGCCTGACGTTCGCGGTCACGATACCGCGCAGGGGCGCGGCGGAGTCGCTGAACGCGGCCGTCGCCGCCGCGATCGTGTGCGACAACCTCCGCAGGGACGCCCCCGGGTAGGAAGGGAGCAATGGCGGCACCGTCCACGCGCCGGCAGGTGGGCGCCGGCATCCCGGCCCTGGCTGGGGAGATCCTGGGGCGGATCCGCGGGGAGGCGCCGGCCCCGGCCCTGCGCGCGCTGCGCCGCGAGTACTCCCTGCGCCTGCGGGAAGCGCCGCCGGGGCTCGTCGCGGGGCTGGCGCAGAGGCTGGCGCGGGAGGGGACCACCCGGCACCGGTTCGTCGCGTACGAGCTCATCCGGCACCACCCCGGGGCCCTGTCGCGCCTGGGCGCCCGCCAGCTCGAGCGGCTTGGGCGCGGGATCGCGTCGTGGGACGCCGTGGACTGCTTCGCCGTCTGCCTCGCGGGCCAGGCGTGGCGCCGGCGCCGCGTGGCGGACGGCCTCATCCACCGCTGGGCGCTCTCGGCGGACCGGTGGTGGAGGCGGGCGGCGCTCGTCAGCACCGTGCCCCTCAACAGCAGGGCGCAGGGGGGCTCGGGGGACCGCCGCCGCACGCTGCGCGTGTGCCGGATCCTCGAGCGCGACAGGGACCCCATGGTCGCGAAGGCGCTCTCCTGGGCCCTGCGCGAGCTGGCCAAGCGCGATCCCGGGGCCGTCAGGGCCTACCTGGAGGCGCGCGCCGGGGTCCTGCCCGCGCTGGTGCTGCGCGAGGTGCGCAACAAGCTTGAGACGGGCCTCAAGAACCCGAGGCGGGGGTGACCCGCTCCGGCCGGGGGATTATTTCTGGCCCTTGGGCCAGCCCCTGCCCTTGCCGCCGCCCGAGCCCGCCATCAGCACCGCCCCGGCGAAGACGCCGATGGCGAACATGCCGAAGTAGATCTCCCACGCGTCGGTCGTCGCCTTCTTGTCGAGGAGAAGCGGGAAATTGAAGTCCGCAGCCTGCCGGTTGTGCACGCCTATGTAGAGCACCACGAAGAGCAGCGCGAGGAACACGACCAGCTTGAAGATGGCTTTTATACTCATGGATTTGCAGGATGGGTCAGGCCTTGTCGGCAGTCAATTCATCGAAGGCGGCCCCGAGCACCGTCCCCAGGCGGTTCGGGAGCGGCACGTGGAAGTCGGGAAAGCCGGGGAAGTTCTCCATGCCGACGACGGCAGGCTTGTCGCGGCCTGCGGCGATCTCCTTAGCGACATGCTCCATGACCGCCGAGAGGAAGTCCCGCATGACGAGCAGGTCGCCCCTGTTTCCCGTGACGCCGAACTTCGGGTTGCCGTGGCCGAAGACGTAGGCCGCGTCCCCCGGGTAGCTCGCAACCGAGTCGTTGAGCGACTTTATCCAGCCCCGGATGCTGGCCCCGCCCGGGCGGTCGACAAAAGGGTACATCCGGTTGAACACGAGGTCGCCCATGTGGACGACATTGGCCCTCTCGAAGATGACGACGGCGTCGCCCCCGGTGTGGGCCGGCCCCCGGAACTCCGCGGTCAGGATCTCGCTGCCCAGCTCCCGGCGCCAGACATCGGGGAAGGTCGTGTCGGCGTAGACCTGGTTCGCGACGAGCGCGGCCGGGTCAGGCTTGGTCGCCTGCTCCGCCCGCTTTGCCGCCTCGAACTGGAGCGAGGGCACGTTTGCCTGCGCGACAAGCTCCCTGGACGCCGCCTTGAAGACGACATTGCCCCCCGTGTGGTCCACGTGGTGGTGGGTGTTGATCGTCGCGTCGATCGTCCTTGCCCCGATCCCGGGGATGCCCCTGAGGCAGATGAGCGCGGTGTCCGGGAACTGAGTGTCGACGACCGCAAGCGCGTCCTTGGACGAGAGCCAGCCGATCGTCCCCCCCCGGCCCGTGAAGATCCCGACGTCGCGCCTTAGCGGGACGAACCGGGTCGCGGCGTTCGTCGCCGGGGCGAGCGACTTCAGCGGGTTCGCCTGGGCCCCCAGCCTCCGGGCGGCCGCCGTCGCGGCGGACAGGACGAGCGCGGAGCGGATGAATTCGCGGCGGTTCACTTGGGGTGCCGGGCCAGGACGCCATCCTATCCGGGCCGGCCGCGCAATCAACATCCGTCTCGGGGGCGACGCCGGCCAGAAATCGTGTAACATTTCCCTGACCGGCCGGTTGCACACTCTGGAACCAACGCCGCCAGCCATGCCCCCATCCTCCCGTGACATACGCCATCGCCGAAATCCCTGTGCAAGCGCAGCCGATGGCTGTTGACTGGCACCCAAGCCCCCCCGTGGAGACCAAGGCACCTCCCCAAGACCACGAGCTCATGCTCGCCGTCCGAGACGGCGACATCGACTGCATGGGCGAGCTCTTCGAGCGCCACCACGGGCCGCTCTTCGGGTACGTAGCGAAGCTGACCGGGGACCGGGCGGCGGCCGAGGACATCACCCAGATCGTCTTCCAGCGGATGCTCAAGTACCGCCACACCTACCGCGACCAGGGAAGCTTCACCGCGTGGATGTACCACCTGGCGCGGCGCTGCACCAGCGACCATTTCCGCAAGTCCGCCCCCGCCCCGATCGCCGTCGACCCGGCCGATCTCGAGAGCCGCGCGGACGAGTCGCGCGGCGTTGACGAGTCCGCGGCCCGCAACGACGACCACGCCCTGCTGCACCGCGCGCTCGGCCGCCTCGACCGCGACGACCGGGAGGTCCTCCTGCTGTCCCGGCTCCAGGAGCTCTCCTTCGCGGAGATCGCCGCCATCCTCGAGTGCTCGGTCGGGGCGGCCCGCGTCCGGGCCCACCGGGCGATGCGGTCGCTCCGAGACCAGTATTTCCGCCTTCGGAAGGAGCCGCTCACATGAACTGTCAGACCTGCATCGACCACCTGCCCGAGCTCGCCGACGCGAGGCTCGACGAGAAGACCGCGGCCCTGGCGCGCGCCCACCTCGAGGGCTGCCCGGGCTGCCGCGCCGAATACGAGTCGCTGCGCCGGACCCTGGAGGCCCTCGACGCGCTTCCCGCGGCCGCGCCGTCGCACAGGCTGCGGGCCCGGGTCATGGGCGACATCGAGGCCGAGAAGCTCACCCTGCGCAGCCAGGCGGGATGGGCCTCGTCCATCCGCGCGGCCGCCGACGCGCGCCGGGGCCGCCGGTTCGCGCTCGCTCCCCTGCTCCTCCCGGCGCTCGGGGCGTGCGCCCTGGTCGCCCTGGGCTTCATGCTCGGCGAGCGCACGGCCACCCAGCGCCAGCTCGCCGACCTGCGCAGCCGGGTCGACACGATGGGCCAGCTTTTCGAGCAGTCCGTCCTGCAGAAGGGCGCCACCGGCGAACGCCTGGAGACCGTCCTCACGGCCGGCGAGGCCCGCAGGCCCGACGACCGGGTGATCAACGGCCTGATCAACTCGATGGCGTTCGACACGAGCGTGAATGTCAGGCTGAACGCGCTGAACGCCCTTTACTCGCACGCCGACCAGGATGTCGTGCGCGCCGGCGTCCTCGCGTGCCTGCCGCGCGAGACCAACCCGCTGGTCCAGGTCGCCATGATTGACTTCCTCGTGGCGGCGCGGGAGCACGCGGCCGCCCCCGAGCTGCGCAAGCTCGTCGGCGACTCCCAGGCGGACGCCGACGTCCGCGAGTCCGCGCGCCGCGCGATCGACATGCTCTAGGCCACCTTAACATGAATGCCATCCGATTCCATTCCCCCCTCGCCCTCGCGGCCGTCCTGGCGCTGGTCCTCGCCGCGCCCGCCCGCGCGGACGACTCGTCCAGCAGCATCGCGTTCTCCGACCCGTCGAAGCCGGGAACGCTCAAGATCCGCGTCCCGCACGGCGCCGTGACCGTCCATGGCGCGGACGTGAAGGCGGTGACCGTGGCGTCCGAGGTGGCGCCCGTGAACTCCCCGCCGCGCAAGGACGGGATGCGCGTCCTGTCCGCCTCGGCGAGCTACGTGCTGTCCGAGAAGGGCAACGTGGTGTCGCTCGAGTACGGGACCGACGGCTACGGCGGCGCGCCCGCGGACTTCGAGGTCACCGTCCCGCGCGACACCTCGATCGTCGTCGCGAACTCGACCCACGGCGACATCTCGTGCACCGGGGTGACGGGGGACATCGACATCAGGACGCTCAGCGGCGACGTGAGCCTGCACGAGGTCTCGGGCGGCGCGCTGGTCGAGACGCTGAACGGCGACATAACGGTCGGGGTGAAGTCCCTCGCCGAGTCAAGGCCGCTCTCCTTCACCTCGATGAACGGCAAGATCATGATCCGCGTCCCGGCCGACGCGAAGGCCGCCATCCGCTTCCGCACGCACCGGGGCGTGATCATGACGAATTTCGACGACAAGGCCCTGGTCACGAAGACCGAGATCTCCCGGCGCGGGCCGCGCAAGGACGCGAAGGCCCACTCGTCCGACAAGAGCCAGGCTGCGGCGCCGGCCGAGGGCGCGTCCCCTGACACCACGCTGGCGTCCAGGAAGGAAATGGACGACTCCGAAGGCGACTGGCACGCCGAGCTGAGGGACTCGATCCGCGAGGCCGCCGACGAGGCGGCCATGGCGGCCCGCGAGGCGGCCGAGGCCGTCCACGAGGGCCTGGCCGAGGCCCGTGTCGAGATCGCCGGGGCCATCCCGCCGAACTCGCCGATCCCCCCCCTGCCCCCGATGACGGGCGGCAAGGTCGTGTCGGGAACGCTGAACGGCGGCGGGGCCGAGATCCAGGCCTCCACCCTGAACGGCGACATCGTGCTCAAGAAGGCCGAATAGGCCCCGATTTGCCCGAAATCCCGGCTGCGACCGCCCCGGGTAGGCCCGGCTTCAAGCGGGGCGCGCAATTGCACAAACCGATGATCCTGTGTGTCAAACGTGTTACTTTTTACGTTTCAGCGCCCATTTTCTTGTGTTGTTGGAACAACTCCAGCTACGTGCCGTCGAAGTCACCGTACTTCGCTTTGCTTTCAAGGAACTCCAGAAGGTTCTTTGATCTGGATCCCGGCCGGCCCCTTCCGGCGGGATGACAAGGCCTTCGGACCGCGCGTCCCGGAGAACGGCGCGCGTTCTGTCTTTCCGGCTTGGGTTGCCCCAAGACTAAGCCTTTGACCGCAGGCTCCTTACGGGGTTCTGCGTTCAGAACGCCCCTGAATCCGCCGGCGCATCCGCGCCGGCGGCCACGGGGCGCTAAACCACAAGCCAGAAAAACAACTCTCCGCCCAGCGCGGAGTTTATAAGAAAGCCATGAAATACATAAGCAAGCTCGCCCTCGTGCTGAGTCTTGGAGCGCTCCTGCCCTTCGCCGCCTCGGCGAAGACGCTCGAGCAATCCTACATCGACTCGTGCCGCAAGGGACCCGGCATACCCGTGCCCGTCGCCGTCGTATCACCCGACGTCGCTGGGTTCGACGTAGGCCAGACCGTCCAGGTGGAGTTCGTCGTCGACACGACGGGCCACGCCACGGACTTCACGATCAAGTCCGCCTCGGACCGCGACCTCGCGGCCGCCGTGGTGGATGCGGTCAAGCAGTGGCAGTTCGCGCCCGCCCTGCGCAACGGAGCACCGGTGGCCACCAAGGTCATCCTGCCCGTCCGCGTGGTCTCGGCCGTGAAGCAGGACAGCATGTTCGTGTCGCTCTGAGCAGGGCGGCCATAAGTTAAGAAAACAACAAAGGGCGCCCCCGTTCGCGGGGGCGCCCTTTCGTTTGCGCCGGATGGGGCGCCCCGGGCGGGCCGGCGCACCCGTCCTAACGCTGCTTGAGCAAAGCGCCGGTTTCCCGTATGCTTTACGTTCTGTGGCTGAAAACCCTAATCCCGCAGCCGCCGAACCGGCGCGCACCTCGTGGCAGCGAAACGTGATCGACCCGATCGCGGCGCAGCTGACGCAGGGCATCACGCCCGAGAAGATTGCGCTCACCCTGGCGGTCGGGGGTGCGTTCGCCCTGTTTCCCATCCTGGGCACGACCACCCTCCTCTGCCTCGCCGTCGGGATCCTGCTCCGGCTCAACCAGCCGATCATCCAGATCGTGAACGCCCTGTGCACCCCCGTGCACCTGCCCGTCATCTACTGCTTCTACAGGCTGGGGAACCTCATCTTCCACGTGCCCAACTCCCCCATCGGGATCCGGATGATGGAGCACATGTTCTGGTACGATCCGATGGAGTTCTTCGAGAGGTTCGGGCTCACGGCCCTGCACATGATCGTCGCGTGGGCCCTGATCGCGCCCTTCTGGACCATCGTCGTCTACATCTTCGCGCTGCCGGTCCTGCGAGAGGCCCTTCGCAAGAAGGCCGTCGTCGCGTCCGAGCCGGTCCAGGTGAGGCCCCCGGAGCATCCGGTGCCCTGACCGCGCGGCTCGCGCCAACGGGAGTCAAAACCCGGTAAGTTTCCGCGACGCCTCCTGAATTCTCTTGCCGCGGGCGGCGCCCTTAAGGTCCTCTGCTCAACCCAGCTTGTTCGCATGCCAGTCGTCCCCAAGAGCTTCATGAAGATCGGGGCGGGCCTCTTGACGGCCCGCGCGGCGATGCGCCTGAGGCGCCAGAAGTCGGCCGAGGACGTGCAGGAGAAGGCCTTCAATCACCTGATCGGCAGGCTGACGCAAGGCTCCATCTGGACGCAGGTGGGGGTCGAGGCGGGGATGCGCTACGACACCTTCAGGCGGAGGATTCCGCTTCAGACCTACGAGGACCTCGCCCCGTTCATCGAGCAGATGAAGACGGGCTCGGAGGACGTGCTTTGGCCGGGGCGGTGCCAGATCTACGCCATGACCTCCGGGACGACGACGGGGAGCCCGAAGTACATCCCCATCACCGAGGCGATGCTCGACCACTTCCGGCGCGCGGCGCTCGACTCGATGCTCTGGTACACGGCCAGGGTCGGGCACGGCGGTGTCTTCAGGAGCCGGCACCTGTTCCTAGGGGGCCCGACCACGCTTTCGCCGATCCCGGAATCCGAGCCGTTCGAGGCGTACGCGGGCGAGCTGAGCGGGATAGAGGCGCTCAACCTCCCGAAGTGGGCCGAGAAGCACTTCTACGAGCCCGGGCCCGAGATAGCGCAGATCGCCGACTGGCAGCAGAAGGTCGCCGCGATAGTCGAGCGCACGTGCCGGATCGACATCTCCCTCCTCGCGGGGATGCCCCCCTGGGTCCTCCTCCTGGCCGAGGCGCTCCGCTCGAGCGAGACGCACGGCAAGGCCCGGGTGGTCCACCTGCAGGGAATCTGGCCCAATTTTGAGTGCTACGTCCACAGCGGCGTGCCGATCGCCCCGTTCCATGACGACCTGCGGACGCTCCTCGGGCCGACCGTCAATTTCCACGAGGTGTATCCCGCGACCGAGGCCTTCATCGCCGCCCAGGACTCGGACCCGGCCTCGGGGCTGCGCCTGATGGCGGACGCCGGCGTGTTCTTCGAGTTCCTGCCGATGCCCGACTTCGACGACGGACGGCTCCTGGCGGCGGGACCGAGGGCGGTTCCGATCTCGGGCGTGCGCACCGGCGTCAACTACGCCCTCGTGCTCACGACGCCCGCCGGCCTCGTGCGCTACCTGGTCGGCGACATCGTGCGCTTTGTCTCCACGGAGCCGCCGCGCCTCGTTCACATGGGAAGGACCAAGCTCCAGCTGAACGCCTTCGGCGAGCACGTGCTCGAAAGGGAGTTCACCGAGGCCCTGGTGACCGTGTGCAAGCGCAACGGCTGGACGGTCGTGAACTTCCACGTGGCCCCGATGCCCGGCAGCTCGACCACGAACCGGATCCGCGGGCGCCACGAGTGGTGGGTCGAGCTCAAGCCGGGCACCCTGACGACCCCGACGGGGCCCCACATGGCGGGCGAGATCGACGCGGAGCTCAGGCGCCTCAGCGAAGATTACGCCGCCAAGCGTGAGGCGGGAGTGATGGACCCCCCCTACGTAAGGCTCGTGATGCCAGGGGTTTTCGAACACTGGATGCGCTACCGCGGCAAGTGGGGCGGCCAGTACAAGATGCCCCGCTGCAGGAGCGACCGCGTCATCGCGGACGAGCTCGGCAGCTCGCTGCAGTTCGCGAGGGACTGAAGGCTGGCACGGGCAATGCTATCCTAGGCCCATCCTGCTCGTCGCAGGTATTGGAAAGTGTTAAGCCGGTCTCAGGCCGGACCAGACCAATAGCGGGGCTGGCGTTAAGGGGTTATCGCCAGCCCCGCGCCTGGTCAGCTTCCAGGCGGCTTGAGGACGGAGAGAATCTCCTTCACGTACTGCGCGGTGGGCCTCGAGCCCAGCTTCTTGTTCCGGATCATCCCGGCCCGGTCGATGATGAACGTGGTCGGGATGCCGTCGATGGGCCCGTAGGCGCCCACGATCTTCTCGTCGGCCATCACGACCGTGTAGTTGATGCCGTGGTCCTTGATGAACTTCCTGACGACCGCGGGGCCGTCCTCGTCCATTGACACGCCCACGAAGGCGAGGCCGTCCGCGCCGTACTTGTTCTGCAGGTCAACGTAGCCGGGGATCTCGCTCCTGCACGGGCCGCACCACGTCGCCCAGAAGTCGAGGACGACCACCTTCCCCTTGAACTGGCTCGAGGTGACGACGTTGCCGTCCACGTCCTTCAGGGTCCACGCCGGGGCTGGGGCGGGCGGCACCGGGTCCGCGCGGGCGCAGAGGGCCAGGGCGGCGGCGAGCAGGAGGGCGGGTTTCGTCATCATTCGGGCGGCTTTTCTTGGGCCCGCAAAAAGGGTGGCACAGCGGCCGCCGCTTCGCAAATCAGCTGCCGCGCGCGTCGGGCAGGTCGAGCGCCAGCGTCTCGATGAACTTCCTCATGGCCGGCGTCAGGACGCGGCCCTTGCGGTGCAGGATGGCGAGGGGGCGGGTGTACTCCCTCCCCTTGAACCTCAGGAGTGCGAGCGTGCCCTGCTTGACTTCCTGGACGATCGTCGCCTGGGGCACGATCGCTATCCCGTGGTCGATCTCGACGGCGCGCTTCACGGTCTCGATGTTGTCGAACTCCATGACCGGCTCGATCTGGAGATGGTTCTCGCGGAAGATCTGGTCGACCGCCTTGCGCGTCGGGATGTCCGGGTCGAACCCGATGAACTTCTGGCCGGTGAGCTCGGCGACGGTGATCTCGCCGCGCTTGGCGAACGGGTGCTGGGGGTGGCAGACCACGACGAGGTGGTCCTCCCTGAAGGGGACCATGTCGATCTGGCGGACCTTGGCCGGAAAGGCGACCAGGCCGAAGTCGACGCTGTTGTGCAGGACGTCCTCGTAGACCAGGTTGGAGCGGCGGTACTCGACGCGGACGTTGACCGACGGGTAGTCGTGGAGGAACTTCTTGATGTATGGCGGGAGCTCGTGGAGGCCGATCGAGTAGATCGTCGAGATCCTGATGGTCCCGCTCACGACCTTCTTCATCTCCTGGAGCTCGGAGAGGAGCATCTCGTAGGCGTGAAGGACCTCCTTCGAGGACTCGTAGACGCGCTGGCCCTCGCGGGTGAGCTGGAACTGCTTCTGGCTCCGATCGACAAGCAGCGTCTTGAAGTGCCGCTCCATTGCGCGGGCTTGCTGGCTTACCGCTGATTGCGTGATGTTGTTCAGCTTCGCAGCCTTTGAAAAACTCTTCGTTTCGACAAGGTCCGCGAAAATCTTAAGGTTTTGAATTTGCATGATTAGCCAGCTTTATCGGTTCTAGAGTGCAGGCTTCGCCTTTCGGGTAAACCAATAAGTATCGCGTCTAACAAGCCATATGATGCCCGCCTATGACGAGTTCAAGGCACGCGCGGACGCCGTCCGGGCCCGGATCGCCCTGGCATGCGAGCGCGCGGGGCGCGACGCCGCCGGGGTCGAGCTGCTTGCCGTGACGAAGTCGCACCCCGCCGCGGCGGTCGAGCTGGCGGCGCGCTACGGCCTCAGGGCCGTCGGGGAGAACCGCGTGCAGGAGGGGGTTGAGAAGCGCGCGCAGACGTTGGCCAAGGTGGCCTGGGAGCTGATCGGCCACCTGCAGACCAACAAGGCGCGCCTCGCGGCGCGCCACTTCGACAGGATCCAGAGCGTGGACAGCGAGAGGCTCCTCGGGGTCCTGGACCGCGCCGGCGGCGAGCTGGGCAGGCCCGTGGCGGTCCTGCTGCAGGTCAACGCGGGCCTCGACCCGGCGAAGTCGGGCGTGGAGCCGGACGAGGCCCCGCGCCTCCTCGCAGCCGCCCTCGGGCTCAGGAACATCCGGGTCGACGGCCTGATGACCATCGCCCCGCTCTTCGGCGGCCCCGACGCGCCGCGAAGGACGTTCGCGAGCCTTCGGGGGATCCGGGACCGGCTCGCAGCCGAGTCGGGCTCCCCGCTGCGCGAGCTTTCGATGGGAATGACCGCCGACCTCGAGGCCGCGGTCGCCGAGGGGAGCACCATCGTCCGCGTGGGGACGGCCCTCTTCGGTGCGCGCGAATGAGGATGTCGAGCGTTTTTTGAGGGGATCTTCCAAGTTCCGGTGTTGCCACGCCCGGCCAAAGCGGCTTCCAATTTTGGGCGTGGAAACGGATACACTGCCCTCCTCCGAGAAAGAGGCGCTGCTGGGACTGCTCGACGATCCGAGCCCGGTCGTGCGGCGGGCCCTCCTGGCTCACTTCTCGGTCCACGGGGCGGCGGCGGCCACGCTCCTGCAGGAGGTGGCCCACAGCTCCAACCGCGTCCTCGCCAGGCACGCCTCCTGGTTCATCGACGAGCTCAAGCTGACCGATCCCGTCTCCGAATTCCGCTCGTTCATCCGCTCGCTCAACTACGAGCTCGAGACAGGGGCGCTCCTCCTGGCGCGCACCGTGACGCCGCACCTCGACGTCAGCGAGTGCCGGGCCGGGTTTGACGAGATGGCGGCCCGGTGCAGGGAGCTCATCTCGGAGCCCTCCAGCAACCGCGAGAAGTGCCGCGTCATCAACCGGGTGCTCTTCCACGAGTGGGGATTCCGGGGGAACGTCGAGCAGTTCACCGACCCGATGAACAGCTTCATCGACAAGGTGCTCATGCGCAGGAAGGGCATCCCGATCTCGCTCAGCGTCCTTTACCTGCTCGTGGGGGAGAGGCTGGGCGTGCCGCTCGAGCCCGTCGGCCTGCCCGGGCATTTCGTGGTCGGATGCTACGCCGACGACGTGCCGTTCTTCATCGACCCCTTCGACCAGGGCCTCTTCAGGGATGCGGACGAGGTGTTCGCCCTGCTCCGCTCCAACCACATCTCGCCCAAGCCGTCCGACCTCGCGCCCACCACGATCCGCGAGGTGCTCTGCCGCAGCTGCCGCAACCTCGCGAACCACTACTCGGCTGCGAGCGATCTCGCCAGGGCGCAGATCTTCTCGGAGTTCGCCGACGAATTCGAGGCGACGCAGGAGCGGTACCTGCAGCCCTGAATCAGGCCTCCACGCTGTCCGACCTCGAGCGCTGGCCGCACGCCGGCGCCGGGCTCGCCGTGATCGGCCACCCGGTGGGGCACTCGGTCAGCCCGCAGATGCACAACGCGGCGCTGGCGGAGCTGGCGCGCGACGACGCCCGATTCGCCGGCTGGCGGTACTTCGCGTTCGACGTCGAGCCCGGAGCGCTGCAGGCGGCGCTCGGCCTCATGCGCGAGCGCGGTTTCCGGGGCGTCAACCTCACGGTGCCCCACAAGGTGCTCGCCGCGGGGCTGGTCGCGGACCTCGACCCGGAGGCGCGCGACGCGGGCGCGGTGAACACGCTGGCCCGCGACGGATCGGGCTGGCGCGGTTTCAACACCGACGGCCACGGCCTCGCGGCCGGGATCCGCGAGGACCTCGGCATCGAGCTGCGGGGCGCCACGATCGTGCTGCTCGGGGCGGGCGGCGCGGCGCGCGCCGCCGCCGCCCAGTGCCTGCGGGCGGGATGCGCGGCCCTCTGGATCATGAACCGGACGCGCTCCCGCCTCGACCGGCTTCTCGCGCAGCTCGGGCCGCTTTCCGGCGCGACGCCGACCGGCGAGATCACCCAGGCCTCGGCCGGGGCCGTGCTCCGGCCCGGCGCCGTCGTCATCAACGCGACGAGCGCCGGTCTGCGCGACTCCGACGGGGCGCCGGCCGACCTGGGGGCCTTTCCGGGGGTGGCCGCCGTGTACGACATGATCTACAACCCGCCGCGGACGCGCCTCCTCGCCCAGGCCCGGGCGCTCGGCCTGCCGCACGCGAACGGCCTCGGCATGCTCGTGCACCAGGGGGCTAAGTCGCTCGAGATCTGGACGGGGATACCCTCCTCGAGGACGGCACCGGCCATGCGGTCGGCGGCCGCGAAGGCTCTTGGCTACAGGGCCGCCGACGATTCAGACTGACGCCATGATCCGCAACCTCGCCGAAGTGCAGGCCGCGTTCCCCTGGTTCTTCCCCGCGGTCGTCTTCGTGCTCGGCGCGTGCGTGGGGAGCTTCCTCAACGTGGTGATCTACCGCGTGCCGGCGGGCAAGTCGGTCGTGCGGCCGCGTTCGGCCTGCGCCTGCGGCGCGCCGATCGCCTGGCACGACAACATCCCGATCCTCTCCTGGCTTATCCTGCGGGGCCGTGCGCGCTGCTGCGGCCGCCCCTTCTCCCCGCGCTATCTCCTCGTCGAGGCCCTGACGGCGGCGCTCTTCCTCGCCTGCTGGCTGCGCTTCCCGCCCCTCGTGGCGGCGTGCGGGTGGCTTTTCGTCGGCTCCCTTGTCTGCGCGATGTTCATCGACCTCGACCACATGATCATCCCGGACGCCTTCACGATCGGGCTGGCGGTCGCGGGCCTGCTCCTGTCCGTGCTGGTGCCCGCGCTTCACGGCCGCCACAGCGGGATCTTCGCCATGGACAGCCTGCGCTCGGCCTCGGACGCATTCGCGGGGCTGGTGGCCGGGTCCGGAACCCTGCTGTGGATCGCCCTCATCGCGGAGTCCGTGCTCAGGAAGGAGGCGATGGGCTTCGGCGACGTGAAGTTCGTCGGCGCCATCGGGGCGTTCTGCGGCTGGCACGGCGCGCTGTTCTCGATCTTCGGGGGCGCCGCCTTCGGGACCGTCTGGCTCGGGGCCGCGGTCGCGTGGCAGAAGATCGCCGGCACGCGCTCCTCGGGCGCGCCGCGCGCCGAGACTGCGGACGGCTCGCCGGCGGACATCGGCCTGGGCGTGCACGTCCCCTTCGGGCCGATGCTGGCGGTCGCCGGGGCGGTCTACTTCCTCTTCCTGCGGGGCGTGGTCGACCCGTGGTTCGCTGAGCTCACGGCCCTCATGTGACGAGGGAGGCCCCGTCCTCCGTGTGCGCGTGGAGGATGTCCGGTCTGGCGCCGAATTTCGCAAGGTAGGCCTCGGCCACCCGCCCGGCCTCCTTCTCGCCGAACGCGTCGTTCGTGAGGGCCATCGCGGCCCCGCCGAACCCCCCGCCGGTCAGCCGGGCCCCGTACACCCCCTTCTCCGACTCGAGGCAGTCGACCAGGAAGTCGAGCTCGGGGATGCTGTTCTCGAACCAGGTGCGCGAGCTGCGGTGGGACGCCAGCAGCAGCTTCCCGACGGCCGCGAGGTCGCCCGCGTTGAGCGCCGCGACGGCCTGCTCCACCCGTGAGATCTCCTCGATGACGTGCCGCGCGCGCTTGTAGGCCGGCCTGGAAAGCCTGGTCTCGGCGGCCGCCAGCTGCCCGAGCGTGGCGTCGGCCAGGAGCGGCACCCCGATCACCCGGGCCGCATCCATGCACTCGCCGTGCCTCTCGGCATAGAGGCCGTCGACCAGCGCGTGCTTGGCGTGGGTGTTGAAGACCCAGAAGTTCGCGCCGGCCGGGAACGGCACCGTCCTGAACCGCGGGCCGCGGCAATCGATGTACACCAGGAAGCCCCTGCGCCCGAACCCGGACACCCCCTGGTCCAGTATCCCGCACGGGACGCCGACGAACTCGTTCTCGGCGCGCCTGCACAGGGCGGCCATGGCGTCGCGCGGGACGCTCTCTCCCGCAGCCTCGGCGAACGCGACGCAGGAGGACATCTCGATCGCGGCGCTGCTGCTCAGGCCGGCCCCGGACGGAACGTTCGAGACCGCCATGTAGTCGAACCCCCCGGGGGTCTTCAGCCCGGAGCCCCGCATGGCGACCAGGACCCCCAGGGGGTAGTTCACCCAGGACTGCGTGCCGGAGAGCCGGCCGGCGGCGTCGGCCGCGAGCTCGGCCGTCCCGGAATGCGCGCCGCTCGTGAACCTGCGCCCCGCCTCGGGGCGCGGCGCCAGGCCGACCCACACGCTCCTGTCGATGGCCGCCCCGAGCACGGAGCCGCCGTTGTAGTCGGTGTGGTTGCCGATGAACTCGATCCTGCCCGGGGCCCTCGAGATGATCCCGGGGGCGCGCCCGTAGGTGGCGCGGAACCTCTCGATGAGCTCGCCTTTCATCGGCTCAGCGCAGGGTCCTGAGGCCCGAGCCGGCCTTGAAGCGCACGAGTTTCATCGCGGGCACCTTCATCGGCCGGCGCGTGTGCGGATTGTACCCGTTTCGCGCGGAGCGCTGCGCCACCGTGAACGTCCCGAACCCCACGAGGTGCACCGCATCGTCCCGCCTGAGGCCCCGCGCTATCGCCCGAAGCACGCTGTCCGCGGCGCGCTCGGCAGCGGCCCTCGGCGTTCCATCGCCGAGCAACCGATGCACCTCATCCACCAGTTCCGCCTTGTTCATCGATTAGACGTTGCCCGCGAGGCAAGGGGCTCGCATCCCTCCGGTCAAACGCATTCCGGCCCGGCCGGCGCCGTCACGGGCCCGGCGCGATCTCGACAGAGGGAGGGCCGTCCGACGAAAGCGAGAGGGGGCCGCCGGGCGCCCCGGACGGCGCGCGGACCAGGGCGAGGCCCGAGTATCCGCCACCCCCCGCGTCCGGGGCGGCCGAGCGCAGCTCGCCCTCCCTGCGCCCGCCGCGCCACAGGGCCGCGGGCACCGGGGGAGGCCCCCCGCCCCCCCTGACCCGGACCAGCGTCCGGCGGACGCGCCCCATGGACTTCAGCCGGGCCATCACCTCCTGCCCAAGGTAACATCCTTTTGAATACGAGATCGCCGCCGCCTCGAGCCCCCCCTCGTTGGGAAGGTCCGAGGGCCCGATGTCGGCCGGCACCAGGGGGATCCCCGAGGCGATCCTCATGCGCTCGACGTCCTCCGCGCCCAGCCTGCGGGCTCCCGAGGTCGCCAGGTCCACGGACCCTGAGTCCCCCGCCCCGTGGATCCATTCCCAGCTCTCGCCCGAGTCCCGGCGCCCCGGGAAGACGAGCCCCGGCCGGGGCTCCGCCGAGAGCCAGGCCCCCCAGCCGGCCCCGATCAGGGAAAGGCCGCGCCAGCCCGCGGTCAGGTCCTCGATGACGACATCGTCGGCGATGATGTGGCTCTCGAGGCGGCTGGCGACGTCGCGGGCCGCGGACGAGACGCTGGCGATCCAGAATCCCGCTCCGTCCGCCGCGGCTATGACGTGGCTGTCGGCCATCACATGGCCCCTTCGGTCCAGCCACAGGCCGTAGACGGCCTGGCCGGGCCTGATCCCGCCTAAATCGTTGGAGAACTGGCCCTGGAGGAACGCCGCCGCGTCGGGCCCGGACGCCTTCAGGAGGCAGGCCGGGGAGTAGGGGAAAACGGCCGCTTTTTCCGGGAATTTAGTCATTCGCAAGGCGTTGCATATCAAATTAGTGGGTCATTTCCGTGCGGAAAAGCTTCACCTTCACTTGACGATAACCGCAAAATGCTTACATAGAAACATAAGATTTTTCCACTTCTCCCGCCTAGCGGGAGTTTTGGGGTAACTAAGAAAGCAAAGGCGGGCCGTCTAGGGGTAGGCGGCCCGCCACTTTTTTGCCCGGATTGCAGGACCGCCGGGGTGCGGCCGCCAATATCCCTTGCGGCCTGCCGCGATGAGGGCTTTGTCACGGGTTCCCATGCAGAGAACGTCCGACATCAATGTCGTCGAGACCCGGCCCCTCCCCTCGCCCGCGGCGCTGATCGCCGAGCTGCCCAAGAGCGAGGCGCAGGCGGAATTCGTCACGCGCTCGCGCCAGGAGATCCACAGGCTGATCTTCTCCGACGACCGGCGCCTGCTCCTAATCGTGGGCCCCTGCTCGATCCACGACGTGGACGCCGGCCGCGAGTACGCCCGGCGGCTGGCGGCGCTCGCCCGCGAGGTGTCGGACCGCGTGATGATCGTCATGCGGGTCTATTTTGAGAAGCCCCGGACGACGGTCGGATGGAAGGGCCTGATCATGGATCCCCACCTCGACGGCTCGAACGACATCGCCGCGGGCCTGCGGATCGCGCGGAGCTTCCTGTGCGACATCCTGGACCTCGGGCTTCCCACGGCGACGGAGCTCCTGGATCCCATAACGCCGCAGTACATCGCCGACCTGATCTGCTGGTCCGCCATCGGGGCCCGCACGGCCGAGTCGCAGACGCACCGCCAGATGGCCTCGGGGCTGTCGATGCCCATCGGGATCAAGAACGGGACGGACGGGTCGGTCCAGACCGCCATCAACGCCATCCTCGCGGCCTCCCAGCCGCAGACCTTCCTCGGCATCAACATCGGCGGCGCGGCCTCGGCCGTGGTGACCGCGGGCAATCCGAACTGCCACATCGTGCTGCGGGGCGGCGCGTCGGGCCCCAACTACTCTCCCGCGCACATCGCGGAGACCGAGCGCCAGCTCGAGGCCGCGGGGCTGATCAAGTCGATCCTGGTCGACTGCTCGCACGGCAACTCGGCGAGGAAGCCGGAGCGCCAGCCCGAGGTGATGCGGGGGCTCGTCGCGCAGATCGCCGCGGGCAACACCTCGATCATGGGGGCGATGATCGAGAGCAACCTCCTCGCGGGCAGCCAGCCGTTCCCGCGGGCCCCCGGCAAGCTGCGCCGCGGCGTGTCGATCACCGATCCCTGCATCGGGTGGACGGCGACGGACTCGCTCGTGCGCGAGGTCCACGCGGCGCTGTCGGGGCTCTTCCCCTGACCGCGCCGGGCCCCGGCGCGCGCCGACCCGAGCCGTCCTGGGCTTTTCCATGGGGATGCCGTGGCCGGTGGGTCACGCGCCCCGCCGGGGACCCCCCGGAGGGCATCCGACGGGCGTTGACTCGGTTTTTCACGCGGATCGGGCCGGGGTCGCGCCCGCGTCCTAAGGCGAAGAGCCGCAGAAGGCTTGCGGCTGCGACGAGCGAGAGGGTCGGCGGGTAAAACGCCCGGCCGCGAGATTTCCGCCGTGCGCTCCGCCCGGCAAATGGTACATTCCCGCCCCTTATGACACCCCCCATCCGCGTGGCAGTGACCGGCGCCGCCGGGCAGATCGGCTACTCCCTGCTCTTCCAGATTGCGTCCGGCTCGATGTTTGGGGCCGACCAGCCCGTAATCCTCCACCTGATCGAGATCGAGCCGGCGCTGCCCGCCCTCGGCGGCGTGGTGATGGAACTCCAGGACTGCGCCTTCGGGCTCCTGAAGGGGATAACGCCGACCGCCTCGCTCGACGAGGGGTTCAAGGGCGTGGATTGGGCGATTCTCGTCGGCTCCGTTCCCCGCAAGGCGGGCATGGAGCGGAGCCAGCTCCTCGGGATAAACGGCAAGATCTTCACGGGGCAGGGCCGCGCGATCGCGAAGCAAGCGGCCCCGGGCGTGCGGGTCCTCGTGGTCGGGAACCCCTGCAACACCAACTGCCTGATCGCGATGAGGAACGCGAAGTCGGTCCCCGCGGACCGCTGGTTCGCCATGACCATGCTGGACCAGAACCGCGCGGTCAGCCAGCTGGCGATGAAGGCCGGGACCGACGCGGCCGCGGTCTCGAATGTCGCCATCTGGGGCAACCACAGCTCGACCATGTATCCGGATTTCTACAACGCAAGGATCGGCGGGCGGGCGGCCACGGAGGCGATCCGCGACGAGGCCTGGTTCAAGGACACATTCATCCCCACGGTGCAGCAGCGCGGCGCGGCCGTCATCAAGGCCCGGGGGATGAGCTCGGCCGCGTCCGCCGCCAACGCCATCGTGGACACGGTGCGCGGCCTGAGGACGCCGACCCGGGAGGGCGACTGGTTCAGCGTGTCGGTCTGCTCGGACGGGTCCTACGGGATAGAGAAGGGGCTCATCTACTCCTTCCCGGTGCGCAGCGACGGGTCGAAATGGGGGATCGTCCACGGCCTCGAGCACGGCGACTTCTCGAAGTCGAAGATCGTCGCCACCGAGAACGAGCTCAAGGAGGAGAGGGCCCTCGTCTCGGACCTTCTGCCGAAGTGACCCCGGGGAGGCGGGCGGGCGCCCGGGCCCCTCACGGCAGCCGTGAGCGGAGGACCCTCCTCGTCTGTGCGGCGCGGTAGGCGGAGAGGGCCCGGCGCACGGCCGGATCGCCGTGGGCGAGGATGGCGGCCGCGAAAAGGCCCGCGTTTATTGCGCCCGGCTTGCCGATGGCGAAGGTCGCCACCGGGACCCCGCCGGGCATCTGCACGATTGAGAGGAGCGAGTCCATGCCCCTCAGCGAGGCGCTCTCCATCGGGACGCCGAGGACGGGGATCGGCGTGAGCGCCGCCACCAGCCCGGCCAGGTGCGCGGCCCCGCCGGCACCCCCGATCACCACCCTGAGCCCGCGCGCCGCGGCGCCCGTCGCGTACGCGATCATCTGGCGCGGCGTCCGGTGGGCGCTCATGACGCGCCTCTCGTAGGGGATGCCGAGGGCCTCCAGGGTCTCGGCGGCGTGGCGCATGGTCTCCCAGTCGGAGGTGCTGCCCATGAGGAGGCCGACGACCGGCCTGCGCCCGGGGCGCGTCCTCCCTGCGGATTTCGGTTTGGTGGTCATGCGGAGCGCCGCCAACCATGCAACGCCCCGCCCGGGGATTTCAACCGCGTTCTCTCAGACGAGCGACAGTCCCTTCGGCAGGCGCACCACGACCGTGCCCGCGATCTTGTCGTGCCATCCCCGCTTCTCCGGGTCGAACGCGATCCAGAGGAAGCCTAGGCCGATGACGACCAGGGAGAGGAAGCAGGCGAGCGCGCGTACGGCCGCCGTCACCCAGTCCATCTGCCTGCCGTCGGCGCGGACGACCTTTAGCCCGAAGACGATGCCCCCGATGGTGGCGCCCTTGTACCTCCAGAGGACCGCCCCGTAGGCCGCGATAGCCGGCATGAACAGGAAGGCCACGTGGAAGATGATCGCGATCAGGATCACGTCGATCAAGAGCGCCGCCATGCGGATCCAGAATCCGGCCTTGGGGAGCCCGGCCTCGGAGGCGGGCGGGAAGGGCGGCAGGGCGGGCGCAGCGGCGACGGCCGCGACGGGCGGCGGGACCGGCGCCGCGGCCGGCGGAATGACCGGCGGGGCTGGCTCCGCGGGCGCAGGCTGGACCGGGGGCGGCACCGCCCCGGGGTCCGAAGACACCACCGGCGCGGGCACCGCCGCCATCAGCGCGATGCCGGAGGGGGGAGCCCCGGCAGGGGGCGCCGCGGCCGGCTGGACCGCGCCTGCCGGCGGGGGCGCGGCGGGGGGCGTCCCGGCGGGGACCGCCGGCTTGGTCGACGTGAAAAGCGCCGTCAGCGCGCAGGCGAACCCGAGGAAGGTCACCAGGGCCCAGACCATCAGGCCGAGGATCGGGATGAAGCACAGCGCGACGATCACGGCGACGCCGACAAGGAGCGCGAGGGCGGGGTGCTTGTCCCTGCCCACGATCGCCCGGCCGACAAACGAGTACAGGGCCGCCTTGCCGAAGAGGACGCAGGCCACCACGGACAGCGGAAGGACGACCAGGGCGACGGGGATCCCGACGATGGTGACCAGGAGAAGGACGAAGAGCACGGGCGTCGCGAGGATCGCCAGGATCCCCGTGAGGAACACGATGCCCGGACGGTGCTCGAGCGTGTCGGCGCACTTCCTGATCCCGCCCGGGAAGAGGAAGGCGAGGAGCAGGTAGAGCGCGGCCATGAAGAGGTTGGCGATCCACAGCAGGTGGAGGTTGGGGCCGATCGCGAAGGGGCGGCCCTTGCTCAGGCCGTGCTCCCACCAGGAGGACGCCGTCCCGTGGTGGAAGACGCCGAGCGCCCCCAGCGGGGCCACGCTGTTCCCGCCGACGACCGCGGACGGGTCCTTGATGATCTGGCCGCCCACGCAGACGGCATCGCCGTCGACCCGGGCCTTGGGGCCGAGGGTCAGGTCGCCGAGGACCGCCACGGCGTCCCCCTCCACCTTGCCGTTGATGGTGTTCGTCCCCATGACCGCGACCGCGTTCTCGTGGACGGAGCCGTCGACGGTGAGCGATCCCATTACGGCGACCGCGTTGCCCTCGACCCTTTCGTCAGGCCCGACGTAGGTCGCGCTGCCCACCGATACGCGGTCGTTGTCGTCGCCGCCGTGGTGGCGGTGGTGCCTCTCGCCGGGCTCGGCGGTTGGGGCCGCGGCGGCCGGGCTGGCGGCGCCGATCTCGTGCAGCGGGGTCTCGGGGGCGGGCGCCGCAACGGGTGCCGGAGCCACGGCAGGGGCTGGCGCCGGGGCGGGTGCAGGGGCCACCGCGGGACCTGGCGTCTGGCTTGCGCCGGCTTCGTGCAGGGCAGGCGTCGGGGTCGCGGCGGCACCGGAACTCTCCGGGTCCGCGGCGAGCGCGGCGGGCGAAAACGGGATCAACGCCGCGAGCAGTAGGCCCAGCGTGAGCGTCTTTGTTTTGGCATTCATAGGGATTTGGAAATCAGGGGTTCTGGCGCGCGAACGTGAGCGTGCGGTAGGTGGCGGCGCCGATCGCGGCGAGCGTCGCATAGCAGAGGGCGACCGTCCCCGCGGCACCGTATATCCAGAGGGGAGGAATGGCGCCGATGAGGACCCGGATACGGTCGACGGCGGCCGCGAAGATCTCGCGGGCGAGGACGAGCCATGAGAAGCGCCGGGCCACGTCGCCGGCGAGGGCGGCCGCGCCGGAGCTGCGCATGAGGACGAGGATCCCGGACACGATCAGGGCCGCCGCGAGCGCGGACCCGGCGTAGAAGCCGACGCGCGCGGCAACGGGCCAGTAGGCGTACGACTTGCGCCACCACGGGAGCGCGGCGCGCCGGCTCAGCTCACCGAGGACGCGGGCCTCGAGGCTCGCCGGGGCCCTCCGGTCCGGAAGCGACCGCAGCACGCGGTGTATCGTGGCCTCGAGCTTCTCTGGGTCGTGGGTGCTCATGGTGTCATCAATGGGAGAGGGGGGCGAGGGACTCGCCGCCGCGGGAGAGTATCTTGGCGAGCGCGGCGCGGGCCCGCAGGATGTCGGTCTTCACCTTGGCCAGGGACACGCCTAGGCGCCTCGCGATCTCGTCGTAGGAGATGTCCTCGAAATGGTACAGCACGAGGGGGACGCGCTGGTGGTCGGGAAGCTTGGCGAGGGCCTCCTCGACCCAGGCGCGGCGCTCGTCCGAATCGACCTGCTCGAAGAAGGTGTCGGGCGCCGCGAACTCGACCTCGGGCGCGTCCTCCCCCTCGGAGCCGGTCCTGCCCCCGAGCTCCGAGAAGAAGCGCCAGCGGTTGCGGTAGCGCTGGAGGTGGTTGATCGAGAGGTTCGTCGCCACGGTCTTCAGCCAGCCGCCCGCGGCCGGGCTGCTCGAAAGCATCTCGAAGTGCTCGTGGGCCTTGATGAAGACATCCTGGGCGATGTCCTCCGCCTGCGCGTCGTTCCTCACCAGCCGCGCCGCCGTTGTAAAGACCATGTCCTGGTACTTGCGCATGAAGGTTGTAAAGTCTCCGTCGGGGCCGCGCGCCGAGTCGTTGTTTTGCACTGGAGGTTCATCGTTCATGTCCAAAACACACCCGGAACCCCCAAAGTCGCACAAATTAACGAAACAAAGAAGCCCGCACTTTCGCGCGGGCCCCCGGACCGGCAGAGATAGCGGATCAGAGGATGTAACCCTCTTCCTCGTGCTCAGTTACATCAAGGCCCTGGCGCTCGTTGTCCGGGTTGGGCCGAAGGCCCATGGCGGACTTCACCGCGAACCCGATGACCGTCGTCGCGACGATCGCAAGGAGGAGGGTCACGGCGATCGCGAGGAGCTGCTCGTGCCAGAGGCCCCCGTGGGCGACGAAGCCCGCGAGGCCGTTGGCCTTCGCCGAGGGGTTTGCCGCGGTCAGGTTGGGGTTGACGGCGGCCGTGGCGAGCAGGCCCGTCATGAACGCGCCGAGCGTCCCGCCGACGGCATGGACGCCGAACGTGTCCAGCGCGTCGTCGTAGCCGAAGATGGCCTTCAGCTTGACGCAGAAGACGAACGGGATCGACCCCGCGAGCAGGCCGATCACGACCGCGCCGGTGGCGTCGACAAAGCCCGTCGCCGGCGTGATGACGACCAGCCCGGCCACCGCGCCGGAGCAGAAGCCGACGACCGACGCGTGCTTCCTCGTGATGAACTCGAGCGCCGCCCACGTGAACGACCCGACCGCCGTCGCGAGGGTCGTCGTCATGAAGGCGTTCGCCGCGATGGAGTCGGCGCCCACGGCCGAGCCCGCGTTGAAGCCGTACCACCCCACCCACAGCATCCCGGTGCCGACCATGCACAGGACCGTGCTGTGGGGCGACATGACCTCCTTCCTGAACCCTATCCTGGGCCCCAGGATCAGACAGAGGATGAGCGCCGACCAGCCCGACGACATGTGGACCACCGTTCCGCCGGCGAAGTCGATCGCGCTGATCCGGGCGGCGGGATTCCAGACCCCGTTCATCATCCCGTCCACGCCCCAGACCATGTGGGCGAGCGGGAAATAGACCAGGAACATCCAGGCCGTGATGAACGCGAGCACCGCGGTGAACTTCATGCGCTCCGCGATCGCTCCCACGATCAGTGCGGGGGTGATGATCGCGAACATCAGCTGGTACATCGCGTAGACGTTGTGCGACACCCACGCGCCGTAGTCCGTGTTCGGCGACGAGTCGACGCCCCTCAGGAACGCGTACTTGAGGCCGCCGATGAAGGGCGTGCCGGGCGCGAAGACCAGGCTGTACCCCACCATCCACCACAGTATCGAGACGAGCCCGGCGATGCCCAGGCACTGCGCCAGCACGGACAGGACGTTCTTCCTGCGCACGAGGCCGCCGTAGAACAGCGCGAGGCCCGGCAGCGTCATGAAGAGGACGAGCGCCGCGCTGGTCATCATCCAGGCGTTGTGCCCCGGGCCCGGTCCGGCCACGCGGGACGCGACGTTGGGCGTCCGCGGCCCGTTGTTCACGTAGGCCTCAAGGTCGGCCACGCGCTGCTCCAGCGTCGGGTCGGCCGGCTTGTCGCCGGCCAGGGCCCCTGGGGCGCCGGCGGAGCAGGCCACGACGGCGGCCGCCAGCGCGACACGCAGCCATCGCATGCTTGGTATGGAGGTCTTCATGGGAGAGGGGGAAGGTTCCGGGGCCCGCGCCGTCGCTTACCCGGCCAATTAGCCAAAGTGAAATTCATCTCACGGAGCGTGGGCTCCTTGCAAACTCATACCGCATGGCGGACAATCGCCCGAACCAAACACCGCCCGCCGCGGTTTATGACACCTGGAACCCCATTCCCCCCTCCCGATCCCGCAACCGAGGCCGCCGTCCGCGAGACGGGCGAACGCCTTCTCCGGCTGATGGATGCCCACCCGGCGCCCGGAATCCTGTCCAAGAAGGGAGCCTACGCCCGCATCATGGAGTGGTCCATGAAGGACCCGGTCTTCAAGACGCAGCTTTTTCGCTTCGTCGACGTTCTGCCGTCGCTGAATTCCTCGGCCGAGATCGTGCGCCACCTCCAGGAATACCTCGGGGACAAGGCGGTCGAGCTGCACCCGGCCCTCAAGGCGGGTCTGGCGGCCTCCTCATTCGCGCCCGCGCTCATCGCGGCGCCGGTCAAGGCCCAGATCGTCGACATGGCGGGCCAGTTCGTCTCGGGCAAGGACACCGGGGACCTGATCAAGCAGATCCGCAAGAACGCGAAGCAGGGCATCGCGGTGACGATCGACCTGTTGGGCGAGGCCGTGGTCAGCGAAGGGGAGGCGGACGTGTTCCTGAACCGCAACCGCGAGGTGCTGGACAGCGTCTCGGCCTTCTATGCGAAGGAGACGGAGCCTTCGGCGAGCGACATGGGGCCGAAAGGTCCCCTGCCCAGGCTAAATCTGTCGGTCAAGATCTCGGCCCTCACTCCGGAGGTGCATCCGGCCGATCCGGAACGGTCCGTCGAGGCCCTGAAGCAGCGCCTGCGCCCGATCCTGCGGCGAGCCGCGGAGGTCGGTGCCCTGATCAACTTCGACATGGAGAGCTACAAGCTGAAGGATCTCACCCTGGCGCTTTTCAGGTCGATCCTGGAGGAGCCGGAGTTTCGCGGGAAGCCCGAGATCGGGATCGCGCTCCAGGCGTACCTTCGCGACTGCGAACAGGACCTGAGGGACCTGGTCGCCTGGGCCAGGGCGCAGGGCCGCCGGCTCAACGTGCGCCTTGTCAAGGGCGCCTACTGGGACTACGAGACGGCGGCCGCGCAGCAGCGCGAGTGGCAGGTTCCGGTCTGGTCGCGCAAGCCCGAGTCGGACGCCAATTACGAGAAGCTCACGGCGTACCTCCTCGACAACATCGACACGGTGACGCCGAACTTCGCTTCGCACAACGTGCGCTCGGTCGCGTACGCGATCGTCCAGGCCGAGAAGCGCGGCATCGACCCGAAGGCCTATGAGTTCCAGGCCCTTTACGGAATGGCGGATGACCTGAAGGCGGCGCTCCTGCAGCGCGGCCACCGGGTGCGCGAGTATTGCACCATCGGCGAGCTGCTCCCGGGCATGGGCTACCTGGTGCGCCGCTTGCTCGAGAACACCTCCAACGAGGGGTTCCTGCGGATCAAGAACACGGGCGAGGCTTCCATCGGGGAGCTCCTGCGCAACCCGGTGGAGCTCATCGCCTCGGCCCCCGAGCCCATGGCCCGCAAGCCCCGGTCGAGCGCCTTCGTCAATGCCGCGAATCTCGACTTCACGCTCGCCGCGAACCGCGAGAGGCAGCGCAAGGCTCTCCAGGCCTTCGAATCCGGCCGCCTGGGCCGGAGGTATCCGATCGTGATCGGCGGCCGGAAGATCTCCGACCGTCCGTTCCTGCCCTCCGTCAACCCGGCGCGCCCCGCCCAGGTGGTGGGCTACTGGGCCAAGGGAACGACGGCGGACGCCGAGGCAGCCGTCGCGGCAAGCGTGGCCTATTTTCCAAAATGGCGCGCGACTCCGGCCGACGAGCGGGCGAAGATGCTCGAGCGGGCGGCCGCCCTGATGGAGTCGCGCCGCCTCGAGATCAATTCGCTCCTCATTCTCGAGGCCGGCAAGCCGTGGATGGAAGCCGACGCCGACACCTCCGAGGCGATAGATTTCTGCCGCTTCTACGCCCAGGAAATGCGCCGGCTCGGCCGTCCGGCCGTCACCCAATCGGTGCCCGGCGAGGCCTGCCACCAGGTCTGGACCCCCCGCGGGGTGGGTGTCTCAGTGGCACCCTGGAATTTTCCCCTTGCGATCCTCACCGGGCTCACCGTGGCGCCCTTGGTCGCCGGAAACTGCATGATCATCAAGCCGGCCCGCCAGACCTCGATCATCGGGGCGTTCCTGATGGACATTCTGCTCGAGGCCGGAGTGCCGGCCGGCGCCGTCCATTACCTGCCCTGTTCGGGCGCGGACGCCGGCGCCCACCTGGTCGCCCATCCGAAGGTCGATTTTATCGCCTTCACCGGCTCCCGATCCGTCGGCTGCGGCATCTGGGAGGAGGCGGGGAAGACCCGTCAGGGCCAGCTCAACCTGAAGAAGGTGGTTTGCGAGATGGGCGGCAAGAACGCCCTCATCATCGACGTCGATGCGGACCTGGACGAGGCGATCCCGGCCGCCCTTTACAGCGCCTTCGGCTACGCGGGCCAGAAGTGCTCCGCGCTCTCCCGGCTGATCGTGCTGGAGGGCGTCTACGACAGGTTCGTCGAGCGCTTCCTCTCCGCCTGCCCGGCCTTCACGGTAGGAGACCCCTCCCAGCCCGGCACGCTCGTCAATCCCGTCATCGACGCCGACGCCCAGAGGAGCATTCTGGGCTACATCGAGAAGGGACGGCAGGAGGCCCGCCTTGCCTGGCAGGCCACGCTTTCGCCCGAGCTTGTCCAAAGCGGGGGCTACTACGTCCCGCCGACCGTCTTTGTCGACTGCCGGCCCGAGCACACGATCGTCCGCGAGGAGATATTCGGGCCGGTCCTGGCGATCCTCAGGGCCAGGGACCTGGACGAGGCGTTCGCCATGGTAAACTCCGCCGACTACGCCCTGACGGGCGGCATTTTCTCGAGGAGTCCCCGGGCAATCGAGCGCGCCAAGGAGGAGATCCTCGTGGGGAACCTCTATATCAATCGGGGCGTCACCGGGGCGATCGTCGAGCGCCATCCGTTCGGCGGCTTCAAGATGAGCGGCGGCGGGACCAAGGCCGGCGGCAGGGGGTACCTGGAGAACTTCCTCTTTCCTCGCGCCATCGCCGAGAACGTGATGCGCCGCGGCTTCACCCCGCCAGCCGAGGACGAGGGGCCCGCCGGTCAGAGCGACGTGTAGAGCCGGTAGAGGACCTGCGTCCCCATTTCCTCCCAGCCGCCCGCCGCGACGCGGTCGTAGAGCTTCCTCGCGCAGGCTAGCCCCGGCAGGTCCAGGCCCATCTCCTCCGCCGCCGCGATCGCGATCCCGATGTCCTTGCGGATGTGCTTGACGTAGAACCCCGGGGCGAAGTCCCCGCCGAGCGCCCGGGGGGCCAGGTTCGTCATCGCCCAGCTGCCGGCCGCGCCCCCGCTGATGCTGCCCAGGACCCGCGCCGGATCGAGTCCGGCGCGCCGCGCGTACGCGAGGGCCTCGCACCAGGCGACCATTCCGACGGCGCAGGCGATCTGGTTCGCCATCTTGCAGTGCTGGCCGGAGCCCGCCGGCCCCTGGAGCGCGATATTCTTGCCGAGGAGCGACAGGAAGGGGCGCGCCCTCTCGAAGGCCGCGGGCTCCCCGCCCACCATGATGACCAGCCTCGCCTCGCGCGCGCCGACGTCGCCCCCCGACACCGGGGCATCGAGGGCGTCAAGCCCCCTTGCGGACGCCGCCGCAGAGATCTGGCGCGCAAGGACCGGGCTCGAAGTCGTCATGTCGATCAGGAGGGCCCCCGGCCTCGCCCGCTCCACGATGGCGCCGGGCGCGAGGTAGGACTGCTCCACGTCCCGCGGGAACCCGAGCATCGTCACGACGACCTCGGCCTGCGCCGCCGCCTCGCCCGCCGAGTCGTGCCAGCGGGCCCCGGAATCGACGAGCGCCTGCGCCTTCTCCCTCGTCCGGTTGTGGACGTGCACGGTGTGGCCGGCGGCCATCACGTGCGCGGCCATGCTGCGGCCCATGACCCCGGTGCCAATGAACGCGATGTCCGGCTTCCTCGGCATCGTCTCCGTCAGCGTTCCCAGCTGTCCGACGAGTCCTTGATGAGCTGCTGGAGCATCGGGAAGCGCAGCATGCCGTAGTTCATCGCGTAGCACAGCTTGCCGTCCCTGAAGACCCACGTCGTCGGGATCCACGAGATCGGGATCCCCATGACCTCGGAGACCTTCTCGCCCCTCTTCCGCGAGGAGTTCGGATGGAGCAGCAGCCGGAAATTCTTCTGGGCGCCAACGCCGTACTTCGAGAGGACCTCGCGCCCGTCGGCCGGATTCCAGATCGTCACGAACACGAAGCTGACGTCGGGGTTGCGCTCGATGAGCCCGCTCCACCCGCCGTCGGCGAGCTCGCCCCTGCAGTTGGAGCACCAGGGCGCCCAGAAGTGGACCACCGTGACCCGCTGCGAGCCCGTGGCGTCGGCCAGCTGCTGCTCAATCGGGGCGGCGGGGTTGTCGTCGGCGCGGGCCGCCGGCGCCCCCAGGGCCGCGGCGGCGGCGCACAGGAGGATGCTGCGGGTCATTCCCAACGATGGCATATTTTCGCCGGATTGCGAAGCCTACGAAACTCCCGTCCACGCCAGCCCCGCGCGAATCCACAGCGGGCAGGTGAAGAGGCCGACCGACGTCGTCGACAGGACGATCTGCACCGCCGTCAGGGGCTGTCCGCCGTAGTACTGCGCGATGATGATCGGTATCACGCCGGCTGGCATCGCGGCCTCGACGACAAGCACGCGCCTGAGCTCGACCGGGCACGGCAGCCAGCGCGCCACGCACAGGATGAGCACCGGCAGGATGCCCAGCCGGACGGCGCACGCGGCCGCGGCGACGTTGCGGTGAAGGAGCCTCCTCGGCTCGTCGAGGTGGTCGGCCAGGTTCACCCCCGTCACCACGATCCCGATCGGGACCGCGCACACGCCGAGCGAATGCGCCAGGCTCCCGGCGAGGCCGGGGACGAGCGGCGAAAGTCCGGACACGTTGATCGCGACCGAGGCGACGAGCGTGACGAGCATCGGCGAGACAAGCCTCCGCCACCCCTCGCGCGGCGACGCTCCTGTCAGCACGAGGAGCCCGACGGACCAGATCGCCAGGTCCACGCCCATGTTGTGCACGAGCATGACCCCCTGCGTCCGCGGCCCCCATATGCCCCCGAGGATCGGAAACGGCAGGTAGGCGTAGTTGCAGATCCCCGCGGAGAGGGCGAACGTGCGAAGGCCCGTCCCGGCCGCGAGGCCGATCGAGCGCGCGGCGAGGTAGGCCACGCCGAAGCCGGCCGTGGTCGTCGCGAATCCCGCGAGCGGCGGGAGAAGCAGGTTGCCGGCGCCGTGCAGCGCGGGGTTGCCGACGATCGTGTCGAAGACGAGGCACGGCATGCAGACGTAGACGACGAGCCGGATCAGGCTGGTCTCGGCCGCGCCCTCGACCCAGTGGCACCGGCGCAGCGCGACGCCGACCGCGATCAGGCCGAAGACGGGCAGGATGAGTCTGAAGAGCTCCGCGATGGTCATCTCGCCGGTGCGAGGCAAGACGCCTCCGCGCGCGAATGCACGCGAAAAAACCGGGAGCCCGGCCCCGCCGGCCGGTCAGTTGGCGTCCGGGTTCCTCGGCCTCGCCCCCGGGGGCGGCATGGCGTCGAAGACCTTCTGCTGGTCGGGAGTCAGGGCCGCCCGGATCTGCTCGCGGGTGGAGATGACGACCTCGCGGATCTTTGCCCGCTTCATGTCCTTGGAGAGCGACTCGTCGCTGCGCAGCGCCTGCATCTGCCCCTGGCCGTCCTTGATGATCGCGCCGACCGCCTTCTGCTGGTCCGGGGTAAGGTTGAGCTTCTGCGTCAGGTCCCCGAGAACGTAGCCCGGCCGCATGTGCATGTGGCGCTGCGGGGGCGGCGGCGGGGTCGGCTCGCTTCCCTCCCCCGGCGTGGCGGGCGGGTTGCCGGGAGCGGCCGGGGGGGCCGGAGGATTGGCGGGCTCGTCCGCCCTCCCCGCCGACAGGGACAGGGCCAGGCCGGCCGAAAGGAGAGAAAGGGAGAGGACGGAGGAGGGTTTCATCGAAAGGAATGACGCTCCAAGATCCCCGGCGTTACGCAATTTCCTTCGGCGGTCTTGCCCCGGGGGCCACTTGCCTGCAGCCTACCCGCCCATGATTGAGGTTGAGGCGCTTACCAAACGCTACGGCGGCTTCACGGCGGTGCGCAGCCTGTCGTTCTCCGTCCGGCCGGGCGAGGTCCTGGGGCTGGTGGGGCCCAACGGGGCGGGCAAGACTTCCACCCTGCGCTGCATCGCGGGGGTCATACCGGCGAACTCGGGCACGGTCCGCATCGCGGGGCACGACATCGCGGCCGACCCCGTCTCGGCGAAGCGGGCGCTCGCGTTCTTCCCCGACGAGCCCCGGCTGTTCGACTACCTGACGGTCCGCCAGCACCTGGCGTTCGTGGCGAGGATCTACGGCGTCGCCGCGTACGAGGACGTGGCGAGGCCGCTCCTCGAGGAGCTGGAGCTCGGCGACAAGGCGGACGTCCTGCCCGGCGAGCTTTCGCGCGGGATGAAGCAGAAGCTCGTGATCGCCTGCGGCCTCCTCCATTCGCCGAGCGTGATCTTCTTCGACGAGCCCCTGACGGGGCTCGACCCGCTCGGGATCCGCCGGATGAAGGACTCGATAATCCGCCGGGCGCGCGACGGCGCCGCCATCGTCCTTAGCTCCCACCTCCTGCACCTGCTCGAGGAGGTCTGCACGCACGTGCTCATCCTCAAGAAGGGCGACAAGGTCGCCGGCGGGACCATCGCGGAGGTCGCGGCGCAGTTCAGCAGCGGCGAGCCGGACGTCAGCCTCGAGGAGGTCTTCATCCGCGCCACGGGCGGATCGGAGAAGTGAGCGGAGCGGCCCAGGCCGGCACCCCATGATCGGCGCCCTCGTCTACCTCCGGGTCACCTCGTTCCGCAACTTCGTCGTCTACCGTATAGGCCGGCTGCGCCAGCCGAAGTACCTGATCGGCACCGCGGTCGCGGCCGCGTACTTCTACTTCATCCTGCTGAACAGGTCGGGCATGCCGGGAGGCCCCCCGGGGGCCGCTTCGCCCGCCGCCGCCGATGCGGGCGTCATCGGCATGGCCTTCCTCTGCGTGGGCCTGTCGGCGCTCGCGCTCGCGCGGCTTGCGTTCGCCTGGATAGCGCCGGCCGACAAGCCCGGGCTGCGCTTCAGCGAGGCGGAGATCGCCTTCCTCTTCCCCGCCCCGGTGACGCGCAGGACCCTGATCCACTTTCGGCTGCTGAGCGCCCAGTTTGCCATCCTGTTCACCTCGGTCCTGATGGCCTTCTTCTTCAACCGCTTCGGGTACCTGGGGGGCAACCGCGCGATGAGGGCCGTGGGATGGTGGGTGGTCCTCTCGACCTTCGACCTCCACCTCAACGGGACGAACCTGACCCTGTCGCTGCTGAAGGAGAGGGGCTCCGGCTACCTGCTCTGGCGGGCGGCGGTGGTCTCCGCGATCGTGCTGTACGCGATCGCGGTCGTCTGGTCGGCGTCGATGTTCGCCGGCGCGTCGGTGCAGGGGCTCCTCTCGAGCCCGCTCGGGGTGGGCCACGCCACCCGGGCCATGCTCGATTCCCTTCCGCTGCGCTGGCTCATCCTCCCGTTCAGGATCGTGTTCGGCCCCTATTTCGCCGTCGGGTTTCGGGAATTCTGCGTGGCGATGGTCCCGGCCCTCCTCGTCCTCGGGCTCCACTATTACTGGGTCTCCAACACCCAGGCCTCGTTTGAGGAGGGCTCGATTGCGCTCGCCGAGAAGCGCGCCGCGGCCAGGGCCGCGGCCCTCAGCGGGGAGGCGGGGAGGCTCGGCGCAGCCAAGCCCAGGGCGCGGTCGGGCCCCTTCCCTCTCTCGCCCAGCGGGGCGCCGGAGATCGCCTTCCTCTGGAAGAACCTGCTCTCGATGCACAGCTCGCTGGTCAACCGGCGCGCCGTGCTCCTCGGCCTCTGGATCGTGCTTTGCCTGTCATTCGGCCTGAGGCCCCTCCTCACGGTCCACGCCCGCTCCGGGGGCTTCGAAGTCCTGGGGCCGGTCATCGCCATGCTGTGCGCCATCGTCGCGGTCTACACGCTCCTGCTGGGGCCCCAGGTCGCCCGCCAGGACCTGCGCAACGACCTGCCGAACGCGGACATCCTCAAGACCTACCCGCTGGAGGGCTGGAGGCTGGCCCTTGGCGAGCTGCTCGCGCCGACCGCGACCCTCACGCTCGTCCTGTGGGTCTCTATCCTGGTGTCCGCCTTCGCCATCGACTCGGGGGGGTCGATCGAGTGGCTGACGCCCGGCGTCCGGGTGACCGCGGTCCTGTGCCTCGGCTCGGTCGCGCCCTTCCTCTGCTTCATCCAGCTGCTGGTGCCGAACTCGATCATGGTCCTCATGCCCGGCTGGTACCAGGCATCGCGCTCCCGCGGGGGCGGGATCGAGATGTTCGGGCAGCGGCTGGTCTTCGGGGTCGCGCAGCTCCTGATCGCGCTGGTCGCCGCGGCTCCCGCGGCGTGCGCCGCCGCGCTCATCGTCTTCTCGACGCAGTGGCTGATCGGCGTGGGCCCGGCCCTCGCCGTCGCCTGCGCCGCGGTGCTGGCGATCCTCGCGAGCGAGGCCGCGGTGGGCCTCTGGTGGCTCGGGTGGAGGTTCGAGAGATTCGACCTCTCGAGCGAAATCCGGTGAGGGAATCCCGCCTCATAGCCATAGCGTCGGACGTGGTGGCCGCGACCCAGCGCAGGCTTCCCCCGGAAATCCGCGAGGCGGCCCGCTCGGTGCCCGTGCGCTTCGAGCCCTCGCCCGGCCCGGACGTGCTGGCCGAGGGGTTCGAGGAGGACCTCCTCGGGCTCTTCACCGGCAGCGCGCACGGGAGCGAGCTCTCGGCCGGCAACCCCGAGCCTCCGCGGATCTTCCTCTACACGGCCAACCTGTGGGATTTCTCGGAGGGGGACGTCGAGGCCTACCGCGACGAGGTGCGCCTGACGTACCTTCACGAGCTCGGGCATTTCCTCGGCTGGGACGAGGACCAGATCGCCGCCCGCGGGCTCGATTGACGGCGGCCGGCGCGGAACGGGAACAAGGTTCAATCCGCGCTTTCCAATTCATCGCCGGCCTGCTTTGCTGTTTGTGCCGGGCTCCAGATTCCGGCCACTCCCACCACAGCCGAACCCTGCCATGAAGAAACTGCTCATTTTGTCCCTGATCGCGATATTCGGCGCCGCCAGAGCGCGCGCGGACGATACCCGCACGCCGCGGGCCGACCTCGTCGTCCGCGTCGAGACGTGCGAGGCGATCCTGCGGGAGTTCATGGTGGCCCCCGACACCCAGATACCGCAGTCGGTGTGGCAGAAGGCGCGCGCCGTCATGATCCTCAGCCAGTTCAAGGCCGGCTTCATCTTCGGGGTAAAGGGCGGCTACGGCGTGCTGATGGTCAAGAAGCCGAGCGGCCGCTGGAGCCTTCCCGTCCTGATCGACGCGAGCGAGGCGAGCCTCGGGGTGCAGGTGGGGGCCAAGGACGTCGAGACCGTCTGCATCATCACGGATGACGCGACGCCGCGCCTGCTGTTCGCGAGCCGCCTAAACATCGGCGTCGACGCGAAGGCGGTCGCCGGCCCGAAGTCCGCGGAGGCGGAGAGCAGCGCCAAGAGCGTCTTCATCGCCCCCGTCCTCGTCTATTCGAAGTCGGTCGGGCTATTCGCGGGGGCCACGGTCAAGGCCGGGCACGTCCAGCGCAACGACGTCGCCAACTTCACCCTCTACAACACGTCCTACACGATGCCTGAGCTGCTCTACAGCGACTGGGTGACGCCGCCCGCCGAGGTGCAGCCGCTCATGGCCTACGTGCAGCAGCTGGCCCCCTGAGCCAGCCGACGAGCGCGTCGAGGGCCGCCCCGGCCACGCGCTCCTGGGCGTCGACCCGGGACATCCCGGGGCAGTCGACGCGGCCGCTGGCCACGGCGAAGTCCCCCCCGGGCTGGCGGCGGGCGAGGCCCCACCAGGCGAAGGGCTCCGCGACCTTCCACTCGGCCGACGGCTCGGCGTAGCCCGTCGTGGCCACGCCCAGGTCGGACCCGAAGAGGACGCAGGCCCCCCGGGCCATCTGCTCCGCGACCCGCCCCGAGACGCCGTTGACGGCGCTCGCCTCGGCCCGATCGACCCCGAGGTGGCGGACCTTCCCGTCCAGCGTGTACGCCGTCACGCCGCCCAGGAAGAACTCCGAGGCCCCCGAGACTGCGCCGATCCGGGCCTGCAGCCGCCCGCTCGTGAGGCTCTCGGCGACGGCGAGCGTCAGGCGCGGCCCGCGCAGCATCAGGTCCTTGAGGTCGCTCATCGCCAAGCGGGCGCGCCAGCTGTCCTTGCGGGCATTCTCACGGCGCGGATGATGCGGAAAGGCCGGTGCACTGCGAACGAGAAGTGGACGCCCGTCAGCCGAGCTCGAGCCCGACCGGGCAGTGGTCGCTTCCCGTCACCTCCGGGCTGATCCAGGCGCGCCTGAGCGCCGGCCGCAGCTGCGCCGCGGCTACAAAGTAGTCTACTCGCCACCCGATGTTGCGGGCCCTGCAGTCGCCCATCTGGCTCCACCAGGTGTAGTGGCCCGGCCCCTTCTCGAACTCGCGGAACGTGTCCAGGAACCCTCCGTCGATCAGCCGGCCGAAGCTCGCCCGCTCCTCGTCCGTGAAGCCCGCGTTGCGCCGGTTCGACCTCGGGTTCGCCAGGTCGATCTCCTCGTGCGCCACGTTCAGGTCGCCGCAGAAGACCGCGGGCTTGCCCTTCGACTGCAGCCTCCTCAGGTACGCCCGGAACGCGGGGTCCCACCTCCTGACGCGGTAGTCGAGGCGGGTCAGCCCGCGCTGGGAATTGGGCTGGTAGACGTTGACCAGCCAGAAATCCGGGAACTCCAGGGCCAGCACCCGGCCCTCGGTGTCGTGGACGGCCACCCCCATCCCTCTCCTTGCGCTCAGGGGCTTCACGCGGGTCAGCACCGCGGTCCCGCTGTACCCCTTCTTCTCGGCGCTGTTCCAGAGGACCTCGAACCCGGCCGGCCACTCGACGTGCTGGACGTCGCCCGGGTGGGCCCTTGTCTCCTGCAGGCAGACCACGTCCGCGCCGCACCCGGCGATGAACCGGAGGAGGCCCTTGCCGAGGGCGGCCCGCACGCCGTTGACGTTCCAGGAGACGATGGTCACGCGTTCAATGCCACGCGCCAAGGACCGCGCCCTGGAAGACGCAGAGGACGACGTCGTGGCCGGAGACGATCAGGAAGTGCCTGAAGGTCCGGCTCTCGAACAGCGCGTTTGTCCCCTCGCGCGCCGCCACGAGACCCGCGCCGACGAGCAGCCCGAACTCCGCGCCCCGGAGCGCGCCGGCCGAGTGGTGCGCCGCGATGAGCGCCGCAAGCGTGAACGTCGAGACCACCGTGAGGAGGAACGCCCCGCCCATCATCATCGGTGCGCGCCCCGAGCCGGACCTGATTGATTCGGGGGAGATCTTCATCTCCCGCATCCACGCCCCGCCAAAGAGGTACGGGGAATACCAGGCGAAGCCGAAGCCGATTCCGAGGAGCGAGACGACGATGATGGCGACGGGGCTGAGGTTGGTGAGGGAGTGGATCATGGGGCTCGGGTTCCTGGGGCGCACCTGCACGGCGCGGCGCAGCGGCCAACGATAGCCAGGGCCCGCGGGAAAAAAAGCGCATTCGCGACCGCCCGGATGACACGCTTGGCGCCACCTTCCGGTTGCCAAGGGCGCCCGCCCGCCAAGACTGGCCGCCCCGAATGCCGGCATTCGCACCCATCCCACTCGGCTCTCCCATACCCGACAGCCCCCACGCGGTCTCCTGCAGCCTGCCGACCATGGCCGCCGTCCGCGGCTACGAGGAGAAGGACCCGGCCGTAGTCGGGAGCCTGAGAAGCGGGTACCCCCGGTTCCTCGTCCACCCGTTCTCGCGCCGCCTCGCCTCGGCGCTGGCCGAGCGCCACGGGCTCTCGGGCCGGACGCTCTGGCTCGCCTCCTCCCGCCGGATGGCGGACGCGCTGCTCGCGCACCTGCGGGGCGCCGGCGCCGCGGGGGCCGCGCCCTTCGAGTCCGCCGGCGCGCACGGCGTCTCTCACCCGCAGGCGCCGGACACCGCCCAGCGCGCGAAGCTCTACCTCCAGCACGTGGGGGGATTCATCTCGTCCCGCGAGGCCGAGGACATCCTCGCCGCGGCGGGGATCGGCCCCGCCCCTGCCGCCGAGGCGTATTTCCGGGGGGACGCGGCCGGCGAGGTCCGCGCGGTCCTTCGGCCCCTGTTCGCCGGGGCGGCCGACGCGGACCTGCTGCTCGCGAACTCCGGGATGAACGCCGTGTATTCGGCCTTCCGCGCCGTCGCCGAGGTCCAGGCGCGGCGGGGGCGCACCGCCTGGGTGCAGCTCGGCTGGCTCTACCTGGACACGATCGCGATCCTGAGGAAGTTCACGGCGGCGGGGGCCGACTACATCCACCTGCCCGACGTCATGGACCGGGGAGCCCTCGAGCGCCTGTTCGCGGACCGGGGGCCGGGGATCGCCGGGGTCGTGGCCGAGGTGCCGAGCAACCCGCTGATGCAGACCCCCGACGTGGCGGCGCTCGCCTCGCTGTGCCGCGCCAACGGCGCCAGGCTCATCCTCGACCCGTCCCTGGCGTCGGCGTTCAGCGTCGACTGCCTTCCCCACGCGGACGTCGTGGTGAACAGCCTCACCAAGTACACCGGCAGCGACGGCGACATCATGGCCGGCCTGGTCGCGGTCAACCCGGCGTCGCCGGACGCCGGGACCCTCCGCCGCGAAGTCGCCGCGCTGGTCGAGCCCCCCTACCCGCGCGACTTGGCGCGCCTCGCGGCGCAGATACGCAACACGCAGGGGGTCCTTTCCCGGATCGAGGAGAGCACGCCAAAGGTGGCGTCGTTCCTGGGCTCCCACCCGGCCGTCAGGGCCACCTACTGGGCGCTGGATCCCGCCGCGCGCGCCAACTACCTTCGGGTGGCGAGGTCGCCCGGCGCGACCGGCGGGATGATCTCGTTCACCCTGCGCGGCCGGCTCGAGGACTTCTACGACCGGCTGCGCCTGCCCAAGGGCCCGAGCTTCGGCATGCGCACCACGCTCATCTGCCCGTTCATGTACCTGGCCCACTATGACCTGGTGACGTCCGTGGCCGGGCGCGCCGAGCTCGCCAGGAACGGCCTGGACCCGGACCTGCTCCGGCTCTGCGTCGGGACTGAGCCGGCGGGCGACATCATCGGCGCGCTGGACGAGGCGCTCAGGGGTGCCTGATCGCCCCGGGGCCGGCCGTCCACGGGGCGCCCGGGCGGGTCATGCGCACAAACCGGGCCCCGAGCAGGATCGCGGCGGCCGCCAGGCCAGCCGCGAGCCCGATCCAGATCCCGGCGGGCCCCAGGCGGCCGCGGACGCCGAGCAGGAAGCCCAGCGGGAGCGCGATTATCCAGTAGGCGACGAAGGTGATGATAGCGGGCACCCTCACGTCGGTCAGCCCGCGGAGCGCGGCCGCGTTGATCACCTGGCCGCCGTCGAAGAGCTGGAACACGGCGGCGACGACGAGGAGCAGCGCGGCCGTGGCGACGACGGCGGGGTCGCCGATGAAGCAGCGCGCGATCTCGCGCCCGAGCAGGAGGAACACGAGGGCGCTCGCGGCCGCCAGGGCGGCGCCCATCCCGACGCCCCCGAGCCAGATGGGCCGCAGTCTCGAATGGTACCCCGAGCCCGCCGCGGCGCTCATCCGTATCCCGACCGCCATGGAAAGGCCGAGCGAGAACATGAAGGTGAACGCGGCGCACGAGAGCGCGATCTGGTGCGCCGCCAGGGGCACCGCGCCCAGCCAGCCCATCATGATCGTGGCGGCGCCGAACGCCCCGCTCTCGAAGAGGAGGCTGCCCGAGACCGGCAGGCCGACGTGGAGCATGCGCCGCAGCCGGTCCCGCGACAGCGGCGCGAACCATCTCCTCGGCCAGGCCGCGCGCATCGCCGGGTCCAGCCGCAGCCAGGTGAAGATCACCGCCGTGCCGAGGACGCGCGATATCAGCGTCGAGATCCCCGCCCCGGTGAGCCCCAGGCGCGGGGCCCCCAGGTTCCCGTAGATGAAGACCCAGTTCAGGAAGACGTTGAGCGCGACGCCGCAGAGGATCACCAGCATCGGCACCCAGGGGCGGCCCATCGACTCGGCGAACTGGCGGAGGGCGAGGTAGGCGAGCACCGGGACGAGGGACAGCCCGAGAAGCGTGAAGAACGGGTTCACGGCCGCCAGGACCTCCGGCTGCTGGCGGAACCACACCAGGTGGGCGCTCACGCCGAGGATAAGGACGACCTCCAGAGCGCCGGAGCCGACCGCGAGCGCGAGGCCGTGCCTGAGGATCTCACCCGCCTCGTCGTGGCGCCCCGCCCCCCTCGCCCTCGAAGCGAACACGGCGACGGGCGTCAGCAGGCCGACCCCGATGATGAAGAAGAGGTTGAAGACCCCGACGCCGAACGAGGATGCCGCCAGCGGCACCGCCCCCGTGCGCCCGATCATCACGCTGTCGGCGACCCCCATGAGCATCTGGCCCACCTGGCCGATGACGATCGGGACCGCCAGGAGCAGCGTGGCGCGCGACTCGCGGATGACCTCCTTCATTCGAGAGATCTACCCCGGGCCGGCGGGCGATGTCCACCGATACCTTCTGCGGCGGCCCTCGGCCCGGGCCGCCCCGGGGCGCGCGAGCCTCAGCGCACCTTGCGCACCCGGATCGCGTACACCTTGGCGGCGGCGTCCGGCGCCGTGAAGCGGACGACCTCGGTCGAGCCCCCGGCGAGCGACAGCACCTGCCACGGGACCCCGGGCCCGACCGCGTTGCCCAGGTCGTCCAGGAACACGCACTGAATCTGCACGCGCGTCGGCCCGCTCTCGCGGTTCTTCACGTTCGCGATGACCTCCAGCCTCCCGTCCCCGAGCGTGCGCTCCTGCAGGCCGGTGCAGTTGACCGCGGCCCCGGTCGCGGCGTCGAGCGCGGCGAAGCGGTCGGTGTTTTCGACCGTGAACTTCGTCGAGTCCCGGGGCGCCTGGGTTGCCGGGGCCGTCGCGCATCCCGCGAGGCATCCGAGGCCGCAGAGCGCCGCAAGGAGGGAGAGGGAGGGCCGCTTGGTCATTCTTGGTCGGTTGTTCTGTTAGGGTATGCGCTGAGACTGCGCCGGCGCGGGTATGTTCAGTCATTATTCCCCCCCGTTCGTCAATCGTTTGCAAATCCCCGGCCGAGCCGCGGCGCTTGCGCCGGGGGGCGCACCCTGCGACGATCCCGGAGGCCTCCCCGCCCATGACCCGCTTTGTCCTCGCGATCGACCAGGGCACGACCTCATCCCGCGCGATCCTCTTCGACAGCCGCGGGCGGCCCGTCGCCTCGGCCCAGCAGGAGTTCAGGCAGCACTTTCCCCACCCCGGCTGGGTGGAGCACGATCCCCGGGACCTCTGGGACACGTCGCGCGGGGCCGCCCTCGCGGCGCTCAGGAGGGCCGGCGCCGGCCGCGGGGACATTGCCGCCGTCGGCATCGCGAACCAGCGCGAGACCACCCTGGTCTGGGAGCGCGCCACGGGCCGCCCGATCCACAGGGCGATCGTCTGGCAGGACCGGCGCACTGCCGGGGCCTGCGCCCTGCTCGAGCGGGCGGGCCTCGGGCCCCTGTTCAGGCGCAGGACGGGCCTCCTGCTCGACCCCTATTTCTCGGGGACGAAGATCTCGTGGATACTGGACCACGTCCCCGGCGCGCGCCGCAGGGCGGCCAGGGGCGAGCTCGCGTTCGGGACCGTCGACACGTGGCTGCTCTGGAAGCTCACGGGGGGCCGCGTGCACGCCACGGACGCCTCGAACGCCTCGCGCACGCTCCTCGCCGCCCTGGCCACGGGCTCCTGGGACGCCGAGCTAGCCCGGGCCCTGCGCGTGCCGGCGGAGGTCCTGCCCGAAATCCGGCCGAGCAGCGGGGTCTTCGGCGAGATCGACTCCATCGCGGCCCTGCGCGGCGTTCCCGTGGCGGGGATCGCAGGGGACCAGCAGGCCGCCCTCTTCGGCCAGGGATGCTTCCGGAGAGGGATGGCCAAGAACACCTACGGGACCGGGTGCTTCATGCTGATGAACACCGGCAGCCGCCCCGTCGCCTCGCGCCACCGGCTCCTCTCGACGATCGCCTGGCGGATCGGCGCGCGCACCGAATACGCCCTCGAGGGGAGCGTCTTCGTCGGTGGCGCGGTCGTGCAGTGGCTGCGCGACGGCCTCGGCCTGATCTCGCGCTCCTCGGACGTGGAGGCGCTCGCGGCGCGGGTCCCGGACAACGGGGGCGTCGTGATCGTGCCGGCGTTCGCGGGCCTCGGGGCCCCGCACTGGGACCCGGCGGCGAGGGGGGCGATCGTCGGGGTCACGCGGGGCACCTCGGCGGCGCATCTCGCCCGGGCCGCGCTCGAGAGCATCGCGTTCCAGACTGCCGACCTGATCGGCGCGATGGAGGCGGACTCCGGGCGGCGGATCCGGGAGCTCAGGGTCGACGGCGGCGCGTCGGTCAACAACGCGCTGATGCAGTTCCAGAGCGACCTCATCAGGACCGCCGTCGTGCGCCCGCGGGTGACGGAGACGACGGCGCTCGGGGCGGCCGCCCTGGCGGGCCTGGCGGTCGGCTTCTGGAAGGACCGCTCCGAGGTCGCCGGGCTTGCCGGACGCGACCGCACGTTCCGCCCGCGGATGCCCCGGGCAGCGCTCCAGGGCCTGCGGGCGGCCTGGGCCCGCGCCGTTGGGACCGCACGGCACTGGGCCGCGCCGTTCCCGTGACCCATACTTTCCCCATGAAGAAAATCATCGTTTCCGTGCTCCTCGCGGCGGTTCCCGCCCGGATTCTCGCCGGCGAATTCCCCGGCGCCGACGACCTGGTCGCCCGGCGGGTGCCCTGGCTCAGGGACCGGGTGCGGTTCGAGCGGCTGGCGGGCGCCCCGCTGGACGCGTTCGAGCTGCGCGGCGAAGGCGGCGGGCTGGTTGTCCGGGCCTCGGGCGCCAACGCAGCCGCGGAAGGCCTCGGGTGGTACCTGAAGTACTGGTGCCACCGGTCGATGTCCCACATGGGGGACAACCTGTCCCCCGTCGGGCCCCTGCCGCTCCCGGACAGGCCCGTGCGGGTGGACGCGAACGCGCGCTACCGCTACGCCCTGAACTACTGCACATTCAACTACACGATGAGCTTCTACTCCTGGGCCGACTGGGAGCGCGAGCTCGACTGGATGGCGCTCAGCGGCGTGAACCTGATGCTGGTCGCGAACGGCGAGGAGGCGGTCTGGCGCAACACGCTCCGGCGCCTGGGGTGCTCGGAGGCGGAAATCGCCGCGTTCATCCCCGGCCCGGGCTACACCGCGTGGTGGCTTATGGGGAACCTTGAGGGCGAGGGCGGGCCGATGACGCCCGCGATGATCGAGCGCCGCAGCGACATTCAGCGCAGGATGATTTCCCGCATGCGGTCCCTCGGCATCGAGCCGCTGATGCCGGGCTTCTACGGGATGGTGCCGGCGTGCCTGAAGGCCAGGCTCAAGGCCCACATCGTCGCCCAGGGCGACTGGAACGGGGGCCGCCGCCCCGACATCCTCGATCCGACCGACCCCGAATTCGCCCGGATCGCCGGCATATACTACGAGGAGATGGGAAGGCTCTACGGCGCGGACCTGCGCTTCTTCTCCGGCGACCCCTTCCATGAGGGGGGCGTGATGGCCGGCGTGGACCTCGGGCGCTCCGGCGTGGCGATCCAGGCGGCCATGCAGAGCCGCTTCCCCGGCGCCGTGTGGGTCCTGCAGGGCTGGATAGACAACCCTCGCAAGGAGCTCATCGCGGCCGCCGACAAGTCCCACGTGCTGGTCCAGGAGCTGTTCGGAGAGCAGACGCACAACTGGGAGACGCGCCGGGGCTATGAGGGCACGCCGTTCGTCTGGTGCTGCATCGACGACTTCGGCGAGCGGCCCGGGCTCTTCGGCAAGCTGCAGCGCTACGCGGACGAGACCTACCGCGCGCGCACCGGCGAATTCGGCCGGTACATGCAGGGCGTCGGGATCATGCCCGAGGGCATCGACAACAACCCGGTCGCCTACGACCTGGTGCTGGAGCTGGCCTGGCGCCCCGAACATGTCGATGCGGCCAAGTGGCTCGAGGGCTACGTCCAGTACCGCTACGGCCGGTCCGACCCGGACCTCGACGGGGCATGGGCCCTGCTCCTGCGGACGGCCTACGGCAACTTCAACGGCGGCATCCCCGAGAACGTCCTCTGCTCGCGGCCGAAGATGCCCGCCGGCTCGGTGACCACCTGGGGCAGCCTGGACATCGGCTACGACCCTGCCGTGTTCGCGCGCGCGGTCGACCTGTTCGCGCGGGCCGGGGCCAGGTTCAGGGACGTCGAGACGTACCGCCTGGACCTCGTCGCCTTCAGGACGCAGGTCCTGTCCAACGAGGCCTGGCGCGTCTCGTCCGAGCTCGCGTCGGCCCTCGGGGCGAGGAACCGCGCCGCGTTCGAGGAGGCCGCCGGCCGTTTCCTCGACCTGGGCCGGGCCACGGACGAGCTCCTGGACACCGAGGCGTTCTACCGGCTGGCCACCTACCAGGCCCAGGCGCTGCGCTACGGGTCGACACCCGAGGAAAGGCGAAACTGCCTGCGCAACGCGATGATGCTCATAACGTATTGGGGAGGCAATGACAGGAAGCTGGAGGAGGTCCACGACTACGCCTACAAGGCGTGGGCGGGGATGATGAGGTCGTACTACCTCACGCGATGGAGGACGTACCTTGATTACCGGCGCAGTCAGTGGGACGGCGGCAGCGCCCCGGCGCCCGATTTCTTCGCGTTTGAGCACAAGTGGGTCGACGACACGTGCGCGGCCGCGCCGGCCGGCGCCCCGTAGGAATTGTGGATTGTGTCGGGCTTGAAAGCCGCTTTCATGGGGCCAAGCCACTGAGCACATGAACAGATCCCTCCGATTCGGCCTGGTGCCGATAGCGCTCGCGCTCGTCGGCGCCCTCAGGGCCGACGACCAGGCCGCCCCCGCGCAGCATCCCGACGACGTAGCAACCCTGCGCGCGGACAACAAGCAGCTCTCGGACGAACTCGCTGCGGCGTGGAAGGAGGCCGACCGGCTCAAGGCCGACCTCGCGGCCGCCCAGGCGGCGGCGGCCAGGAGCTCGGACGAGGCGGCGGACCTGAGGAAGCAGCTCGACGCCTCCAAGGCGCAGGCCCCGAAGGCCGAGGTCGCGCCGGCACCGGCGCCGGCGGACTCCGATTCGGCGAGGCAGCTCGCCGACGCGCAGGACAAGCTCGCGATGTCGCTGAGGAGCTTCACCGTCGTCCAGGACGAGAACACGCAGCTCAAGGCCTCGCTGGACAAGGCCAACTCCGACAACGCCTCGGTCAGCCAGCAGCTTGACGCGGCCCGCGCGTCGATAGCGTCGCTCCAGGCGCAGGCCGCCGCAACGGCCCAGGTCGCTGGGCAGGTCGAGCCCCTTCGCTCGGAGCTCAGGCAGTCCCAGGACGAGGCGAGCCGGCTCGCCATCGAGAACGCCCAGTTCCGTACGCGCCTCGCCCTCCAGTCTTCCGGCCCCGGCGCCACCAGGCCGTCGCCCACGCGCCCCGGGCAGGCCTCCGCGGCGAACGCGCCCACGGCCCCGTCCGAGGCCGCGGCCGCGCCGGCCGCCCCCGCGCCGAGGACCCACGTGGTCGTCGAGGGGGACACACTGACGAAGATCGCGCGCAAGTACTACGGGTCGTCCAGCCGGTGGGAGGACATCCTCAACGCGAACCGCGACACCGTGAAGGACGAGAAGAGCCTTGTCGTGGGGAGCACGCTCAAGATTCCCTGAGCGGCAGCCTCCGGCCCCCTGAAGTCGTCCCGCGGCTGAAATGGATGGTTACCCGCCCGGCGCCGCGCGCCACCAGATGGGAGACGCCCAGCCGGCGCCCGCGCTGGCGACCCAGTTCAACGGCGTGTCCGTCGTGGCCAAGGCCAACGTGTACTTCGACGGGGGCGTCGTCAGCCATACGATACTGCTCGCGGACGGGCAGAGGAAGACCCTCGGGCTGATCCGCCCGGGCTCCTTCCACTTCAACACGGACGCCCCCGAGCGCATGGAGATCGTCGAAGGGACGTGCCGGGTCACGATCGACGGCTCGGCCGAGGCGAGCACCCAGCAGCCGGGCTCGCATTTCCAGGTTCCCGGAAAGAGCGGCTTCCTCATCGAGGTGGAAAGCGGCGTCTGCCAGTACATCTGCTCGTTCCTGCATTGAGGCCCGCCTGCGCCGCCGGCCGCGGGCGTGTCAAGGGAGGGATCCACGCCGGATTTCACGCCGGGGAGGCCGTTCGCCCGCTCGAATCCCGAAAACGGCCCTCAAAATGCCTCCCCCGAACATCGTCAGTTTTACCAATATTTTTACACAACACGACCCAGCGGGTTGAGAAAGCCTTACAAGATGCAGTAGGATGGCTAATTTAACAACTTGCTTTTCTGTAGCACGTTACTCAATAATGCAGCCGATGTCGCGGCAAGGTACCCGCCCAGGGACTCCAGAATCACCTACCTTATGACCCAGATTCCGGATCTGAGCCGGAATTCTTTACATTTTTTTCCCAAAACTTTACGCTGCAAGTCTCTCCCGGCGTGCCTTCGATCGAGGAAGTCTGCAGACTCAGAGTGGCCAGTAAGCGCGGCCAATTCATAATGCATTCATCATTCAGAGCCGCTTGCAAGGGATTCACGTTGGTTGAGATAATGATAGTCGTAGTCATCATCGGCCTCCTGGCCACGATGGCTATCCCCGCATTCCAGCGCGTCACCCAGGCGACGCAGGACAAGGCGGTGCTTAACAATGCCCGGCAGCTTTCGTCCGCGGCAGACCAATATTTCATGGAGTCGGGCGTTTCGACAGTGACCCTTTTCGACCTGATCGGCCCGACCACCTACATCAAGGCCCTCAACTCGGTCGCCAGCGAGGTCTACCCAAGCGGTTTCTCGCAGGGCACGACGATCACGGTCAATTCGGTCGCGGGAATCCGCACGATCACCTACCTGAACTGACGCCTACCGCCCCCAGCGGAACCTCGGCGAGCCCAGGCCCGAGTCGTCCTCGCCCCTGTTGAAGACCCTCACCGCCGAGGACGCCAGGACGACAACCGTCAACGCGAGCGCGCCCAGCGAGAGCGGCACGGGGAAGTAGAACTCCCCGAGCACGGAGCCGCGCATCAGGTCGACCGCGTACGCGACCGGGTCGAAGTGCGCGGCGACCTGCATCCAGCCGGGAGCGGCCCTCAGCGGGTAAAGCCCGCCTGACAGGAAGAACATCGGCAGGAGAACCGCGTTGCTGACGACCGGGAAAACGGTGGTCGAGCTGAACCGGCAGGCGATGGCCACGCCGATCGTGGAGAACGTGACGGCGGCGAGCGCCATGGCGCCGATCATCTCGACGGTCTCGAGGGGGCTTAGCGACGCGCCCGCAAGCGGGGCGAAGGGCAGAAGGATCATGCCCTGGACGAGCGCCTGCAGGGCACCGGCGACTATCTTGCCGACGGCGATCGCCGGCCTGGGGATCGGGGCGACGAGCACCGCCTTGAAGAACCCGATCTGGCGGTCGAAGACGATGGCGATCGCCGCAAACGACGCAGAGAACAGCAGCGAAAGCCCCATCGTCCCCGGAAAGATGAAGCGCCTGTAGTCGAGGCCGCCCATCCTCGAGCTCGCGCCGATCCCGGCGCCGAGCACGAATAGGTAGAGGAGCGGCTGGACCAGCCCCGCCACGAGGCGCGTGCGGTCCACCCAGGCCCGCTTCAGGTCCAGGATGACGATGGCGGCTATGCCGCGCATCATGGCCTGCCTCCCCCCTCCAGCCCGCGGCCGGTCAGCTTGAGGAAGACGTCCGCCAGGCTCGGGGCGTGGACCTCGGCGCGCTCGACCCTCACGGGGAGATGGCGCAGGATCTCCGGCAGCACGGCGGCGGGATCGGAATGCAGAAGCACGATCCCCTGGCCCCCGGGCTCCGGGTCGAACCCGTGTTCCACGAGCCAGGCGCGCGCGCGCAGGTCGTCATCCGTCGTCAGGCTCACGATCCCCCCGCCGAGGCGCGCCTTCAGCTCGCGCGGCGTCCCCAGCGCCACGATGAGGCCGCAGTCGATCAGCGCGATCCTGTCGGCCACGTCAGCCTCCTCCATGTAATGTGTCGTGAAGAACACCGTCCGCCCGGCCTCGGCGAGGCCGCGCACCTGGCCCCAGAAGACCCGGCGCGCGTCGACGTCCAGCCCGAGGGTGGCCTCGTCGAGGAAGAGGATCCGCGGATCGGTGACGAGCGCGCGGGCCAGCTCGAGCTTCCTGCGCTGTCCCCCGGAGAGCTGCATCGCGCGCCTGTCCGCGATGTTCGCTATGCCGAGCTGCGCCAGGACCTCGGACGCCCGCTTGCGCGCGCCGGCGAGCGAGAGGCCGTAGAGCAGGCCCATCAGGAAGAGGTTGTCGCGGCCGCTGAGGCGCTGCTCGATCGCAGGCTCCTGGAAGACGATCCCCATCTCGCGCCGGATCGAGTCCCTCTGCCCGACCACGTCCCTGCCGAGGACCCAGGCGAGGCCGGAGGTCGGAGCGCGCAGGGTCGCGAGGATCGAGAAGAGGGTGGTCTTGCCCGCCCCGTTCGGCCCGAGAAGGGCGAACATCTCCCCCCGCTCCACCCGGATGTCCACGCCGCGAAGCGCCTCGACCTTGCCGTAGTGCTTCACGAGCGCCCTCACGTCCACGGCGGCCGTCGGATCGTCTGCGGGTCTCGCCGGGGCTGTCGACATCGCGCTTGTGAAAGCGAGGGCGGGCGGGATGGCAACACGTCTTTTCCCAGAATGCCGTGTTGCCATGGCGCCCCGCGTGCCTTTGGTCGTTTGGCAACCCCTATGCGGAGCTACGTCTACATCCTCCTGCTCGGCGCCGCGCTTCTGACCCTCGCCCTCGTCGTGCGCTCGGGGATGTTCGCGCGCAAGAACCCGGGCGAGCCGCTTAACGCCGCGATGCGGGCGGCCCTGGCCCAGACGACCCCCGAGCTGTCGGAGGGGGACGCAACCCTGATCAGGAGGCTGTATCCGACCGCGTACACGTCGCCATCCGGCCTGATGTACCTGAACCGGGCGCCCGGCACCGGCACGGCGACCCCGAAGGCCGGGGACACGGTGGTCGCGAACTACGTCGGGCGCCTTCTTGACGGGACCCCCTTTGACAGCTCGAGCGCGCACGGGGGGCCCGTGACCTTCCAGGTCGGCGTGGGCAAGGCGATCAAGGGCTGGGACGAGGCGTTCCTCACGATGAGGAAGGGCGCCAAGAGGACGCTGATCATCCCCTACTGGCTCGGCTTCGACGGGCCAAGCCGCCCGCCCGCCGTCCCCTACAGGGCGACGGTCGTGTTCGACGTCGAGCTGGTGGATTTCCGCTGACCGGCTACTCGTGGTAGCGGGTAATCGGCGCGTGCAGCTTGTCCACGAGGCCCGGGTCGAACATATGGAACCTCGAGTCGATCTCGGGGGCGCTGAATTGCGCGGCCAGCAGCCCGGCGGCCACAAGGGTGCCCTTCGCCAGCTTCCTTGCCGCCTGGCGCCGCCCCTTGGCGGGCGGCGTCGGGCGCTTCGCGGGCGTCCGCGACCGGCCGGGGCGCGTTTCCGGGTGGTGTTCCATGGGCTTCCGCTCGGGAGTGCGACAGCCGGGGAATCGATTCGTTCCGCTAGAGCCCCGCGTAGCCCCCGTTGCGCTTGATCCAGGCTTCCGCGGCCCGCCAGCCGGGGAACACCGCCTCCACGCACTCCCAGAACCGCGGCGAGTGGTTCATCTCGCGGAGGTGCATGAGCTCGTGGTGGATAATGTAATCCCGGACGGACTCGGGCGTCAGTATGAGCCTCCAGTTCAGCGAGACCGCCCCCGACGCGGTGCATGATCCCCAGCGCGAGCGCTGGTCGCGCACCGAGACCCGCGACAGGTTCATGCCCGTCTGGGCCGCGAGCTCCCATGCGCGCGCGGGCAGCTCGACCTTGGCGAGGCGGATGAAGCGGGCCTCGAGGGCCGGCCGCAGGTCGTCCTCCAGCCTCGGAACCCGGAAGACGTCGGACCCGAGGCACACCGACGGGCGGCTCCCCGCGCAGGCGCACCGTATCTCGGCGAAGTCCCCCCGCCAGAGGACGCGGGTTCCGAGCGTCCACACCTCCGCGGCGCGCGGCCTCAGCCGCTGGCGCTCCCGGGCGCGCTCGAGCCACTCGCGGTTGAGCTCGACGAAGCGCTCGGCCTCGCGCAGCGATCCGCGCGCGGGGATTGTCGCGACCGCGACCCCGTCCCGCTTCAGGGAGAGCCTGTAGGCGCGGGCGCTTGCGCTCCGCCTGAAGACGATCGCGCCCCTGGGCCCGTCCGCGGCGGCGGGCGGCGCCCGGTGCACGCCGTGCTCGGGCGCAAACTGCCCGAACCAATCATGCTGCTTCCAGTCGGTCACGTCGGCATTTCCGGCGTCGGTTCTTGACGGGCGCGGCGGGCGGGTCGAGGGCAAAGCGAGCCCGCCCGCGCGACCGGGTCCACCCCTCTCAAGCCCGGGCCCGCCCGCGGTCACGCGGGCGCTCCGGCCTGCCTGCGCAGCCCCAGCGCCCCGCCGACGGCGACGAGTCCGGCGCCGATCGCGAGGACCCAGGCGGCCCGCGCGAGCATCCCCTCGGCCATCCACGAGCACAGTCCAACCTCGACAGGGTCACGGAACGCGAAGGCTCCCCCCCCCGGCGGAACCTCGACGACGACGCGGACGCCCGGCCCCGAGCCCGCGAAGAGTTGCGCGGCATGCCACCCGCCCGCCGGCCCCTCGAGGCGGATCGGGCGGCCCCTGCCGTCACCCGATTCCAGATAGGCAACCGCCGGGCCGCCGAGGTAGGCCAGCTCGATGACCGGGAGCCGTCCCTCCGGCAGCGGCCGGCTCACGAACCTCGCCGGCCCCCCGGCAGCGGCCCACTCCGGCGGCCCCGAGAAGCCGCTGGATTCGGGCGATTCGCGCAGGGCGAGCGGCGGCCGCAGCTCCTTTGGCAGGAGCTGCCTGATCGTCGGGTGCGAAAGCATGAGCGCCAGGGTCCACGGACTACTGTAGGGCAGCTCTTCCGGCGGTGCCGACATCAGCAGCGCCCTGTCGCCCGTGGCCACGTATCCGCGCACCCGGCGGGCCTTGGCGGCCTCGAGGGTTCGGTAGCCTCCGAGATCGGTGAGCGCCCGGGCGGACACGCCGGCCAAGCCCACGCCGAACACGACGATCCAGAGCGAGGCGATCGCAACGGAGAACCGCCGCCCGTCAAGGAGCCTGACAAGCGCGACCGAGTTGGCGACCAGGCTGATCGCATACAGGTCGCCATAACGGGGGATGCCGAGGATCTGCGCGCGGCCATAGGCGAGGGAGGCCATCTGCATCCAGCACCAGATCCCGAGCCCGAGAAGGGCCAGGTCGCGGCCGCCCGGCCGTCTTCCCGATGCCAGTCCAATGGCAAGGATTGCCATGGGAAGCTGGAGACACACGGCGGTCGGCAGGTACCAGCCGATGGGCCGGCCAAACGCGGCCGCCGACAATCGCAGCCAAGCGCCCAACGACGACGCCCTGTAGACGGACGCTGCGGGGACGTTGTGGACAAGGACCACGCCGGCCAGGCAAAGGGCGCCGAGGAGGCCTGCGGCCCAGCCCTCGGCCCGCGTCATCCTCCGCCGCCGCGCGACACCAAGAGCGAGGACGGCCAGCACCGCCGCAGCCGCGAGGAAGCCCGAGGCCATGGTGCCGAGCCCGAGGATCCCGACCGCGTAGCCCGCCCACCAGCGCCGGTCCAGCGGCTCGGACGTGAGGCAGAGCCAGACGTGCCCGAGCGCGGCCCAGCAGAGGAAGTAGAACTGGGACTGAAACCCGCCGAGCGTGTTCTCCCAGGCGAAAGGGCCCATGAACTCACCGAGGACCACGGTTGCCGGCACGGCGAGCCAAGCGCCCCTTGCGAGGCCAGCGGCAAACGCGACCAGTGCCCCGGCGAGCCCGGCGTGGATCAGCGCGTTGACGGTCATCTCGAGTCGGGGATCCCACTGGCGGTTGGCAAGCGTCAGCGAGAAGTTGACGAGTCGCGTGAAGACGATCCGGTGCTCGTTGTGAGGCACCCAGAAATACTTCGCCTTAAGGTTGTGGTCGGCCTGGGGGATGTAGAGCAGCTGGGCCTCCCCCATCCATTGGTCGTAGGTCGGCACGGGGCTCCCGTCGTCGCGGATGAGCAGGAGCTTCGTCCCGAACACGGCCGCAATGACGCCGGCGATGACGAAGGCCAGCGCCGTCCTCCGGGAGGCGCTGGCCGCAGACACGCCGGGATCCTTCATTCTACGACGCTCTCCCAGTCGGCGACTTAGGCAATTCCCGATTTGGGCCAGCCCAGCCGGGGGCGCATCGGGGTCGGGCCCATCGACGCCACGCTAGAGCGTCTTGCGCGCCGCCGGAAAGACCGCGGGGCTCGCGTGGCCCGCGGCGTCGAAGGCCTCGACGCCGAAGACCGCGTTGTCCTTCGACACGCCGCGCACCGTCGCGCGCGTCGCGTCCTTGGCCACGTCCATCGAGTGCTCCCAGTACGGGGACGTCGTCTCGCGCCAGACGATCCTGTAGCCGGCGAGCCCGGGTTCGGGGCTCGGATCCCACCTGAGCGTCGTGTCGTTCTCGAGGCGCGCCGCCTCGACCTGCACGCCGCGGGGCGGGCCGGGGGCCCGGGCAAGGACCGCGAGCGCCGCCGCGTTCACCCGCGCGACGTCGGCCGCGTACGCGAAATCGAGGCGCTCGGGGGTGTCGCCGTACTGCACGCCGCCCTCCTCGCGGACGTTCTGGTGCTGGTGCCGGAAGTCCTCGGCGGGCTCGGTGAACCTGACCGCGGGGTAGCCGTTCTCGAGGAACGGGAGCTGGTCCCCTCCCCTCAGGTACCGGTCCGCCCTGTAGATTATCTCCACCCTCATCGACGGGACATAGGCGGCGGCGATATCCCTCACCGCGCGGGCGAGCTCGCGCGGCGGCGTGTCGTTCTCACCTCCGTCCTTGAGCAGCTCGACCAGGCTGTCGGAGGGCGACGGCACCGGTGGGACGCCCTGGGCAAAGAGCCGCACCGTGCCTCGGTCGATGCCGCCCCCTTCGGACCGGCTGCTCCCGACGATGTCGTTGTTCAGCACCGCCTCGATGTCGGCCCGCCTTTCCCTGGCGGCCCGCGCCCAGTGCGTCGACCCGTAGAGGCCCTCCTCCTCGCCCGAGAACGCGATGAACGCGATCGTGGCCCCGAACCTGTAGTGGGACATGACCCGCGCGAGCTCGAGCACCTCCGCCGTACCCGACGCGTCGTCGTCCGCGCCGGGCGCGGGGCCCGCCGCGTCGAGGGGGTTCGTCGCCCTCGAGTCGTAGTGCGCGCTCACGACGAGCATCCTGCCGCCCGGGTCCGGGTCGGTCCCGGGCAGGGTCGCCACGATGTTCGAAATCTGGGCCCCCTGCGGGAACCGTGGCGGGGCCGGAGGCTGGTCAAAGGTGTCGAGCTCGACGTTGAGCCGCCCCCCTGCCTGGGCCGACGCCCTGCCAAGCTCCGCGCGAATCCAGGACGTCGCCCCGCCTATCCCGTCGCCGCTTGGAAGCGGGTCGGAGAGCGTGTGGCGCGTCCTGAAGCTGGACAGGACGAAGATCGACCTCTGGATCCGCTCCATGGAGATGGCGGAGACGATCTCCCGGATGTCCGGGTCGGCGGGGGCGCCCGCGGCCGGCGGAGGGGCCTGCGCGGCGAGGACCGGAGCCGCCAGCGCCGCGGCGAGCAGGAACTGGGCGCTGGCGCGCATGGGGATCGAGTGAGCGCAGCCTCCGTGCCGAGTCAAGGAGCGTGAGCGGCCTTTCCCGGGTGCCTGGTCGCCACGGCGCGCACGCATGGGCGGCCCCGCGGCAAGAGGGATCGGGCACCCCTGCCCGATCCCTCCCTATGCCGCGGGATACCTCCTGCGGTACACAATCACCCCCAAAAGGCAGATTCCGGCCAGGACGGCGCCGTAGGCTGCGGGCTCCGGCGCCGGCGAGATCTCGCTGTCGTAGCTGAGCCAGCCGGTGCTGGCGCTCGTGTAGCCGTTGAAGGTCACCTGGGTCTCCGGCCCCACGCCCCTGGTGCCGAGGGTGGCCCCGGTCCAGTTCTGGGCGTAGAAGTAGTCGACCTCGTTGGTCCAGTTGTCGACCGTCAGCGTCGCGCCCGCGTCGACAGTGAAGTCGCTCGCGTTCAGGATCGAGGAGCCGCT
>CAZCAJ010000021.1:0-57622 GCA_964496645.1 uncultured Opitutaceae bacterium
ATCAATTCGGGAATCGGTGGGTCACCACACCATGATTTGTGGATCCGCAGGGATGCATCTGGAAGCGTTGCCTTGCTCAATTCGTCGATCGCCGATATTAGGAACGAGTCCGACCATTTTGGCGTCCTTGGTCCCTGAGCTGGGCATAAAGCCGCGGATGCGGTTTGAGAAAGGGCTCGGCATCCTTACTGCGACTGCACCGCAGTGATCACATTTAAAGCAATATTGGAGTTAATGGGGCACGTGCTCTCGCACGTCTTGTGGATCCCGCGGCCTTGGCCCCGCGCTCTCAATCAGAATGCTACTTCTCGCTCCGCGCAATGGTTCCATCCGACCACCGGCCGACCGGCACCATGAAGATGGTTTCCGGCTCCGGAACATCTGTGAAATCATCATTTTGCAAGACAGGCGAACAAACGACGTTCGCTCCCCAGCTCGCGTTATCAGTCTTCGGTACATGAAACATCAGATGGGGGTACCAGTGCCCTGCAGAATCACTGAGATAACCATTCTTCGACATCATGTACGACATCGCGCCCGAAGCGGGGACTAGCAGCTCGCCCTTCACGACCTCGCTCTTGATGCGTTCCTTCATCTGCGCCTTGGAAAGCCCAGCCAAAACCAGTCTTGTCCGATTGATTGTGTAGGGCAGAACGCATCGAACGGCCGGAGGATTGTAGCAGATTGGGCCGCGCAGTTTCGGGTTCCAAAAATCCGGGCTGTCGAATGGAGACATCCAGGATCGCTCCACTAGGCAGACGAAGCGATTTGTCCCCTCGATCGCAGTCTCGTAACCATTCTTTCCAAGAACCAGGACAGTCGCATTGCGCGATATCTCTTCTGGTGCCGCACTTCGCGCCAGGGAAATCTCGGCGCTCCGGTCGGCCATCAGGTACTGGTCGAGGGGCGCCATGGCAGGATACGAAGTCTTGGCGTCCTGCGCCTGCGCCGGGAGGGCGGCGACCAGAGCAAGGGCAAGGTTTGCCGGTCGCAATAGGACGAACTTGACCGCCCTCTGAGCGATTGATCCCTCGTTTGGCGAAGGCTGAACGGAGGGAATTCTGAGCTGCGGACAAAACGCATGTTTCTCGGGCGAGGGTCCTCGCGTCGTTCGCGGCCGATTCGGCTTTCGGGCAAGCCAAGCTTCGCTCGTCACATCGTCGGAGCGGGAGGGCAGGTCGATAATCCGATTCATTTTGTGCATTACTTATTAACTCGACGAACGACCCTCCAGAAATCGGAGTTTTCTCAGGAATATCGTTCGATTGGGTTCTTCAACACAAATGTCGTTCCTTGTCGGGCTGGGAACCCTGTGCTTCGTCGGGTCGTCTTCAAATTCTCTGTCCCGATCACTCCTTGGGCAGCCATTTCACTGACAGAGACTTGGAGGGATCCCATTTAAGATTGCGGCAGACACTATGCATCTAAGACGTCCATCTTAGCTCCTGTATCCGGCAGGATCGCATTGCGGTCATAAGCGCGGTTCGCGCGCTTGAAGATCGCCCTAAAGCTCATGCCGCAGGAGAACCTGCAGGATTCCTTGAATTCCCAGCGTCCCTGACGAACTTGTCTTGCCGCAGCCACCCGTGAACCCAGCCGCCCCGCCCATCGCCATGCATGTCCGGATCCGCTTCTACCTTGCCGCCGCCTTCCTGCCCGTCGCGGCCCTTGCGCAGTCCGCGCCGCGGGTGATCCACCTCTGGGAGAACGGGGCGCCCGGCTTTGAGAGCCGCAAGGACGAGCCTGAGCAGGCCCGGGACTACTGGGTGCGCAACGTAAACAACCCGTCGATCACCGTCTTCGCGCCGCCGAAGGACAAGGCCAACGGATGCGCGGTGGTCGTCGCCCCCGGCGGTGGATTCCGCGAGCTCGTCTTCAACGCGGAGGGAAGGCAGGCCTCCGAATTCCTGAACACGCTCGGCGTGACGGCGTTCGTCCTCAAGTACCGGCTGCCCAAAGAGGAGCAATCGCCCTACACCCTCGACAACGTCCGCCAGGACACCTACCGCGCCATCAGGGTGGTGCGGAGCCGAGCCGGCGAGTTCGGTATCGACCCGCGGCGCGTGGGGATCCTCGGGTTCTCGGCTGGAGGGGCGGTGGTGATGATGGTCACATTCGCGAAGGGCGACGGCGACCCCAATGCGGCCGATCCTATCGACCGCGCCAACGGCCGCCCCGATTTCGAGATGATGGTCTATCCCGGGGAACCGCAGCTCGTCCCGAAAGTGGTCCCGCCCGACACGCCTCCGGCATTCCTCGTCTGCGCCAACGACGACCAATACGGCTGCGACAAGGTGGCGCTGGCGCTTCTCGAGGGGTTCCGCGACGCCAAGGTGTCGGTCGAGGCCCACTTCATCGCAAAAGGCAGGCATGCCTTCAACATGGGGGACCGGTCGTCGTTTGCCGCGATCAGGCACTGGCCCGACCGGATGGCGGATTGGCTCGCCGACCGCGGCTTTCTCAAGGCTGCAGGGGCTTCGGCCCCCTGACGGAACCCTCGCGGGCGGCGCACGCCAGCCGCTCTCCTTGGTTCGTCTGAACCGATTTGGGATTCTGTCGCCGATCGAATTCGGGTGCGTGCAACCATCCCGGGCGGGCCTGGAAAGCGGGTGGCGCTAGGCATTGAACATTAGTTATTGATTACAAATAATTTAGATACAAACTAACCTTTCTGGCACAACCCGTGCGAGGGTTCCAGGAGGCATTCTCCCATTCTGCCTCAGTGCCCCGCGGCTTTCCTGGCGCCCGCCGGGCGCCGCCGTTCCCGGAATCCAACCCCATCCACAGACCATGAATGCGCACTCTTTTCCGAAACTCCCGCCTTTCGCGGCCCTGGCCGCCCTAGTCCTAGGGGCTGGCGCGTCCCCGCCGACGGGCGCGCAGGCCGTGGTGGCCACGGTGCCCACGGCGCCTTCTGCCGTGGCGGCCGTCGTGAACACGGTTACCAACAAGATCTACGTCGTTAACGACGACGCCAGCGGGCAGGTGACGGTGATCGACGGCGCCGCGAATACGGCGACCGCCGTCCCTGTGGGGTCGTACCCGTTCGCCATCGGTTTGAACATGGCGACCAACAAGGTCTATGTCTCCAACAGCGCGAGCGACAGCGTGACGGTCATCGACGGCGTCACGAATGCGACGAGCACGGTTCCGGTCGGCTCCAATCCCACCTGCATCGCGGTGAATCAGACGACCAACCGGATTTACGTCATGAACCAAGCCGTCGACGGCACGATCTCGGTGATCGACGGCGCCACCGACACCGTCGTCGACAGCATCTTTGCGGGTTCAAGTCCCACTCTAATCGCCGTCGACCCCGCGGAAAACATCCTGTTCGCCGTCGCCGAATCCAACAACAAGTACACCGTCTACAATCCCACGCTCTACGCGATAGACGGAGGCACGGACGAGATCTCACTGGTTGTCACGCCGGCGAAGCCCTCAAGCATGGTCGCGAACCCGGTGAGCGGCCAGCTGTACGCCACGAACACCGCAGCCTCGGGGCTCGCGGTGGTCTCCTATGCCAACGGGACCATCACGGGCTATCGCGCCCTCGGAGGCGCCGTCCCGTACGGGGCGGTGGCTGTGGATACAGCCACCAACAGGGCCTATGCCGTCGGCGGGAGCGGCTCCGTGCTCGTGGTCGACGGAACGACCTATGCCACCTCGTTGATTGCCGCGGGGTCCAGCCTTGGAGGAATCGCCGTGAACCCGGTGACGAACGAGATCTACGTCACAAACACTACCAGTGCAGGGACCGTGACTGCGATCGATGGCGCAACGGGCGCGACCACCTCCATTCCAGTCGGGCTATACCCTGGCGCCGTTGTGGTGAATCCGGTGACCGACAGGGTGTACGTGCTAAACGGGGACCCCGCGGGCACGGTCACCGTGATCGACGGCATTCCCTCGTCGGTCGCCCCGGCCATCACCAGCGCTCCGCAGTCGCAGGTGGTCGAGGCGGGATCGCCGGTCGTGTTCAACGCCGGCGCCAGCGGCCGGCCGGCGCCGACGTACCAATGGTCGCAAAACGGCGTCCCCCTCGCGGACGGGAACGGCGTGTCGGGGTCCACGGGCCCCACTCTTTATCTGGCGAGCGTGGCGGCGGCGAATGCCGGGGCCTACACCATCACCGCGACGAGCAGCGCGGGCCGCGTGACAAGTGCTGCGGCCAGCCTGAATGTCGTCAGCACCGGCAATCCGGGGCGCATCATCAATCTTTCGACCCGCGCCTTCGTGACGTCGCCATTCGCCGTGGGGAACACAAACGTCATCATCGCGGGCTTCGCGATCGGCGGCCAGGGATCGGAGCCCCTCGTGCTACGCGGCGTCGGGCCGGCCCTGGCCGGCCTGGGTGTTTCCGGGGCCCTTGCCTTGCCGACGCTGTCGATCTACGACGCGGCCAGCCCGGCTAGGCTCATCACGAAGGACACGGGCTGGCAGGCGCCGCCATCGGCGCCGGCCGTCGCCCCTTGGGCGGGCGTCGTGACACCGGTGGACCCGACGGCGGCCGACTTCACGCAGGTCGGCGCCTTCGCGCTGGCGCCGGGATCCGGCGACTCCGCCGTGAAGGTCTCATTGCCGGCCGGCGCCTATACCTCGCAGATCGGCGCGGCCGACGGCGGATTCGGAATCGCACTGGCTGAGATCTACGACGAGGGCGCGGGCGGCCCGGGAGCCCAGCTGGTCAACATATCCTCGAGGGCCTTCGTCGGCACCGGCGGCAATGTGATGATCGCGGGATTCGTGATCTCCGGGTCGAGCTCGCAGACGCTTCTTATCCGTGCATCCGGGCCGGCCCTCGGCGAATTCGGGCTCTCCTCCACGCTTCCCGATCCCCAGCTCCTGCTCTACGACGCCGGCAAGAACTTGGTCGCCTCGAACACCGGATGGGGAGGCAGCTCCCAAATCTCGAGCGTCGCCGCGCTGGTCGGTGCCTTTGCTTGGAGCAATCCGGCGAGCGCGGACTCGGCGCTCCTCGTCACGCTTGCGCCCGGCAGCTACACTGCCGAGGTCAACCCGCTCAGCAGCGACGGGGGCCTGGCCCTAATCGAGGTCTACGCAGTGCCTTAGGCCCGGGATCCGGCCCCATCCGCAGACGTTGAAATCACATCCTTGCCCGACCCTCCCGCCTCTGGCGGCGCTGGCCGCCCTTGTCCTCGGGGCCGGCGCGCCCCCGCCGGCGGGCGCGCAAACCGTGGTGGCCACGGTGCCCACGGCGCCCCTTGCCGTGGCGGCCGTGGTGAACACGGTCACCAACAGGATCTACGTCCTGAACGACGACGCCAGCGGCCAGGTGACGGTGATCGACGGCGCCACGAATTCCGCGACGGCCGTCCCGGTGGGATCCTATCCCTTCGCCATCGATTTGAACATGGTGACCAACAAGGTCTATGTCGCCAACAGCGCGAGCAACAGCGTGACGGTGATCGACGGAGCGACGAACGCGACCACGACCATCCCGGTCGGTTCCAACCCCAACAGCATCGCGGTTAATCCGACGACCAACAGGGTCTACGTCGTGAACAACGCCGTCGACGGCACCATCTCGGTGATCGACGGCGCCACCGACACCGTGGTGGGCAACATCTTTGCGGGCTTCAGTCCCTTCGTTGTCGTCGTCGACCCCGTGGCGAACATGATCTTTGTCGTCGCCGAATCGAACAACAAGTTCACCGTCAACGACGAGACGCTCTACGCGATCGACGGGAGCACGGACGAAATGCACTTGGTCGTCTCCCCGTCGCACCCGAATGGGATGGCCGTGAACCCGGTGACCGGCCAGCTGTACGACTCGGACCCCTCAAATTCAGGGCTCGCGGTGGTCTCCTACTCAAGCGGGAACGTCAGGGGATATCGCGAAGTCGGCGCCGGTATCTCGTACGGGGCCGTCGCCGTCAATACGGCCACCGACACGGCCTATGTCATCAACGACAACGGCAACGGCTCGCTGCTCGTGGTCGACGGAACCACGTATGCCACCTCGGCCGTTGCGGCGGGCCCCAATCCAGGCGGCGTGGCCGTGGACCCGGTGACCAACGAGATCTACGTCACAAACACCACCAGCGCGGGTACCGTGACGGCGATCGACGGCGCAACAGGCCTAGGCACCACCATTCCGGTGGGGACCAACCCCGGGGCAGTCGCGGTGAACCCGGTCACCAACAGGGTGTACGTGCTCAACGGCGACCCAAGGGGCACCGTCACGGTGATTGAAGGCGTCCCCGCGCTGGTTGCGACGGCCATCACCAGCGCTCCGCAATCGCAAACGGTCGTTGCGGGATCGCCCGCGGTCTTCAATGCCGGAGCGAGCGGAAGGCCGCTGCCGTCCTACCAATGGTTGCTCAACGGCGTCCCGCTCATGGACGGAGACGGCATCTCGGGGTGCACGGGCCCCACGCTCTACCTGGGCAGCGTTACGGCGACGGATGCCGGGGCCTACGCCGTCACCGTCACCAACAGCTCGGGCAGCACGACGAGCGCCGCGGCGAGCCTGAGCGTCGTCAGCACCGCCAGTCCGGGACGCATCATCAACCTTTCGACACGCGCCTACGTCGCGTCGCCATCGGCCGCGGGCGGCACCGACGTCCTCATCGCGGGCTTCGCCATCAGCGGCCAGGGCCCGGAACCCCTGGTCCTTCGCGGCGTCGGCCCTGGCCTTGCCGGCTTCGGTGTGTCCGGGGCCCTGGACAGGGCGACCCTGTCGCTCTACGACTCGGCCAACCCGGCGAGGCTCATCACCATGGACACGGGCTGGGAGGCGCCGCCATCGGCCCCGGGCGCCCCCTGGTCGGGGGTCGTGGCGCCGGTCGACGCCACGGCGGCCGATTTCGCGCAGGTCGGCGCCTTTTCGCTGGCCCCGGGCTCGGGCGACTGCGCGGTTAAGGTCTCGCTGCCGGCCGGAGCCTACACCGCGCAGATCGGCTCGGCGGACAACGGATTCGGGATCGTGCTGGCCGAGGTTTACGAGGATCAAGGCGGCCCGGGGGCCCAGCTCGTCAACATTTCCTCCAGGGCCTTGGTCAGCACCGGCGCCGGCGCGATGATCGCGGGATTTGTCATTTCAGGTTCGAGCTCAGAGACGGTCCTGATCCGCGCCTCCGGGCCGGCCCTCGGCGAATTCGGGCTTTCCTCCACGCTTCCCGATCCCCAGCTCCTGCTTTACGATGCCAGCAAGAACCTTGTCGCCTCGAACACCGGATGGGGAGGCAGCCCCCAGATTGCGAGCGTCGCCGCGCTGGTCGGCGCCTTTTCCTGGAACGACCCGGCGAGCGCGGACTCCGCGCTCCTCGTCACGCTTGCGCCCGGCAGCTACACGGCCGAGGTGATGCCGGCGTCCGGCGACGGAGGCCTGGCCCTCGTCGAGGTCTACGCCGTGCCCTAGGACCGGGCGCGGTTCACCACACGATGCCGAGGCCGACGCCGACAGGGACGTAGAAGGCGGTTGCCGCCCCCAGCACCACGTGCTTGCCGAGGCGAACCGAACTGACGCCTATGCCGAGCCTCGAGGCCACGCGGGCCGCGCGGGCGTCGGACTGCTCCCTTAATAGCGCCGCGTCGAGGCGGTTCAGCACGTGCGGCTCGCGCAGATCGGACTGCGCCGGCTCGGCGAGGCGCTGATCCCCCGGCGGCGGCGGCCGCTTGGCCAGGAACGGAGCGGGCGGCGACGGCTCCACAGGATGCGGGACGTACCTGTATGGCGATAGGATTTCCCTGCGCATGTCCGTGCTCGGGTATACGGGGCCCGAATAACTGTCATTGCCCGCCGCAAGCGCGGTCGCCGAGGCGACGAGAACGGCGAGCGCGGCGGGCCCCATCCACCGGATCCATGCCGCGCCCGCGGGCAGATCCGGAGCGGATGCCTGGCCCGGGGCCGCTTCCTTGCGGCCCGAACGGCGAAGTGTGTCAGCGATCAGCGGCATGCTCAGGATCCGCCACGGCGGCCTTTCCAGGCTGCACTATAACCCATTTGTCCACCCAGCGAAACCCCGGCTGGCCGTTTTTCCGGGCGTGCACCGGTTCTCGCGTCAGGATACGCCGCCCCTGACCCGGCTGCGCAGCGGCCGTCCCGTCAGTCCTGCCGCGGAAGGGTGACCCGGAATACCGTCCCGTCCGGTCCCGTCGAGAGCAGCACCATCTCTGCGCCGATCTGGCGTGCTAGGAGCTTGCTGATGGCCAGCCCAAGGCCGGTGCCGCCGGGGCGGCCGGTGCAGCCCGGCTTGAAGAGGTGCTTCTGCACGGACTCCGGGATTCCGGATCCCTCGTCGCTCACGGTCAGCACGACGGCCCAGCCGGCGTCCGCAAGCGACACGGAGACCCTTTTCCCCGGCTCAGTGGCGATGATCGCGTTCTGCGCGAGGTTGCTGGCAATCAGGCAAAGGAGGCTGCCGCGGTGGCTGTCTATCGTTGCGTCAAAACCCTCGTTCACCTCGAGCGCGACCCCGCCTTTTGCGGCATAGGACATGTTCCTGTCGCGGATGGTCGCCGCAAGATCGCGGCCCGTGAGCTCGTAGCTCGCGTCCGCGTTGGCGTCGCCCAGCAGCTCGACGGTCTCCCGTATCATGGTCTGCAGGCGCTCCGTGTAGCCTGCCGCCGACTCCCAGGCCGGGTTTGACGGATCGGCGTCCCGGCTCGCCACGACCGCGCGCAATCCCTCGACGGAGCCCTGCAGCCCGTGGATGAGGTGCGAGGCGATCTGCCCCACCGCCGACGCCTTCGACGAGAGCGTGAGCTCGAAGTTCGCGCGGGTGAGCCTCTCGTTGCGCTCCGCGATGGTCCGCTGGGCCCGCTGGACGCTGAATGTGGCGCCGGTCACAACGGCTGCGATAAGCACGGTGCCGACAAGGAGCGTGACGGCGGTCTGGCGGTTGATCCGGCCGTCGATGATGGCAAGCTCGCGGGAGAGCGGCCTGGCATCGATGAAGTACCGCACGAAACCACGCACCGAGGCCGGACCGTGGCCGGGGAGCGGCAGGAGGACCTCGAGCACCGGCACCTGGCGCTGGTCCGGCGACACGCCCGCAAAATACTGGTCGAGCGGAAACGAGGGATGGTACCTGCTGATCGGCGCGCCCCTCTGCAGCCTCAGGTAGTCGTCCGTCGGCAGCTCGACGAAGAGCTGCGACGCCGGAACGGACTCGATGGTGTTGCCGTCGGCGTCGAAGATGGCGACCGCGAGCATCCCCTTTTGCCGGGAGCTCCTCAGAAGGGCGGTCAGGGGCGTGAGCGGGTTCGACCCAATCCCCTCCTCGCTGTCGGACATCTGCTGGAGCGCCATCGGGTAGAGGACCGCGGCGTCCCGCTCGATTATCTTCAGGTGAATCTCATCGCGGAGGTCGGAACGGAACCAGATCACCAGAGCCGAGAATATCGCGGCGAGCAGGATGCCCGCGCACAATGCGGCGACCGGATAGCGCATCGTGGGCCCTGCTCGCGGCGGCGTGGCTGGGATCGCCGTGGTCAATCTGTCCTCTCTCCGTCCGGCAGGGGCAGGTCCAGCCGCTCGAGCCCGGCATCGAAAAGGACGCGGCGCTGCCCCGCCGACAGTCCCGGCATCAGCGCCGCGGTCCGGTAGTCCTGGAACCTGTCCCACAGCTCCTGCTTCTGGCGGGCGGTCTCGAAGTCCCTGAGCAGGTCGTTTATCGACTTCCGGTCCGAGGGCCCGTTGGAAGCGCGCACGTAGGCGGCGAGGCTCTCGCGTATGCCGGCCTCCTCCCGGTTCAGCGCGGATATGAGCTCGTCCTGCAGGCGGCCGAATTCCGCGACCGAGACCCGCAGGCTCGAGGGCTGGACCTCGGTCGTGCTCGCGCCGTCGTGCAGCCAGGCCTGCGCGCCGGCCCCAATGTCATCCGGCCTAGTTTCGGGCGGGGCCTGGCCCGGTTCCGAGGCGGGCGGGGGTGCGGCGAGCATCGCGCGCAGCCTTCTGAGCAGCTCGACCTTGTGGGTTCGGTAGGCGGAAATGCGCGCCGTGAGCTCTGCGGGTAGCGCGGGCGGGGGAGGAGGGCCCTGCGGGTTCGGCAAGGCGGCCAGTCCGCGGCGGATCTCCTCCGCCATCTCCTCGTAGGCCGCGATCCGGGGCGCCTGCGCCGCGGCAAGCTTCTCCAGGGCCGTCCTGCGGGCTTCCGGGTTGGAATCCCCGGTGCGCCGGAGGACGTCCCGGAGCTCCGCCTTCAGGGCGCTCTTCGCAGACAGGAATTCGTCGACCTCCCGTGCCAGCCCCGGTTCCAGGCCGGCCGGGATCAGTATTCGGGCCGGTTCCGGGGAAAAGGCTATCGTGCGCGGCCCGGGAACCGCCTGCGGCCCGGGGCGATCCGCACCGGCCCCGGCCTCGAGCTCCACTGCAGCCTCGCAGAGCAGGCGCCTCTGGGAGAGGGACAGGCCCTCCTCACGGAATGCGGCGCCGCGAAGGGCCCCGGCCTCCCTGCGAACATCTGCGGCGGCCGCGGGCGCGTTTCGCACAGAGTGCATGCTCCATGCGGACCCCTCGTCCGGGCCGGGATTTTCCGTCTGGACCCCGAACACCCCGCTCGGGCGCAGGTCGGAGCGTAGCTGCTCGGCCGTGGACTCCAGCTCGGCGATGCGGGGCGCCTGGAGCGCAGCAAGGTCAGCGAGCTGCCGCTCCCGCGACTTGGAGTCGACGTCCTTCAGCGCCAGGATTCGCGAGCGCAGCTCGCCCTGGAGGGCGACCTTTGCGTCGAGGTAGGCGACGATCCGGGCGCGCAGCGACTTGGGGAGATTGTCCGAGGCAAGGCGCGAGCCGAGGAGCGGATAGAAGACGTCGCCGACGAACGGCGCAAGTTCCGGCGGAGCCGGCGGCCCGGAGCCGAGCGGCGCCAACAGTGGAATCTCCGATTCCAGGGGCGGGGGGACCGGGGGCAGGAAGATGACGGCGGACTCAGGGCGGGGATTCCGCGAATAGAGGAAATGCGACGACGAGAGCTCGTTCATGAACCGCGCCCGGTCAAACCTGTCGCGCGCATACCAGGGAATCTCTGGGAGCGCTCCGCCTTGCGGCGCCGATTGGCCGGGGGACGGCTCCCCGGCGGCGGTCTGCCCCCGTGCCTGCGGTTCGGCGACCAGAGCCGAAAGCAGCGCCAGGACCAGCGTCCGGCGGGGCCGGGCATGGGGTTGCGCCGTGGATTCAACCATCTTCATTGGAGTCTTGGCCAGCCTTTGGGCCGGCCGGGGGCGGCCAAAGCCTGCATCTTTTGCATCGGGAGTGCCACCTCGATCCCTGTTGCCGCAATATACTGTGCTCAAGCATCTTAATTAATTCCTGCCGATCTGGACTGCTTCGGGGGTCCCTTGGAACGGTCGAGAATGGTTGAGGGCAACCGGACCGGGAGGGTTAAGCCGCAACGGGTGTGCGCCGCCGGCGGCCCACCAGGCCGCTCCTACTCCGCGGGCTTCTTGGCGCCGAGGCGGTAGCGCAGGAACTCCCTTGTCACGCCCAGCCGCCGGGCTGTGGCCGAGATGTTATGGTTCGTCTCCCTAAGAACCTCGTTGATCAGGTCCGCGACCACGGAGTCGACCGAGAATCCTTCCTCGGGAACCCGCCAGAGTGGATTGCGCCATCCCGTCGCCGCGGCGGCGGGCGGATCCCCGAGGCTCTCGAAGTCCAGTTTCTGCCCCCCGGCGAAGATCACCTCGCTCTCTATGACGTGCGCGAGCTCCCGGGCGTTGCCCGGCCAGCGCTGCGCCAGGAGGCGCGCCTCGCCCGCCGGGGAGATCGAAACCTCCTTGCGCCGGTGCCGCCGGGCGATGCGCAAGAGCAGGTGCCTGGCCAGCGCGAGGATATCGAGGCCCCGATCCCTGAGCGGGGGGAGCTCGACGTGGAGCAGGCGGAGGCGGTGGAACAGGTCCTCGCGGAAATCGCCGCTCGCGACCAGTCCGGAGAGCGGTTCGTTGGAGGCGGCTATCAGCCGCACATCGACGCGGGTCTCCCTTGTTGCGCCAAGCCGCCTGATCGCGCCGTCCTCGACGGCCGTGAGCACCTTGGCCTGCGTCGGCACAGCCAGCGTCCCGATGTCATCCAGCAGCAGCGTTCCCCCATCGGCCGCCTCGAAGAGCCCGATCCGCGCGGTCCTTGCGTCCGTGAATGCTCCGCGCTCGTGTCCGAAGAGCTCGGATTCGGCCAGCGTTTCCGGCAAGGCCGCGCAGTTCACCTTGATGAACGGCCGGGAGCCGCGGGGTCCCTTCAGGTGCAGCCAGCCGGCGATGAGGCTCTTCCCGGTCCCGGTCTCGCCCTCGATCAGGATAGGGGGCAGGCCCTTTTCGAGCCTCCTGTCGGTCGCCAGGATCGTCTCGAGCCGTCCCCGGACGCCCGCAAGGCTCTCGCCGAAGAAGAGCTCGTCGGCGGCGCCCGGCGAATGCCCGCTTGCCCGGAACTCGTCCCGCCGCGCCACGCTGCGCTTCTCGCGGCAGCGCAGGAACGCGATGGGCAGCTCGGCCGGCTCAAACGGCTTCGAGAGATAGTCCCCCGCGCCCTGGCGCATGGCCTCGACGGCCTCCTTGACCCCGCCGAAGGCGGTCATGACCACCACGCCGGTATTCTCCGAGAACACGCCCTCGCGCAGAAGCTCGAGAGCGTCGCCATCGGGCAGGTGAAGGTCGACCAGCGCAAAGTCGAAATGCAGGCCGGCCAGCGCCCGGCGCGCCTCCGCGATGGTCGAGGCCTCCGTGATCTCCGCCCCAAGGCCCCGCAGGTGCGCCGCGAGGCGCCTCCGCAGAACAGAGTCGTCCTCGAGCAGGAGGACCTCGCTCCCGGCTGGCGGCTCGGCGATTGCGGCCATGGCTCCGGCAATGCGAGCGATCCGCGTGTGCGCATCAACATTAATCGCGACGACCCGTCCCCGGGCCTCAACGCCCGCGTTGGTTGCCTACATCCAATCGAAATCAGGGCCGCGTCGAAACGTGGGTGTGCGCAACCACAGAAGAATGTCGCATTTCCTCAGGACGGCGGTACCATGGCCGTTACATTCGCTCCGCTAACGCCTTAGCTTTCAATTGCGGGCAATGGCACGGGGCGTGCACCAGCAATTCTGCGGCATTTCCCCGTGCCGCTAAAAAAAGCCTTATCCAGCTTTGTCCCAAGCATGAAAGTACCCTTGTTGCGCCACGCCCGGATATTCGCGCCGCTCTGCCTCGTGGCGGTCCTCGGCGCCGCGCCCGACGCCGATCCGCTCAAATCCGGCGAGAAGGCGGCCGGCGACTGGATCAGGACGCGCCTGGAGACGGCGCGCCTCGAGAGCGAGTGGCTCTCGGAGCGGCCGCTTCTCGAATCCACCGTCGACGGGCTCAGGGAGCGGGCCGCGACGCTGGAGGAGAAGCGAGACCACCTGACGGCCAAGACCGCGAAGGACCGCGAGGACGCCGACGCGATGAGGGCGAAGAACAAGGCCGCGGCGGACGACCTGGGAACGGCCGAGGCCCGGCTGAAGGCCCTGGTCGGCAAGCTTGCCGAGCTCCGGCCCATGCTTCCCCCACGCCTCTCGGCGGCCCTGGAGCTGCCGTACCGGAGCCTTGCCAATCCCGGCCTGAGCGTCGGCGAGCGCATGCAGCTGACAATCACGGTCCTGAACCGCTGCTCGCAGTTCAACCGCACGGTGACCTGCGGGGAAGAGGTCCTCACGATCGAGGGCGAGCAGGGGGCAAAGTCGCTGGAGGTTATCTACTGGGGCCTCAGCCACGCCTACGCGCTGGACCAGGCCACCGGAAGGGCGTGGTACGGTTCGCCCGGGCCCCGCGGCTGGCAATGGGAACCAAGGCCCGACGCGGCCCGGCCGGTTGCCAGGCTCATCGCCGTGTACACCGACAAGGCCGACCCGGATTTCGTAGCCGTGCCGGCGTCGCTCGGCCGGCCCATGGGGGAAGCCCCCGGAAAGTAAGGCCGCATGAAGACCCGACTCCTTACGGCGCTGGCCTCGGTTATCCTGCTGGCCGCGGCCGCCGCCGCGGCCGAGACGTTCGACGACGCGGTGAACCGCGCGTCAGCGGACTATGCGGAGCGGCTGCGCCGGGCCGCGGACGAGCTGAACAGCACCCGCAAGCGCATAACCGACGAAAAGGCCCCGCTGCTCAAGGAGATGCGCTCGGCGGAGGACCGGATCGTCACGGCGCAGAGCCAGATTGAGCGCCTTGAGACGGGCCAGGAGGACTCAGGGGAGCAGCGCCGGAAGTTGATGATGGACCTGGACGCCGTCCGCAAGAACACGGCGTACATCGCCACGCTCGCCCACGACGGGTTGGTGGCATTCGAGGACGGCCTCGCGCCCGGCGAGAGCCAGCTCCTGTCCGACCGCCTGCAGGCGCTCAGGCAGAACCTCGACGATTCCTCGGCCGCCCCGAGCGGCCAGTCCGCGGTCGACGGGGCCGAGTTCCTGCTGGAACAGACGCGGCGCGAGCTGGGGGGCTACTCCGCGCCCGGAAGCTCGCTCATCGCCGGCAGCAACCAGGTCTTCAAGGGCGCGTTCGCATTTGTGGGGCCCGAGACCTATTTCCTTCCTGACGAGGGCGGCCACGCGGGGACGGTGCGGCCGCGGGCCGGCTCGGCCTACCCCGTGACCTACGCGCTGGCCGATTGGAAGCCGGAGGAGGCCTCGGCATTCTTCCAGGGAAGAACCGGGACGGTCTTCGCAGATGCCTCGGGCGGGAAGGCCCTGCGCCTTAAGGAGACAAAGGGATCACTCGTCGAGCACGTCCAGAAGGGCGGGCCCGTGGCCTATGCGATCATCGGCGTGGGGCTTCTGGCGCTGATCATGATCGCGCAGAAGATCAACGACATCGCGCGGCTCGCCGTGGGCGCCCCGTCCGAGATCCGGGCGTTCCTCGAGGACGTGGCCGGCGGCGCCTGGTCAAGGGCGAAGGAATCCGCAAGGCTGCTCAAGCCGCCGACGCGCGAGCTCTTCCTGACAGGCCTGCAGTACGGCGACAGCGGCAAGGAGATCCTCGAGGAGCACCTCGAGGCCGTGCTGCTCCGGCAGAGGCTCCATTTTGAGCGCCGACTTCCGCTGCTTGCCGTCATCGCGACGGCGGCTCCCCTCATGGGCCTCCTCGGCACGGTGGTGGGCATGGTCAGGACCTTCGCGCTGATAACCGTCTTCGGGACCGGCAACGCGGGAAAGCTCGCCAGCGGCATCTCGGAGGTGCTCGTCGCCACCGAGCTCGGCCTCATCGTCGCCATTCCGACCCTCATCGCGCACGGGTTCCTGGCGCAGCGCATCCAGAAGAACCTCTCGCTCCTCGAGCGGTACGCCCTGGAGTTCGTGACCGCCGTCGATACCGCAAAGGCCGCCGGGAAGCAGGTCCCCGCATGAAGGCGCTTGTCGAACTCGTGGGTAAGGGCGGGCCCGTGATGTTCGCGATCCTCGCGCTGTCGGTCGTGCTGTACTCGCGGTGCTTCTGGCTGCTCCTTTCGCTCTGGCGGTCGCGCCGCCAGCTGGACGGCATCGGATCGGCCCTTGAGGGGCAGCTGCCGCAGCTGCACCGGGCGCGGAAGGAGGCCGAGGCGTCGTTCCGGCAGCAGAGGGTCCTGCTGGGCGCCATGATCGCCGCCGCGCCCCTGCTCGGGCTTCTCGGCACGGTGAGCGGGATGGTGACCACTTTTGAGAGCCTGTCGGGGCACACGGCGGAGAAGACGATGGAGGGGCTGGCGCGGGGAATCTCGGAGGTGCTCGTGGCGACCGAGTCCGGCCTCGTCGTCGCGATACCGGCGCTCCTGATCGTCCACGTCGCGCACCGGAGCCTGCGGAAATACGTGCAGAAGCTTGTTCAGATCGAGCAGGGCGCCAGCCTGGGAGAGGGCCCATGATCGGCAAGCACACGGGCCGCGGTCGGTTCGAGGTGACGCACATCGACATGGTGCCGATGGTCGACTGCGTCATGGTGCTCGTGATCTTCCTGATGATCAGCAGCGCGTTCATCAACGACCCGGGCATCGAGGTCGAGAAGCCGGACGTCAGCGGCTCGATCAGCGCGGAGCAGAGCGCGCTGCTGATAGCGATCTCGTCGGACAACCGGATCTACTTCGACGGGCAGGAGATCCGGGCCGACCAGGTCGCGGGCCTCATCAAGCAGGCGGCCGCGGGGCACTTCCCGACGCTCATAATCCGCGGCGACCGTTCCTCGAACCTCGGGGTGTTTGCCGCCGTCTACTCGGAGGCCAAGCGCTCGGGGATCCAGCACGTGGAGTTCGCCACCACGCGGGCCGACGGGCGCTGAGATGAACCCGATGCCCGCAACCCTACCCAATCTCGCGCACAGGAGCGGCGCGGCCAGGCTGGCCGACGAGGCGCTTTGCCTCCTGCTCGGCTCGGGGCTCACGCTCGGGCTCTTCATCGGCGTGGCGCACTTCGAGGACGTGAAGGCCGCCGCGCCCCCTCCTGACATCGAGGACCTCAGGGCGGCCTCCGCCATCTTCGAGGCCCCGCCGCCGAAGGCGGAGGAGCGCCCCGAGCAGGCCGACGTTGCCGCGCCCCTTACGGGCCTCGAGATCGGGGCCTCCGACAGCCCGGTTAAGCTCTCGGTCGTGCCGCCGGATCTCGACAAGATCATTCCGCCGGCGGATCTGGCTCCGCGGGCCACGATCCAGTTCGGGCAGCTGCTGCCCGACCTGAAGCCGAAGACCGGCCCCAGGGGCGAGTTCCAGCGCATCTATCAGCAGAACGAGGTGGACCAGGCCCCGGCCGCGGTCATCAAGACGATCGCGAACATCTCGCGCCGCATCCGCGAGGACGCGGCATCGCTGCGCGTCACGCTGGTGCTGGTCGTGGACACGCAGGGTGCGGTGACGAACATCCGGGTGCTCAAGACGTCGGGAAATGCCGCCTTCGACTCCATCGTCTTGCAGTGCGTCCGGGACGAGTGGGTCTTCTCCCCCGCGATAAAGAAGGGCAGGAAGGTGCGGTGCATGGTGCAGCAGCTCGTCTGGTACAAGTGGCCCGAGGGCTCGAAGTTTTCGATCTAGCCCGTGAATCCGTTCAAGCCCTTCCTCCTGTCCTGCCTCGCGGTGGCCCTCTGCGCGGCCGCCGTCGCGTCGGAGCCCAAGGTGGATCCGAAGCGGATCATCAACGAGTCGAGCTCGTTCCTGAAGGAGCGCGAGCCGGAGATGACGGAGGAGGAATACGCCCTCTACCAGAAGGTGGTGACGATGCTTTCGACCAACACGGAATTCGCGCTCAAGCTGCTCGAGGCGATGATGTCGGACAAGGAGCAGCCCAGCCCGGCGTTCGAATTCATCCTCGGCAACGCCTACTACGCGGCCGGCATGAACGACAAGGCGGAGGCGAGCTTTCGCGGCGCCGTCAAGCGCTACCCGACCTTCCTGCGCTCCTGGGTCAACCTCGGCATCCTCTACTATTCGACGGGAAGGTTTGCCGACGCGATTCCTTGCTTTTCCAAGGCCGTCGTGCTCGGCGACCGCGATTCGACGACGTTCGGCCTCCTCGGATACTGCCTCCAGAAGGAGGGCGACCTTGTGTCGGCCGAGATGGCCTACATGCAGGCGCTGAGCGGCGACCCTTCGAGCGTCGACTGGAAGGAGGGGCTGCTTGGGATCTGCATCGACGGGAAGCAGTTCACGCGGGCCGAAGCCTTGGTGCGGTACCTCATCAAGGAGAGGCCGACCGATTCGCGGTACTGGCTCGCCTATGCGAACATCCTTCTGTCCGAGAACCGAAAGCTGGAGGCGACCGTGCTGCTTGAGACCGCGGCGGGGACCGGCGTGGCCAGCGTCGAGGAGCTCCTCATGCTGGGCGACCTCTATGCGGAGCAGGGCCTGGTGCCAGAGGCTGCGGACATCTACCGGAAGGTGCTGGTCTCCGAGCCCGAGGTCGGCGGGCAAAAGCTGCTCCGCTACGCGGAGGTGCTCATTTCCAGCGGAAGGCTCGACGACGCGCAGCGGGTGCTCGGCACGATGAAGCCGGAAGGCTCCGGCCGCGGCGCGATCGAATTGCACCAGGCCAGGGCGGACCTCCTGGCCGCGCAGAAGAAATGGCCCGAGGAGCGCGAGGAACTCGACGCGCTGCTTAAGCTGGCGCCCCTGAACGGGCGCGCGCTAATCAGCCTTGGCCGCGCCTACGCCGCCGAGGACGACCTTCCGCGCGCCACCCTCTCGTTCGAGGCCGCGTACCGGGTCCCGGCCGGCGCCTACGTGGCCGGCTTGGAGCTCGCCAACATCGAGCTCAGGAACCGGCACTATGCCAAGAGCGCGGAATACCTCCAGAAAGCGTTGAGCATCGAAAAAACCGACGCGGTCCAGGATCTACTGGCCCGCGTCAAGACGCTGATCGTCAACGACCAGCCAAATCCATGAATTTAGTCCCCAAGAGAAGGTCATCCGCAGGGTCGGCCGCGGCGCGCGTGCTGTTCACGGCTGCGGCCCTGGCCGCCATTCCTGCCTACGCCGACACACCCGACGCCGCCAAGACGCACACGCTGTTCATGGGCGCGGACATCTCCGTCGGAACCGACAGGGACCTCTATCCCGTCACGGACGTGCACGGCTCGTCTTGGGTCGTCGACGCGAACGGCCGGTCGAAGCTCATTTCCGCGAAGGAGGGCCCGATAAACATCAAGATCACGCCGTCTCTGAAGCTCACGGAGGTCTCCGCTACGGTCGAAGGCTTCAAGAGCGAGCGCGGCTACACCTTCGAGAATGATCCCGCTTCGAGGCAGGCGAGGGGCCTCACCCAAGCCGCGGACCTGAATGCGGGCTACCAGGTGGCCGTGAACCAGGCTGCTGCGGTGAGCGCCGGCGCCGTTGCCGCGTCGTCGATGGCCATCAACAAGCTGGGGGCAAACGCCCAATACGCGCCGCCCGGAGCCAGTGCGACGGCGAATGGTATTCTCAACTCCACGGCCCAGGCCCTGGAGGCGTCGATGAACGCCCCGGGCTCGGACCTTTTCTACAAGGACGATCGGGGCAATCCGACGGGATTTGACGCGCTCGACGTCTCATTCCAGATCTCGTCGGAAAGGCTGCTGAGCAATCCCTACGTCGTGACGGTCACGCGTTTTCATCCGAAGGACGGCGCGCCGGGCCTTGTCCAGAATCTGGTCTACTCCAAGGCGCTGAACCCGATAGATGCGCACGTCCAGAACGTCCACCTCCTCGAGGGCGGGTTCCCTCTCAACTTCGAGCCGCTCGACACCCAGATTCACCTCTACAACCGCGGCGAGGAGGTCGCGACAAGCGTGTCGTCGAGGCGGGTGCCGCTGACCCGCGAGGAGGCGTTCGAATACGTGAAGATGGAGTATGTCGGCGCACACAAGGGCGACACGCTGCCGCCTGCGCCCGCGATGGGGAAGCTCCCCGCCGACCTGCCCAGGCTTCTCGCGGACGGGAAGTATCGCGATACCTACTATGTCAAGGTCTCAAGGGAGGGGCTGGCCGACGGTCTTTTCCTCGACCCGTCCTGCACGAAGAGGGCCGAGGACCCGTACCTCCAGTCGGTCGTAAAGAGCATCCGTTTCAAGCCGGCGCTTGAGAAGGGCAAGCCGGTCGACGGGATCGCGCCATTAAAGCTCGGGCAACTCACTATCTAGGGGCGCCGCCCAGGTCCGATCACCGCGCGCATGGGGGTCCTCAAGGGCGGCCAATGGCGAGGCGGCGCGATCAAGAACTCAAGGGGGCAGCCGAGGAGGCCTCATTCTGCCAAGTGACGCCGGAGCCCGGCCCCAAGCAGGCTGTTTCGTTCCGAACATGGACATGATCGACACCCACCAGCATCTCTGGGAGCTCGAGCGGTTCCCCTATTCGTGGTGCGCGGAGATCCCGGCGCTGAACCGAAGCTTCCATTTTTCAGACTACGCCGCCGCATCAGCCGGGCTCGGCATAACGAAGACGGTGTTCGTGGAGTGCGACGTCGACGAACCCAACGCCCTCGCGGAGGCGAGGATGGTCCAGGAGCTCGCGGACGGCCATCCGTCGATTGCCGGCATCGTCGCCAGCGGGCGCCCCGAGCGCGAGGGATTCCGCGCCCACCTGGAGCAGCTTTCCCAGCTCCCCAGGGTGCGCGGCTTCCGCCGAATCCTCCACACCCAGCCCGACGGCCTGAGCCAGGAGCCGCTGTTCGCCGAGAACCTCCGGCTTCTGCCCGAGTTCGGATTCAGCTTCGACCTGTGCGTCCTCGCGAGGCAACTGCCGATAGCCATCGACCTTGTCCGCCGGTGCCCGGAGGTCAGCTTCATACTCGACCACTGCGGCGTCCCCGACATCAAGGCCGGCGCGCTCGAGCCCTGGCGTTCCCACATCGCGGAGATGGCCGCCTATCCCAACGTCGCGTGCAAGGTAAGCGGACTCGTCGCCTACGCGGATCGCGCCGCCTGGTCGGCCGGCGTCCTGCGGCCCTGGTTTGAGCATGTGCTCGAGCAATTCGGGTGGGACCGCGTCGTCTGGGGCGGCGACTGGCCCGTGTGCACGGCCACGGCCACGCTCGCTCAATGGGTCGGCGCGACGCGCGAACTCACTCGGGACGCGGACGAGCTCCAGCGGGCGAAGCTCTTTCAGCTTAACGCCGAGAGGATCTACAGGGTCTAGCTCCGCCCCGTGCGTTCGGAGCCCGGTTGGAGGACTGCTCGCCGGCTGCGCGGATGGGCGGGGCCCGCCGCACCGGGGTCGCGTCACCTAGCGTTCACGTTGAGGTAGTTGCCGTAGCCCACGGTCAGCGTCGACAGGATGAGGATCGCGATGCCGGCCCCGATGAGCAGGTGGGTGCGGCGGCTGGCGCCTTTCCACTCGTGGAGGATCCATCCCCACATCGTGCTGAAGATGATGATGCTCGCCATATGCAGCGTCCACGAGGAGAAGCGGAACCTGCCCATCTGCGTCTCCCCCATGGTGTAGAAGAAGAACTGCAGGTACCATGTCGTGCCGGCCAGGAAGCAGAAGAACAGGTTGAGCGCCCTCGGGATCCGCAGGTCGGCGGCGTCCCCGGCCTGGCCGCCTGCGGCCGGTCGAAGCGCGCGGCTCACGTACTGGTAGGCCGTCCGGTTGCGCAGGTTGAGCGCGACGCACCAGACCAGGTTCGTCGTGAAACCCCCGAGAAGGACGACCACCAGCTTGGGCAGCCCGGTCCAGAGCGTGCCCGTACCCGCCGCGGCCGACAGCTGGCTCATGGGGCTTCCCGCATCCAGGCCGTACGCGAAGAACGAGCTCATGACCCCGGAGAAGGTGGCCACGAGCATGCCCTTCGCGAAGCTGAACTCCTTGATCGCGGCCCTCTTGCTCTCCTCGGTCATCTCGCGCTCCTTCGAGAAGCCCGCGAGGGCGGCGATCGCGATGCCGGCCAGGCAGATGGCGACACCGAGAAGTGTGACCCTGCCTGGGCCGCTGGCCGCGATCGCGGCCAGCTGGCCCCTGAAGATGGGGGGAACCAGCGTGCCGAACGCGGCGCAGAAGCCGAGCGCGACCCCCATGCCGAGAGACATGCCCAGGTAACGCATCGTCAGGCCGAACGTCAGCCCGCCGAACCCCCACATCGCCCCAAACAGCCACGCGAAGAACAGCGTGCGCCCGGGGGTGCGTGCGATCACGCCGACCAGGTCGTTCGTAAGGGCGAGACCGAGCGCCCAGGGTGCGATGATCCAGCTGAAGAACCCGCCCACGAGCCAGTAGGTCTCCCACGCCCAGTTCCTGACGCGCCGATAGGGCACGTAGAAGCTTCCGGACGCCAGGCCGCCGAGCCAGTGGAAGCAGACGCCAAGGAGGGGATTGGGGTTCATGGTTCCGGTCCGGCGCGGAGTCAGTGGCGGCGGCGGCGCCAATGGTCGGGCGCCTCGCCATAGTACTTCTTGAACGCGGCCGACAGGTGATAGGGCGACGCGAACCCAAGGCGCTCGGCGATCGCCTGGAGGCTGTCGGACGAGGTGCCGATCATCCGGCGCGCCTTCTCGAGGCGCATCTGCCGCACATACTGGTAGGGTGCGAGGCCCGTGTGGCGCTTGAACTCGCGCCGGAAATAGGAATAGGCCACGCCGAGCTCGCGGGCCAGGCGGGGAATTGGCGGGGGCCGGTCCACGGCCTCCGTGAGCAGGCGCTCCGCCCTGGCCACGAAGGCCGTGATCGGGCGGGGGGGCGCGCTCAGGCGCGGCGCCTCGACGACCAGCGCCAGCACCTGCATGCCGAGGGCCGCCGCCTCCGGGTCAAAGCCCGTGATGGCCGCGCAAAGGCGCGCCTGGACCCTCTCGAGAAGCGCCTCAAGCTCGATCGCCCGCCGAATCGGGACCACGGCGCGGGCCGGGTGGAGTGCGCCCTTGGCGCAAACGGCTTCGATGGTCCTTCCCTGAAGCTCGATCCACTCCTCCGTCCAGCCGGTCCCGGGATCGGGGGCGTAGCGGTGCCACACGCCGGGGAGGACCACGAGGGCCGTGCCGGCGGCGACGCGGACAAGCCCCGTCGCGCTGGACTCAAAGAGCCCTCGGCCCTCCGCGATGAAAACGATCTGGCAGGCCCCCAGCACGCGGCCGATCTCCCAGCTGAAATGGTGGTCGGGGGGGTGGCCCGGCGGCGGATAGGGCGATCCGGCCGGGCAGGTCTGCCGGCCGCCGGCCGTCACCGCGATTCCCCAGTCGTCTGATTCGGGCATGTTTACGAGATAGCGGCGGAAGTCGGCTGGGGCGCGCATGCAGGGTCAATTCGTGAATGATAAAGGTCAGCCAGGGCATTCCAAGTCAAGTTTCAATAGGGTATCTTTGACCCCTTCGAACGGCGTCGCCTAAAATGACTGTGTCAGAAACTGCATTGAGCTTCACGCAAAAGGCGTGCAGCCTACCTCCATGAACCCCTCCGCATACCCGGCCGCGCGGGAAGCCTACGCCGCGTGCGGCGTCGACGCCGAGGCCGCGCTCGCGACCCTGGCCGCCACCCCCATCTCGATCCAGTGCTGGCAGGGCGACGACGTGGGCGGGTTTGAACGCCCGGGCGCCAAGCTCGACGGCGGCGGCATCCAGGTCACCGGAAGCCATCCGGGCAGGGCCCGCACGATCGACGAGCTCAGGCGCGACCTCGACGTCGTGTTCGGGCTCGTCCCGGGCAGGCACCGCGTCAACCTGCACGCCATCTACGGCGACTTCGGCGGCAAAACGGTCGAGCGCGACGCGATCGGCCCGGAGCACTTTTCGAGCTGGATTGAATGGGCGCGGACGAGGGAGGCCGGTCTCGACTTCAACCCGACATTCTTCTCGCACCCCCTCGCCGCGGACGGATTCACCCTGTCGCACCGCGACCCGTCGGTGCGCAGGTTCTGGATCGACCATGGCATCGCGTGCCGCCGGATCGGGGCGGCGATGGGCCGCGCCCTCGGCGAGGCGGCCGTCACCAACTTGTGGATCCCCGACGGCTACAAGGATCTCCCCGCCGACCGCAGGGCGCCGCGCGAGCGCCTCGCCGCGGCCCTTGACGCGGTGTTCGCCGAGAAGATCGACACGAGCCTCCAGCTCGACGCGATCGAGGGCAAGCTGTTCGGGATCGGCTCGGAGAGCTATGTCGTCGGCTCGCACGAGTTCTACCTGGGCTACGCCGTCAGCCGGCAGAAGGTCATCTGCCTCGACATGGGGCATTTCCATCCGACCGAGTCGGTGGCGGACAAGGTCAGCTCCCTGATGCAGTTCGTGCCGGGCCTGCTCCTGCACCTGAGCCGCGGCGTGCGATGGGACAGCGACCATGTCGTGCTGTTCGACGATGCGACCCGCGCCGTCCTCGAGGAGGTGGTGCGCGGCGACTACCTGGCGCGCACCCACATCGGGCTCGACTACTTCGACGGTAGCGTCAACCGGGTCGCGGCGTGGGTCATCGGGGCTCGCAGCGCCCTGAAGGGCCTTCTCGCGGCGCTGCTCGGGCCCTCGGCCCGGCTCCGGCAGTCGGAGGACGCCGGGGATTTCGCGGCCCGCCTCGCGCAGTTCGAGGAGAGCAAGACGCTGCCGCTCGGGGCCGTCTGGGAGGAGCACTGCAGGAGGCTGAACGTCCCGGCCGACGGGGCCTGGTATCCCGAGGTTCAGCGATACGAGCGGGATGTGCTCAGCGCGCGCAAGTGAGCTTCCAATGAAAAGAGCCTTCAAGCATGTGAACTACGCATGGGACGGCGCCCGGGCCGCGTCCCTCGACCCGGTGGGGCGCCTCGTCTACCGCTCCAACCTGCTCGGCAGCGACGGGCGGATTACCAACTCGGGCGGCGGCAACACCTCCTCCAAGCTGCTCGAGGACGACCCGCTGAGCGGGCGCCGGGTCGAGGTGCTCTGGGTGAAGGGCTCGGGCGGAGACCTGCGCACAAGCACGAGGGAGAACTTCTCGTCGCTGTACCAGGAAAAGCTTGTCGGGCTCAGGGGCGCGTATGCCTCCCGCCCAGACAGGGGGCTCAAATCGCCCGCCGAGGACGACATGGTGGCCATGTACGCCCACGCGACCTTCAACCTGAACCCGCGGGCCCCGTCGATCGACACGCCGCTGCATGCGTTCCTGCCCGGCCGCCATGTCGACCACATGCATCCGAACGCGGTCATCGCGGTCGCGGCGTCCGCCGGCTGCGAGCGGCTCACGGGCGAGATCTTCGGGGGCGAGATGGCCTACGTCCCGTGGGTGCGGCCGGGGTTCGAGCTCGGCCTGATGATGCAGGACATCGTGAGGAGGAGCCCGAACATCCGGGCGATCATGATGGGCCAGCACGGGTTCATATCGTGGGCCGACGACGACGAGGAGTGCTACGCGGCGACGCTCGGCTTCATCGAGCGGGCCGCCGCCTACATCGAGGCGCGCTACGCGGCAAAGGGCGGCGACTCGGCGGCCTTCGGAGGCGCCAGGTGCCAGGTTCTCGAAGAGGGCGAGCGGCGCGCTGCCCTCGCCGCCGTGCTCCCGTGGCTGCGCGGCCGGATCTCAGGGGAGCGGCGCGTCATCGGCACGGTCCAGGACGACCCGGCCGTCCTGAGGTTCGTGAACTCGAAGGACGCGCCCCGCCTCGCCGCCCTCGGAACCTCCTGCCCCGACCACTTCCTGAGGACCAAGATCAAGCCGCTCCTCGTGGACTGGGATCCGCGTCCCGGGGACACCGCCGGCCTGAAGGCGGCGCTCTCGGCGGGCCTCGAGCGGTACCGCGGGGACTACGCCGAGTACTACGCCAAGTGCAAGCGCCCTGGCTCGCCCCCGATGCGCGATCCGAGCCCGACGGTGTTCCTGATTCCCGGCGTGGGCATGGTCACGTGGGGCAAGGACAAGTCCGAGTCGCGGGTGACGGCCGAGTTCTACACGTGCGCCGTCGAGGTGATGCGCGGTGCGGAGGCGATCGACCGCTACGTCGCCCTGCCGCAGCAGGAGGCGTTCGACATCGAGTACTGGCGGCTCGAGGAGGCCAAGCTCAGGCGCATGCCACCCGAAAGGGAGCTCGCGAGGCAGGTCGTCATCGTGATCGGCGCGGGCTCCGGGATCGGCCGCGAGACGGCGCACCGCCTCGCCCGGGAGGGCGCGCACGTCGTCTGCGCGGACATCGACGAGCGCGCGGCGGCCGCCGCGGCGAAGGAGATAGCCGACCGGCACGGGGTCGGGATCGGCGTCGCGGGGACGGGCCTGTCGGCCTGCGGGCCCGCGGTCGGCGTCGGCGCCGACATCACCCGCCGCGCGGGCGTCCGCGGGATGCTCGACCAGGCCGCCTACGCCTACGGCGGCTTCGACTCGATCTGCGTGACCGCTGGGGTCTTCGCCCCGAGCGACACGACGGGCCACATCCCCGACGACGGGTGGGCGCGGACATTCGGCGTCAACGTCACCGGCAGCTACCTGGTGGCCGACGAGGCCGCCAGGACCTGGAGGGAGCAGGGCCTCGGCGGAAGCCTCGTCCTGACGACGTCCGCCAACGCGGTCGTCGCCAAGAGGGGCTCGCTCGCCTATGACGCCTCAAAGGCCGCGGTGAGCCACCTCGTGCGCGAGCTGGCCGTCGAGCTCGCGCCCCTCGTGCGCGTGAACGCCGTCGCGCCGGCCACCGTCGTGCAGGGCAGCGCCATGTTCCCGCGCGACCGGGTCATCGGCTCGCTCTCCAAGTACAGCATCCCCTATGCCGACGACGAGCCGACGGACTCGCTGGTGGGCAAGCTCGCCCGGTTCTACGCGGACCGGACTCTGACAAAGGCGCCGATCACGCCCGCCGACCAGGCGGAGGCGTATTTCCTCCTCGTGGGCCAGCGCCTGAGCAAGACGACCGGCCAGATCATCGCCGTGGACGGCGGGCTGACCGAGGCCTTCCTGCGCTAACGTGAAGCCGGTCCAATGCGCGGCCGTCGACCTCGGGGCGACCAGCGGGCGGATCATAGTGGGAAGGTGGTCCGGGCGGGGCCTCGAGCTCACGGAGGTCCGCCGCTTCGCGAACCAGTTCCGGTCCCTGGCCGGTCACGAGTACTGGGACCTGCCGTACCTCTGGGGCGAGGTCCGCGCCGGCCTTGTCGAGGCGATTAGGCGGTTTCCCGGGATAGCCTCGGTCGGCGTCGACTCCTGGGCGGTCGACCACGTGCTGGTCGACCGCGCCGGCAGGCCGGTGTACCCGGCGCACGCCTACCGGGACCGCCGCACCCTGGCCGCCTCGGAAAGGCTCGCGCGGCGCGGCATCGGCCGGGTCTACTCGCTCACGGGGATCCCCAACTACCCGTACAACACGAGCCTCCAGCTGCAGGAGACGCTCGGCTCCCACCCGGGGATCGCGGACGCGGCCGCGCGGTGCCTCTTCATCTCCGACTACTTCAACTTCCTGCTCTCCGGCCGCATGGCGAACGAGATGTCCATCGCCAGTCATTCCCAGCTAATCGACGTCCGCGGGCTCGGGTGGTCGCGGGAGGCCCTGGGCTTCTTCGGCATCCCCCACCGCCTCTTCGCGACCCCCTCGCTCTCGCCGAGGAGGCTCGGGCCGGTCACAGGGGTCGCCGAGCTCAAGGGCGTCGTCTCGGTCCTCGTCCCCGGCCACGACACGGCCTGCGCCTTCGCCGCCATGCCGGCCGCCGAGGACGGCTCGGACCTGTACCTGAGCTCCGGCACCTGGTCCCTGCTGGGCTTCGAGAGCGACGGGCCGGTCCTTGGGGCCGAGGCGCTCGCGACCCGGGTCTCCAATGAGCGCATGGGCGACGGCCGGTACCGGCCGCTCAAGAGCTGCCTGGGCCTGTGGCTCCTTGAGCAGACGCTGCCGGCCTTCAGCATGAGGCCGCGGACGGCCGGGCAATGGCGACGGCTTATCGCGGATGCGGGGAGGGCGCCGGCGCCGGGGGAACTCCTCGACGTCACCGATAGCACGCTGTTCAACCCGCCGTCCATGCGCGCGGCCATCGATGCCCAGCTCAAGCGGCGCGGAGCCCGGGCGCCGCGGGATCTCGCGGGCTACGTCAGGCTCGTCTGCGACTCCCTTGCCCAGGGCCACGCCGACGCGGCGCGCGCCTTCGAGCGCCTCGCCGGCCGCGCGTTCGGGAGGATCCTCATCGTCGGCGGAGGGTCGAGGAACCGCCTCCTTTGCCAGTCGACGGCGGACGCCGCCCGGCTGCCGGTGAGGTCGTTCTCCCTGGAGGGATCGGCCGTGGGCAACCTCGGGTCCCAGCTCGTCGCGCTCGGCGAGGTTCGCGACATGGCGGCGTTCCGCTCCATCCATTCGGCGCGGCTGGCCGGCACCGGCTTCGCGCCCCGATAGGCCGGACCCCCCCGGGGAGGGTGCCCCAGGCCGGGGAGGCGCGGACCGATTGTGTTGGCCCGGCGAAATCGGCCCGGCTAGTGCTTGTGCCTGGACATGACGCAGGTGCGCATAATCGCTGACGACCTGTCGGGCGCGCTGGACACGGCGGCGCAGTTCGTCACGTCCAAGCGCACTATGCCGGTCTTCCTGAACGGACACCTTCCGGCGTCGCTGCCGAGGGCGTTCGCGATCGACGCGGCCACCAGGGAGAAGGACAGCGCGGCGGCCGCGGCGGTCGCCGCCCGCGACGCCCACCTTCTGGACCCCAGGGCGGGCGCCATCGCCTTCAAGAAGCTGGACAGCCTCCTTCGCGGCCACTGCGGCCTCGAGCTGGCCGCGACCCTGCGGGTGGCGCGGGTGGCCCACTGCGTGATCGCGCCGGCGTTTCCGTTCCACGGGCGCGTCACGCGGGAGGGGCGCCAGTTCGCCCTGCGCGCGGGCTCGCTGCACGCCGTGGGAGAGGACCTGCGCGCGACTCTCGAGTCCCGCGCCATGGCCGTGCGGCTGGCGCGGGCCGGCGATCCCGTCCCCGAGGGCATAAGCCTGTGGGACGCGGAATCGGACGACGACCTGCGCCGGATTGCGGACGCGGGCCGGCGGCTTTCGGCGCCGGTGCTGTGGTGCGGCAGCGGCGGCCTCGCCGCGGCCCTGGCGGGCGGCGAGGTTCCCGTCGCGGGCGACCTTGAGCGGCCGATCCTCGGGCTCTTTGGCTCCGACCACCCGGCGACGGCGGCCCAGCTGGGCGCGTGCCGCGAGAGCGTCATCACGCTGAGGGACGGCGGGGCCGGGAGCGCGGCGCTCGTTGCGGCGCGACTCAAGGGCGCCGGCGTCTGCCTGGTGACCTTCGACCTGCCGACGGGCATGGCGAGATTCGCGGCCTCCGAGCTGATCGCCCGCGAGATCGCCCGGCTGACGAGCCGCATCCCGCCGCCACGCGGCCTGCTGGTCTCCGGCGGCGAGACGCTCCGGTCGCTGTGCCTGTCCCTGGGCGCGAACCATCTGGATGTCGTCGGCCAGATGGTCCCGGGGGTGCCGGTGTCGGTCATGTGCGGGGGCCTCTGGGACCAGGTCCGCGTCACCTCGAAATCTGGCGCGTTCGGGCAGGACCTGCTGCTCAGGCGGCTCCTCGCGCTCGACGCGTCCGGGCCGGCCGCGAGGCGCACGGGCTGAGCCGGCGGGCAAAATGGGTCGACTCGCGGAGTCCGGAGCGGTATGTCCCGGTGCGTGACGGCCGCCGTCAGGTTCCCCATCGCGCTAGCGATTACATGCCTCGGATTCAGCCTTCGGGCCGATCCCCCCGTCATCAGGCTCTGGCCCGGCGCCGCGCCCGGGGACAAGGGCGGCCTCGGCGAGGAGGCGGACACGACCAAGCCGTCGGACAACCTGATCGCCGGCAGGCCGGTCGTGAGGATCGGCAACGTCTCGGTGCCGACGATCACCGTGTTTCGCGCGCCTGAGGACAGGAACACGGGCGCCGCCGTCCTCGTTTGTCCCGGCGGCGGCTACTACATCCTCGCGATGGACCTCGAGGGCACGGAGGTGTGCAGGTGGCTCAACTCCATCGGCGTCACGGGGGTGCTGCTCAAGTACCGCGTCCCGAGGCGCCCGGGGCAGCCGCCCCACGCCGCGCCCCTGCAGGACGCCGAGCGGGCCATGGGCCTCGTGCGGTCGAGCGCGAAGGAGTGGTCGATCGATCCGCAGCGGATCGGTGTGCTCGGTTTTTCCGCCGGCGGCCACCTCTGCGCCGCCCTGGGCGCCGCGCCCGCCGGCCGATCCTACCCCCGCGTGGATGACGCCGACGATGCCAGCTGCCGTCCCGACTTCCAGCTGCTCATCTATCCCGGCGGCATCGTGAAGGAGGGCGGCGGCTACGAGATGGGCCCGGAGGTCGCGGTGACCCCAAAGACACCGCCGACCTTCCTCGTGATGGCCCAGGACGATCCGGTGCACGTCGAGAACGTGCTGGCCTACGCGATGGCGCTCCAGCAGGCGAAGGTCCCGATGGAGCTGCACGTCTACCCGACCGGCGGCCACGGCTACGGGCTGCGCCTGTCGCGGGACTACGTGACCACCTGGCCGCTGCGCGCGGCCGACTGGCTGCGCAGCCGCGGGCTCCTGGGGCAGAAGTAACCCCACGGCCGAGGACCGGACCGAACAGAGAGGCGCAGCGGCCAGCCAATCACCCATGAAGAAACCCATCATCATAGCATCCCTGCTAATGGTCGTCGCGGCCGCCCGGTCGCAGGAGAGCCCGCCCCCGGTCCGACTGGCGATCATCGGCCTTGTCCACGACCACGTCACCGGGATGCTTCCCGCGCTGGCAAAGCGCCAGGACGTGCGGCTCGTCGGAATCGTGGAGCCCAACCAGGATGCGGTGGACCGCTATGCAGATCGGTTCCACCTGGACCGGAGCCTGTTCTATCCGAGCATCGAGGCGCTCGTCGCCAAGGTGAAGGTGGACGCCGTTGCGACCTTCACGTCGACGTTTGATCACAGGCGCGTCGTGGAGGCCTGCGCGCCCCTCGGGATCGATGTCATGATGGAGAAGCCCCTCGCGGTGAACATGGAGCACGCGCGGGCGATCGCCGAGGCCGCGGCCAAGGGAAGGATCCAGGTGATCGTCAACTACGAGACCACCTGGTATCCGAGCACCCAGAGCGCCTACGACGCGGTCCGCGTCCGCAAGGAGATCGGCGAACTGCGCAAGCTCGTGATCTGCGACGGCCACCAGGGCCCGGTGGCGATCGGCTGCTCGCCCCTGTTCGCCAGCTGGCTCCTGGACCCCGTCCTCAACGGCGGGGGCGCGCTGACGGACTTCGGATGCTACGGCGTCGACCTGGCCACATGGATGATGGGGGGGCAGCGCCCGAGCTCGGTCTTCGCCGTGACGCAGAACTTCCAGCCGGACGTCTACACGAAGGTGGACGACGAGGCGACGATCGTGCTCACCTACCCGCGGACCCAGGCCGTCATCGAGGCCTCGTGGAACTGGCCCTACGGCCGGAAGGACATGGAGATCTACGGCCAGAAGGGCGCGCTGCGGCTGCCGAACCGGGACTGGCTGTTCATGCGCATGGGGGACGGGCAGGAGGCCCGGCTGCCGACGCCGGCGCTGTCGGGCCCGGACGCGGACTCGCTGTCGTACCTCGTCGCCGTCGTGCGCGGCACCATCCGGCCGTCGGGGCCCTCGTCGCTCGCCGTGAACCTGGTCGTGACCGAGGTCCTTGACGCGGCTCGGGAATCCGCGCGCACGGGCAGGCGGATCGAGCTCGGGGCCGGTCCCTAGGCGGGGGGGCGGGGGGGCCGCCCGTCGGCGGAGGCGGCCTCGGCCGGGGCGTTGCCGCGGATCCAGTTCCAGATCCTCTTCACGTAGGCCGCCAGCGCGAGGACCGCGATGATGATCAGCTTCTTCAGGGCCAGTATCGCCACCCAGAGCCCCTTGAGCAGGCCGGCCTTCGCGGCGATGCCGCCGGCCACGAGGGCGGCGATCCCGTAGGTGGCGACCTTGTCCGTGCCCTGCTTGAAGTCGGCGTAGCGGTTGCCCTCCTGGAAGTCGACCATCGAGAGCAGGGTCGGCTCGGCCTCCTCGACCTTCTTCAGCTGGGACATCGCCGCGACCGCGTTCAGGACCAGCACGCCCCGGCGGCCCAGGATGCGGATGTTGTAATTGAGCGTGTTCTGGGCCTCGCCGCCGAACTTGATCTCCTGCGCCCAGTAGAGCTTGTGCGCGCCGGCGTCGTACCGGGGAGGGGCGGCCCAGCCCACGAGCTCGATCGGCGGATAGCCCTGCTTCTCGCGGGCCTTGCTCGCCTCCCGCGTCCCCTCCTTCATCTTCTGGAGCAGGTCGTCGTAGTTGATCTTGCTCGCGTCGCCGTCCTTGACGTACCCGTCCTCGGCGTAGGTCAGGACGACCGCCCAGCTTCCCATCCGAAGCGGGTCGAAGTCGGCCGGCATGATCATGCCGAGGGTCTCCTTCAGCTTCGGGTTGCCCCAGATCCTCTCCAGGACCGTCGTGGAGTCGGCCGGGTTCAGGTACCGGTAGCCGTCGGGCAGCGTCACCCTCGCCAGGCCGCCCCTGAGGTTGATGACGCCCTTCTCGTAGTGGACCGAGTTGGCGAGCCTGCGGTACTCGGCGAGGCGGGCGGCGGGATCGAGCGCCGCGGTATCGGCCGGGAAAAGCGGGCCGCCGGCCAACGACGCTGCCGCGAGGAGGACGGCCCGGGAAAGTTTCAGGCTGCGGTTCAGTGGATTGAGGCGAAGAGCGCGGCTTCGACCGCGCCCAGCATCGCCGGCAGGATGGCCGGGATCATCCACCAGGCGATCAAAATACCGGCGTACCGCAGGATAGGGCTGCCGAGGACCTCCGAGTACCTCCTCGCGGCGGCGGGCGACAGCAGGAGCAGCGGCGCGTTGCTTCCGTCGAGAGGCGGAAGCGGGATCATGTTGAAGAGGAAGAGCAGCAGGTTGAGGGAGAGGAGGATGCTCAGAAGCTGGGCTGCCGGCTCCATGATCCCACCTGCGGGGCACGCCGCCAGCCGCGACATTGTCGGCGAGAGGGGGGCGCCGAACACGTCCCATTCGTATCCGAGGCGGATTAGGAGCGCCGCGGCCAGCGCGAGCGCCAGGTTGGTCGCCGGGCCGGCCAGCGCCATGAGCGCTGCCCGCCTGGGAAACCGCCGGGCCCAGACCGGGTCGTACGGCGCGCTGGCCCAGCCGATGATCCACCCGCCGAGGTACCACGAGAGGATCGGCACGACGACCATCCCGAACGGCTCGCGCCTTATGTGGGGAACGGGATTGAGGGTGACCTGCCCGCCCCTCTCGGCGGTCTCGTCGCCCAGGCGCGACGCGGCAAAGGCGTGCGAGGCCTCGTGGCATACCGTCGAGAAAAGGAACGCACCGTACCACATGGCGCCGCTCCAGAGGTCGTGTTCCATCGCGGGGATCTAGGCGGCCGCCCAAGGGGTTGGCAAACCTTCGCACGACTTGCGGCCCGCGCCCAATTAGCCTAGCGTCCGGCCGAGTTTTTGTTAGACGGGACAACCCAAACCATCGCCCAGGAAACACCCCATGAGACACCTAAGACTAGCACTTGCCTTGATCACCGCGGCGGCGGCGCTTCCGCTGACGGCCCAGCAAATCCGGAAGAGCCCGCACGAGACCATAGGCGCCGTCATAGGCGAACGGGCCACGGGAATCCGCGTGACGGTCGTTTACGGACGCCCCTACACGAAGGATCCAAGCACCGGAGAGGCCCGCAAGATCTGGGGGGCGCTGGTTCCCTGGGACAAGGCCTACCGCCTCGGCGCCGACGAGGCCACCCTTCTGGTCACCCAGAAGCCCGTCGTGATCCAGGGGGTCCTGGTCCCGGCCGGCGCGCACGTGCTCTACATGGTCCCCTCGGAGACCGGGGCCTCCAAGCTCGCCATCAGCACGAACGTCGGGGGGTGGGGCGTGCCCGTCGACGAGGCCCACGACCTGGCTCGCGTCGACCTGAAGAAGGACAGCCTGGACAAGCCTGTCGACCAGCTGACCCTGGCCCTCGAGAAGGACCCGGCAGGCGGCGTCCTGCTCAGGATCATGTGGGAGAACACGCGGTTCACGGCGTCGCTCAAGGCGCCGGGCATCGAGTTCCCCGCGGCCAGCCCGGCCTCCACCCTCAAGCAGCGCGTCGGCGTGACCGACGTGGAGGTGACCTACTCCCGGCCCAGCATGAGGGGGCGCGTGATATTCGGCGGCCTGGTGCCCTTTGGCGAGGTGTGGCGGACCGGCGCGAACAACGCGACGACGGTCTCCTTCAGCACCCCGGTCAGCGTCGGGGGCTCCCACGTCGGCGCGGGCACCTACGAGCTCTTCACGATCCCCGGCGCAGAGGAGTGGACGGTGATCCTGCAGAAGTCGTCCAAGCAGTGGGGAGCCTACGCGTACGACCAGAAGAACGACGTCGCGCGGGTGACCGCAAAGCCCGCCGCGCTCGCGGAGGCGCACGAGACGTTCACGATCGGAATGGGCGACGTCCGGGACGATTCGGCCACGCTCAACATCATCTGGGACAAGACTATTGTGCCCGTGAGGATCGAGACCGACATCGTCAACACGCTCGTCCCGCAGATCGACACCATCATGGCCGGGTCGGGCAGGAAGCCATACGTGCCGGCCGCCATGTTCTACCTCGACCACAACCTCGACCTGAAGAAGGCCGTCGGCTGGATGGACGCTGCGATCGCCGAACAGCCCGACTTCTTCCCCATCATCTATCGCAAGGCATTGATCCAGGCAAAGATGGGCGATAAGGACGGGGCGATCGAGACGGCGAAAAGATCGATGGAACTGGCGTCCAAGGCAACCGGGCCGGAGAAGGGCGAGTACATCCGACTGAATGAGGCGCTCATCGCCAGCCTGAAGTGACCAGGGCGGCCTTCTCCGGCGACGGCCGAGGAACGCGCAGGGCGCCTGGCCGCGCGATCGCCGCGGCGGTCGGCGCCGGCCTGCTCGCGGCGGTCGCGGCCGCCGAGCCCGCGCCGAGCGCGGCCCGGGAACCCGCGCAGGGACAGGCCATCCTTCAGGACCTGCTCAGGTTCCGCGAGATGGGGAGCGTCCTTTACATCGCCGCCCATCCCGACGACGAGAACACCCAGCTCATCAGCTACCTCGCCCGCGGCCGATGCTACCGGACCGCCTACATGTCGCTGACGCGCGGCGACGGCGGGCAGAACGTGCTCGGCCCGGAGTTCGGAGACCTGCTTGGCGTGATCCGGACGCAGGAGCTTCTCGCCGCCCGCCGCATCGACGGCGGCCGGCAGTTCTTCAGCCGCGCGCGGGACTTCGGCTTTTCGAAGGATTACCGCGACACGCTTTCCCGGTGGGACCGCCGGCAGGTGCTCTCCGACATCGTGCGCGTCATCCGGATGTTCCGCCCGGACGTCGTCGTCACGCGCTTCCCGACTACGCCCGGAAACACCCACGGCCACCACACGGCCTCCGCGATCCTCGCGCTGGAGGCCTTCGGGCTCGCCGGCGACCCCAAGGCGTTCCCTGAGCAGCTCGGCCCGCTGAGCCCGTGGCAGCCCCGGCGGATCCTCTGGAACAGCTTCGGCGCAAACTTCGGGGGCGACTCCGGCCCCGGGGTCCTGCGCATGGGGATCGACGGGACCGACCCGGTGACTGGAGCCTCCTTCGCGACGATCGCCGCGCGCAGCCGCTCCATGCACCGGACGCAGGGCTTCGCCAACTTCTCGGTCGCGGCCGCCGGCGCGGGCGCCCGGGTCGAATCCTTCAGGCTGCTCGGTGGCGAGCCCGCCGCGCGCGACATCATGGACGGCGTCGACACCACCTGGGGGCGCCTCCCCGGGGGCGCCGAGATAGGCCGGCTTGCCGGCCAGGCGATCGAGGAGTTCAACCCCGCGGACCCCTCGGCGAGCGTGCCCGCCCTGCTCGCACTTCGGGGCCGCCTTGCGACCCTCGCCCCGGATCCCGTCGTTGCCGAGAAGCGCCGCCAGCTCGACGGGATCGTCGAGGCCTGCCTCGGCCTGGCCGTTGAGACCGAGGTCTCGACGCACGAGGTCGTTCCGGGCGAGGCGCTGGCGTTGCGCCACACGGCGGTCGTGCACTCGGCGGTCCCGGTGCGCTGGGTCGCCGTGCGCTATCCCTGGGACGGGCGGGAGCTGGCGGTGTCCGCCGACCTGCGGCCCAATGAGGCGCTGGCGCGCGAGGCCTCCAGGGTTCTCCCCGCGGGGACCCCGCTCACACAGCCGTACTGGCTCAGGGAGGAGGGAACCCCGGGCATGTTCCGCGTCGACGACCCCTCGCTGGTCGGCCTGCCCGAGAGCCCCCCGGCGGTGACGATCGAGGACGTGTTCACGGTGGGGGGGCAGACCCTTGTCGTCGAGGACGAGGCGGTCCAGGTCGCGGCCGATCCTGCGAAGGGCGCGGCCCGGCGCCGGCTCGACGTTATCCCGCCCGTGTCGCTCAGCTTCTCGACCCCCGTCGAGCTGTTCGCGCCGGGGGCAAGCCGCGCGGTGGAGGTCGAGGTCATCGCCTCCCGCGCCGGCGTCGCCGGCACGCTCCGGCTGGACGCACCCGCCGGCTGGCATGCGTCCCCGGAGAAGGCGGACTTTCACCTGGCCGCCACCGGGGACCGCGCCCGGATCGCCTTCACGGTCGCGGCCCCGGGGGCGCCTGCGGCCGGCGTGATCTCCGCCCGCGCGCAGGTCGACGGCGCAAGCTACGGCAGCGGGCGGGTGTCGATAAACTACGGGCACATCCCGCCCCAGCTTCTCCAGCCGCCCGCGCGCATGAAGGCGCTGAGCCTCCAGCTGGCGATCCGGGGCCGGCGGGTCGGATATGTGCCCGGCTCCAGCGGCGCGGGCGACAGCGTCGCCGGGTGCCTCGAGCAGATGGGATTCGAGGTCACCGAGCTCGCGGGCGCCGACCTCACCGCCGAGAGGCTCGGGGGCCTCGATGCCGTGGTCATCGGCGTGCGCGCGTTCAACACGAGGACGGACCTCGCCGCGCGGCTGCCCGCGCTCTTCGCGTACGTCGAGGCGGGCGGCACCGTAGTCGAGCAGTACAACGCGCCGGGCGGGCTCCAGACGCCCAGCCTCGCCCCCTACGAGCTCAAGATCTCCCGCGACCTGCCGCACTACCGCGTTACCGACGAGCATGCCCCGGTCGAACTGCTTGCCCCCGGGGATCCCGCGTTCACGACCCCGAACAGGATCGTCGCCGCCGACTTCGACGGCTGGGTTCAGGAGCGCGGGCTCGACTTCGCCAGCGAATGGGACACCGGGCACTTCAAGGCGCTCCTCGCCTGCAGCGACGCGGGCGAGGCCCCGCTGAAGGGAGGCCTGCTGGTCGCGCAGTACGGCCGCGGATACTACGTCTACACCGGGCTTTCTTTCTTCAGGCAGCTCCCCGCGGGCGTGCCCGGGGCGTACCGGCTGTTCGCCAACCTGGTCTCGCTCGGGAAATGAATCCGCCACCGGACGACGAGAACACCGGCCTGCCTGGCCTGCGCACGTGGCGCCGGGTCTACCTCGCCGTCGTCGCCGTCTTCGTGGCGTGGGTCGGGCTCCTGGTCGCCCTGACGCGGATGTTCCCGTGAACGCGCTCGATTACGTCGTCCTGGCGGTGGCGCTGCTCGGCATCGCCGCCTACGGAATGTGGCGGACCCGGGGGCGCTGCGATCTCAATACGTACCTGAAGGGCGCCAGCGGGACCCGCTGGCTGGCGATCGGCCTGTCGGTCATGGCCACGCAGGCCAGCGCGATCACGTTCCTGTCCACGCCCGGCCAGGGCTACGAGAGCGGGCTCGGATTCGTTCAGAATTACTTCGGGGCGCCGCTCGCCCTGATCGTGGTGGCCGCGGTCTTCCTGCCCATCTACCGGCGGCTCAACGTCTACACGGCCTACGAGTACCTCGGGCACCGCTTCGACCCCAAGACGCGCCTTCTGGGCGCCGGGCTCTTCCTCCTGCAGCGGGGCCTCGGCGCCGGCATCACGATCTATGCGCCGGCGATCGTGCTCTCCACCGTCATGGGCTGGCGGCTCGACGCCACCATCGTCTGCAGCGGGCTCGTGGTGGTGGCCTACACGGTCACCGGCGGCAGCGCGGCCGTCAACCTCACCCAGAAGTACCAGATCAGCGTCATCTTCGCCGGCATGGCGGCGGCGTTCATCGTCCTGATCTCGAAGCTGCCCGCCGGGCTGACGGCCACCGACACGCTCGCGCTGGCGGGCGGCTTCCACAGGCTCGAGGCGGTGGACTTCTCGCTCAACGTCGACCGCCGGTACACGATCTGGTCGGGCCTTCTCGGGGGCATGTTCCTGGCGCTCTCGTATTTCGGGACCGACCAGTCGCAGGTCCAGCGCTACCTGAGCGGCGGCTCCCTGCGCGAGAGCCGGCTCGGCCTGATGTTCAACGCCGTCTTCAAGATCCCCATGCAGTTCTTCATCCTCCTGCTGGGCGTGCTCATCTTCGTCTTCTACCAGTTCGAGCGGCCGCCGGTGTTCTTCAACCGGGCCGCCTGGAGCCACGCGGCGGAGCACGGTGCGGGCGGGCGGCTGCGCGCCCTCGAGGCCGACTTCGCGAGCGCCCACGCGGACGAGCGCGCGCATATCCAGGCCTGGCTTGCGGCCCGGCACGCGGGCGACCGCCCGGCGGAGGCCTCCGCCCGCGCCGCCATTGACGAGGCCCACGGGCGGGCCGCGGCGGCCCGGGACCGAACAAGGCAGGCGCTGGGTGGCGCCGGGTCGCGGGCCACGGCGAACGACGCGGACTACGTGTTCATCACCTTCATTCTGGACCACCTGCCGCACGGGCTGATCGGGCTGCTTGTCACGGCCTTCTTCGCGGCCGCGCTGTCGTCCAAGGCTGGCGAGCTCAACGCCCTGGGCTCGACGACGACCGTCGACCTCTACCGCCACATCGTCAGGCGCGAGGCGAGCGACGCGCACTATGTCCTCGCCTCAAAGTGCTTCACGGCGTTCTGGGGGCTGGTCGCGATAGGCTTCGCCCTCTTCGCCCACCTGGCGGAGAACCTGATCCAGGCGGTCAACATCCTCGGCTCCATCTTCTACGGCGTCGTCCTGGGGCTCTTCCTCGTGGCCTTCTTCCTTAGGCGGATCGGCGGCACGGCGGTCTTCTGGGGCGCGCTTGCCGCCCAGTGCCTGGTGTTCGCGCTCTACTTCGAACTCAGCATCTCGTACCTATGGTACAACGTCATCGGGTGCGCGGCGTGCGTTGCGCTGAGCCTCGCGATCCAGGGCGCCATCGGGACGGCCGGCGCCGGCGGCGCGGCCGCGGCGAGGCCATGACGCCGCCGGTCATCTGTTTCGGGCAGCAGCCGTGCGGATTCTTCCCGCGGCGGTTCCTGGCCGCGAAGATCCTGACGGCCCGTCGCCTCCGGGCGGAGATAGGCGGCGAGATCGTCTTCTTCTACCACGACAGCGACCACGACCCGCGCGAGACCCAGACGACGCTGCGCCACCTGAAGACCGGCAAGGCGCACCAGCTCAACTTCGCCTTCGAGAACAAGCTCCAGCGCAAGTTCTCCCCGCTCTACGCCAAGCGCATCGCCGCGGGCTGGCGCGACAACATGGCCCGCCAGCTCCCGGCCTACGTCGCGCCGCGCTGGGTCGATGAGTTCAGGCAGGTGGCGGCGGCGAGCGTGGGCGACTTCTGCCTGGACATGTACCGCCGGATGGGACTGCTCGAGGGGATTCGCGTCGCGCGCTCGGGGGATCCCGCGGTGCGACGCCTCGCGTGCGACGTGCCCGAATACTTCGTGGACGTGCAATACAGGGGCGAAAACGTGCGCGCGAGATTCGTCGATGGGGCGTTGCAACTGCACGAGGGTGGGGGTTCATTCGTGACCCTGCCCCCCGTGCAATTCGACAAGTCCCAGATCAGCCCCGCCCGCGACTCGCGCCTCGCTTGGATGCAGTCGGTCGTGCACTGCACCCACTATGTCGTGGGCGCCGGGGAGAAGGCGTACCTGCGGAGGGAGGAAGCCCGCGAGGTCACGTTCGTGGATCGCGACGCCATCGACCGCTCGGATGAAGCCTACTGCGAAATCCCCGCCTGAGCCCGCGCCGCTGCTGGCCTTTGGGGCCCATCCCGACGACATCGAGTTCGGCTGCGGGGGCATCATAGCCGGCGAGACGCTGGCCGGGCGCTCGGCGCACTTCGTCATCTGCTCGCGGGGGGAGTCCGCGACCCACGGGACGCCCGCCGTGCGCACCGCCGAGGCCAGGAACGCCGCGGCGCTCCTCGGCGCGACCGTGGAGTTCGTGGAGCTCGACGGCGACGCCCAGCTCGAGGTCAAGCCGGCGCACGCCCTCAGGCTGGCGGCGATCATAAGGCGCGTGCGCCCGGGGGTCGTTCTCGCGCCGAGCCTGGTGGAGAACCAGCACCCCGACCACCCCCGGCTGGGCCGGCTCGTGCGCGACGCCGCCCGGCTCGCCCGCTACGGCGGCGTCTCGAAGCTCCGGGCGAGGCCGGCCCATTCCATCGGCCCCCTGCTCCTCTATGCCGTGACGCCCGAGGCGGAGCCGGCGGGGGTGCCGCCGGTGCTGGTGGACATCTCGGCGCCGAGGGTCGTCGCGGCCTGGACCGCGGCGATGAGGGCGCACGCCTCGCAGCTGCTCACCCGCGACTACGTCGAGATGCAGCTTGCGCGCGCGAGGGTGCTCGGCCAGCGCGCCGGCGTGGGACACGCCCAGGCGCTCTATCCCCTCGACCCGCTCGTCGTCTCCTCGCTTGCGCCGCTCACCCTGGCGGCGCGGCGCTTCTGACATGGAAGAGGACAGGCCGCTCAGGGTCGGCATCACCTGCTATCCGTCCGTCGGAGGCAGCGGCATCCTCGCCTCCGCCCTCGGCGAGGAGCTCGCGCGCCGGGGCCACGAGGCGCATTTCATCAGCTACGAGCGCCCGTTCCGCCTGCCCGCCGGCGCGCCGCGGCTCTTCTTTCACCCCGTGGCCATCAACAGCTACGAGCTGTTCAAATACCCCGACTACACGCTTCCTCTGTCGGTCAAGATGGCGGAGGTGAGCCGCGACCACGGGCTCGACGTCCTCCACGTCCACTACGCGGTCCCGCACGCGACGGCCGCCATCCTCGCGCAGTCGATGCTCCCCGCCGGGCAGAGGCCCCGCGTGGTCACAACCCTCCATGGCACGGACACGACCCTGCTCGGGCGCGACGCGGGGTACGGCCCGGCCATCACGTTTGCGCTCGAGCGCTCGGACGCGGTCACGACCGTGTCGTCGTACCTGGAGCAGGAGACGCGCCAGCTGCTTGCGGTGAGCCGGCCGATCGATGTGATCCACAACTTCTTCGAGCCCCATCCGCCCAGGCGCGCGCGCGAGGAGGTGCGGCGCGAGCTGGGGGTCGGGTCGGAGGCGCTGCTGCTGCACTCGTCCAACCTCCGGGCATTCAAGCGGATCGACATCCTGCTCGAGTGCTGCGCGCGCATCCGGCCGCGCGACTCGTTCAAGCTCCTGGTCCTCGCCGGGGCCCCGTTTGCGCCGTTCATGGGAGAGGTCCGCCGGCTGGGGCTCGGGGACCGCGTGGTCGTGCGCGAGAACGTCAGCGAGGTCGAGGACTACCTGCAGGCGGCGGACATAGGGCTTTTCACGTCGGACATGGAGAGCTTCGGCCTGAGCATCCTTGAGGCGATGTGCTTCGCCTGCCCGAGCGTCGCGGCGGCGGTGGGCGGGATCCCGGAGGTGGTCGTGTCGGGCGACTCTGGCCTGCTCGTGCCGCCCGGGGACGCGGACGGCTTTGCGCGCGCCGTCGAGTCGCTGATCCGCGACGGTGGCCGGCGCGCCGAGCTCGGGAGCTCGGCCAAGCGGCGCGCGCGTGCGCTTTTCTCGGCCGAGGCGATCGTGACGCGCTACGAGCAGCTGTATCGCCGGGTCTGCGCGCCGGGCGGCGCCGGGGCCGTCGGCGTCTGATCCAGGCCGGGCGCGAGGGCCCGGCGCCCCCCGGCGGGCGAGCGCGGCCAACGGGCCGGTTGCGCTTTGAGGGGGGAACTGCTTACGTCTCGTGCGTCCGCCCATGCCAGACGACGACAAACCCTCCGGCCGAAAGCTGGTGCTCAAGCCGAGGGAGGTCACGCGCACGGACGCCGTGGCTCGCCCGGGTGACGGGACGGAGATAAGCGTCCCCCTCATCCACAGGCAGAACCGGATCGCCGAGCAAAGGCTGTCCCTGCGCAGGCGCGACGACGACCCGCGGCCGCCGCCCGGCGCGGGAGACCCGCCCCGGGAATCGGCCCCGCTCGCGCCGAGGCAGATCGCGCCCACGGAAACGGCCTCGCGCCCCGGGGACGGGACGGCGATAAGCGTGGCCCTGATCCACAGGCAGAACCGGATTGCCGAGGAGAGGCGGGGCCCGGAGGTCATCGCGCTTCCGCGGCGGCGGATGTCGAGGCGGACCCGGGACTACCTCTTTCTGGTGACGCTGGTGGGCCTCGTGGTGGCCTTGTTCGCGCTGCAGCTCCCGAGGACTCCCGGAATCCTCCTCATGGGGTTCTTCCTCGTCGCGTACGCCGCCGGGCTGCTTGCCTGGGTCATGTTCGGGGTGATGGATGACTACTGAGCCTGCCGATCCGGGCGGCGCGCAGGTCGCATGCCGCTGCTGCGGCTCAAGGCGGGTGACCCTGAGGGGCACGAAGCACAGCCGGTTTCTCGGCGCCGATTTTGACTTCTGGCACTGCCCGGCCTGCGACTACATGTTCGTGGAGCCCTTCGCCGGGTACGAGATCTACGACGACGCCTACTACAGGAGCCTGGGACCGGACCCGTACGTCGACTACGAGGCCGAGTACCGGGACTACCGCGCGACGTACCGGGTGCTCGAATTCGACGACCTTTGGCGCCTGGCGGCGGGTTTCATCGGGCAAAACGTCGCAGAGGGTCCGGTCGAGTGGCTCGACTTCGGGTGCGGAGCCGGGGGGCTGCTCAAATACCTCGCCGACCGAGGGGAGATACGCTCGGGGGGAAAGGCCTGGCCGCTGCGCCTAACCGGGCACGATGTCGGGGCGTACGCGGACAGGCTGAGGCGGGACGACGGCTTCAGGATCCTGGGAGCCGACGAGCTCGCGGCCGAGCCGGACGCCCGCTACGACGTAATCAGCCTGGTCGAGGTCGTCGAGCACGTGGCGTTTCCGGACCCTGTCTTCGCCCTCGTCTCCCGGCTGCTCAAGCCGGGCGGGCTGCTGCTCCTCACGACGGGCAACATCGAGAGCCCCGCCGCGAGACTGATGGGCCTGGACTACGGCTACGTCATGCCGGAGGTCCACGTCGGCTATTTCACGCCGCGCGCCCTGCGGACCATCTATGCCCGCCACGGCCTGGCTCCGGTGCAGTTCCGCTTCGACGGGGCGGTCCGCTTCAAGGTGGTGAAGACGCTGAGGACGCCGGGCCGCCAGCGGCTTGCGCGCCTCGCGATGCGCCTGCCGCTCGTCGTGCGCGCGATCGACGGGCTCTTCGGCACCTCGCGGATGCCCTGCGCGACCAAGCCCAGGTAGGCCCAGGGGCGCCACGAAGTGATCGCAGCGCCACCGCGAACGTGCTAGGAGGCGGCCCAGTTTCCCCGACTCCCATGCCGCCCATGCCCCGTTCCGCGGGCGCGCGCCTGCGCGCAGCAATCAAGGCCGAGCGACCGCTCCAGGTCGTCGGGACGGTGAACGCATACTGCGCCCTGCTCGCGGAGCGAGCCGGGTTCCGGGCGATCTACCTGTCGGGCGGCGGCGTGGCAAACGCGTCCTACGGGCTGCCGGACCTGGGGATCACGAGCCTGAACGAGGTGTGCGACGACATCCGGAGGGTAACCCAGGCGACCGACCTGCCCCTGCTCGTCGACGCGGACACGGGGTGGGGCGAGGCGTACATGATCGAGCGCACGGTCCGGAAGATGACGCAGGCGGGGGCGGCGGGCTGCCACATCGAGGACCAGGTCCATTCCAAGCGCTGCGGTCACCGGCCCGGCAAGAGGCTCGTCGGCGTCGCCGAGATGTGCGGCCGCGTGAGGGCGGCCACCGCGGGGCGGACGGACCCGCAGTTCGTCGTGATGGCGCGGACCGACGCGTACGCCTCCGAGGGGCTGGCCGGGTCGATCGAGCGGGCGCGGGCCTACGTCGACGCGGGCGCCGACGCAATCTTTGCCGAGGCCCTGACCAGCCTCGCCGAGTACCGCGCCTTTGCGAGGGCCCTCGGCCGGGTCCCCGTGCTCGCCAACCTGACGGAGTTCGGGAAGACGCCGCTCTTCACGCTCGGCGAGCTCAGGTCCGCCGGGGTGAGGATCGCCCTGTACCCCCTCGGCGCCTTCCGCGCGATGAGCCGGGCGGCCGAGAGGGTGTACGCGGCGATCCGAAGGCGCGGGACGCAGAAGTCCGTCGTCGGCGAGATGCAGACGCGCGCCGAGCTGTACGACGTCCTTGGCTACGAGGAATACGAGCGTCGGATCGACCGCCTGGCGGCCGCGCAGGAGGGAAGGGACCCCACATGAGCAAGAAGTCGGTCGCGCTCTCCGGGGTCGTCGCGGGCAACACGGCGATCTGCACGGTCGGCCACACGGGCAACGACCTGCACTACCGCGGCTACGAGATCGGCGAGCTGGCGCAGAGGGCGAGCTACGAGGAGGTCGCGCACCTGCTCGTCCACGGCCGCCTTCCGACCGAGCCGGAGCTCGACGCCTACTCGAGGCGTCTGGCGAGATACAGGCTCCTTCCGGAGGTCGTGCGCGCGGCCCTGGAGCTCATCCCGGCGGAGGCCGACCCGATGGACGTCCTGCGCACCGGATGCTCGGTCCTCGGGGCGGCGGAGCCGGAGGAGCGCGCGCACGGGACCCCGGGGGCGCGCGCGATAGCGGACCGCCTCATCGTCTCGTTCAGCTCGATGCTGCCCTACTGGCATCACTACGCCCGGGATGGGCGGCGGATCGAGACCGCGACCGACGAGCCCACCCTTGCGGGCCACTTCCTCAGGCTGCTCCACGGCCGGCCGGCGTCCGCGGCCAACGTCCGCGCGCTGGACATCGGATTGATCCTCTACGCGGAGCACGAGTTCAACGCCTCGACCTTCACTGCCCGCGTGATCGCCGGAACGGGCTCGGACCTCCACTCGGCGATCTGCGGAGCGATCGGAGCGCTGCGCGGCCCGAAGCACGGGGGGGCCAACGAGGTGGCGATCGAGATCGCCCTGCGCTACGGGAGCGAGGACGAGGCCGAGGCGGACATCCGCGCGCGCGTCAACTCCGGCGAGATCATCATCGGCTTCGGGCACCCCGTCTACACCATCGCCGACCCGCGGAGCCCGATCATCAGGGAGGTCGCGCGCACGCTGTGCGACGAGGGGGGGGAGCCCGGCCTGTTCGCGATCTGCGAGCGCATCGAGGCCGTGATGAGGGAGCTGAAGCGGATGTTCCCGAACCTCGACTGGTACAGCGCCCCCGCGTTCCGGATGCTCGGGATCCCGAAGGCGATGTTCACCCCGGTCTTCGCAATCGCGCGGACCGCAGGCTGGGCCGCGCACGTGATCGAGCAGAGGCTTGACGGCAAGATCATCCGGCCCGCCGCGACCTACACGGGGCCCGCCCCGAGGCCGTTCGTGCCCATCGGGGAGCGCTGAGATGGCCCATGCCGACCTAGCCCGCGCGGACCGCCCGGCGCCGGACGCCCTCCTGCTGCAGATCGCCGACTACGTGCTCGACCCGGGCCGCGAATGGAGCGCGGCCTCGATGGGGACGGCCCGCCTCTGCCTCATGGACACGCTGGGCTGCGGGTTTCTCGCGCTCGGGCACGCGGCCTGCGCGAGGCTCCTCGGCCCGATCGTGCCCGGCGCGACGCTGCCCGGGCGCGGCGCGCGCGTTCCGGGGACGGCCCACGAGCTCGAGCCGGTGCATGCGGCGTTCAACATCGGCACCATGGTGCGGTGGCTCGATTTCAACGACACCTGGCTCGCCGCGGAGTGGGGGCATCCCTCGGACAATCTCGGCGCGATCCTCGCCGCCGCGGACTTCGCGGGACGCTCGCGGCCGGCCGGGGACCGGGTTTCCCCGCGCGTGCGCGACGTGCTCGTCGCGATGATCCAGGCGCACGAGATCCAGGGCGTCCTCTCGCTCGAGAACGCCTTCAACCGCGTGGGGCTGGACCATGTGCTGCTTGTCCGGGTCGCGTCCGCCGCGGTCGCGACCCGGCTGCTGGGTGGCTCCCGCGAGCAAATCGCGAACGCGCTCTCCAACGCTTTTCTCGACGGCGGCGCGCTCAGGGCCTACCGACAGGCCCCGAACACGGGCCCGCGCAAGAGCTGGGCCGCGGGCGACGCCGCGAGCCGGGGGGTCCTGCACGCGATCCTGGCGCTCAGGGGCGAGATGGGGTATCCAGGGGCCCTGACCGCCAGGGTCTGGGGATTCCAGGACGTCGTCCTCAGGGGCAAGCCCCTCGCCGTCCCGCCGCAGGGCTTCGGCAGCTACGTGATGGAGAACGTCCTGTTCAAGGTCTCCTTTCCGGCCGAGTTCCACGCGCAGACGGCCGTCGAGGCGGCGGTTGCCCTGCACCCGGAGGTGGCCCCGCGCCTCGGGGACGTGGAGCGGGTCGCGATCGAGACGCAGGAGAGCGGCCGCAGGATCATCGACAAGACGGGGCCGCTCGCCAACCCGGCGGACCGCGACCACTGCCTCCAGTACATGGTGGCCGTGGGGCTGATCAAGGGCTCGCTGGATGCCGGCGACTACGAGGACCGGGCGGCGGCCGACCCGAGAATCGACGCGCTCAGGTCCAGGATGGAGGTAGTTGAGAACCCCGCGTTCACGCGCGATTACCTTGATCCGGGGAAGCGGTCGATCGGCAACGCCGTCCAGGTGTTCTTCCGCGGGGGGGCGCCGACCCGGCGCATCTGCGTGGAGTACCCCGTCGGCCACCGCAGGCGGCGCCAGGAGGCCATCCCGCTGCTCCGCGCGAAATTCGAGGATGCCGTCCGTGCGCGCTTCTCAGGTCCCCGTGCGGGCGCGGTCACCGGGCTCTTCGCGGATCCGGCGAGGCTCGACGCCATGCCGGTGACGGAGTTCATGGGGATGCTTGTCCCCTAGGGTGCGGCGCCTCCGCCGCCAGGCGGCCCATGCAAAACCCGCAAGGCCCGGGCGCCGGCCGGATTGTGCCTTCCGGCGGTCAGCGGCCGCCGTCGAAGTTGCTCCCGTCAAGCACGACCTTCCACTTCCCGTTCAGCTGGCGCCTCCAGATCGAGACGTAGGTGCCCCTCCTGATCAGCGGGGGGGACCCCAGCTTTGTCATGGGGACGACCAGCTCGTACCGCCCCCACGTGTAGCCGAGTTCACCCGATGCGCTCACCTCGACGAACGAGGGCTCCCACTTGAGGCTAGCGGAGGAGGGAAGCTGGATGAAGACGTTGTTGACCGCGTCGGCTCCAACCCGCGTGTCGTTGAGCAGCTTGCAGTCTCGCGCGATGACGCCGAGGAATGCCGCCTTTGGGCCCTTCTCGATCGAGCTTGCGCAGAACGCCTTGTCCGCGGCCAGGAGCTCGGCCTTGTATCTCTCGGTGCCCGAACGGACGCACCCGGCTAGGAGCGCGACGGCGGCAGACAGGACGGCGGCAATGCGCGGATTCATGGTGGGCGTGGGGGAGCCGCACCGTGCCATGCCATGAATTCCCCAGCAAACCATTAGTGGCGCAACGCGATCCATTATCGGCGTCGATGGCCACCGGGACGCTCACGGATGGGCGCGTTCGCCCGCCCCCGCTCCCTGCCCGGGCGCGCGCAGCCCGTGGAACACGAACGCCCGGAGCGTCCTGCAAAGGTAGTCGCGAAGCGTGTTGGGGCCGCGCAGATCGTCAAAAAGCCCCGGCAGCACGGCCCGCTGCTCAAACTTGAACCGCACCTGCAGCCTCTGGAGGCACCGGCGGGTGAAGTCGGGGTTGACGTCCGCCCAGACCACCACGTAGGGCTCAGGGCTCTCCTCCCACCTGCGCTGGAACCAGGGGTCGTCATCGGAGGCCGCCACGACCAGGTGGCTCATGTCGGCCGCTGGAAGCTGCAGCGCGGCGAGGAACCGCGCCAGCTGCGGCTCCCGCTCCCTCTCGAAGAGGCCCGAGAAACCCTTGAACACCATCCGCCCGGTCAGCTCCGCCGGCACCAGCGCCGCCGCGCCGGCCAGGATGAAGAACAGCGGCCGGGACCACCGGCGGATTCGCCCGACTTCGGCCAGCGCCCCCAGGCCGACGCCGGCGCCCAGCAGGTACAGCGGCATGGCGTGGCTGAAGTTCCTCTCGAAGAAGACCAGGCGGGAGCCCAGGAAGGCCGCCAGGGAGAGCGAGGGCAGGAAGACCGTAAGGAGCAGGCGCCATCGCCGCTTCGCGACCGAGTGCGCCAGCCCGACCGCGAAGAAGAGAGCGACGCCCCAGCCGACGGTCTCGGTCAGGTAGCGCCCGAGAAAGTCATAGACCGCCGCGCTGGGATAGTGCGACGAGGAGATGATCGAATGCCCGTATTCATTGTTCAGGTACCTCAGGCCGGCGAGGTAGCCGCCCATGTCTGCTATCGCGCGCGGCGCGCCGGCGGCGAAGCCGGCCGCTGCGCCCGCGGCGGCCAGGGAGGCCCTTGCCAGCCTGGCCCCCCACGTGCAGCGCCCCCAGTCGCCCCTGTCCTGAAAGCACGCCACGAGCGGCAGCCAGAACCAGAGCAGCAGCGTCACCTTGCACGCGACCATGAGCCCGAAGACGAGGCCGGCCAGGGGCGACCGCCACCCCGGGGAAAGGCGGCGGGTCCCGCATATCCAGACCAAGCCGAGGGCCGCCAGGGTGAGGAAGGCCTCGGGCCTCGCGTAATGGCTGTCCTGCACGAGCAGCGGGTTTATCGCGATCCAGAGGCCGGCGGCCACCGCAAGTCCCCATCCCTGGATCCTGAAGGCCAGGAGCATGGCCAGCGCCAGCGCCAATGTCCCGAATCCGGCCGAGCAAGCTCGATAGAACACGATTCTCCCCTCGATCCCCTGGGCGGCCGGGTGCGCCCCTGCGGCGACACGAACGCGCTCAAGCAGGCTGAGCGCGAGGTAGTAGGAGGAGAAGTTGTACTGCGCCACACCGAAGTCCGCTCCGAGCGGGGTGTGCGCCCAGTTGGTGTCCAGGCCGCCGCTGCTCAGGACGCGCGACACCACATAAGGGGCGATCGGCTCGTCGGGCTGCGTGTAGGGGCCGCCGATGTAGGCAAACCTCAGCCAGCAGCCGCCCGCGAGGATGGCCGCCGCGGCGGCGAGGCCACGCCACTTAACCGCAAGGCTGCGTGAAGCCACTTGTGATTCCATTTCCGGTCGCCCGCGAGGTTGACCCGCCGCGGGCCGCTTGCGACGGGAAACAGGCATTCCATAACCAAAAAGCAGGGCGCGTCACCGCTTCTCCAGCCGGAATGTGTCCCCGCCCGGCCGCTGGCAGGCTTGTTCCATAACAGCTTGTTCCTAATGATTTTCCGGTGGAAACATGGCCGCCTTCCGCCCGCAGGGACCCTGGCGTCGCGGGCGTGCCGGCGAGAGGTCGAAGGCGGCCGGCCGGCCGCCGTGGGCGCTTGCGCTTCATGGACGTAATCTCTTCTCTTTCCTAATGAAATCGATGCGAATGTTCGCCCTGGCACTGGCCAGCATGGCCTTCATGGGCCGCGAGGCGGCGGCCGCGCCGGATGGACTCCTCGGGTTCAGGGCCGCCTCGTCGGCGGACGAGCTGCAGCGCGAAAAGGCCTTCGACGCCGCGATCGATCCCGCGGACCTGCGCTCATGGATGGAGCAGATGTCCTCGGAGCCGAACCAGGTGGGTTCGCCCCACGACAAGGCGAATGCGGAGTTCACCCTCGCGAAGTTCAAGGAGTGGGGATGGGAGGCGAGGATCGAGACGTTCGATGTCCTTTACCCGACGCCCAAGAGCCTGTTGGTCGAGCTCGTCGCTCCGGTCGAGTACAAGGCCCGGCTGTCGGAGCCGGCCGTCGACGGCGACCGGACGTCGTCGCGCACTGCCGGCGCCCTTCCCCCCTACAACATCTATTGCGCGGACGGGGACGTCACGGCGGACCTTGTGTACGTGAACTACGGCCTGCCCGCCGACTACGCCGAGCTCGAGAGGCGCGGCATCGACGTCAAGGGCAGGATAGTGATCGCTCGCTACGGCGTCTGCTGGCGCGGGCTCAAGCCCAAGCTCGCCCAGGAGCACGGAGCCGTCGGATGCATCATCTACTCGGATCCTCACGAGGAGGGCTACTGGTCCGGCGACGTCTATCCCAAGGGCGCCTACCGGCCGGACGACGGGGTCCAGCGCGGATCCGTCGCTGACATCACGCAGTATACCGGCGACCCGCTGACCCCCGGGGTCGGCGCGACGAAGGACGCGAAGCGGCTCAAGGTCGAGGATGCGCCGACGATCCTCAAGATCCCGGTGATTCCGATCTCCAGCGCCGACGCGAAGCCCCTCCTGGCCGCGCTCGAGGGGCCGGTTGCGCCGGCCGGATGGCGAGGGGCGCTGCCGCTCACCTACCATGTCGGGCCCGGCCCGGCGAAGGTGCACCTCGCAATCGTCTCCGACTGGAGCCTCAAGCCGATCTACGACGTGATCGGCGTCATGAAGGGGTCCCAATTCGCGGACCAGTGGGTCGTCCGCGGGAACCACCACGACGGATGGGTGTTTGGCGCGTGGGATCCGCTCGCGGGCAACATCTCGGTCATGGCGGAGGCGAAGGCGATCGGCGCCCTGGTGAAGGCCGGATGGAGGCCCCTGCGGACGCTGGTCTACGCCAGCTGGGACGGCGAGGAGCCCGGGCTCCTCGGCTCGACCGAGTGGGCCGAGACCCACGCGGACGAACTCCAGCGCAAGGTCGTCCTGTACGTCAACTCCGACACCAACGGCCGCGGCTTCCTCTTCGCCGGGGGCAGCCATTCGTACCAGCGTCTCCTGAACGAGGTCGCTGGCGCCGTCCTCGATCCGGAGACCGGCGCGACCATCCTCGACCGCTGGCGCGCCCAGGTCAAGGTGGCCGGCATCGAGAAGAGGCGCCCGGAGTCGATTCCCGCGGAGGACGAGGAGGTGATGATCAGGGCCGCAAACGCGGGCGGCGACATGCCCATCTCCGCTCTGGGATCGGGCTCGGACTACACGCCCTTCCTCCAGCACCTGGCGGTCGCGTCGATGAACCTGGGTTTCAGGGGCGAGGACCAGGATGGCGGGATCTACCACTCGACGTACGACTCGTTCGACCACTTCATTCGCTTTGGCGACCCCAAGTTCGTGTACGAGGTGTCGCTGGCTCAGACCGCCGGCCGGCTCGTGCTGCGCGCCGCCGACGCCGAGGTCCTGCCCATGAGGATGGGCGACCTTGCCGACAGCGTCGCGCGCTACGTCGCCGAGGTCGAGAAGCTGACCGAGACCGAGCGCGAGGACACCGGCAGGCTGAACGCCCTCGTCGACGAGGGGGCGTTCAAGCTGGCCGCGGATCCCCAGGAGGCGCGCGTGGCCCCATCGGTCCCGGCCGACGTGCCCTTGCTGGCCTTCGAGGCGCTGGACCGGGCCGTGAATCGCATCAAGAAGTCCGCGAAGACATACGACGATGCCTTTGCGCGTGCGGCGGCCATGGATTTCAAGCTCTCGAGGGACGACCTCGCGCGCCTAGACGGCATCTTGCAGGGGCTCGAGCGCTCCCTCTCGAGCGAAAGGGGCCTTCCCGGCAGGGCTTGGTACAAGCACATGCTCTATGCGCCCGGCCTGTACACGGGATACGCGGCCAAGACCCTTCCCGGGATCCGCGAGGCGATCGAGCTGCGCCGCTGGCCCGACGCCAGCGACTACATCGGCCTTGTCGCGGAGGTCCTGAACAAGGCGTCCTCCCGCATGGATGAGGCCACGGAGGCGCTCACGCCGCGATACAACAAGCCGACCGGGTCGGGCAAGTCGCTCGGGCCGGTGCCGCCCCCGCCGTCCGACAGCTGACCCCATGAGGCGCATCCTGCCGATCCTCGCCCCCGCGCTCCTGCTGTGCGCCGCCCCGCTCGGGGCAGCCCCCATCCCGGTCAAGGTCGCCGTGGTCGTGACCTTCGAGGCGGGCGCGGACCGCGGCGACAAGCCGGGGGAGTTCCAGTTTTGGGTGGAGAGAGAGAACTGGACCCAGCAGATCGACGTCCCCGGGGTCGACCATGCGGTCCTGACCGACGGCAACGGGACGATCGGCGTCGTGTCCGGCGCGACAGTGCGCGCGTCCAACCAGATCATGGCGCTCGTGCTGAGCGGCCGGTTCGACTTCTCGAGGACCTACTGGCTCGTCAACGGCATCGCGGGGGTCAATCCGGCGGTCGCCTCGATAGGGAGCGCTGCCTGGGCGCACTACGTGATCGACGGCGACGTCGCCTACGAGATCGACGCGCGAGAGGCCGACGCCTCCTGGCCCTATGCGATCGTGCCGATCGGCTCCAAGGTTCCGAACCAGAAGCCGAAGTACGAGGGGTGGGAGCCCGAAATAATGGCCTATCGCCTGAATCCTGCGCTTGTCGGATGGGCCTACGCCCTCACGAGGAACACCGCGATACCCGACTCGGACGGGATGAAGGCGTACAGGGCCCTCTACGAGGGCCTGCCGAACGCGCAGAGGCCCCCGTTCGTCCTTTGCGGTGAGACCTTCGGCTCGTGCCGCTACTGGCACGGGAAGGCGCTGACGCAATGGGCGAGCGACTGGACGAGGCTGTGGACCGACGGGAAGGGCGAGTTCGCGATGTCCGACATGGAGGACCAGGGCATCGCCGCCGCCCTGAACCGCCTGTCGAAGATGGGGAGGGTCGATTTCCAGCGGGTCATGTTCCTCAGGACGGCCAGCAACTACTGCATGCAGGCCCCGAAGCAGGACGTGAACGCGAGCCTTCACGCCGAATATGCGGGCTACCTACCGTCTCTCGAGGCGGCGTACCGCGTGGGAAGCCGGGTGACCCACGAGCTCGCCGCGCATTGGAGCGTGTACCGCGACAACGCGCCGGGCTCGAACTGAGGATCCGCCGGGATGGAGGCCGCCGCGATGCAGCAGGAAACGCTCCCGGCGACACCGAAGAAGCCCATGTTCCCCATAGGCGACGGGCTGCGCGGCTATCTGCGCGCCTTCAGGCGGGAGCGGGACCTGCCGGTGACCTATGAGCGGCTGCGCGCCTTCACCGAGGCCCACCCGCTCGTGGACGCCGACGGGAAGCCGACCCTCTGGGACACGGTGATATACGACCGCAACGAGATGCGCGCCCTAAACGAGGCCCTCAAGGAGGTGTACGCCCTCATCAAGGTGGACGGCGACATGTCGGTCGTCCAGCACCTGTACGCGGACCGCGTGGACTTCTGCACGTTCGGGAACTCGATGCCGTTCAGGATCCGGATCGTGAACGCGTACAACGACAACCAGGACTACATCTACATCAAGAAGGCCGACGCCTCGCGGGTCTACGGCCTCGAGCTTGAGCACCTGCTTTCGCCCAACCGCCTCAACTTCATCACGCGCGGCAACACGCTCGTCGAGGAGCACATCGCGGGCGTCCCGGGGGACATTTTCATCACCCGGTGGCTGCAGCGGCCCGAGCTCAGCCCCGTGCGGGTCGCCAAGGAGCTCATCAAGTTCAACGAGCGGTGCTTCGTGCAGCTCCTGGGGGACATGCGGTCCTACAACTTCGTCTTCGTCGTGACGCCGGACTTCGAGGACTTCCAGCTCAAGATCCGGGCGATGGACTTCGACCAGCAGAGCTACAACGGCCGGAAGAACTTCTATCGCCCGCAGTTCTTCAAGGAGAACGCGCCGCTTGTCCTCTTCTGCACGAAGCACCTGCGCGCCGAGACCGCCAACCAGTACCAGCGCGAGGAGCAGACGATGATGATGCAGCGGGCCGAGCTCGCGGCCCGGAGGCTCAGCCTTCTGCTCTCGGCGATGGAGCGCGACCCGATTTCGCCGCCGGACAAGGTCCATCTGCTGCGCGAGGCGCTCGCGGAGCACTACGGAAGGCCCGAGTACCGGCATTGCGACTCGATGGGGGCCCTCGTCCGGGAGAACCTGGAATCGGTCCGGCGCCGCGTGGGCCGGCCGGCGCTCGCGGTGCTCGCCCCGGACCTGCAGTAGGGGCGCGGGGCCCCGGGCCCGCCCGGGACGCCCGCCGGTCAGTTCGTCCCGAAGCCTGCGCCGGCGGCGGCCTCCGCTCCCTCACCGGCCTGCTGCGGGGGCAGTTCCTCCAGCGGGGCAAAGCGCTCGGAGGAGAAGCCGAGCTCCTCCCTTCCCGCGTGGAAGGGGTCCGGGGGGTTTACCAGCTCGCGGAGCAGGAGACCGACGGTCGCGGAATCGCCGCCCTTGACGATTCTCTCGCGGCCGAGGAATACCTCGCGGATCGTGTAGGTTCTGCCCTTCACCGGGAGCTGCGCGTAGATCGCCCTCACGAAGTCGCTGAAGGCGTCGTCAATGCACACGACCCTCTGGCCCTTTGTCACTCAATCCTCCCCTCGTCGAAGTCGATGAGGTCGGCGACGCTCCTTATCTCGCCGGCCCTGTCGGCGCATCCCATGGCCGTGAGCGCGGACACGAGGAACTCCCGGCCCGCGTCGGTCATCCCCTTCTGCGCGAGCTCCCGGTTCCACTTTGCCGCGCGCACGTCCGCCGGGAGCAGGCGGGCGAGCCCGCGGTCGATCTCCGCGTCGTCCGCCGACTCGGCGACGATCCGCTCGACCGCCGCGGGCTCGATACCCAGGTGCAGGCAGAGAAGCCGGTCGATCCCCCGCTTGAAGTTATTTGCGTAGCTCGCCGGAAGGGATCCGTGCGCCTTGACGTACTTGCACTTGGCCAGGAAGCGGGGGAGGTAGAGGAGCCCCGTCGGCCCGTGCGCGAGGTAGGGCGAGGGCAGGCAGGTGAGCACCTCGCCTGTGGATCCGGGAATGGGCTTTGACGGCATCTGTAGTGACGAGATAACGTGACAACCCGCCCGTGGACAAGCGCGCCCTCACCCTGTCGATCATCTCCCAGCTCGAGGCGGAGCTCGCCCTCCACACGGAGGCCGCGCTCGGCTCCCGCGACGAGGCGACGGACGAGGACAGCCGGGCGGAGGACAAGTACGACATGCGCAGCCAGAGCGCGGCCTACCTCGCCGCCGGCCAGGCCATGCTGACCTCCGAGATCGCCGGCGCGATCGCGGCCTGGAGGGCGCTTTCCCCGCGCGTGTTCGGGGCCGGCGAGGGGATTGCGGCCGGGGCCCTCGTCACCCTGGAGGCGGCCGGCCGGCGGTCGGCTTACCTCATGGGGCCGCAATCGGGCGGGCTCGAGGCCAGGGACGGCGAATCGGTGGCGACCGTGGTCACGGGCACCTCGCCGCTTGGCCGCCAGCTCCTGGGCCGCAGCGTCGGCGATCTCGTCCAGATCGCCGAGAGGCTGGGGCCCGTGCTCCACCGGGTGGCCGCGGTGGAGTGACGTCCCGGTGGCGGGACGCCGGGGCCTCGCACGGGCCGCCTTGCCTACGGCAGGTCCGTCTGGCCCATCAGGTACCGGTCGCACTCGCGAGCGGCGCCCCGGCCCTCGTTGATCGCCCAGACCACAAGGCTCTGCCCGCGACGGCAGTCGCCGGCTGCGAACACCCCCGGCAGGTTCGTCGAGTATCTCTCGTACTCGGCCTTGACGTTGCTCCTGGCGTCGCAGGAGATGCCGATCTCCTTCAGCAGCGCCTGCTCCGGCCCGAGGAAGCCCATCGCAAGCAGGACGAGCTGCGCGGGGAGCACCCTCTCGGAGCCGGGCACCTCGCTGGGCACGAACTGGCCCTTCTCGTTCCTCCGCCACGCGATCTCGACCGTGACGATCTCCTTGACGCGGCCCTCGGCGTCTCCGCCCAGCTTCTTGACGGTCGTGAGGTAGACCCGCGGGTCGGCGCCAAACCGGGCCGCGGCCTCCTCCTGGCCGTAGTCCATCTTGTAGACCTTGGGCCACTCTGGCCACGGATTGTCCTCGGCGCGCTCCAGCGGGGGCTGCGGCAGGATCTCGATCTGAACGAGGCTGCGGCACCCGTGGCGCATGGCAGTTCCCACGCAGTCCGTGCCCGTGTCGCCGCCCCCGATGACGATGACGTCCTTGCCGCGCGCATGGATAGGCCCGCCCTCCACGCCCCCGTCGAGAAGGGCGGCCGTGTTGGCCGTGAGGAATTCCATCGCGAAGTGGACGCCGGCGAGGCCGCGGCCCTCGACGGGCAGGTCGCGCGGCTGCGTGGCCCCGGTGCAGATGACGGTCGAGTTGAACTCCTTGAGGAAGATCTGGGGCTCCACGTTCTCGCCCACGTTGGCCTTGCAGATGAACTTGACGCCCTCCTGCTCCATGTGGCGGATCCGGCGGAGCACGACCTCCCTCTTGTCGAGCTTCATGTTCGGTATGCCGTACATGAGCAGCCCGCCCGGCAGGTCGGCGCGCTCGAAGACGGTCACGGTGTGCCCCGCGCGGTTGAGCTGCGCGGCCGCGGAAAGGCCAGCCGGCCCTGACCCTATGACTGCGACCTTCTTGCCGGTGCGCACCCGGGGGGCCTCGGGCAACACCCAGCCCTCGGCCCACCCCTGGTCGATTATCGCGCACTCGATGTTCTTGATCGTCACCGGGGTGCTGTTGATCCCGAGGACGCAGGAGCCCTCGCACGGGGCCGGACAGACTCGCCCGGTGAACTCGGGGAAGTTGTTGGTGCGGTGCAGGCGCTCGAGCGCCTCGCGCCAGAGCCCGCGGTAGACCAGGTCGTTCCACTCCGGGATCAGGTTGTTGACCGGGCAGCCCGACGCCATGCCGCTGACCAGCTTTCCGGTGTGGCAGAAGGGAACGCCGCAGTCCATGCACCGCGCGCCCTGCTGGCGCAGCCTATCGTCCCCCATGTGGTGGTGGAACTCCTTCCAGTCGCCGGTGCGCTGGAGCGGCGGCCGGTCCGCGGGAAGCTCCCGCAGGTACTCGAGAAAACCAGTTGGCTTGCCCATCGTGCTAGGTCGGGATCGGGGTTGAGCTCATGGGCGGTCAGTTGCCGCCCACGCGGGAAAGGTCGCGCGCGTTCTCCTCGAAGGCCGCCATGACGGCCTCGTCGCCGGTGAGTCCCTGGCCGTGGGCGCGCCGTATGCACGCGAGCATGCGCCGGTAGTCGTTCGGCATCACCTTGACGAAGCGCGGGACCATCCGCGCCCAGTCGTCCAGAACCCGCCCCGCCCGCGAGCTCGCCGTGTGGGCCATGTGCCTCTCGATCATGGCGCGGACCTCGGCGATCTCCTCCGGGGCCTCGAGCTTCTCGATCCCGACCATCTGGAGGTTGACGCGCGACGGGAAGTCGCCGCGCTCGTCGAGGACGTAGGCGACGCCCCCGGACATGCCGGCGGCGAAGTTCCGGCCCGCCGGGCCCAGCACGACGACGCGGCCGCCCGTCATGTACTCGCAGCCGTGGTCGCCCACGGACTCGACCACGGCGTTGACGCCGCTGTTGCGCACGCAGAAGCGCTCGCCGGCCACGCCCCGGATGTACGCCTCGCCGCTCGTGGCTCCGTACAGGGCCACATTGCCGACGATGATGTTCTCCTCGGGTACGAACGTGGCCTTCACCGGCGGGTAGATGATCAACTTGCCGCCGGACAGGCCCTTGCCGAGGTAGTCGTTCGCGTCGCCCTCGAGCAGGAACGTCATGCCCCTCGGCACGAAGGCGCCGAAGCTCTGGCCCGCCGAGCCGCGGAACTTGATCCGGATCGTGTCCTCGGGCAGGCCGGCGGCCCCCCACTTCCTCGTCAGCTCGGCGCCGGTGATGGTCCCGACGACGCGGTGCGTGTTCTTGATCGGCAGCTCCGCGGAGACCTTCTCGCCCCGCTCGATCGCGGGCCGGCAGACCTCGAGCAGCGTCGTCACGTCGAGCGACTTGTCGAGCGAGTGCTCCTGCGGGATCTGGCAGAAACGCCCCACATCCTCGTCCACGTCGGGCTGGTAGAGAATCTTGCTGAAGTCGAGCCCCTTGGCCTTCCAGTGGTCCACGGCCTTCCTCGCCTCGAGCCTCTCCACGTGCCCGACCATCTCCTCGACCGTGCGGAAGCCCAGCTGGGCCATGATCTGGCGGACGTCCTCGGCGATGAAGCGCATGAAGTTGACGACGTGCTCCGGCTTGCCCGCGAACTTCGCCCGGAGCTGCGGATCCTGGGTCGCCACCCCGGTCGGGCAGGTGTTCAGGTGGCAGACGCGCATCATGATGCAGCCGGTGGCCACGAGAGGCGCCGTCGCGAAGCCGAACTCCTCGGCGCCGAGCAGCGCCGCGATGACAACGTCGCGGCCCGTCTTCAGCTGGCCGTCCGTCTCGACCGCGATCCGGCTGCGCAGGTTGTTGAGCACCAGGGTCTGGTGGGTCTCGGCCAGCCCGAGCTCCCAGGGCAGCCCGGCGTGGGCGATCGA